>JBMOOH010000050.1:0-64476 GCA_049323795.1 Pseudomonadota bacterium
GAACCAATGGCTCGATCCGCGCCCATTGCGCGTCTGTCAGGGTTCGTCTGCTCAAGATCGCCTCCGTTTTCGATCTTGAATCAGAAATCATTCCATGTGGGAATCCCTCAAATGAAGACGCCGCCTAAAGCGCCGTCCTGACCCGCCAGAGTTCGGGGAAAAGCTCGACCTCGAGCATCCGCTTGAGGTAGCTCGTCCCCCCGGTGCCGCCCGTGCCGCGCTTCAGGCCGATGACGCGCTCGACGGTGGTGACGTGGTTGAAGCGCCAGCGGCGGAAGTAGTCTTCGAAATCGACGAGCTTCTCGGCGAGTTCGTAGAGCGGCCAGTGGGCTTCGGGGGCGCGGTAGACGATGGCCCAGGCGGCTTCGACGCCGGCGTCGTACTCCCACTGCGCGGCGAGGCCGCGGGTGAGTGCCCGGCCGGGCATGGGCAGGCCGGCACGGGCGGCGGCGCGGATCGCCTCGTCGTAGAGCGAGGGGCGGGAAAGTTCGGCCTGAAGCTTCGCCAGGATGTCGGGCCGGTGGGCGTGGGGCTTCAGCATCGCGGCGTTGCGGTTGCCGGCCGCGTATTCGATCAGGCGATACTGCCAGGACTGGAAGCCCGAGGATTGCCCGAGCCGGTCGCGGAAGCGCGTGTAGTCCGAGGGCGTCATGGTGCGGAGCACGTCCCAGGCCGAATTGAGCTGCTCCATGATCCGGGCGACGCGGGCGAGCATCTTGAAGGCGGGTTGAAGGGCGTCCTTCGCGATGGCGTCGCGGGCGGCGGAAAGCTCGTGCAGCATGAGCCGCATCCAGAGTTCGGACGTCTGGTGCTGGATGATGAAGAGCATCTCGTCGGGCGCGTCGCTGAGCGGCTTCTGCGCGGTCAGGATGGCGTCGAGGCCGAGGTAGTCGCCGTAGGACATGCGTCCGTCGAAGGACATCTCTGCGCCTTCGGTGGCGGGGTCGTAGGTGCCGGTCATGGCGGCGATCCCGCGTCGGGGTGAACGGGAAGAGGCGTCGTCAGTCCTTTTCCGCCTGATCCGCGTCGCTGCCATGCGGGGCAAGCCGGCGCCCGACCGCAGCCCGGCATCCGCAGCCCGGCATCCGCAGCCCGGGGCATGCCGCTGTCCCGGGCCATGTCAGCCGGCCGTGCCGGCATCGGCCCCGGCCCCCTGCGCAGGCAGGGCGCGGCCGGCGATGCCCTCGGCGGTCCGGCGGCGGATGGTCATTGGGTGCTCCTCCGGGTTGACGGGATCAGCTTAGAGCCTGTCGGGAAAAAGTGGACTCCGGTTTTGTTGAAAGACAGGCGACCGCCAGGACGCCGGAGCATGTCGACGCTTCTGTCTGCGTCGGACAGGCTCCGGCTGGTCGATCCGGCGGGCGCATGCAAGATCGGATCATGTGTGCTCCCGGCTCCCTGCCCGGCCAGGCGGGCGGCTCGCACGGGCCGCGTCCTGCGGATCCCTGCGGGGTGCGGCGGCTGGTCGGGCCTCACGTCACCTTCGCCCGCGTCCTGAACTCGGGCCGGTCCCAGAGCGTCCCGTCCATGATCCGCTTCAGGGTTGCGACCGCCGTCTCCACGTCCTCCATCCGGGTGTAGAGCGGCGTGAAGCCGAAGCGGAGGATGTCGGGCGCCCGGAAGTCGCCGATGACGCCTTCGGCGACGAGGGCCTGGATGATCGCGTAGCCCTCGGGGTGGCGGAAGCTGACCTGGCTGCCGCGGTCCTCGCCGCGGCGGGGCGAGGCGAGCGTCAGGGCGGGGCAGGCGGCCTCGACCCCCGTGATGAAGGCGTCGCCGAGGGCGATGGAGCGGGCGCGGATGGCGGCCATGTCCACCTTGTCCCAGATGTCCATGCTCGCCTCGAGCGCGGCCATCTGCAGGACCGGCGGCGTGCCGACGCGCATCCGCTCGATCCCGCGTCCGGGGCGGTAGCCGAGGTCGAAGGCGAAGGGGCTTTCGTGGCCGAGCCAGCCCGAGAGCGCGGGGCGCGCGCGGTCGGCCCATCTCGGGGCGACGTAGATGAAAGCCGGGCCGCCGGGGCCGGAGTTGAGGTACTTGTAGGTGCAGCCGACCGCGAAGTCCGCCCCGCAGCCCGCGAGATCGACAGGGATGGCGCCCGCCGAATGGGCAAGATCCCACACCGTCAGCGCGCCGGCGGCGTGGGCCCTTTCGGTGATCCGCTTCATGTCGTGCTTGCGGCCGGTGCGGTAGTCCACTTCGGTGACGAGCGTCACGGCGGTCTCGGGGCCGATGGCGGCTTCGATCTCTTCGGGGGCAACGGTGCGCAGTTCGTAGCCGTTGCCGAGGGTGCGGACGAGGCCGTCGGCCATGTAGAGGTCGGAAGGAAAGTTGCCGGTGTCCGAGAGGATCACCCGGCGGGCGGGGTTCAGCTCGAGGGCCGAGGCGAGCGCCTGGTAGACCTTGATCGAGAGCGTGTCGCCGAGGACCACGGTGCCGGGCGCGGCCCCTATGAGCCGCCCGATGCGGTCGCCGATCCGGGCGGGCATGTCCATCCAGCCGGCCTTGGTCCAGCCGCGGATCAGCAGCTCGCCCCATTCCTCGGTCACGGTCTGCGCGACGCGCGCTGCGGCCGCCTTCGGCAGGGGCCCGAGCGAGTTTCCGTCGAGGTAGACGACCCCCCCGGGCAGGTGGAACATCGCCCGCGTGGCGGTGAAATCGGTCATGTGTCGTCCCTTGTCGCCGGACCGCCCGGTCCGCCCCGGGCGCGATGGTGCCCCGTCCGCCGCGCGGCGTCGAGAGGGGGCGGCAGGGAATTCCGTATGGACCCCCGGATGGACTCATGGAACCCGCGCCGCCCCGCGGGCGGTGGCGATCGCGGCGCGGCGGGCCCGCCTTCCCGTTCCGCCTTTCCGCTCAGTCGCGCGCGTCCGAGACGACCGCTTCCCACAGGACGACGGTGTTTCCCTCGGGGTCGGAGAGCCGGGCGAAGACGCCGTGCGAGTAGACCTCGGGGTCGGATTCGACGGCGATGCCCGCGCGCTGGAGCTGCCGCACCATGGCGTCGAGGGCCCGCACCCGGAGGGTCAGCCCCAGGCAAGCCCCGGCGCCGGAACCCGCCGGCCGGCCGGGCGCCCGCGCGAATGTCCGCAGGGCCAGGCTCTCCGGCACAGCGGCCGGCAGATGCAGGACCGCGCCATCGGCCACGATCATCCGCAGGCCAAGCCTGTCACGGTACCAGCGCGCCAGCGCCGCGGGGTCGCGGGCAGGCAGGGCGAGGCCGCCAAGACCGAGTACCTCTTCCATGGATGCCTGCTCTGCCTGTCCCACCATACGGCCGGGCGCTCCCTGCCCGCAGGACCGGCGGCCCTGTGCCGATCAGGCTAACGTCTTGACGCCGCGCAAGGAAGGGGGCACGTGGCAGTTGCGTCACTGTGTGCGCCGCGGGGCGGTGCGGCCCGCGGGACGGAGGGAGGAGACATGAACCGGCCGATCGCGTCGCGCCTTGCCCGCCAGTGGGAAAGCCCGCCGACCTGGCTGCTGGCCTTCGGTCTTGCGGTCTGGCTTCAGGCCCGTTTCCTGCCGCTGGCGCCGCCGGGGCCGGCGGCCCGGATGTCCGGCTGGGTTCTGATCGCGGCCGGGCTTGTGCTCGTGACGCTGGCCGTCGCCGCGTTCCGCCGGGAACGCACCACGATCCTCCCGCGGGAGACCCCGACGCGGCTGCTGTCGTCGGGGGTCTACGCGCTTTCGCGCAACCCGATCTACCTCGCCGATGCGCTGGTCCTCGCAGGCTGGGCGCTGCTGCACGACCGCGCGGCCCTGGTTCTCGTGCCGCTGTTCATGATCGTGATAGAGCGCCGCTTCATAAGGGGCGAGGAGGAAGGCCTGCGCGCTGCCTTCGGAGAGGCGTTCTCGGACTATGCCGCGCGGGTCCGCCGCTGGCTCTGACGGCCCGCCTCCGAAAGGCCCGCGGGGTGGTTCCTTGTGCTTGTGAAAGATTGTTGCGCAATGTTATGAGGGCGCGGACTTTTCCGACCCGGGACGCCGGGCTTTCAGAGGGGGCTTCCCGTGAAGATCGGTACGCCGAAAGAGACTGCCGAAGGTGAGAACCGGGTCGCGATGACGCCGGACTCGGCGGTCCAGATCCGGAAACTCGGCCATGAATGCCTGATCGAATCCGAGGCCGGGGCGGCCGCCGGCTTCACCGATGCGGCCTACGAGGCGGCGGGGGTGAGAATCGTGAAGACCGCCGCCGCGCTCTGGAAAGAGGCGGATGTCGTCGCAAAGGTCCGCCCGCCCTCCGAGGCGGAGGCAGGAAAGCTGCGGGACGGGCAGACGCTCATCTCGTTCTTCTGGCCGGCGCAGAACGAGGCGCTTCTGGACATCAGCAGGGATCGGGGCGCGACCATCGTGGCGATGGACATGGTGCCCCGCATCAGCCGCGCGCAGAAGATGGACGCGCTGTCGTCGATGGCGAACATCGCGGGCTACCGCGCGGTGGTCGAGGGCGCGAGCAACTTCCCGCGCTTCCTGACCGGCCAGGTGACGGCGGCGGGCAAGGTGCCGCCGGCAAAGGTGCTGGTGATCGGCGCGGGCGTCGCGGGTCTTGCTGCGATCGGAACGGCGGTGAGCCTCGGTGCGATCGTCCATGCCTTCGACGTGCGCCCGGAAGTGGCCGAGCAGATCGAATCGATGGGCGCGGATTTCGTGTTCCTGGAATTCGAGCCGACCCAGGACGGCGCGGCGACGGGGGGCTATGCGGCCCCGTCATCCCCCGAGTTCCGCGAGAAGCAGCTGGCCAAATTCCGCGAGCTTGCGCCCGAGATGGACATCGTCATCACCACCGCGCTCATTCCGGGGCGCCCGGCGCCGAAGCTCTGGCTCGCCGACATGGTGGCGATGCAGAAGCGCGGGTCGGTCGTCGTGGATCTTGCGGCGGAACGCGGCGGCAACTGCGACCTGACGGTGCCGGACCGGAAGATCCTCAGCGACAACGGCGTGACGGTCATCGGCTACACCGACTTCCCCAGCCGCATGGCCGCCCAGGCCTCGACGCTTTATTCCAACAATATCCGCCACATGCTGACGGACCTGACGCCGAAGAAGGATGGCGTGATCGTCCACGACATGGCGGACGACGTGATCCGCGGCGCGACCGTCACCCACCAGGGCGCGGTGACGTGGCCGCCGCCGCCGCCGAAGGTGCAGGCGATCGCCGCCGCGAAGCCGAAGGAGAGGCCCAGGGAACCGACGCCCGAGGAGAAGCGGGCGCAGGAGGCGGCCGCCTTCAGGGCGCAGACGCGGAGCCAGGTGACCTTGCTTGCCATCGGCGGGGCGCTGGTCCTGCTGGCGGGGCTTTATGCACCGGCCACGTTCATGAGCCACTTCATCGTCTTCGTGCTGGCGGTCTTCGTGGGGTTCCAGGTGATCTGGAACGTGAGCCACTCGCTGCACACGCCGCTGATGGCGGTGACCAACGCGATCTCGTCGATCATCATCCTCGGCGCGCTCCTGCAGATCGGGTCCGGCGCCTGGCTTGTCGTGATCCTTGCCGCCCTGTCGGTCTTCATGGCCGGCATCAACATCTTCGGCGGCTTCCTCGTCACCCGGCGCATGCTCGCCATGTTCCAGAAGTCGTAAGGGACAGCGCGAATGGAATTCGGGTTCACCACGGCCGCCTATGTCGTCGCGGCGGTTCTGTTCATCCTCTCGCTCGGGGGGCTTTCGGGGCAGGAAAGCGCCAAGCGCGCGGTCTGGTACGGGATCGCGGGAATGGCGCTCGCCGTGCTGGCCACCCTGCTCGGGCCGGGGTCGGGCTACGGGTTCCTCTCTGCGGCGATGGTCGCCGGCGGCGCGGCAATCGGCTGGTACGTGGCCAACCGCGTCCAGATGACCGAGATGCCGCAGCTTGTGGCCGCGATGCACTCGCTCGTCGGTCTGGCGGCCGTCTTCATCGGCTACAACGCACATATCGAGGCGGCATCGGTCGCCGCGATGGACGAGGCGGCGCGGGCGGGCCTGACAGGCTTCGCGGCGCTGCTGGCGGAAAAGTCCCCGGTCGAGCTGACGATCCTGCGGGTCGAGATCTTCCTCGGCGTCTTCATCGGGGCGGTGACCTTCACCGGCTCGGTCGTGGCCTATGGCAAGCTCGCCGGGAAGGTGGACGGCAAGGCGAGGAAGCTGCCCGGCGGCCACGCGCTGAATGCGGGCGCAGCGATCCTGTCGGTGCTGCTTCTGCTTGCCTACGTCAACGGGGCGGGCATCTGGGCTGTCCTCCTGATGACGCTTCTGGCGTTCTTCATCGGCTACCACCTGATCATGGGGATCGGCGGCGCGGACATGCCGGTCGTCGTCTCGATGCTGAACAGCTATTCGGGCTGGGCGGCGGCGGCCATCGGATTTTCGCAGTCGAACGACCTCTTGATCGTCGTGGGCGCCCTCGTCGGTTCGTCGGGTGCGATCCTCAGCTACATCATGTGCAAGGCGATGAACCGGTCGTTCATCAGCGTGATCCTCGGCGGGTTCGGCAACACGGCGGGACCGGCGATGGAAGTCACCGGCGAGCAGATCGCCATCGACGCCGAGGGCGTGGCGGTGGCGCTGAACGACGCGGAGTCGGTCATCATCGTTCCGGGCTACGGCATGGCGGTGGCGCAGGCTCAAGCGTCGGTTTCGGAACTGACACGGAAGCTGCGCGCCAAGGGCAAGACCGTGCGCTTCGCGATCCATCCGGTCGCGGGGCGGCTGCCGGGGCACATGAACGTGCTGCTGGCCGAAGCGAAGGTGCCCTACGACATCGTGCTCGAGATGGACGAGATCAACGAGGACTTCCCGAACACGGATGTCGCCATCGTCATCGGATCGAACGACATCGTGAACCCGTCCGCCCAGGAGGATCCGAACAGCCCCATCGCGGGGATGCCGGTGCTCGAGGTCTGGAAGGCGAAGCAGGTCTTTGTGAGCAAGCGCGGACAGGGCACGGGCTATTCCGGGATCGAGAACCCGTTGTTCTACAAGGAGAACACGCGGATGTTCTACGGCGACGCGAAGAAGTCTCTGGATAGCCTGCTGCCGATGATCGACTGAGGTTTCGGGTCCCGGGCCGGTTCTGGTCCGGGCGTTTCCGCCGGCGGTTGTCGCGGATGCGGCCCGGTCCCAGAGCCTGTCGGACCCGGACAGAAGCGCCAGACAGGCCGGGGAGCCCCGAGTGTCGCCTGTCTTTCGCCAGAACCGGGGTCCGTTGGTGCCGGACGGGTTCTAGACGTCGAGCCAGATCGTGACCGGCCCCTGGTTGACGAGCGCCACGTCCATGTCGGCCCCGAATTCGCCGGTGGCGACCGTCACCCCGAGGTCTCGAAGCGCCTGAGCGAACGCTTCGTAGAGCCTGCGCCCCTTGTCGGGGGGCGCGGCGCAGGAAAAGCCGGGCCGGTTCCCGCGCGAGGTATCGGCGGAGAGGGTGAACTGGCTGACGACGAGCGCGGCGCGATGTGTGTCGAGGAGCGAGAGGTTCATCTTGCCCGCCCCGTCGCGGAAGATGCGGAGCCTGGCGATCCTGGCCGCGAGTTTGGCGGGCTGCTCGTCGGTGTCGCCCTGCATGGCGCAGACGAGGACCATGAGGCCCGGGCCGATCTCGCCAAGCTTCTGCCCCGCGACCGAGGCCGAGGCGCAGGAGACCCGCTGGACGAGCGCCCGCATCAGGCGAGTTCGTGCGCCCAGGGCGGGTCCGCGCCTGGGCGCGAGACGGTGACGGCTGCGGCGCGGACACCCATCGTCAGCGCGGCGTCGAGCGCGTCGGCGGACAGGGCCGCGAGCGCCGCCTTGGCCAGGTGGCCGCCGTTGTGGAAGGACGCAAGCACGCCCGCGTTGAACGTGTCGCCTGCACCGACGGTGTCGGCCACCGTCACCCTCAGCGCCGGAACGAAGCGGTTTTCGGTCGCGGTGATGGCGCGGGCGCCCTTCGCGCCTTCGGTGACGAAGACGACCTTCGGGCCCTTCGCGACGAGGCGGCGCGCGAAGCCCGCAAGGTCGGGCTCGCCGAAGACCTTCCCGATCTCTTCGTCCGCCAGCTTCACGATGTCGGCCGCCGCCATCATGCGCTCGACGCGGGCCATGTAGCGGGCCCTGGTGCCGGGGTTCAGCGCCTCCTGCGCATCGACGAAGAGAGCACGGAAGTTCGGGTCGATCATGGTCGGGCGGGCACCGCGCTCACGGGACTGAAGCGTCTCGTAGGTGCTGGCGGCCGGGTCGTTCACCAGCGAGATGCCCCCGAAGAACAGGGCCGTCACCTCGGCCGGAAGCTTCGGCAGGTCGGCCTCGGAGAGCATGCGGCCGGCAGTGTTCTCGTCATAGAAGGCATAGGTGGCGTGGCCGTCCCTGAGCGTCACGAAGGCGAGGGTCGTGGGGCGTCCCGACCGGACGGCGTGCGAGAGATCCACCTTCGATGCGGCGAGGGTTTCGGCGAGGAGCGCGCCGAAGAGGTCGGTCGAGAGGCCCGAGAAGAAGCCCGACGGCACCCCGAGCCGGCCGAGGGCGATCGCGGTGTTGAAGACCGCGCCGCCGGCATAGGGCGCAAAGGCGGCCTCGCCTGCGCTCGACCGCCGCGGAAGCATGTCGATCAGCGCTTCGCCGCAACTCAGGATCATTCACGCGTCTCCCTCTTGCCCGGTCCCAATTAGCCGTCCCGTGGCCGGCAGGCAACGGAAAGCCGAAGTTTGATGCAGGTCAAGGCAGGGGCCGCCGTCCCGATGCAGAGAGGGAAGGGTGATCGTAATCCCTATGACAGGAGGCCGAAATGGTCGAGAAATCCACCGCAGCGTCGTTCTGGCCAGCACTTTACGAGCCGTTCCGCACCATGGGCACCCGGTTTGCCGACTGGATCGCGCCGGCGTCCGAGGCCTCGTCCGACGACGGCGGCTACCGGATCGCGCTGGAGATACCCGGCGTGGCCGAAGGGGACATCGACGTGACGGTGAACGAGGGCATCGTCACCGTGAAGGGCGAGAAGAAGTCGGAGCGGGAAGAGAAGGGCGATACCTGGTACTTCAGCGAACGCCAGTTCGGCAGTTTCAGCCGCAGCTTCCGGCTGCCCGCCGACGCGGATGCTGGGCAGCTGAAGGCGAGCCTGAGGGATGGCGTTCTGACGCTGACCGCGCCGAAGGTGACGCCGGAGGCGTCGGGCAAAGTACGGAAGGTCGAGATCGGGCGGGCCTGAGGCCGTTCGGGAGAGGGGCGGGGCGGCCTGCCCTGTGCCCCCCCCACCCCCGTGCCCCCCCTCAGTTCCCGAACTGCACGGACCAGCCGCTGGCGGCGTCGTTCAGCCAGCCGTTCCGTTCGGCCACATAGATCGCCCCTCCGGCGAGGATCAGGGCCAGGATGGCTGCGGCGGCGATCTTGACGGGCGAATAGGGTCGCTCGCCCGAAACCTTCCCGGTCTGGCCGTTCACGACGAAGCGGTAGCTTCTGCCCCGGAACCTGTAGGCGGCGAGCCAGACGGGCAGGAGCACGTGCTTGAAGGTCACGTCCGAGAGCCGCGTCTCGATCCGGTCGATCTCCTGCCGGTCGCCACCGATGTCGAAGCGCACGTCGCGTTCGATCATCTGGTCCATGTGGGCGCGCGCGGTCGCCATCCCCTCCTCGATCGACACTGTATAGCCTTCGGCGCGGAACCCGGCGAGGAACTCGGGGCTGTAGGGCTGAAGCCGCGCGAGATCCCAGGGTGTCAGCGCTTCGGTATGCGCCTTCGGCAGCGACCGCGAGGCGAGGACGAGCACGTCGTCGAAGAAGCGCGCCACGCGGCCCGACACAGGCGTCCAGCGGATGCGCGGAACCTGCCGCGCCTCGGTCCGGGAACGGCCCTGCGCATCGCGCAGGGTCACGTGTTCGGTGACGTAGTAGACCGTGCCGCGCCGCCCGGAATAGGCCGACCTCGTGTCGGCGTCGAAGGTCCAGTAGGGGACATAGATCCCCTGCATCGCACGGCCCTTGCGGGCATAGTCCGTGAGGCCCGAAGGCGCGAACCAGAGCCGGCCGAGCCATCCCGTCATCGCCGCGCGCGCCGCGCGCTCCGAAAGGACGAAGGGCGCGACCGCCTTGGGCTTGATATGCCGCGATTCGCCGGTATCGGCGACGACCGGGGTACCGCAGAACGGGCAGACGGCGGCGTGGATGTTCGGGTCGAACTCGAATTCGGCCCCGCAGTTGGGGCATTTCGTATAGCGCGAGACGATGGTCTCGGTATCGGGAAGCGAGGCGAGGGCGCCGTCGCGGAAATCGATCTCCTCGATCCGGACGCGCTCGGGCGGCGCGCCCGTCAGCGGTTCGGAGTGGCCGCAGTAGTCGCAGACGAGCCGCCCGTCGGCGGGCGAGAAGCGCATCTCCGCGCCGCATCGCGGGCAGGGAAAGCGATGTTCGCCCCTCTCGGGGGCGTCGCGCGCCACGGGTCCGTCCCCTGTCAGGAGGACGCCGCGGACGGCGGGGCGGGCGGGACCGGCGGCGGAGGCGGCGGGGCCACGGTGAAGAGCTGGGCGAGTTCGGGGATGTCGCCGGCCGGTTTCCAGCCGTCCTGGCCCGGGGTCCAGACGAGGCTGTCGCGGGCGAGCGATCCGTCGGCGACGAGGCGCCCGAGGTGGCCGCGTCCGTAGGGCCCGGTCGCCTGCCCGGCGACCGCGACGTGCCAGACCTTCTCGACCGGCGGCGGCGGGGCGGCCGTGCCCGGGACGGCACCCCAGGGGCCCTGCATGCCCATCTGCACGCCGAGCCCCATGCCGAGTCCGGCCCCGACGCTCGCCCCCATCGCGGCCCCCGCGGCCCCGCCGCCCTGGCCCATCGCCTCGGCGGCATTGAACTGCATGTAGCGGTTCAGATCGCCCGCCACGCCGATGGACGTCCGCTTGTCGAGCGCGGCCTCGACCGCCTCGGGAAGGGAGATGTTCTCGACGTAGAATTCCGGGATCGAGAGGCCGTAGGCCGACACCGCGGGTTCGATCGCCTTGGCGACGAGCTTGCCGAAGTCGCCGAGGTTCGCGGCCATGTCGAGCACCGGCACCCTGGACGTGCTGACGACGCGGCTGAATTCCTGCACCACGATCGAGCGGATCTGGAAGGCGATCTCGTCGGCGGTGAACTCGCCGTCGGTCCCGACGATCTCCTTCAGGAACTTCCCCGGCTCGGCGACGCGCATGGCATAGGTGCCGAAGGCGCGCAGCCGGAGCGGGCCGAATTCCGCGTCCCGCATCATGATCGGATTCTTGGTGCCCCACTTCTGGTCTGTGAAGCGGGTGGTGCTGACGAAATAGACCTCGGCCTTGAAGGGCGAGCGGAAACCGTGATCCCAGTGCTGGAGCGTGGTCAGGATCGGCATGTTGTTGGTCTCGAGCATGTAGAGACCCGGCGTGAAGACATCGGCGATGACGCCTTCGTTGACGAACACCGCCGCCTGCCCCTCGCGCACGGTGAGCTTGGCGCCGTACTTGATCGCGTGGCCCTCGCGCTCGAAGCGCCAGACCATCGTGTCGCGGGTGTCATCGACCCAGTGGATGACGTCGATGAATTCGCCGGTCAGGAAATCGAGAATGCCCATGTCGTCCTCCGCAAGCGTCTAGCCGGATCCCCCCGCTATCAGTTCGGCGGCGATCCGCTCCACGATCGGCCGCGCCTCGTCCGCCGTCATCCCCGGCTTGAGCCGCCGGTCGTAGAGTATCCTCAGCATCAGTTCGTCCTGGCGCGTGAGCAGGGCGAATTCCTCGTCGTCGTTGAAGATCGACGGTCGTGCCGAGGGGCTGTCGTTGGCAAGCCCGAGGCCCTGCGCGAGTTCCTCGTGGATGCAGGAAAGGCGCAGGAGGTCGGGATGCTCGGCGCGGACCACGGCGACGGCCTGCGTGTAGGCGGCCGCAGGGCCGACCGAGAAGGCGAAGACGAGGCAGTAGGTCGACGGCGGCATCTCGGTGATGGCGGCCACCGCGGTCGCGTCGATGCCGGGGACCAGTTCGGCAAGGCGCGGACCGGCGGCGCGCCGCTCGTCCTCGTTCAGGAAGAGGATCGAGAAGTTCGGGCGGGCATCGCCGACGGTGATCGGCCGCCCGGTCAGCCGTGCGAGGCGCGTGGCATAGGCGGTGATGTTGCCGCGGTCCCGGGCGGCCTGGGCGGGGCTGACCGAGGGGCCGAACTCGATTCCCATGCGGATCGGCTTTTCCCAGCGGCGGAGGGGGCTTGCGGTCGTCCTGGCCACGAGCGACCCGTTGTCGGCCACGTATTCGTCGAAGAGCGCGATGCGCTCGAAGTTCTCGACGAGCTGCTCTGTGGTGAAGGGCGTGTCCGCGGACCCGCCGTCCGTCCGGAGCAGCCCCTGCGAGAGCAGGTTCGCCTGCACCCGAGCGTAGTAGGCGCGGGCGCGCTGGCTGTCGGCGGACGGGGCGAGCGCTGCGGTCGGAGTGGACGAGACCGGCCGCCCGGGCGGCTGCGGCGCCGGTGTGGAAGCGGGCTGGCAGGCCGCCAGAAGCCCCGTCCCGGCGGCAGCGGCAAAGGCGAGGCGGACCCGTCCCACGCCGGCGCCCTTCAGGCCCGGCCGCCCGGGGCGCCCGGGGTGCCCGGGGCGCCCGGCCGGGCCCGCGCCGAGGCGAGAGCGGTGCGCAACTCCACTTCGAGCGTCTGGAGATCGGCCTCGGCCGCCTGCCGGCGTGCCCGTCCCTCGTCGGCGATGCGCAGCGAATCCTCGATCGTGGCGATCAGGGTGGCATTGGCCTTTCTGACCGTATCGATGTCGAACACGCCCCGTTCCATCTCGGTGCGCACCGCCGCGTTGGCCGTGCGCAGGTTCTCGGCATTCTTCTCGAGCAGTTCGTTGGTCAGGTCGCCTGCCTGCCGGACCGCATCCGCCGCCTCGGCCGACCGCTGGATCGTGACCGCCTGCGCAAGCTGCGTCTCCCACAGCGGCACCGTGTTCACCAGGGTCGAGTTGATCTTTGCCACCAGGCTCTTGTCGTTCTCCTGCACCAGACGGATCGAGGGCAGCGACTGCATCGTGACCTGGCGGGTGAGCCGAAGGTCATGTATCCGCCGCTCCAGATCGTCGCGCGCGGCGCGCAGGTCCCGGAGTTCCTGCGCCTTGAGGACCTTCTCGGCTTCGGTTGCGGCGTTCATCGCCGCCTCGCGGCCGGGAATGCCGGTCGCGTCGAGTTCGGCAAGCTTTGCCTCGCCCGCCGCGATGTAGAGCGCCAGTTCGTCGTAGAAGGCCAGGGTCTTCTCGTAGAGAAGATCGAGCGCGCGGATGTCCTTGAGCAGCTTGTGCTCGTGCCCCAGAAGCTCGTCGGTGACGCGGTCGATCTGGCTCTGGACGTCCTCGAACTGCGCGACGAACTCGGCGAAGGGCGTGGCGCGGCCGAGAAGCCGCTCCCACCAGCTCGCCTCGCGCCGGAGATCGAGCTCCTCGGCCGAGAACCCCCGCAGGGTCGAGACGATGCGGCGGAGCGCGTCGCCCGCCGGTCCCGCGTCCTTGTTCCGGACATCGGCAAGCATCGCCTGGCTGATCTCGGACAGCCCCGCCTGCGCGGTCGATCCGAAGTTGACGATGGACCCGGTGTCCGTCAGGTCGAGCTCGGCCATGCGCTTGCGGATCTCGTCGGCGACGGCCGGGGGGGCGGCCGAAAGGGCAACGACCTCGGCCTTCGGGGCGGGCAGGGCCTTGCCCACCGTCTCGAGCGCCTGCTGCGAGGCGAGTTCGGCCTTCGCGCGAATGTCTTCCGTCATCTCCCGTCACCTCTTGCTGTCAGCTTCCGCCCAGCCCTTCGCGCCGCAGCCGGTCGCGCAGGACGCCGATCTCGATGTCGAGATCGGTCCGGCCGTCTTCAAGAAGCGTCTGCGTCCGCGCGGCGAACGAGGCTTCCAGTTCGTCGAGAAACGTCTCGAATTCGGTACGCAGCGCCGGGTCGTGCGACCGCGACCAGAGGTCGGAGAACTTCCGCGCCGCGTCGCGCGCGCCCGTCACATAGACGACGAGGTAGCGCCGCGCCGCCGCAAGGTCGCGCGGATCCTCCTCGACCATCCGGCACATCCGGCGCGCCGCGTCCGAGAACCGCTTGACCCGGCCGATCAGGGCGGGGTCAGCGACCCGCGCGACCGCGGCGCGCATCTCGTCGAGCCGCGTCTCGGCCTCGTCCACGACCCGCGTCACGCGGTCGCGCTCGAAGGCGTCGGTCCCTTCGCTGCCCTTGTCGCGGAGCGGGTCCGGGCCGAAGGCGATGAGGTGCAGGATTCCCCCGGCGAGGGCGAGCGCGATCGTCGCGGGAAGCCCGCCGGCGATGCCGATGCCGCCGAGGAACAGGCCGGCAACGGTCAGGGCCGAGGCGAAGAGCTTGCGGGGAAAGGCGGGGCGGCGCGCCACCGTCCGCGCTGCATAGGCCGCCGCCGCGCGTTCGCCCTCGCGCGTGAGCCACGCCGCGACAAGAAGCACGCCCGCCGCGGCGAGGTCGTAGGCGAGAAGGCCGGGCGGTCCGGTCAGCGCCGACCAGGCGAAGGCGAGCGCCACGGCCGCGAGAAGATAGCCGCGCCGCCCCGCAGCCGGCGGGGCTCGTCCGGGGTCCGCGCCCGGATCGCCCCCCGGATCGCCCCCGGGGCTGTATCTGCCACCGTAACGTTCGGCCATGGTCGTCGCGCTCCGGTCACGCCAGCCCGGAGAGGGCGACATAGAGGGTCAGGACAAGAAGCGCCATGAACGCGAACGTCTGCATACCCGACCCGGCCATCCGGCCCCCCTTGATACCGGCGCGAGAGTGGCACGGCGGCTGTGAATAATGAAGCCCAATCCGAACTTGTGACCATGCGTCAGCAGAGGCGGGAACGTTCACCCGGGCTTGCGGCCCTTCGGCCCCTTCGTCCCGCCGGCCGGCCGGCCCGGTCCCTTGCCCGGTCCCTTGCCCGGACCCTTGCCCGGACCTTTGCCAGGCTCCGCGCCACGCATGCCACGGCTGCCGCCGCTGCCGCCCGGCCCCGGAGCGCCGCCCTTGCCGCCGAAACCCGCTTTTCCCGGGGCGGCGGATCTCGCGGATCCTCCCGGGCTGCGGGGACGCCCGGCGTTGTCCGCGGCACGCGCGGGCCCCGGCGGGCGCGGGCCGGAGGCGCCGCCGGCGCGGGGCTTGCCGCCCTCGCCGGAACGCCGGGGGCGCGACCCCTCGTCGGCAGCGGCGCCCCTGGCATGGAAGGTCTTTCCTTCCCCGCCGGCGCCGTCGCGCCGGGGCGGGCGGGCGTCGCCCGACTCGCTGCGCTTGCGGAAGGGCCTCTCGCCCTCGTCCGCACGCGGCGGGCGGCCGGCGCGCGGCTTGCCGTCACCAGGGGCGCGCGGAGTGTCGGCCCCTCCGGTCCGAGGACGCGGCGGGCGGCGGTCCTCGCCCCGATCCGAAGCGCCATCGCGCGCAGGCTTGCCGGACGCCTTGTGGCGGGGCTTCCGTTCGGTCCGCTCGCCCGGGGTACGGTCGCCGGACACCGTTTCGCGCCGGGACGGGACCCCGCCGCTCTCGGGGGCCTTCGCGCCGGAGTACGGCTTGCGCGGGCGGGCCTCGGCGCCGTCGTCCGAGGACCGTCGCATCGGCCGGTCGCCCCGGTCGGATGTCCGGGCGGGGCGGTCGTCGCCCGTTCGCGGTCCCCGTTTCGGGCGCGCCGGGCGCGCGCCGGCACCCTCTTCGCCGAGCAGGCTGCCGAGCTGGTCGCGCATGACGCGCGCCTTGACCTCGGACACCTCGCCGGGATTCATCCCGTTCAGGCGGAAGGGGCCGTAGCTCACCCGGATCAGGCGGTTCACGACGAGGCCGATCTCGGTCATGGCGCGGCGGATCTCGCGGTTCTTCCCCTCGCGCAGGCCCAGGGTCAGCCAGGCGTTCGCGCCCTGCTGGCGGTCGATGGTGATCTCCATCGGCAGGAAGGATTCGGTCGTCCCGTCCTCGCCCCTCACCGTCACGCCTTCGCGGAGCGGCTTCAGCATTGCGTCGGTCGGGTGGCCGTTCACCCGCACCCGGTACTTCCTGAGCCAGCCCGTCTCGGGCAGTTCCAGCCGCCGCTTCAGCTCGCCGTCGTTGGTGAGCAGGAGCAGCCCCTCGGAGTTGAGGTCGAGCCGTCCGACGCTCATCACCCGCGGCATCCCGTCCGGCAGGCTTTCGAAGACCGTCTGGCGGCCCTTCTCGTCCTTCTCGGAGGTCACGAGGCCGAGGGGCTTGTAATAGAGCCAGAGCCGGGTCGGCTGCCTGGCATCGATGGGCTTGCCGTCGAGCGTGACCTTGTCGGTCGGCAGCACGTCGAGCGCGGGCGAGGTGACGACGGTGCCGTTCACCGCCACGCGGCCGGCGAGGATGATCCGCTCGGCATCGCGGCGCGAGGCGACGCCGGCGCGGGCCATCGCCTTGGCGATGCGCTCGGCCGCGGCAGGTTTCTTCTGGTCGGTGTCGTCGGTCATCCGGGTCGTCCTGCTGTCCCGCCCTGTCCCGCGTGCGGCGTGCTTTGTTGTCCCGGGCCGAAAGGGGCGCGCCGCGCCGCCCGGGTCCGGAACGAAGGCATGTTCCTATCGCCAATTCCGCGCAAGGGAAAGCCGCTTGCATCGCGCGCAATGCCCCCGGATCATCGGGCGTGTCATGGTCCCCTTCGCCTCGCACATGGACATCGCCCTTGCCGAGGCCCGCGCCGCCGCTGCGCGGGGCGAGGTGCCTGTCGGCGCGGTCGTCGTTGCGCCGGACGGAGGGTTGGTGGCGCGGGCCGGCAACCGGACGCGGGAACTGAGCGACCCGACGGCACATGCCGAAGTCCTCGCCCTGCGCGCGGCCTGCGCGGCGGCCGGGTCCGAGCGGCTGCCGGGGCACGCGCTCTATGTCACGCTCGAACCCTGCCCGATGTGTGCCGCCGCGATCGGCTATGCACGGATCGCGCGCCTCTACTACGGGGCCGCGGACCCGAAATCGGGCGGGGTGGCGCATGGCGCGCGGGTCTTTTCCCATCCCCAGTGCCACCACGCGCCCGAGGTCTATGACGGGATCGGGGCGGCGGAGTCGGAGGGGCTGCTCAAGGCCTTTTTCGCGCATCGGCGCGAGGCGTGAGGCGGCCGTTGCGCGCCAGGCACAGTCGGCGTCCCGCGACGGCGAGCCCCCCGATTCCGGTTGTTCCGGACGCAAAAAGCCGGTAGCTTGGCCGTCTGTCGCCCGGTCAGCAGAAAAGGAGGGCCGCGATGTGCACTGCGATCATGTCTCGCCCGCCCCGACCCGCCGGCGCCGCCACCGTGCATGAACGCACCGCCCGGGGGATTTCGGGCTGACCCAGCCTGACCGGCCCGGGCATTAGCCCGACCCTCATTCAAGTCCGGACGCCGGACCGGATCCTGCCGGCGGCGCCGGATACATTCTCAACCCGCCACAGAAGGGGCCGCCGGTTCGCCGGGGCCGATCACATCATGAACGCACTCGATTTCCGTCCCGACACGGGGCTCCGCCACCATGTCCGTACGCTGGCGCGCAAGTTCGGGCTGGGCCCGACGCTGGCTGCCCTCCTGCGCGAGGCGCTCCAGGGCCCCGGAGCCGCGGGCGACCTCGCCCGTCTCGACCGCCTGTCCGACCGTCTGCGCGACGACATCGGCCTGCCGCCCGGCCCGGCGAAGGCTACCTCGTTCGCCGAACTGCGCGCCATCCGCTGGCCACTCTGAGGGCGCGCGCCGGGATCAGAGGGTGATCGGCTCCATCACCCGGGGTTCGATCACCTTCACCCCGGGCAGGCCGTCGGCCAGCACCCTGGCGGACTGCTCCAGGAGCGGGAAGGTCCGGTAGTGGCAGGGGATCACGGTCTTGAAGTCGAAATACTTCTTCGCCGCCCAGGCCGCGCGCGCCATGTCCATGGTGAAGTGCCCGCCCGCGCAGAGGATGCCGATGTCGGGCCGGTGGTACTCGCCCATCCAGGCCATGTCGGCCATGATGTCGGTGTCGCCCGAGACATAGATCGTGCGGCCTTCGCCGGCGATCATGAAGCCCGACTCGTGCCCGGCATAGATGGGGCCGTCCGGGCCGGCCATCGACGAGGAATGCGCGGCGTTCACCATCGTGACCTTCGCGCCGCCGAGATCGACCGTGCCGCCCTTGTTGAACCCGATCCCCTCCACCTTCCCGGTCGCCTGAAGGTGACTGACGAGGTCGTAGATGCCCACCACGGGGACGCCCAGTTCCCGCGCGATCCCGACCGTGTCGCCGGTGTGGTCGCCGTGGCCGTGGGTGACGAGGATATGCGTCGCCCCCCGGGTCGCGGCCGCGCGGTCGTGGCCCGCGAACAGCGGATTTCCGGTGAGCCAGGGGTCGATCAGAAGCGCGGCGCGCTCTATCTCGATGCGGAAGCCGGAATGTCCGAGCCAGGTGATCTTCATGTTCGCTGTCCTCCCGATGCGGATCCCCGATGAACCTAGCACGGCAGGGAGAGCCGCCTAGTGGACTGGACCGCCGTCATCGACGGTTACTGCGAACGCCTCGGACCGGGCGTCTGGGCGGAACCCCTGAACGCGGCCACGAACGCGGCCTTCCTGATTGCGGCAGCGGCGGCGTGGCGCATGTCGGCGGGCGTGCCGGTCGCCCGGGCGCTGACGGCGATCCTCGGCGGGATCGGGGTGGGGTCGTTTCTGTTCCACACGTTTGCGACGCGCTGGGCGGCGGTGGCGGACGTGCTGCCGATCGCGGTCTTCATCCTGACCTATGTCTGGGCTGCGAACCGGCACTTGCTGCGGCTCTCGCCACGCGCGGCGGCGGGCGCGACCGTCGCCTATCTGCCGGTCCACGCCGCCCTGTCGGTGCCGCTGTCGTCCGTGCCCGTCCTGGGGGTGTCGGCGGGGTATCTTCCGGTGCCGATGGTGATCCTGGGCTATGCCGCCGTGCTGCGTCGTCGCGCGCCGGAAACCGCCCGCGGCATGGCGGTCGGCGCGGCCATGCTCATCCTGTCGGTCCTCCTCCGGTCGCTCGACGCGGCGCTTTGCCCGTCGTGGCCGTTCGGAACGCATTTCCTCTGGCATCTGCTGAACGGGCTGATGCTCTGGTGGATGATCCGGGTGCTGGTCCGGCATGAAGGCAGGCACTTGCGCGCAGATCCGGGATCGTGAAGCTGGCGGAAGGGGGAACTTCCATGACCGTCACCGATCTTCTGACCCAACAGCTGTCCGACATCTTCCGCTGGGGGCTTCTGGTGGCTCTCGTCCTGACTGCGCGGAACACGCAGGCGGCCACCGGAACCTGGCTGCCGCTCGCGGCCGGCGTCCTCTTTGTCGCGGTCATCATCCCGATCGTGATGACCCCGGCGCTCGCCCCGCAGGTGACGCAGATCGGCGTCGGGCTCGTCGCCAATCTCGTCATCCTCGCGGTCGTGCTGACGCTGCGCTGGGTCTGGCTGCGCTTTGGCCGCCGCTCGTCCTGACCGCAGGCTTGCGGCCGCGGGAAGCCGCCTGTAAACCCGGCCCGATTTGAGGGGAACCGCCCCCGGGGGAATGCCCATGTCGATCGACGTCCGCACCGCCGCGCGGGTCGCGCATCTCGCCCGCATCGCGGTGAAAGAGGAAGACCTGCCCGCGCTCGCACGCGAACTGTCGGGAATCCTCGGCTTCATGGAGCAGCTGAACGAGGTGGACGTGGACGGCGTCGAGCCGATGGTTTCGGTCACGCCGATGCGGCTGAAGCGGCGCAAGGATGTGGTGACGGACGGCGGCATGGCCGACAGGGTCCTGTCGAACGCGCCCGACGCGCGCGAAGGCTTCTTCGTGGTGCCGAAGGTGGTGGAATGACGCTGAACACGCTCACCATCGCCGAGGCGCGCGACCGGCTGCGCAGGGGCGAGATCACCTCGGTCGACCTGACCATGTCCTGCATGACGGCGATGGATGCGGGCGACGACCTGAACGCCTTTGTCCACAAGACGCCCGACATCGCGCTCCGGCAGGCGCGCGAGGCCGACAGGCGGATCGCGGCCGCCCGCTCTGCGCACGCCCCGGCGCCCGACATGTGCGGGATTCCCCTTGGCATCAAGGACCTGTTCTGCACCAGGGGCGTGCCGAGCCAGGCCGCGTCGAACATCCTCAGGGGCTTCCGGCCCGAATACGAGTCGACCGTCACCCAGCAGCTTTTCGATGCGGGCGCGGTGATGCTCGGCAAGCTCAACATGGACGAGTTCGCGATGGGCTCGTCGAACGAGACCTCGTGCTACGGCAACGTCGTCAGCCCCTGGCGCCGCGGCAACGACGACACGGCGCTGACGCCGGGCGGATCGTCGGGCGGGTCGGCGGCGGCGGTGTCGGCCGACCTCTGCCTTGCCGCGACCGGAACCGATACCGGCGGCTCGATCCGCCAGCCGGCGGCCTTCACCGGCATCGTCGGCATCAAGCCGACCTACGGCCGCGTCAGCCGCTGGGGGATCGTCGCCTTCGCCTCGTCGCTCGATCAGGCCGGGCCGATGACGAAGTCGGTGCGCGACGCGGCGATCATGCTGCGCGCGATGGCGGGGCACGACCCGAAGGACTCCACCTCAGCCGACATTCCGGTGCCCGACTTCGAGGCGGCGCTGACCGGCGACATCCGCGGCCAGGTCATCGGCATCCCGAAGGAATACCGGATGGAGGGCATGCCGGCCGAGATCGAGAGGCTCTGGGCCGACGGCATCGCGATGATGAAGGATGCGGGCGCGGTGATCCGCGACATCTCTCTGCCGCATACGAAATACGCGCTGCCCGCCTATTACGTCGTCGCCCCCGCCGAGGCGTCGTCGAACCTCGCCCGCTACGATGGCGTCCGCTACGGTCACCGCGCGAAGCTCGCCCAGGGGGACGGCATCACCGAGATGTACGAAAAAACCCGCGCCGAGGGTTTCGGGCGCGAGGTGCAGCGGCGCGTGATGATCGGCACCTATGTGCTGTCGGCGGGCTTCTACGACGCCTACTACAACCGCGCCCGCAAGGTCCGGGCGCTCATCAAGCGCGACTTCGAGACGGTGTTCGCGGAAGGCGTTGACGCGATCCTGACGCCCGCCACGCCGTCGGCCGCCTTCGGCTTGGGCGAGAAGGCGGACGCCGATCCGGTCGAGATGTATCTCAACGACGTCTTCACCGTGACCGTGAACCTTGCCGGTCTTCCGGGTATTGCGGTGCCGACGGGTCTCGACCGG
This sequence comes from Pseudomonadota bacterium, assembly GCA_049323795.1. Taxonomy (GTDB): domain Bacteria; phylum Pseudomonadota; class Alphaproteobacteria; order Rhodobacterales; family Rhodobacteraceae; genus JAOADN01. The sequence goes on from JBMOOH010000050.1 coordinate 21,091, forward strand.
CAGGGCCTGCCGCTCGGTCTCCAGCTCATCGGGCGGCCGTGGGAGGAGGCTGGCCTTCTCAATCACGCCTACGTGCTCGAAAAGGCCGCCGGGTTCGTTCACAAACCCGCGAAATGGTGGTAAAGGCCCCCCGCCTTGGCCAACCGGGTGTAATCATGCGTCTTGCTCCCTTCGCTGTCTTGCTCTTCGTCTCGGCCTGCACGTCGCCCGATGTCTACGCGGAGCTGCCGGGCCTCGCGCCGTCGGCTCAGGGGCAGCCGAGCTATACGCCCCTCGGGCCCGGTCCGGTTGCGGCCTACGGCGCCGGGGGGGGCGGCATCAGCGCAGGCCCGATCACTCCCGGCCCGATCACTCCCGGCCCGGTCGCATCCGCCCCGTTCACGCCCGCCCCCATCACGCCCGCTCCGGTCGCTCCCGGTCTGACCACTGCCGGCCCGGCCGTCTTGCCGTCCTCCGCCGGCGTGGCGGATCCGGCGGCGGTGGCCGCGGCTCCGGGTACGGTTACCGACCCGGCGGCGACGCATGCGGGCCTTTCCGACGAGCAGGACTTCACCGCGGTCAAGGCGCGCGAGACGGCGGAAGCCTACCGGGTCCGGCTCGAGCAGAACCGGGCGCGGTTCCAGCAGATCGCGCCCGGCGCGCTGCCCGAGCGCCCGGGTTCGCAGGGTGCATCGCCGATCATCGACTATGCGATCAATGCTCCGAACAGGCTTGGCCAGTCGATATACGCCCGGACAGGGCTGGTCCTGGCCAACCCCCTGCGCGCCTGCGCCCGCTACGCTACGCCCGCCGAGGCGCAGGAGGCATTCCTGCGTTCGGGCGGCCCGAGGCGCGATCCCAAGAATCTCGATCCCGACGGCGACGGTTACGCCTGTTCCTGGGATCCGACACCGTTCCAGGCGGTGCGGGACGTGGGGCAGGGGGCCGGGCAGGGTGCCGGGCAGGGCGCCGGGCAGGGCGTTCCGGGACTTCCGGCGGACGCCGCGGGTGCGACGGGCGCCAGTCAGGGCGGCTGAGGGACTGTGGCGGGGGAGTTTCCTTCGCCGAACTTCGGGCCCCGGCGGGGCGGGGTGCGGCCGGACCTGATCGTCCTGCACCATACCGGAATGGCGACCTGCGCCGAGGCACGCGCGCGACTCTGCGATCCGGCCTCCGAGGTCTCCGCCCACTGGCTGATCGACGAGCAGGGCCGCGCCGAGCCGCTGGTTCCCGAGGCGATGCGCGCCTGGCATGGCGGGGCGGGCGGCTGGGGCGATGTCACCGACGTCAATTCGCGCTCGATCGGGATCGAACTCGCCAATCCGGGCGACACGCCCTTTCCGAACGCGCAGATGGTCTCGCTCGAACGGCTGCTTTCCGAGGCGATGGCGCGCTGGGGGATTCCGCCTGCCCGGGTGATCGCCCATTCCGACATGGCGCCCACCCGCAAGCGCGATCCCGGCCCGCGTTTCGACTGGCGGCGTCTGGCACGGGGCGGGCTGTCGGTCTGGCCGGGGCCGGATGGCGATCCGCAGGCCGATTTCACGAGGTCGGCGCAGGTGTTTGGCTACCCCGAGGCGCCGCACGCGACGCTCCTCGCCGCATTCCGCCTCCGCTTCCGCCCCTGGGCCGCGGGTCCCGAGGAGGCAGGCGACCGCGCGGCAATGTCCGACCTCGCCCGGCGCTTCCCGGTTGACGGAGCGCGTTCCGGGGCATAACTGGGGGGGCGTGCGGATGGCCGGATGACCGCGGGCCGCCGGGGCAACCCGAGGCGCGAGGAAAGTCCGGACTCCTCGGAGCGACGGTGCCGGGTAACGCCCGGCGGGGGCAACCCCAGGGAAAGCGCCACAGAGAAGAGACCGCCGAGGGTTCGCCCGAGGCAAGGGTGAAACGGTGGGGCAAGAGCCCACCGCGGGACCGGCAACGGGACCGGCACGGCAAGCCCCACCGGGAGCAATGCCGAATAGGGGGTCCGTGCGGGCTGATCCCGGCCGCAGGGCCAGGGATATCGCCGCAGGGCAGCTTCGGCCCGAGGACCCCGGGTTGGCAGCTCGATCCCGCCGGCAACGGCGGGACTAGAGGAATGGTCATCGACGGGGGCAGCCCCGGAACAGAATCCGGCTTACAGGCCGTCCGCACGTCTGTCCCGGTCCGGCGCTCTGCCGCCGTCTCGCGCGGTCCTGCTATGCCTGTCACACGGCTTCGGGTATCGTGAGGCCACCGCACCACAAGGGGGTCCACAGGGGATCCACAGGGGGTCCAGATGAGTTTCATGAAAACGCTCGCCACGCTGGCTGTCGGATTCGCCGCGGCCCGGGGCGTCGACAGGTTCCGCAAGGCCGGCGGAATGGCCGGGATGCAGGACGTGCTCAGGAATGCCGGCGCGCCCGGCGGGGTCGGCGACCAGGTGGGCGCGCTGGCCGAGAAACTCGGGCTTCCCGGCGGGCGCGAGGGCGTGCGGAAGATGATGGACCAGCTGGGCGACCAGGCCGCGCGTGCGTCCGAAGCGGGGCAGGCGGGCCTCGGCGCGCTTCTTGGCGCCATGAAGGGCGCGGCGGCGAGCGGAACCGGAATGCTCGAATCGGCGCTCGGCGGACTGCCCGGCGGCGGTGCCGCCGGCGCAATGGCCGAAGAGGGCGCCAAGCTCATGATCCGCGCCATGATCCAGGCTGCGAAGGCCGACGGCGACGTCGACCCCGGGGAGCAGGCGCTGATCATGGAGCATCTCAAGGACGCGACCGAAGAAGAGATCGCATTCGTGAAGGCCGAGCTCGCCGCGCCGATCGACATCCCCGGTCTTGTCGCCGCGACGGGCGAGGCGATGCGCGCGCAGGTCTATGGCGCGGCGCTGCTGGTCGCGAAGGGCGACAATCCGGCGGAACAGGCCTATCTTGCGCAGCTCGCAAGCGGGCTCGGCCTCTCGTCGGACGCCCGCGCGGCGATCCATGCCGCGTCCGGGATGCCGCCCCCGGCATGAGGCCGGAGCGCGGCGCAAGGCCCGCCGAACCTGCTTGACTCGGGACCGCGCGTCGGTAAAAGGCGGGCTTCGGGAATTTGCGCGGCCGGCCGCTTCGGCCCTCCCGCGCGACGGAGAGACAGATGGCCAAGCCGACGACGATCAAGATCCGCCTGAACTCGACGGCGGGCACCGGGCACTTCTACGTGACCAAGAAGAACGCCCGCACGATGACCGAGAAGATGGTCGTCAAGAAGTACGATCCCGTGAAGCGGGAGCATGTCGAATACAAGGAAGGCAAGATCAAGTAAGTCCTGCCACATGTGCCGACCGAGGGCCGGCCTGCGGGTGCGGCCCTTTTTCATTCCCGATGCCCGGGCAGCGGCGCCCCGCGCCGCGAGCCGGTCCACGATGCGGCGCGACCGAGGTGCGGATTCTTCGGTCTTTCCTGTTCCGGTTCCGTCCTCTAGGTTCGGACGCGGTCGGCGGGGGCTGGGTCTTGGGGCATTTCGAACGGCATTTCCTTGACCGCGTGGGCTGGCTCAGGGCCGCGGTGCTGGGTGCCAACGACGGCATCGTCTCGACAGCCAGCCTGATCGTGGGGGTGGCGGCTGCCGCATCCGGCCGGTCAGGGATCCTCGTCGCCGGTGCGGCCAGTCTCGCCGCCGGTGCGCTGTCGATGGCGGCGGGGGAATATGTCTCGGTCTCGTCGCAGGCCGATACCGAAGCGGCCGACCTTGCCCGCGAGGCGTCCGAGCTTGCCGGGCAGCCCGAGGCCGAACTGGCCGAACTGGCCGGCATCTACGAGCGGCGGGGGGTTCCGGCCGGGCTTGCCCTCCAGGTGGCCGAGGCACTGACCCGGAACGACGCCATGAAAGCCCATATGAGGGATGAGCTCGGCATATCCGCGGCCACGGCCGCGCGTCCGATCGTGGCGTCGGCGGCCTCGGCCCTGAGCTTCGCCATCGGCGCCCTGCTTCCGCTTGCGGCCGCCACGTTCGCCCCCGAGGCGCAGATCATCGCCTGGGTCACGGTGGCCGCGCTTGTCTTCCTTGCGCTTCTGGGCGGGCTCGGGGCCTGGGCGGGCGGAGCGCCGGTGGCCCGCGCCGTCCTGCGGGTCACTTTCTGGGGCGCGGTCGCGATGGCCGTCACCGCAGGCGTCGGCCGCATCTTCGGCGCCGTGGTCTGACGGGCGGCACCGGGGCTTTCCCCGCCCCATTCATCCGCTACACTCTCCGCGCATGGACACGCTGACCATCAGGCGGACGACGCTGGCCGATCTTGCGGCCGTGGACGCCCTCTTCGCGTCGAGTTACGCGCGCCTTCTGGCGCGCGATTACCCCCCCTCGGTGGTGGTGACGGCCCTGCCGATCCTCGCCCGGGCGCAGCCGCATCTCCTTGCCTCGGGCAGGTATTACGTTGCCGAGGATGCCGATGGTCGCATCCTCGGGGCAGGCGGATGGAGTGGCGCGCGGTTCGGGTGGAGCGCGGGCCGCGCCGAGGTGCGTCACCTCGTCACCGACTGGCGGATGACGCGCCGCGGCATCGCCAGCGCGCTCATGGCCCATGTCTTCGCCGAGGCGAGGCGCGCCGGCGCGGTCGGCATGGGCTGCCTTGCCACGCGGACCGCCGTGCCCTTCTACCTGTCGGCCGGGTTCCGCCCGGTCGGCCCGGTCAGCGTCCCTCTCCGTCCGGGCATCGACTTTCCTGCCGTGCGCATGGACCGCGCGCTCTGAAATGCCGCTCCGAAATGCAAGGGGCCGGGCGTCGCCGCCCGGCCCCTTCATCTCGTGCGCCCCGGAAGGCCGCGTCAGTTGCGGTTGCCGAGGAACTGGAGGAGGAACATGAAGAGGTTGATGAAGTCCAGATAGAGGTTCAGCGCCCCCATGATCCCCGACTTGTCCAGCCACTCCTGATCGGCCTGCTGCGCATGGGCGATGTAGGACGTCTTGATGTTCTGCGTGTCGTAGGCGGTGAGGCCGGCGAAAATCAGCACACCGATGATCGAGATCGCGAACATGATCGCGGGCGAGCCGAGGAAGATGTTGATGACCGACGCGACCAGAAGCCCGATCACCCCCATCATGAGGAAGGTGCCCAAGCCCGACAGGTCGCGTTTCGTCACGTAGCCGTAGAGCGAGAGGCTCGAAAAGGCGATGGCGGTGACGAGGAAGGTCTGGGCGATGGACACGCCGGTGAAGACGGCGAAGATCCACGACAGCGACAGGCCCATGACCGCCGCGAAGGCGTAGAACATGAACTGTGCGCCCGCGACCGACAGCCGGTTGATGGCGGCGGCAAAGGCGAAGGCGAAGATCACCGGCGCGAACATCACGATCCAGCCGAGGATGTTCGGCTGAAGCGTCAGGGGATCGCGGAAGATGCCGAGGAGCGCGGGGTTCGATCCGACTGCCCAGGCCACTCCGCCCGTCACCAGCATACCGACGGACATCAGTCCGTAGACCTTGTTCATATGGGCGCGAAGGCCCTCGTCGATCACGGCGGCGCGGGAGCCAAGGCCGGCGCCGACGTTCGTCCTGTAGTCCGTCATGGATACCTCCACCAAGAGTTCCCTGTGGCGGCCGCCTTCATGGCGCCCGACCCTGCGACAAATGTGGGAAATGCGCGGGCCGATTCAAGTGCCTTCAGACATGGCGAGCGTGCCGGGGCGTCCTGTCGGCCGGGGCGCTTTGCCGCAGCCCCGGACGGAGCCGCTGCCCTTCCCGCCGCCGAAGCCCCTGAAACCGCCCCCCGATCCACCCCCCCGATCCACCCCCCCGATCCGCCCCCGATCCCCCCGACCCCCGGGGGCCGCGGTCGGACCTGCCGCCAGTCACCGCCGCCGGTCACCGCCGCCAGTGCGAGGGCACGTCCCAGAGGGGGCGGGCTGCCTCGGCCTCTGCGGTCGGGCGGTCGAGTCCGATGTCGTTCAGGAGATGGTCGTCGAGCTGCCCGAGCCGGCGGCGCTGGCGCGCGGCCGACAGCGCAAGGAAGAGGCCGGCGAAGACACGCATCCGCGGACGCCCGATGCGGGTCGGTATACTTGCCGATGTGCCGGGCGGGGCGGGGCGGAGGGAAAGTGCGCGTTCCACGACAACCTCTCGGAAAATGATGCCAGGGCTGAACGGGATGAAATCCCTTGATGGTCATCGCATGACTCCTGTATCAGGTGAAGTGAATGATTGTGGTGGTCGACATAAGGGGTGTTGATGATGCCCAGAAATCTGGACCTCACCGCGCTGCGCGCCTTCGTGACCGTGGCCGACGCGGGCGGCGTCACTCGCGCCGCCGGGCTCCTCAACCTCACCCAGTCGGCGGTGTCGATGCAGCTCAAGCGGCTCGAGGAAGGTCTCGGGCGCGACTTCTTCAGCCGTGCGTCCCGGAGACTGCAGCTCACGCCCGAGGGCGAGCAGCTTCTGGGCTACGCACGCCGGATGATCGCCCTGAACGACGAGGCCCTGTCACGGCTCACCGACAAGGGATACGAGGGCGAGGTGCGTCTCGGCGTGCCGCATGACATCGTCTATCCGCAGATGCCGGCCGTGCTGAAGGCGATGGCGCAGGAATTTCCCCGGATGCGCGTCAACCTCACGGCATCGTTCACCAAGGTGCTGCACGAAAGCTTCGCGAAAGGCGAGTTCGACCTGATTCTGACCACCGAGGCCGGACCGAGGCCGGGCGGCGAGGTCCTTGCCACGCGCGAACTGGTCTGGGTCGGCGCACCGAACGGGACTGCCTGGCAGCGCCGCCCGGTCCGGCTCGGCTTCAAGGACACCTGCTTCTTCCGCCCGGTTGCGCAGGCCGCGCTCGATGCCGCGGGGATCGCCTGGGAAATGGGGTTCGAGGGCGAGTGCGAACAGGTGATCGAGGCGACGGTGGCGGCCGACCTGGCGATCTCGGCGCGTCTGCGCGGGGCGGTTCCGCTGGGCGTCGAGGTGATCGAGGCGGGAAACGCGCTCCCTGGCCTCGGCAGTCTCGCCATCTGTCTCTACGACAGCGCGGCCCGGTCCGGGCCGGTGATGGACGCGGTCCGCGCCCATATCCGCTGCGCCTACGGGGCGCACCAGACCGCGGCGGCGAAGGACTCTGCCCGGCGGTTCCGTGCGGACGAGGCCCCGGGGGGCCTCAGTCCATCGTGACGACGATCTTCCCGGTCGCCTGACGGCTCCGCAGCAGGTCGAGGCCCTCGGCCGCGTTCTCGATCGGGAAAAGGTGGTGGACATGGGGTGCCAGCCGTCCCTCGGCGTGCCAGCCGAACAGCGTGGCAAGGCTTTGCGCCACGGCCTCGGGACGGAATTTCAGATACCCGCCCCACCAGAAGCCCAGGACCGACACGTTCTTGACGAGAAGATGGTTGGCGCGGATGTCGGGCACGGTGCCACTTGCAAACCCGATGACCAGAAGCCGGCCTTCGGGACGCAGGGCCGAGAGGGCGGCCGCGCAGGCGGCGCCGCCAACCGGGTCGAAGGCCACGTCCGCGCCGCCGGCATCGCGAATGAGGTCGCGCAGGTCGGCGCGGTCGCTGTCGAGAAGCACCTCCGCCCCGGCGCGCCGCGCCACGTCGAGCCTGTCTTTCCCGCGTGCAACGGCGATGACGCGCGCGCCCATCAGGCGGCCGGTCTCGACGGCGGCCAGGCCGACGCCGCCCGCCGCGCCGGTGACGAGCAGCGTCTCGCCGGGTTCGATCCGGGCGCGGCGTTCAAGGGCGAGATGGCTGGTGCCGTAGGCGACCTGGAACCCCGCGGCGGTGGCGAAGTCCATGCTCTCCGGGATGCGCGTCAGCCGGGATGCCGGGAAGCAGCCGAAATCGGCCAGCCCGCCGCTGCCCGAAACGACGGCAACCCGGTCTCCCCTGCTCCATCCGGACGCCCCCGGACCGATCGCGTCCACCTCGCCCGCGATCTCCATGCCGGGCACGAACGGATAATCGGCGCGTTCCTGGTACTCGCCCCGGATCATCAGAAGGTCCGCGAAGTTCATGCCGCAGGCCCGGATGCGCACGCGGACCTCGTCCGGGCCGGGGGACAGAACGGGAAGGCGCCGGAGCCCGAGCTCGAGGCCGGCTCCGGGGCAGATCATCGCGCGCATGGGCGGCTCCCGCGGGTTGCGATAACGGCGAGTCTAGCCGAAGCTTCGCGTGCGCGCCAATGCGTGTTATCGCAGAATGCAACGCCAATGCGCCCGGGATTTGCATCCTGCAAGGATCGGGGAGGGTCAGACGGCGGCTGCCCTGCCGCTCGCCATCAGGTGGCGGTCGGAGTGCGCGAAAGATGGCGGTCGGGGCCGGGACGCCTTGGCATGAAAATTGCTTTGAACTGGGCAAGGGTGAAGGGAGTTCATCGATGAAGCACCATGTTGACGCCCATGTCGGCAAGCGCATCCGTCACCGCCGCTGGATGGTGGGGATGACGCAGCAGCAGCTTGCCGACAAGGTCGGGATCAAGTTCCAGCAGATCCAGAAATACGAGACCGGCATGAACCGGGTTTCGGCGTCGCGCCTGTGGGACATATCCGAAGCCCTCGGCGTTCCGATCGCCTTCTTCTTCGACGGGTTGCAGAACCCGGCCGCGGCGGTCGAGGACAGCACCGGCGACATCATGGCGGACAAGGAGGCGCTGATGCTGGTGCGCACCTACTATGCCATTCCCGAAGCGCAGCGCCGGCGCCTGTTCGAGCTTGCAAAGGTGCTTTCGGACGCGGCCTGACGGTCACATCCGGCGCGACGGGTTGACCCCGCCGGGGGCGGGGTCTACCGGTTTGCGTCGGAGGTTTCATGTTCAAGCCCGACGACACCACCCGCCGCGTCCTGATCGAGACCGCGAATGCACTGGCGGATGCGGCGCGGGTCGAGACACTCGCGCATTTCCGCAGTCCGGGGCTCGACGCCGAGACGAAGGAAAACGACCGGTTCGATCCGGTGACGGTCGCGGACCGCGCCTCCGAGAAGCGCATGCGCGAGTTGCTCGCCAGGCTGCGTCCCGACGACGCCATCCTCGGCGAGGAATTCGGTCCGAAGGAGGGCACGACGGGACTGACCTGGGTGCTCGATCCCATCGACGGCACGCGCGGATTCCTGTCGGGAACCCCGACCTGGGGGGTGCTGATCGCGGTGGCCCGGGCCGAGGGCCCCGTGCTCGGCGTGATCGACCAGCCCTATATCCGCGAACGTTTCACGGGCGGCCTCGGCATGGCCGAGGTCGTCGGCCCGCAGGGCAGGGCGGAGCTGAGGACCCGTGCCCCGCGGCCGCTGTCCGAGGCGATCCTCTTCTCGACCTTCCCCGAGGTCGGCACGCCCGCCGAGGGCGTGGCGTTCCACGCGCTCGCCCGCCAGGTCCGGCTGACCCGCTACGGGACCGACTGCTACGCCTATGCCCTCGTCGCGGCGGGGCAGATCGACCTCGTCGTCGAAGCGGGGCTGCAGACCTACGACGTGATGGCCCCGATCGCCGTGATCGAGGCGGCGGGCGGCATCGTCACCGACTGGAAGGGCGGCCCCGCGCACCGGGGCGGACGCATCCTCGCCGCGGCCAACCGGGACATGCATGCCGCCGCGCTCGCCGTCCTGTCCGGTGCGCCCGACGCCTGATGTCCGAAACGCTCATTCGCCGCGCCGATGTCGTCGTCACGATGGACGCTGCCCGGCGTGAACTGGCCGGCGCGGATGTCCTCGTCCGGGACGGCAGGATCGCGGCGGTGGGCGCGGGCCTGTCCACGCGCCTCTCGGCGGGCGGGACCGTCATCGAGGCGGCGGGCTGCATCGTGACCCCCGGCCTCGTCAACACCCACCACCACCTCTACCAGTCGCTGACCCGCGCCGTTCCGGGCGGACAGGACGCGCTGCTCTTCGGCTGGCTCAGGACGCTCTACCCGATCTGGGCACGCTTCGGTCCCGACGAGATGCGCGTGTCGGCGATGGCCGGGCTTGCCGAACTGGCACTTGCCGGCTGCTCGCTCACCTCGGACCACCTCTACCTCTACCCCAACGGTGCGCGTCTCGACGACACGATCGACGCCGCGCGGGAAATCGGTGTCAGGTTCCATGCCACCCGCGGGGCCATGTCGATCGGCGAAAGCGCGGGCGGGCTGCCACCCGACGCGCTCGTCGAGGGCGAGGACGCGATCCTGAACGACTGCATCCGCGTCATCGACCGCTTCCACGACCCGAAGCCCGGCGCGATGATCCGCGTCGGAGTCGCGCCCTGCTCGCCGTTTTCGGTCAGCCGCGACCTCATGCGCGAGGCGGCGCTTCTCGCCCGCGACAAGGGGGTGATGCTGCACACCCACCTCGCCGAGAACGACGAGGACGTCGCCTATTCCCTCGCCACCTTCGGCTGCCGCCCCGGCCAGTACGCCGAGGACCTCGGCTGGACCGGACCGGATGTCTGGCACGCGCACTGCGTCAAGCTCGACGCGACCGAAATGTCGCTCTTCGCGCGGACGCGGACCGGGGTTGCGCACTGCCCCTGCTCGAACTGCCGCCTCGGCTCGGGCATCGCGCCCGTCCGCGCCATGCGGGACGCGGGCCTGCGCGTCGGACTGGGCGTGGACGGGTCCGCCTCGAACGACGCGGGCAACCTGATCGCCGAGGCGCGGATGGCCATGCTGCTGCAGCGGGTGCGGAACGGGGCCGATGCGATGAGCGCGCGCGAAGCTCTCGAGATCGCCACTCTGGGGGGCGCGACGGTTCTCGGGCGCGACGATTGCGGGCGCGTCGCGCCGGGGGCCTGCGCCGACCTGGCGGTGTGGGACATGACGGGGATCGAGACGGCCGGGGCGTGGGATCCGGTCGCGGCGCTTGTCCTCTGCGGCCCGGCGCGGGTGCGCGACCTGCTGGTGGATGGCCGCCCGGTGGTGCGCTCGGGCAGGCTTGCGGCGGTGGACGTCGCGCGCCTCGCCGATGACCAGCGGCGTCTCGCGCGGCGTCTCGCGGATCAGGCCCCGGTCAGGGCGAAGGCAAGGTCGCGGACGAGGAAGACGTAGGCCCAGAGCAGCGACTTGATCGCGCCTCCGGCGAGGAACCAGATGATCCAGCCGGCCACCGCGATCCCGAGGAACGGGACCAGCCACAGCGTGCCCAGCATGAACGGGACTGCGGCGGATGCGGCGGCCCGGTGTTTCTGCGGGGTGCCGGCCGCGCGGATCAGCCGGGCGACGCCTGACCTGATCGGCCGGGGGACGAAGGTGGTCGCGCCGACCAGCGCGATTGCGGCATGCAGCGCGGTGGGGGCGAGGGGGGTCAGTACCGTCAGGATCAGCCATTCCTGCAGGTCGGGGTGCAGGGCGATCGCGGCGAAGACCGAGGCCAACCGGAACACGCCCGGGCCCGCGACCAGGTCGAGAAGGGCGACCATGACCGCGAAGCCCAGACCCAGAAGCGCCGAAACGAGAAGGCTGACCGCAAGGCCCGCAAGCCCGTTGACGAGGATGCGCCCGGTAAGAAGTCCTTGCCTGGCGAGCGCGAGGTTGGCGGCGTAGGAGACCACGCTGAAGAGCGCGTTGACCAGGGGAAACACGGCCAGAAACAGGAAGAGCCCGCGCGGACGGGTGCCTGTCTCGCCGAAGGGGATGAGGATCAGCGATAGGATCCAGCCCACCGGTAGGGCGAAGGTCACCACAAGGCGCGCCAGCGCGTGCCGGCCCTGTCCGTCGAGCGTGTCGAGCGCGACGGCCATGGTCACGACGAGGAGGATCGAGATCATGATCGGCACCAGACCGATGCCCATCATCGTGCTTGCCGTTGCGATCGCGACGGCGGCCGCCCCGATGACGGCCGCCGCCCCGACCACCACGACCGAACCGGCGCCGGCGATCGCCGCGCCTCCCAGAAAGCCGAGCGCCAGTCCCAGGCCGGCCGCGAGCGCGTTGAACGCCGAGAGCACTCCGGCGGTTGCGATCGTCGCGCCGAGCACCGGCAGCCACCGCGCGAGGTTCCGCGAGCGGTCGTCCGGCCGAGACGCGGCCTGCCAGGACAGGGGGATCGAGGCCGCGAAGAACAGCATCCCGATCAGCGAGATCGACCTGTCCGGCCAGAACTGCGCCCGGGGCAGCACCGCCGAGTCGCCGATCCGCGCCTCGTCGCCGGTGATGATCCACCAGCCGACCAGCACGAGCGTCGGATAGACCACGGCCACGAGCATTGCCGCGTCATAGAGCTTCCATGTCAGGGACCTGCGGAACGACACGATCAGGCTGAGCGATCCCTCGGCGCTGGTGCCGTAGCGCTTCCAGAGGTCTTCGAGACGCTGCCGGGTCGAGATGGCGTAGCCGCGGGCGATGCCGGGCTTTTCGAGACTGGCGGCGATGTAGGCCCGCGACGGGCCGTCCGCCATGCCGAGGATCGCGGCGAAGCAGAGCCCCGACCACAGGATCGCGATGATCCAGCCATAGGATGCGGCAGCCCCGCGGTCCAGCGCCGCGATCAGGATGACCGATGCGGAAAGCCACAGGAAAAGGGGAAGCTTCCAGGCATAGCCGTCGGCTGGATCGTTGTTCACGTGCATCGGGACTTCGCAGCTTTGTCGCGCGCGATCATAGGAGCGAAAACGATCTTTGGAACCCCCGCCGAAGGGCCCGGACCTGTTTGCTGCCGGGCTCCGCGCCGGCCACGCGAACCGACCGCACTGCCCGGTCGTCGCCCATCATGATGGTGGGAAAGAGCGCCTCCCAGAGCGATCCGGCGCGGGCCGCGCGCTGCGCGATCGCCGGGGTCGAGGCCAGGTCGATCACCACGATGTCGGCCTCCAGCCCCCCTGCAAGGTTGCCGATCAGGTGATCGGCGCGCAGCGCCCGCGCCGATCCCTGGGTTGCGAGCCACCAGAGCCCGGCGGGATGCAGCGCCGTCCCGCGAAGCTGTGCGATCTCGTAGGCCGCCGCCATCGTCCGGAGCATCGAGAACGACGACCCGCCACCGGTATCCGTGGCCAGCCCGATCCGGTGGCCCGCCGCCGAAAGTCCGTCCAGGTCGAACAGGCCCGATCCGATGAAGGTGTTCGAGGTCGGGCAGTGGACCAGGCCCGCATCCACCTCGTAGAGCCGTGCCTTCTCGCGCGCCTCGAGGTGGATCGCATGGCCGAAGACGGCGCCGGGGCCGAGCAGGTTGAACTTCTCGTAGGTGTCCAGATAGTCCCGCGCCTCGGGAAAGAGCGACCGCACCCAGGCGATCTCGTCCAGCTGCTCGCTCAGGTGCGTCTGCATGAGGCAATCCGGCGCCTCGCCCCAGAGCGTTCCCATCGCGTCGAGCTGCTCAGGCGTCGAGGTGGGCGAGAAGCGCGGGGTGATGACGTAGGACAGACGGTCCCGCCCGTGCCACTTCCGCATCAGCGCCTTCGACTGGTCATAGGCCGATTGCGCCGTGTCCCGCAGGTTGCCGGGCGCGTTGCGGTCCATGCAGGTCTTGCCGGCCCAGACCCGCATCCCCCGCGCGCGCGCCGCCCCGAAGAAGGCATCGACGCTTTCGGGGTGGATCGTGCAGTAGCTTGCAACGCTCGTCGTGCCGTTCGACAGGATGAGGTCGAGATACCGCTCCGCCACGACCCCGGCATAACCCGCCTCGCCGAACCGCGCCTCCTCGGGGAAGGTATAGGTGTTCAGCCAGTCGATGAGCCGCTTGCCCCAGCTCGCGATGATGCCCGTCTGGGGATAGTGCGCATGCGCATCGACGAAGCCGGCCGAGATCAGACACTGACCGTAATCCGCGATGCTTGCCCGGGGCGCCCGTGCACGCAACTCCGTCGGGTCGCCCACCGCCGCGATCCGCCCGTGCTCGACCAGCACCGCACCGCGCGCGGAATGGACGGCCGCATCCGGCCCCTCGACGAGCGGATTGCCGCGAAACGACAGGGTCTGCCCGATCAGTATCTCCGCCATCCCGCCCCCAGCCCTTCCCCTGCCGCGCCCGCCCAGTCTAAGACCATGCCAGACCGCCGTAAATTTGTCCCGTTCCGCCTGTTTCTCGGAAACTCCTTCCAGTAAGGTCCGCGCAATCCGCAGGCGGCGCGGGACACGCATCCGGGGACCACATGGCGGAAGCCGAGGACAGGGACAGCGAGCGCGACGAGGGCGATTACGCCCTCGGAAGCCGCATCGTCTCGGCACTCCTCGCCGCCATCGACGCCGGAGATGCCTCGCGGATCGACCAGCTCCTGGAGCCGCTGCACGCGGCCGACATCGCCGACCTTCTGGAGCAGATCGCCCCCGGCGAACGTGCCGGCCTGCTCCGCCTCTGGTCGCGCGGCATCGACGGCGAGATCCTGTCGGAACTCGACGAAAGCGTCCGCGAGGAGGTGATCGAGGCGCTGCCCCGCGACGTCCTGACGGAAGCGGTCCGCGAGCTCGACTCCGACGATGTCGTGGACCTGATCGAGGATCTCGGCGAACCCCAGCAGGAGATGATCCTCGAGGCGCTGCCCGAACCCGACCGGGCCGCGGTCGAACAGTCGCTGACCTACCCCGAACACTCTGCCGGCCGCCTGATGCAACGCGAGGTCGTCGTCGCGCCCGAACACTGGACGGTCGGCGACGCCATCGATTTCCTCAGGAACGCCGACGAGCTTCCCGACCAGTTCTACCACGTCATCCTCGTCGATCCTGCCCACCGCCCGACGGGCTACGTGACGCTCGGCAGGATCCTGGCCTCGAAGCGCGAGATGGCGCTGAAGCGGATCGCCGAGGACAGCTTCCGCACCATCAGCGTGATGGAGGAGGAAGGCGATGTCGCCTACGCCTTCAATCAGTATCACCTCATCTCGGCCCCGGTCGTCGACGAACACGACCGGCTTGTCGGGGTCATCACGATCGACGACGCGATGATGGTTCTCGACGAGGAACACGAGGACGACGTGCTGAAGCTCGCCGGTGTGGGCGAGGAGAGCTCGATCTCGGACGGGGTGATCGAGACCGTCCGCAGCCGCATCCCCTGGCTCGTCGTGAACCTGTTCACGGCGTCCATGTCGGCGACCGTGATCGCGCATTTCGAAAGCACGCTCGTCGCCATCGTGGCGCTTGCCGCGCTGATGCCGATCGTCGCCTCGACGGGCGGTATCGCCGGCACGCAGTCGCTCGCGGTTGCCGTCCGGGCGCTGGCCACCCGCGACCTCACCTCGTCGAACGCCGGCCGCGTCATCCGGCGCGAGATGGTGTCGGGCCTCCTCAACGGCGCCATTCTCGCCGCGATCCTCGGCGTCGGCGGCGCCCTCGTCTCGGGCAACCCGATGATCGGCGTCGTTCTTGCCCTCGCGATGGTCGTCAACCAGATCGTCGCGGCGCTCGGCGGTGTCATGGTGCCCCTCGTGCTCCACCGCGTGGGACTCGACCCCGCGCTCGCCTCGGGAACCTTCGTGACGACACTGACCGACGTGATGGGCTACCTGGCATTCCTCGGCTTCGCGACGGCGATCCTGCTGTGACGGCCCTCGCCGACATCAAGGCGCAGGCCCGCTCCGACGCCTTCGCGCGGCGGAAGGACGCCTTCCGCGCCCGGACGCCCGATGATGCCGGCCTCCTGACCGACCTGCTCAGATTCCATGCCGGCCGGATCCTGTCGGGCTACATGCCGATGCGGACGGAAATCGACTGCCTTCCCGCCATGGCCGTCCATGCCGCGGCGGGCGGGCGCGTCTGCGTGCCGGTGATTCCCGGCAAGGCCGTGCCGCTCCGGTTCCGGGAATGGACCCCTGACGGCGAGATGCAGGACGGCCCCTTCGGCGCGAAGGTGCCCGCCGGCGGCGACTGGATCGAGCCCGAGGTTCTTGTCGTGCCGCTCCTGTCCTTCGACCGCCGGGGTTATCGCCTGGGCTACGGCGGCGGCTACTACGACCGGACGCTCCGGCTTCTCCGGGGCAGGCGGCCGACCGTGGCCATCGGTTTCGCCTTCGCGGCGCAGGAAGTGCCCGAAGTTCCGACCGAGCCGACCGACGAGCGCCTCGACCTGATCGTCACCGAGGCCGAAGTCATCGGGCCCTTCGCCTGAAGTTCGTGCATCCGGGGCGCCGCCGGCAATGGTCTGCTTGCCATGGCAGTCTCGTGACCGTAGGCAGTCGTCATGAGACTTCTCTTTCTGGGCGATGTCATGGGCCGGGCCGGCCGGGCCGTGCTGGCCGACCGCCTGCACGGCCTGCGCGCCGAGTGGAGGCTCGACTTCGTCGTGGTGAACGGCGAGAACGCCACGGCCGGGGCCGGTCTGTCGGCCGAGCATGCGCGCCATATCCTCGATGCCGGCGCCGACGTCGTCACGCTCGGCGACCATGCGTTCGACCAGAAGGAGATGCTGACCTTCATCGAGACCGAACCGCGCATCCTGCGTCCGATCAACTATGCGAGGGTCGCGCCCGGACGCGGTGCCCGGGTGTTCGAGGCCACCGGCGGGCGCAAGGTTCTCGTCGCGCAGGTGCTCGGCCAGGTGTTCATGAAGCGCGCCTTCGACGACCCGTTCTCGGCCATCGACGCGGTGCTCCGCACCCACACGCTCGGCGGCGCGGTCCAGGCGGCGGTCGTGGATGTCCATTGCGAGGCGACCTCCGAGAAGATGGGGATGGGCCACTGGTGCGACGGCCGGGCCAGCCTCGTGATCGGGACGCACACGCATGTCCCCACGGCCGATGCCCAGATCCTGTCGAAGGGCACCGCCTTCCAGTCCGATGCGGGCATGTGCGGCGACTACGATTCGGTTATCGGGATGGAAAAGCTCGAACCCATGCGCCGCTTCGTGACGGGCATGGCGAAAGACCGCTTCACGCCCGCGGAGGGCCCCGCGACGCTCTGCGGAACCTATGTCGAGACCGAGGACAGGACCGGGCTTGCGACGCGCGTCGCGCCGATACGCATCGGCGGGCGGCTGGCCGAGGCGCGGCCATGAGACGCCGGCTGTGGTTCATCCTCGTCCTGCTGACGCTCGGCATCGGCTGGGGATCCACCCAGTCGCTCGGCAAGATCGCGGTGTCGGGCGAGCGTGGCTATTTCGCGCTGATCTTCTGGCAGCTCGTCATCGGTGTCGTGGTCCTCGGGGCGGTCCTCGCCTTCAGGCGCCGGTCGGTACCGGTCAGCCGGTCCACCCTGCGCTTCGCGGTGATCGTGGCCTTCATCGGCACCCTGATCCCGAACACCAGCTTCTACATCGCGGTGGATCGCCTGCCGGCCGGAATCATGTCGATCCTCATCTCGGCGGTTCCGCTCATCGCCTTTCCGATCGCGCTGGCTCTGGGAATCGACCGGTTCAACCTGCTGCGTCTCGGCGGGCTTCTCTTCGGGGTCGCGGGCGTGGCGCTGATCGCCTTTCCCGAAGGGAGCCTGCCCGACCGGGCCGCGCTTGCCTGGCTTCCGGTTGCGCTGGTGGGGCCGTTCTTCTACGCGCTCGAGGCCAACTACGTCGCCAGGTTCGGTACCGGCGGCGCGGATGCGGTCCAGGCGATGTTCCTCGCCTCGCTGGCGGGTGCCGCCATCGCGCTTCCGGTCGTGGTCGCGAGCGGCCAGTGGTACTGGCTTGCGCCCCCGTTCGACAGGGCGGATGCCGCGCTGATCATAAGTTCCGCAATCCATGCCTGTCTCTACGCGGGATATGTCTGGCTCGCCACCGCGGCAGGCCCGGTCTTCGCCGGACAGACCTCCTACGTCGTCACGGGCTCGGGCGTGCTCTGGGCGATGCTGCTGCTCGGCGAGCGGTTCTCGGGGTGGGTGTGGCTGGCGCTGGCGGTCATGCTCTGCGGGCTGTTCCTCGTCAAGCCGCGCCCGCACCCCCGCCCGCACCCCCGCCCGCACTCCCCCCCGGAGCCTCGCCATCAGCCCGCCGCTGCCCCCGGGGGCACGGACCGCGCCTCCGACGGGCTCCAGAAGAGGACCGGCTGATGCTGAACATTTCGGACTATCTGTCGCAGACTTCGGTTGCGCTTCTGTCCATCGCCATCGTCTTCGTCATGTTCGTCATGTTCGTGCGGGAAAGCTTTCCCCCGGAAGTCGTGGCGATGGGTACCGCCGCACTCTTCATCGTGATCGGCATCCTGCCGGTGGACTCGGCCACCAAGGTCCTGTCGAACTCCGCGCCCTGGACCATCGCCTTCATGTTCCTCATCATGGGGGGGCTGATCCGCACCGGCGCGCTCGAATGGCTGACCCGGCTGGCCGAACGGCGCGCGGAAAGCCACCCCCGGACGACGATCGGGGGGCTGTTTGCCACGGTCTCGGGCGCCTCGGCCTTCATGAACAACACGCCCGTCGTGGCGGTGATGATCCCGGTCGTGATACAGCTTGCCCGCACGCTCAACATCGCGGCCTCGAAGCTTCTCCTGCCGCTTTCGATCTTCACGGTGCTCGGCGGGATGATGTCCCTCATCGGAACGTCGACGAACATCCTCGTCGACGGGGTGGCGCGCAAACAGGGACTCGACTACTTCCCGATCTTCGAGATCGCGCCCCTCGGCCTTGCCGTCACCGTCGCCGGCGGCCTCTTCATGTGGCTGGCCGGACCCTACCTCCTGCCCGACCGGACCTCGCTCGGCGCGCTCCTCTCGGACCGCCGGAAGATGAAGTTCTTCACCGAGGTGGCGATCCCGGAAGGTTCCGGGCTGATCGGCCGGCCCGTCCTCGACGTGGACATCTTCTGGCCCGAGGGCGTGCGCGTGATCGACGTCCTCAGGGGCGACGCCTCGCTCCGCCGCGACCTCGCCTCGGTCGTCCTCGAGGCCGGCGACCGCGTCGTCCTCCGCACCGAGGTGTCCGAACTTCTCGGCCTGCAGGCGTCGAAGGACCTCAGGCTCGCCGACAAGCTCTCCTCGGTTGCCACCGAGACGGTCGAGGTGCTCATCACTCCAAGCTGCCGCATGATCGGCCGCAGCCTGGGCGAACTGCGTCTTCGCCGCCGCTATGGCGTCTATGTCCTCGCCGCACACCGGCAGAACCAGAACATCGGCCGCAAGCTCGACGA
The DNA here is from genome assembly GCA_049323795.1 of Pseudomonadota bacterium. Classification (GTDB taxonomy): domain Bacteria; phylum Pseudomonadota; class Alphaproteobacteria; order Rhodobacterales; family Rhodobacteraceae; genus JAOADN01. Next base: position 39,939 of record JBMOOH010000050.1, read on the forward strand.
CCTCGTCGTCGCGGTGGGCGACACGCTCCTTCTCGAGGGCACCGCCGAGGACATCGCGCGCCTTGCCGAGGATCAGGATCTCGTGGACGTGGCCCATCCCAAGGCGCGCCCCTACCGCCGCCGGCAGGCCCCCATCGCGATGGGCGTCCTCGTCGGGGTGGTCCTGTTGTCCGCGCTCGACGTCGCGCCGATCATGGTTCTTTCGTTCATCGGCGTCGTCATCATCCTGATCCTCAGGTGCATCGATGCCGACGAGGCCTTCGAGTTCGTCGAGGGCCGGCTTCTGGCGATGATCTTCGGCATGCTCGCGGTGGGCGAGGCGCTCGACCAGTCCGGCGCGGTGGAGCTGATCGTGAAGTCCGCCGCGCCCTACCTCGCCGATCTGCCGCCCTGGGCCACCATCGCGGCGGTCTATGTCCTCGGCCTCGTCCTCACCGAGTTCCTGTCGAACAACGCCGTTGCCGTGATCCTCACGCCGATCGCGATCGAGCTCGGCCGCTCGCTCGGCTACGATCCGCGCCCCTTCGCGGTGGCGGTCATGTTCTCGGCCTCGGTCGCCTTCGCGACCCCGATCGGCTACCAGACCCACATGATGGTCTACGGTCCCGGCGGCTACAAGTTCTCGGACTATGTCCGGATCGGTGTGCCGCTCGACATCGTCACGGCGATCGTCGCCATCATCCTGATCCCGGTCCTCTGGCCGCTCTGAGCGCCCCGGCTTCCTTTGCACGAAGGGTGCTGGCGGCTGCGGCCCGGGGGCCCCCCTTGCCCTGCGGCTTGCGCCTCCGGGCAACCCGCATGGCCGACCTGCCACCGGCAGGTCGTCTTGTCATGCCGGGGTTCCCGCCCTTGCGGCCCGCCCCCGCGCTCGCCTATAGAGACGCCCGATCCGACACTCCGGGAGAGACCCCAATGGCCGGCCATTCCAAATGGGCCAATATCCAGCATCGCAAGGGCAAGCAGGACGCCGCGCGTTCGAAGCTCTTCTCGAAGCTGGCCAAGGAAATCACCGTTGCCGCCAAGATGGGCGACCCCGACCCCGACAAGAACGCCCGCCTCCGCCTCGCCGTCAAGGAAGCCAAGGCGAGCTCGATGCCGAAGGACGTGATCGACCGCGCGATCAAGAAGTCGCAGGGCGGCGATGCCGAGACCTATGACGAGATCCGCTACGAAGGCTACGGCCCGAACGGCATCGCGATCATCGTCGAGGCGATGACCGACAACCGCAACCGCACGGCGTCGAACGTGCGGTCCTGCTTCACCAAATACGGCGGCGACCTCGGCCAGACCAACTCGGTCGCCTTCATGTTCGACCGCGTGGGCGAGATCCACTTCCCGCTCTCGGCAGGCGACGCCGATACCGTGATGATGGCCGCGATCGAGGCCGGCGCCGCCGATGTCGAGACCGACGAGGCGGGGCACTGGATCACCTGCGCGCCGGACGACCTCGGGGCCGTGACCGCGGCGATGGAAGCGACGCTCGGCGAAAGCGAGACGGCAAAGCTGATCTGGAACCCCAGGTCGCGCACCATGCTCGACCACGACACCGCCGAGAGGGTGATGAGGCTCATCGATGCGCTCGACGACGACGACGACGTGCAGAGCGTGACGCACAACTTCGACGTCCCCGAAGAGGTCGCCGCCGCCCTCGCCGGGTGAGGGGCGGACCGCCGCGCCCGCCGCTTTTCCCCCCTTTCGCCGGGCCGGCGGGGCCCGGATCAGGCGACGAGCGCCGCCTTCGCCGCCGCCCGGATCGCCCGGGTGAGGGGGACGAGCGACGGAGCCACGAGGCGGCTCACCTGCCACACGAGCGGCACGTCGAGACCCTTTCCGGGACAGAGATCGACAAGCCGCCCCGCCGCGATGTGGCCCCGCACCAGCGGCTCGGGGGTCATCCCCCAGCCGAGCCCGAGCAGTGCCGCGGCCACGAACCCTTCCGACGAGGGCAGCACATGCGTCGGAAACGGCACCCGCCGCCCGGCCCAGCCGGCGAGCCAGTCGCGCTGGAGCCGGTCCTTGAGGTTGAAGGTCAGGGCCGGCGCGGCGGCGAGGCCACCGGGATCGACCCCGCCGGGGCACCACCGCGCAAGGAAGCCGGGCGCGGCGGTTGCCACGTAGCGGAGCGATCCGAGGGGGAAGGCATCGCAACCCTGAACCGGCGTGCCTGCGGCGGTGATGGCAGCCACCACCTCGCCACGGCGCAGAAGCTCGGCCGAATGGTCCTGGTCGTCGACGAGGATGTCGAAGAGCAGCCCCGCCCCCGAATCCGCGGCCGACGCGACCGCCGGCAGAACCCAGGTGGCAAGGCTGTCGGCATTGATGGCGATCCGGACGACCGCCGTGCCCGCGCCGAGGCCGAGCTCGCCGAGGGTGGCCGCCTCGGCGAGGGCGACCGTCTCGGCGTGCCGCGCGATCCGCTCTCCCACAGGCGTGGGGACCACGGGCTGGCTGCGCACCAGGACCGCCGCGCCGATACGCTCCTCGAGCGCCCGGATGCGCTGCGAGACGGCCGAGGGTGTGACGTGAAGCGTCGCGGCCGCGGCTTCGAACGACCCGGTGCGGATGATGGCAGAAAGGGCGGCGAGATGGTCGCGGTCGAACATCAGAAAAACTTCATCTGCAAAAGGAAAGACAGTTTAACTTAATGGCGGACCTCTGCGAAAGGTCAAGTCTCTCAGGGATCCGGGGGGGGGCGTGGCATGGCGGGCGGGCGTGATCTGAAGCGGTGGATTGGCGGGCCGGGTCCGGCGGCGGAGCCCGGGCCTTGCGGCTTCGCGCCGGCCGGATGCCGCCGCGACGGGGTGGTAGCGGCGCCCGGGACGGCTTCTGCCCCGGTGTGCCGATGATCCCGGCGGCGGTGTCCGGCTTCCAGCTTGCGCTGGCGCTGATCCTCGTGATCGGCCCGCAGAACGCCTTCGTGCTCCGCCAGGGACTGCGGCGCGAGCATGTCACGGCGGTCGTGCTCTTCTGTGCGGCGTCGGATTCGCTTCTGATGGGACTCGGCATTGGCGGGCTTTCGGCTGCGGCGGCGGCCAGCCCGGTGCTTCAGACCGCGCTCCGCTGGGGAGGGGCCGCGTTCCTGTCCTTCTACGGCCTGCGGTCCTTCGTGTCGGCGGCCCGGGGCGGAGGAGCGCTCGAACCCGGCGTGACGGGAACTGCCTCGCTTCGATCGGTTCTCGGCACGGTCGCTGTCCTGACCTGGGCGAACCCGCATGTCTGGCTCGACACGGTCGTCCTTGTGGGATCGGTCGCGGCTCAGCATCCGGGCCATGCGACGGCCTTCTGGGCAGGTGCCTCGGCGGGGTCGGCGACGTTCTTCGCCGCGCTCGGATACGGGGCGCGGACGCTGCGCCCGGTCTTCTCCCGACCCGCCGCCTGGCGGCTTCTCGACGCGTTCGTCGGGGCGCTCATGTGGACGGTCGCGGCGGGGCTGATCTTCTTCTGAGGCTTGCGGCGGCGGCCGGTTTGCAGCCATTGCCCGCATGTGCAAGGCCCGCGGTCCGCGCGGCCGCCTGTCGGAATCATCCCGATGCCAGCCTCGGGGACCGGCCCTTGCCGGCGTGAATGCCGGCAGGACCCCGCCCCCCCGTCGCCGCTGCCGTCGCCGCTGCCGTCGCCGCTGCCGTCGCCGCCGTCCGGGGTGCCGCCGAGCGGCGCGCGGATCGCCCGGGCCGGGCGGGGTCGCCAATCAACGCGATGACGCGGCGCGAGGGCGGACACACCGTGCGCCGGTCTCGCCCGCGCCCGATGCCGAGACGTTCCCGCCGGCACGCGCGGGGCGTTCAGGACTTCACGACCGCCCCGCGCGGGTTGAGCAGCCGCGCCAGCACCGCCTCGCGCGAGACCTGCCCGATCGGTTGGCCGTTCTCGACCACGCGGACGGCGCGGACGCTGCCCCTGAGCAGGCCCATCACCTCCCGGATCGGGGTTTCGGGCGTCGTGTCGCCCGTGCAGGGCACCTCGCCCGGATGGGGGATCATCGCGTCGCGCGCGGTCAGCACGCCCAGAGGGTTCATGTGGTTCACGAAGTCGGCCACGTAGTCCGAGACGGGATTCGAGAAGATCTCGCGCGCGGTCCCGCACTGGACGATGCGGCCCCCCTCCATCAGCGCGATGCGGTCGCCGATCTTGAAGGCCTCGTCGAGGTCGTGGCTGACGAAGATGATGGTGCGCCTGAGCTTGTCCTGAAGGTCGAGAAGCTCGTCCTGCAGGCGCGAACGTATCAGGGGATCGAGGGCCGAGAAGGGCTCGTCCATGAGCAGGATCGGCGCCTCGGTCACGAAGGCGCGGGCGAGGCCGACGCGCTGCTGCATGCCGCCCGACAACTCGCCCACCTTGCGGTCGGCCCATTGCGTCAGGTTCACCAGTGCCAGTTGCTCATCGACCTTGGCGCGGCGCTGCTCGGGGCTCTGCCCGGCCAGTTCCAGCCCGAGGCCGACGTTTTCCCGCACTGTCCGCCAGGGCAAGAGGCCGAATTGCTGGAACACCATGGCGATGCATTCGCGGCGGACCTTCAGGAGGTCGGCGGTGCCGCAGGTGGTGACGTTCGACACCCAGTCGCCGTTGCGGATGGTGACGGAGCCTCGCACCACGGAGTTGAGCCCGTTCACGGCACGCAACAGCGTGGACTTGCCAGAGCCGGAAAGGCCCATCAGCACCAGAATCTCGCCCTTGGCCACGGTCAGCGAACAGTCGTGAACACCGAGGATCTGGCCCGTCTCTGTCTGGATTTCCGACCGGCTGAGGCCCTGATCCATCAGCGGCAAGGCGCGTTCCGGGTGGTCGCCGAAGACGATGGAGACGCGGTCGAAGGTGACGGCGGGTTCTTCGGTCATCGCGACACCCTCAGCATGCGGTCGAGCAGGATGGCCACCACCACGATGATGAAGCCGCTTTCGAACCCAAGCGCGGTGTTGACCGAGTTGAGCGCACGGACCACCGGCACGCCGAGGCCATTGGCGCCGACGAGGGCGGCGATGACGACCATCGAGAGCGAGAGCATGATGGTCTGGTTCAGCCCCGCCATGATCTGCGGGAAGGCATAGGGCAGTTCCACCTTCCAGAGGCGCTGCTTGGGTGTCGCGCCAAAGGCCGTTGCCGCCTCGATCAGCGCTTGCGGTGTGGACGACACGCCGAGATGGGTGAGGCGGATCGGCGCGGGCAGCACGAAGATCACGGTGGCGATCAGGCCCGGCACCATGCCGAGGCCGAAGAACACGATGGCCGGGATCAGGTAGACGAAGGTCGGCAGGGTCTGCATCAGGTCGAGGATCGGCACCATGACGCGGTAGAGCCTGGGCCGGTGCGCGGTGGCGATGCCGATCGGCACGCCGAGCCCCATGCAGACGACGCAGGCCGACAGGATCAGGGTCAGGCTTTCGGTGGTTTCTTTCCAGTAGCCCTGGTTGAGGATGAAGAGGAAGCCGAGCAGGACGAAGAGGCAGACCTTCCAGTCGCGCTGGAGCAGCCAGGTGATCGCCACGAAGACCGCCACGACGGCCAGCGCGGGCGGCGCCTGGAGAAGCCAGAGGATCCCGTTGATCAGCGCCTCGAGTCCCGTCGACACGGCATCGAAGAAGGGTGACGCATTCGCCTTGAGCCAGTCGAAGATGGCCTTGGCAACCTTGCCCACCGGGATCTTCGCATCCCCGTCAAGCCAGTCCGATATGTTGGCCATCGCTCTACCGTCCCCCCCCGTTCGGCAGTCCTGTCAGCAGCGCACCCCGCCGGTCAGCCGGCGAGGAACGCGTTGATCCTTTCCGCCACCGTCCGGGGCGTTTCCCAGAACATGTTGTGGCCGAATCCCGGATAGGTCTGGTACTCGGCCCGCGGATAGGCGGCCTTCACGGCCTCCTGGCTGGCCGCGTCGAACAGGCTGTCCTGGTCGCCCCAGAGGATCAGGGTCGGCTGCGTCACCCGAGGCGCAAGCTTGCCGAGGTCCATGATCGTCAGACTTTCCAGTACGCCGGTCCAGGTCTGGCGCGGGGTCGCCGCGCTCTCGGCCCGTTCGCGGTCGATGAAGTCCGCAGGCACGGGGTTGGGGTTCCAGTACCAGTCGCGCATGAACTGGCTGTCCGGGTCGATCGGATCGGGCAGGCCCGGCACGTTCGCCCAGAGCCACTCGGTCGGGGCGGCAGGCATCTCGATGGCGGTCGAGATGAGCACGAGCCGGCGGACCCTGTCGGGCTGAAGCGCGGCAAGCGTGACCGCGGCCAGCGACCCCAGCGAGTGACCGGCCACGTCCGTCCGGGCGATTCCCTTGGCCTCCATGAAACCCGCGATGTCCCGGGCGAGGCTGTCAGGACCGTAGCAGCAGGCGGGCGCGTCGCTGCCGCCGTGACCGCGCAGGTCGATCGCGATGAGGCGCCGCGACGGGTCGAGATACGGCGCGAGCAGCGACCACGACCGGCTGTTGTCGGTGTAGCCGTGGACGAGAAGGAGAGGGGCGCCCGCCGGGTCGCCCATCTCGACATAGGTCATCCTGAGTCCGTCCGGGGTGACCAGGCTCTGGCGGGCCGCGACCCAGCCGTCCTGCGAGGGGACGTCCTGGGCAAGGGCCGGGGCTGCCGCGAGAAGGACCGCGGCAAGCCCCGCGCCGAGAGCCCGGCGAAGCCCCGTCATCCGGCGAGGGCCGTTTCGACCGCGGCCACCGCGTCGCCGCCGTCCTTGGCCGTCACGCCGACGAGCCACGATTTCCAGGTGTCGGGGTTCTTGGCGAGCCAGGCCTTGGCGGCGTCGCGGGGATCGGCCCCGTCGTTCAGGATCGCCCCCATGATCTCGTTCTCCATCGTCAGCGTGAAGGCGAGGTTCTGCAGCAGCTTGCCCTGGTTGGGGCATTCACTCACGTAGCCCGCGCGGGTGTTGGTGGCCACGGTCGCTCCGCCGAAGTTCGGGCCGAAGTATTCGTCGCCGCCGGTCAGGTAGGTCAGCTTGAACTTCGTGTTCATCGGATGGGGCTCCCACGCCAGGAACACGATGGGCTTGCCGGCTTCCGTCGCCTTGGCGACTTCGGCGAGCATCCCCTGTTCCGAGCTTTCGACGATCTCGAAGCCGTCGAGGCCGAACTTGGGCGAGGCGATCACGTCCATCACCAGGCGGTTGCCGTCGTTGCCGGGCTCGATCCCGTAGATCTTGCCGCCCAGCGCCTCCTTCTGGTCCTTGATGTTGGTGAAGTCGCTGATGCCGAGCGCGGCGCCCGCTTCGTTGGTGGCGAGCGTGTATTTCGCGCCCTCGAGATTGGTGCGGACCGTGTCCACCGTCTTGGCGTCGCGGTAGGGCGCGATGTCGGCCTCCATGGTCGGCATCCAGTTCCCGAGGAACACATCCACGTCGCCCTGGGCGAGGCCGGTATAGGTGACAGGGACCGACAGGATCTTGGTCTCCGTCTCGTAGCCCAGAGCCTCGAGGATCACGGTCGTCGCAGCGGTGGTGGCGGTGATGTCGGTCCATCCGACATCCGAGAAGATGATCTTGTCGCACCCCCCGGCAAACGCGGGTGCGGCAGTGGTCGCAAGCACAAGCCCGAGGGCCATCGAGCGCAGCTTCATGTCGTTTCTCCCTGTTCTGATCCCGCCCGGAACCTCGCACCCGGCGGGAAGGCTTCGCCCCCGAGGCTAGACCAAGCGGGCGCCTCGGGAAAGTGCGGAACCGGGAACCACCTTCATCGGTTCTTGATTGACGAGTCAATAAAAACCGCGCTAGCCACGGTCACGGGATGCGGCCTGCCCGTCGGCGGGCGGTCCGGCGGAGATCAGGATGCCCAAGCTCGGTATGCAGCCCATCCGGCGCGAGGCGCTTGTAAGGGCGACCATCGCCGAGATCGGCCAGGCCGGATCGCTCGACGTGACGGTGGCGCAGATCGCGCGCCGGGCCGGCATGTCCTCGGCGCTGGCGCATCACTACTTCGGATCGAAGGACCAGATGTTCCTCGCGGCGATGCGCCACGTCATGTCGATCTACGGGGCCGAGGTCCGGGGCGCGCTCGCCGCGGCGACGACGGCGCGCGGGCGTGTCGAGGCGATCGTGCGCGCGAACTTCTCGACCGGCAGCTTCCGGCGTGATTCGGTCGGCGCGTGGCTGAACTTCTACGTTCTCGCCCAGACCAACGACGAGGCGCGGAGGCTCCTCTGGGTCTACCAGGGGCGGCTGCGGTCAAACCTCACCCATGCGCTGCGGGAGGTGGTCGGCGGGCGGGCGAGGGCCGTCGCGGATCGGGTCGGGGCGATGATCGACGGCGTCTACATCCGCGAGGCGCTCAGGGGCGGGATGCCGGACGGAACGAAGGCGGCCCGGGCCGTGCTGGAGCACCTGGCGGCGGAACTCGGAGAGGCGGCGGAGGCGGGGCGATGAGCGGGCGGGTCGGGGATGCACGGGGCCGGATCACGACCGAGGCCGAGTATGTGATCGTCGGCGCCGGATCGGCCGGGTGCGCCATGGCCTACCGGCTGGCCGAAGCGGGGCGCGACGTGCTGGTCATCGAGCATGGCGGGACGGATGCCGGGCCGTTCATCCAGATGCCGGGGGCGCTGTCCTATCCGATGAACATGTCGATCTACGACTGGGGGTTCCGGTCGGACCCCGAGCCGAACCTCGGCGACCGTCGCCTCGCCACCCCGCGCGGCAAGGTCATCGGCGGGTCGTCCAGCATCAACGGCATGGTGTTCGTCCGCGGTCACGCCCGCGACTTCGACACTTGGGCCGAAGAGGGTGCGTCGGGCTGGGGCTATGCCGACGTGCTGCCCTACTTCCGGCGGATGGAGGCATGGCACGGCGGCGAGCCGAACGAGTTCCGGGGGGATTCGGGGCCTGTGCACGTGACACGGGGCCCGAGGAACAACCCGCTCTTCCACGCTTTCGTCGAGGCGGGGCGGCAGGCGGGCTACGAGGTGACGGACGATTACAACGGGCAGAAGCAGGAAGGCTTCGGCGCGATGGAGTCGACGATCTGGAAGGGGCGGCGCTGGTCGGCGGCGAACGCCTACCTGAAGCCCGCGATGAAGCGGCCGAACTGCCGGGTGATCCGCGCGCTGGCACGGCGCGTGGTGATCGAGAACGGGCGGGCGGTCGGGGTCGAGATCACGCGGGGCGGTCAGATCGAGGTGGTCGGCGCGAAGGCCGAGGTGATCCTTGCCGCGTCCTCGATCAACACCCCGAAGATCCTGATGCTGTCGGGGATCGGACCCGCCGCGCATCTGCGCGCGCACGGCATCGAGGTGGTTGCGGACCGCCCCGGGGTGGGTGCCAACCTGCAGGATCACCTCGAGATCTACATGCAGTTCGCCTCGAAGCTGCCGATCACGCTCTACCGGTACTGGAACCTCTGGGGAAAGGCGCTCGTCGGCGCGCAGTGGCTTTTCACCCGGACCGGGCTCGGCGCGTCGAACCAGTTCGAGAGCTGTGCCTTCATCAGGTCTGACAGGGGGATCGACTACCCCGACATCCAGTATCACTTCCTGCCGATCGCGGTGCGCTACGACGGGCGCGCGGTGGCCGAGGGGCACGGGTTCCAGGCGCATGTCGGGCCGATGCGGTCGAAGTCGCGCGGGACGGTCACGCTGAAGTCGGCCGACCCGCGCGAGGCCCCGGCGATCCGGTTCAACTACATGAGCCATCCCGACGACTGGTCGGAATTCCGCAAGTGCATCCGGCTGACGCGAGAGATTTTCGGGCAGCCGGCGTTCGATCCCTACGTGAAGCACGAGATCCAGCCGGGCGTCGCAGTGCAGACCGACGACGAGATCGATGCCTTCGTCCGCGCGCATGCGGAAAGCGCCTATCACCCCTGCGGCACGGCACGGATCGGGCGGAAGGATGACCGGCATGCCGTGGTCGACCCCGAGTGCCGGGTGATCGGCGTCGAGGGGCTGCGGGTGGCCGACAGTTCGATCTTTCCCACGATCACCAACGGCAACATCAACGCGCCGTCGATCATGGTCGGCGAGAAGGCGTCGGACCACATCCTCGGCCGGACCCCGCTGCCGCCGTCGAACACCGGGCCGTGGATGAACCCCCGCTGGCGCGAGGCGCAGCGGTAGCGTTAACCACGGTTAACGAATGGCTTGCAGCGGGCGGGCAAGGGGCGGGATACTCGCGCCATGCTGCGCCCGTTCCTGATCCTCTTTGCCCTTCTCCTCGGTTTCGCCGCTTCCGGCGCGACCGGGCAGACTGTGACCGGCCCGGCCAGGGTCAATGACGGGGACACTCTCTCGATCGCGGGCGAGCGGATCCGGCTTTTCGGCATCGACGCACCGGAACTCGACCAGTCCTGCGAGCGGCGGAACGCCGGGCGCTGGGCCTGCGGGCGATGGTCGCGGGACCGGCTGGCCGAGATGGTGGCGGGGCGGAATGTCAGCTGCGACGCCCGCACCCGCGACCGGTACGGGCGGCTCGTCGCGCGCTGCACGGCGGCCGGCCGCGACCTTGCCGCCGCGATGGTGCGGGCGGGCGCGGCCGAGGCGTACCGCCGCTACGCGACCGACTACGTGGACGAGGAAAAGCAGGCGGCGTTCGACGGGGCCGGAATCTGGCAGGGACGGATGCAGGCGCCGGAAGCCTATCGTGCGGCAGAGCGGCAGGCGGCGGCTGCGGCGTCCGGGGCGGCGATGGGGGCGGCGGCAGGCGGCGGCTGCACGATCAAGGGCAACGTGTCGCAGTCGGGCCGGATCTATCACCTGCCCGGCCAGGAGAACTACGACGACACCCGGATCGACACCTCGCGCGGCGAGCGATGGTTCTGCTCCGAGGCCGAGGCGGTGGCGGCGGGGTGGCGGCGGGCACGCCGCTAGTCCGCAGAGGGGATGCGAGGGGCGATGACGCAAGACGATAACGGACTCCTGCGGCGGGTCGGACGCCTGAAGGGGGACCTGAGCGAATACGAGCGGACGGTGCTCGAACGGATCGCGGCGCGGGCGGCGATCTCGCGCAACATCGATGCCACGCGGGCCGAGGGGCTGACCTTCGGCGAGCGGGTTGCGGACAAGGTGGCCTCCTTCGGCGGGTCGTGGACGTTCATCTTCATCTTTGCGGGCCTCATCCTCGCCTGGGTGTTCCTGAACGTCGCGATTCTCTCCGCGCCGCCCGATCCGTTCCCGTTCATCCTGCTGAACCTGATCCTGTCGATGGTCGCGGCGGTGCAGGCGCCCGTGATCATGATGTCGCAGAACCGCCTGTCTGCGAACGACCGGCTGACGATGACCCACGACTACGAGGTGAACCTGAAGGCCGAACTCGAGATCATGAGCCTGCATGACAAGGTGGATGACATGCGGGCCCGGCAGTTGCAGGAGCATTTCGACAGGATCGAGGCCCGGATGCAGGCGCTCGAAGCGGCGATTGCGAGGATCGGGGGCGCTGCGCGGGGATGACCCCGGTGCGCGACGCTTTCGGAAGGGCCGAGGTCGCGTCCCGGACTTGCCGCGCCGCCGCCGATGCCGTCATCTGGTGACGAACCCACGGGGAGGATCACGACATGCCGCTCGCCATGAGTCGCGAGGTTTTCATCACCTGCGCCGTAACCGGATCGGGCGGCACGCAGGACCGGAGTCCGCATGTGCCGCGCAGCCCGAAGGAGATCGCCGACAGCGCCATCGCGGCGGCCAGGGCGGGTGCGGCGATCGTCCACTGCCACGTGCGCGACCCCGAGACCGGCAAGCCGAGCCGCAAGCTCGAATACTACCGCGAGGTGACCGAGCGCATCCGCGACGCCGAGGTGGACGTGGTCCTGAACCTCACGGCCGGGATGGGGGGCGACATGCTCTTCGACGGGACCGAGGCGATGAACCGCATGAGCCAGAAGTCCGACATGGCAGGCGCGACCGAGCGCGTCGCCCACGTGGTCGAGTGCCGGCCCGAGATCTGCACGCTCGACTGCGGGACGATGAACTTCAACGAGGCCGACTACGTGATGGTCAACACGCCCGGCCTGCTGCGCGACATGGCGTCCCGGATGGTCAAGTCGGGCGCGCTGATCGAGATCGAGGCCTTCGACACCGGGCACCTCTGGCTGGCGAGCCAGCTTGCGAGCGAGGGGATCATACCGCAGCCTGCGCTCGTCCAGCTCTGCATGGGTGTTCCGTGGGGCGCGCCCGACGACCTCAACACCTTCATGGCGATGGTGAACAACGTGCCGAAGGGCTGGCACTACAGCGCGTTTTCGCTCGGCCGGAACCAGATGGCCTATGTCGCCGCAGCGGTGCTGGCGGGCGGCAACGTGCGCGTCGGGCTCGAGGACAACCTCTGGCTCGGCAAGGGCGTCCTTGCCCGGAACGACCAGCTTGTCGACCGTGCGGTCGGGATCATCGAGCGCATGGGTGCGCGGGTGATGACGCCGGCCGAGGTGCGCACGAAGCTTGGCCTGACCAAGCGCGCGCCGGTCGCGGCATGAGGCCCGGCCCGTTCCGCCCCCCGGTCCGCCGTAGCGAGACGTTCGGCAAGGCCGGAGCCCCGGGCATGCCATGCGTCGGCTGAGCCGTCTCGCGGTGCTGGCGCCGATCGTGATCGCCGCCTGTGCCCCGCCCCCGGCGGCGGGGTTCCGGAACCCCGCCGCAACGATCGCCTCGGCTGCGCTCTTCGATGCCGCGCGGTTCGCGGATGTCTGGCAGGTGGTCGCCGCCTACGGGGCCGAGGCGGGCTGCGGCCCTCTGTCGGAGAGGTGGATGCCGGCCGGTCCGGGCCGGTTCCGCGTGACCGGTCTCGCCTGCGGCCCGCGAGGACCGCGTGTCTTCGCCGCCGATGCGAGGGTCGTCGGGCCGGGGCGGATCGCGCGCGACGGACCGGGCGGGACGCAGGCGCTGTGGGTGCTGTGGGCGGACGCCGACTACCGGATCGCGGTGATCGGCACCCCGGACGGCCGGTTCGGCCGCATCCTGGCACGGCGCGCCGACCCGCCCTCCGACCTCGTCGCGGCAGCGCGCGAGGTTCTGGAATTCAACGGCTACGACCTGGCCGGATTGCGGATGATCTGATGAAGGAGAGAGAGGACATGCCCGGAACAGCGGCAGTGATCGGCGGCGGCGTGATCGGGGGCGGCTGGGCGGCGCGCTTCCTGCTCATGGGGTGGGACGTGCGCGTGTTCGACCCCGATCCCGAATCGCAGCGCAAGATCGGAGAGGTTCTGGCGAACGCGCGGCGGTCCCTGCCCGGACTTTACGAGGTGGCGCTTCCCGCCGAGGGCCGGCTGACCCATCACGCCACGATCGCCGAGGCCGTCAGGGGTGCGGACTGGGTCGTTGAAAGCGTGCCCGAGCGGCTGGAAATCAAGCACAAGGTCTACCGCGAGATCCAGGCGAACGCTCCGGGTGTCGTGATCGGTTCGTCCACGTCGGGCTTCAAGCCGAGCGAACTGCAGGAGGGCGCGTCGGATCCCTCGACGATTCTGGTGACGCATCCGTTCAACCCGGTCTACCTTCTTCCGCTCGCCGAACTCGTGCCTTCGGCCGCGAACCCCGCCGCGATGATCGCGCGGGCCAAGGCCGTGCTGGCCGGGATCGGGATGCATCCCCTGCACATCCGGGCCGAGATCGACGCCCATATCGCCGACCGCTTCCTCGAGGCGGTCTGGCGCGAGGCGCTGTGGCTCATCAGCGACGGAATCGCGACCACCGAGGAGATCGACGACGCGATCCGCTACGGCTTCGGGCTTCGCTGGGCCCAGATGGGACTGTTCGAGACCTACCGCATCGCCGGCGGCGAGGCGGGCATGCGCCACTTCATCGCACAGTTCGGACCGTGCCTGAGCTGGCCCTGGACGAAACTCATGGATGTGCCGGAGCTGACCGAGGAACTCACGGACCGGATCGCCGAACAGTCGGACGCCCAGTCGGGCCGCTACTCGATCCGCGAGCTCGAGCGGATCCGCGACAACAACCTCGTCGGCATCATCCGGTCGCTGAAAGGCAAGAGCGCGCTCCAGACCGGCGCCGCCTGGGGCGCCGGCGCGCTGATCCGGACCCAGGACCGCGCGATGATGCCCCCTGTCCCGGATGCGGACGCCCCCTTCGTCACCGTCCGGCGCGCCGTGCCGCTGGACTGGACGGACTACAACGGCCACATGAACGAGGCGAACTTCCTGTCCGCCTTCGCGGATGCGTCCGACCGCTTCATGGAGGTCGCGGGGATCGACACCGACTACATAGCTGCGGGTTCGAGCACCTTCACCGCCGAGACCCATATCCGGCATCTCGGCGAGGTGATGGCCGGTCAGACGATCGAGGTGCGGACGCGGCTTCTCGCGGCGGAAGGGCGCAAGGTCCATGTCTGGCACGAGATGCGCACCGGCGACGGACTGGTCGCGACGGCCGAACACCTGCTTGTGCACATGGACCTGAAGACCAGGACCGCGACGCCTCCCGGTCCGGCCGTCGCCGCGCGGCTTGCCGCCATGGCGGTCGCGCATGGCAAGGCCCCGCGTCCCGGAGGCGCCGGCCGCTTCGTCGGCCAGCCGCGTTAGAGCCTGTCCGGCAAGAGTGGACTCCGATCTTGTCGAGATACGGGCGACCACCAAGGAGCCAGAGCCTGTCCGACGCCTGCATCCGCGTCGGACAGGCTCTGACGCGGCTGGTTAGCGAAGGTCGTCCACCTGGTCCTGAAGGGCGCGTATCGCTGCCGGAAAGTCGCGGGCGCCGATCTCGGCCTCGCGGACCAGCCAGTCGAAATGTCCGCCGAGCGTGGCGATCCGCGCCGAATCGCGGAAAGCGATGTAGTGGCGGCCGAGGTAAAGCACGGCGAGAAGGGGTCCGAACACCGTCACCGGGGCCGAGAATACCCGCCGCGCATCGAAGAGGTAGATACGCAGGACCGGATAGAGCTGCTCGTAGAGCGCAAGCCAGTGGCGGAGCTGCGACCGCCGGAGATCCGCCGAAAGACCCCGGTAATAGCCCTCCGCGCGCACAAACGCCTCGACCTCGTGCAGGGGAAATGCCATCTCGTAGTCGGATCGGGCCGTGCGCATCCAGGCGAGCCGGTCCTCGGACGCCCCGATCGCCTGTTCGGCGGTGCGTCCGAGCTGGGGTTCGTATTCCCAGGACAGCAGCGCCCGCGTCTTCAGCATGTCGGGCAGCGTCGCCGGAACATGACGGATCTTGTAGCCTGCCGCCTCGCGGTGCCAGCCGAAGATGGTTTCGTCGATCAGGGCGCGTGGCGCCTCGGTGACGGTGAGCGAGGTGGCAAGGAGGTCGGCGGGACGTTCCGGACGGTCCGAAAGTCCCAGGAGCCAGTCCGCCGACACGCCGAGCGCATGGGCCGCTTCGGCGACGAGATGGGAATTGGGAAGCCTCGCCGCGCCGTTCGCAAGAACCTGGGACAGCGTCGACCGGTCAACCCCCGTCGCCCGCGCCAGCGCGCTTTGCGACATGCCGCGGTCGGCCATCGACTGCAGCAGCCTCTGGCGGAACAGGTGGGAGCGGTCGCGTCTGTCCATTTTAGTCACCAATGTCAAATTTAATGCACATGCGTTGGAGAAAGTTTCAGATTGTCGGAATTTTCACGACGCCCCGCAAGGGGTAGACTCCTGGCAGATCCGATAATGCCTTGGGGACCGCTTTGCCGAACAGCACTCCGCGTGAGGTTGAATGGCCCACGCTCGCACTCCTCGCCCTGTGCTACCTGCTCTGGATCGCAGCCGCCTTCTGGCTGGCGGACATCTCTGCCGCGCTGGCGCTGGTGCCGATGGTTCTTGCCCTGGTCCTGCATTCCTCGCTTCAGCACGAGATGCTGCACGGCCATCCCTTCCGCAATCCGCACCTGAACGAGGCGCTCGTGTTCCTGCCGCTCGGCCTCGTCTATCCGTACCGCCGGTTCCGGGACCTTCACCTTGCCCACCACAAGGACGAAAACCTCACCGACCCCTACGACGACCCGGAATCCAACTACCTCGATCCTGCGGTATGGGCGGGCCTTCCGGGCTGGCGGCGTCTGGTCCTGAGGGCCAACAATTCGCTGCTTGGGCGGATGACACTCGGACCGGCAATCGGCACCGTCGCCTTCCTGCGTGGCGAGCTGTCGCTGCTGCGCAGGGGCGCGCCGGGTGTCAGGCGCGCCTGGCTCCTGCATGCGGCGGGGCTCGCCGTCGTGGTGGCGGCGGTCTCGGCAAGCCCGATGCCCGGCTGGCTCTACGCGCTCGCCGCCTACCTGGCGCTCTCGGTGCTGAAGATACGGACCTTCCTCGAACATCGCGCCCACCAGATGCCGCGCGGCCGGACCGTCATCGTGGAAGGCCAGGGGCTGCTGTCGTTCCTGTTTCTGAACAACAACCTCCACGTCGTGCACCATGCGCGGCCGCGCCTGGCATGGTACCGCCTGCCCGCCGCCTTCCGCGAGTCGCGATCCGAATGGCTGCGGAGGAACGAGGGCTACATCTATTCCTCGTACCGCGACATCTTCCGCCGCTATTTCCTCAGGCCCAAGGATCCGGTTCCCCATCCGTTGTTCCGGCGCTGAGGCGCGCCGGGTCAGATCGGCGAGCGCCTCACCCGCGTCACGTCGGTTCCGCGGTTCCGGGCAGGATCCCGGCCGGGCGATGCGCGTCCCGGGTCCCGCCGGACACCGCCCCGTCCGCGCCCTGCCCGAGGCGGCGGAAGCAGGGCTCGGGTCCGCTGTTGTCGAAAAAGGGGACACCGCCGGACGACCCGTCCGAAGCGAGCCGGTGCGCGACCTCGGCGAGCACCACCTCGGTCACGAAGGGCAGGTTCAGGCGCCGGGCGTCCTGGAGCGGCACCCAGTGGAGGTGGGACAACTCGTCCGTCGCCCGCGAAAAGTCCAGCGGATCGCCTGCGATGCGGACGGCATCGGCCATGAAGAAGCGCGCGTCGTAGCGGCGGGTCCGGCCGGGGGGCGTGATCGCGCGGAAGACGAAGCTCAGACCCGACGCGTCCGGGATCTGTCGCGCCCCGGCAAACGCGGCCCAGGGAGCCGGGATGGAAGGGGCCGGCCAGTCCCCGGGCCGGGAAAGCATGAGGCCGGCCTCTTCCCAGAGCTCGCGGATGGCAGCGGCAAGCAGCGCCCGACCCGACCCGGGGGCGGCTCCCTCGTCGAGCGGCCCGAGCATCGACGCCGGGGGGGCGGCCAGCGGGATCCCTTCGTCCGAGGGATCGACGCCGCCGCCCGGAAAGACGTATTTCGACGGCATGAAGGCGGCGCCGTGGCCGCGCTGGCCCATCAGCACATGCCGGACCCCGCCGACGCTGCGCACCAGGATGACGGTTGCGGCATCACGGACCGGCTGCGCCCCGGGCGATGCCTCAGCGCGCGGCATCGGCGGCAGGTTCGCCGAAGCCATGCATCCGCCGCGCCCATTGGAGTGCGACGAACATTCCCTTCAGCCGGGGAAGAAGGAACAGGGACAGCGAGACGCAGGCCAGGGTTCCGACCGTGGCGAGAATCAGCGGGTCGGGACGGAACCGGACGAATGACCACAGCATCGCGGGCGCCATCAGGTGGCCCACGATCAGCACCGTGGCATAGGCGGGCCCGTCGTCCGCGCGCTGGTGCGACAGATCCTCGCCGCAGACCGCGCAGGCCGTTCGGACCGACAGGTAGCCGCGCATCATCGGTCCGGCCCCGCATTGCGGGCAGCGCCGGTGCCAACCCCTCAGAAGCGCGCTGCGCAGCGGGCGGTCCTCTGCATCGTCGGTGTGGCGCAGGTCGTCCTTCATGTCGGCATCCTTTCCTGCGAGCCCGGATAGCAGAACGGCGTGCGCGGGCAAAGATGGCCCTTCTGCGGGCGGAGAAGATGTCGCGGGCGCGACGGAAACCGCCGGTCCGCACGTTTCTCCTCTATCGCGCGGCCCGAACGGCCGCGGGAGAAGGTAAAGGAGAACCGGAATGAGAAAGTCGCTTGCAACCCTTGCGGTCGTCCTGGGAACCGGCGCGGGTATCGCCGCCATGGCGCAGACCGCCGGCGAGACCACCGGGCCGGGCGCGGGACCTGCGGACGGGCCGATGATGCAGGGGCCGGAGGGCGGGCCCTTCGACTTCGGCGCGATGGATGCCAACAAGGATGGCAGGGTGACACCCGAGGAGATGCGCGCGCGCCGTGCCGAAGCGGTGGCCGGAGCGGATGCCGACGGGGACGGCAGGATCACCGAATCCGAACTCGTCGCCTGGCAGGTCGCGCGCATGACCGAGCGTGTGACCGCCCGCGCCAAGGAGCGGTTCGCCGCGCAGGATCTGAACGGCGACGGCGCGCTCACCGTCGAGGAACTGCTCGTGCCGCCGGTCGGCGAGGGGCTGTTCCGCCGCGCCGACGCGGACGGCGACGGTGCGGTGTCTGCCGCCGAGTTCGGACAGATGCAGGCCCGCATGGCCGACCGCATGGACAGGATGCGGGAGAGGGGAGGCGAGGGCGGCAAGGATGGCCGTCCCTGGTTCGGCCGGATGCATGAGAGGGGGGCCGGGGAGAGCGAGTGAAACCGGCCGGCATCACCGGGACGGAGCGGGTTTTCCCCGCTCCGCTTTCACGGTAGGTGTCGTCCGCGATGGCTATGGCGATGGCCCTTGACAGCTCCGGCACATCCGGCGGGAAGGAAGATGCCCAGGGCGTCCTCCCGGACGCGGTGCTGCTTGCGCGGTATGCCGCCGGCGATCCGGGGGCGGCGCGGCTGCTGGCCGACCGGCTGGCGCCACGCCTTCTGCGGGCAGCCCGGCGAATCCTTGGCGATCACGCCGAGGCCGAGGACGTGGTGCAGGAGGCGATGCTTCGCCTCTGGCGCGCCGCGCCCGGATGGCGGGCCGGCGAGGCGCAGGTTTCCACCTGGGCCTATCGCGTGGCGGTGAATCTCTGCACGGACCGCCTCAGGCGCCGGCGGGCCGTTCCGATCGAAAGCGTCCCCGAGCCCGAGGCGGACCGGCCGCCGGCCGACTCGGTCCTGATCGGGGACGCCCGCGTGCGCGCGCTCGGGCTGGCTCTGGCGGCGCTGCCGGACCGGCAGCGGCAGGCGGTGGTGTTGCGGCACATCGAGGGGCTCGCCAATCCCGAGATCGGCGAGGTGATGGGGATCGGGGTGGAAGCTGTGGAAAGCCTGATCGCGCGGGGCAAGCGCGCACTGGTGCAGGCCCTTGCCGGCCGGCGCGACGAACTGGGGTTCAGCGAATGAGCGACAGGGAACGGACTGGCGGGCCGGATGGCGGAGGCGCGCTGACGCCGCGCGACGAGGCGATGCTCGGTGAATTGTTCGCCTCGGCGCGGAGCCGGGCGGCAGCGCCTTCGGCGGACCTGATGGCCCGGATCCTTGCGGATGCGGCACAGGCCCAGCCGCGCGGAGCTGCGGCCCCTTCCCCGGAAGCGGCCGGCAGGCCGGCGCCGCATGGCGGATTCTGGGCCGAACTCGCCTTCCTCGTCGGCGGCTGGCCGGCGGTCGGAGGGCTTGTCTCGGCGGCAATGGCCGGCCTCTGGGTCGGGTTCAGCGGACTGGGCGGTCCGGCCGACCTCTCGGTCGTGCTTTCCGGTGCGGGGCTTGCCGGGACCGGGAATGTCGCGGCGGTCGAACTGCTGCCGGGAACCGATGCGTTCGGCCTCGCCGACCTCGGAGGAGAAGGACCATGACGATGACCGATCCCACGCGCGGCCAGGGCGAACCGAGGCCGCCGCAGCCGGAGCCCGGCCCGGCGGGACGCCCCGAGCCAGCGGGCGCGGGGGCCGCGCTGTCCGGCCGGGTGCGGACGCTTCTTGTCGGGTCGCTGGTGCTGAACCTGCTTCTGGGCGGCATCTTCGCAGGATCGGCCATCGCGAACTGGAGCGGACGCGGCGGCAGCGGGACGCGCGACCTGGCGTTCGGCCCCTTCACCGAGGCCCTGTCGCGCAGCGACCGGATGGCCATGCGGGGGGCCTTCCTGTCGCGGATGCCGGACCTTCGGGATGCCCGCCGCGCCGCCCAGGCCGACTTCGGGGAGGTGATCGCCGCCATCCGTTCGACGCCCTTCGACCGCGCCGCGCTCGAGGCCGCGTTCGCACGGCTCCGCGAGCGCACGGCCGAGCGCATCGCCGTCGGCGAGGACCTGCTTGTCGAGCGCATCGCGCAGATGCCGCCCGAGGCGCGGCTGGCCTTCGCCGCGCGACTGGAGGAGCGCATCAGCCGGGGTTCGCACATGGATCGGGAAGACCGCTGAGCGTGCACGGGTCGGCCGGGCGAAGCCGCTTGGACCGGACGCCGGTCCGGTCAGGCGGCGCTCAGGGCGACCATGACCTGATTGCGTCCATCCGACTTGGCCACCAAGAGCGCCTGGTCCGCCTGCGCGATCACGCTGTCGATCCGCGAGGGCCGGGCGTCGGCCCCGCTCCCCATGGCCAGTCCGATCGACATGGTGACATGGGCGCCGCCGCCGCCGGGCAGCCGGACCGCATGCTCCTCGATCACCCGCCGCAGACGTTCGGCCGTCGTCCGCGCCGCATCGAGCGTCGTGTCGGGAAGCGCCACGAGGAATTCCTCGCCGCCGATGCGGGCCACCAGATCCACCGCCCGCAGGTTGTTGCGGAAGCGGGCCGCGACTTCGACCAGAACCGCATCGCCCGCGCCGTGGCCGTGGGTGTCGTTGATCGCCTTGAAGCGGTCGAGGTCCAGTATCATCACCGCAAAGCTCTTGCCGGCCGCTTCGGCATGCGCCGCGATGCGCGACAGGTGCGGAAGCGCATAGCGGCGGTTGTAGAGGCCGGTGAGCGGGTCGGTCATCGCCATCTTGAGACCGTCCGCAACCGAGGCGCGCAGGCGGTCAGCCCTGCGCTTGGCGTCGATCTGGACCCGGACCCGGTGGGCGATCTCCTCGGCCGCCGCCTTCTCCTCGATCAGGTCGCTGGCCCCGAGGTCGAGCGCCATGGCGGCGGTGTCGCGGGCATCGGCAGGCAGGACGACGCATATCCCGGCAAAGCGGGTGGGATGTCGGGATCGGATCTCGGACATCAGGCGGAGCCCGTCGCCGGGCCGTGCCAGATCGGCCCAGATGACGAACACGTCCGGCACCGACCCCTCGGGCCACTCGTTCAGCGCGTCTTCGGAACCGATGATGGTGATGCGGTCGCCGAGCTGCGACTGCAGCATCCGCATCCAGGCGAAGGCCGTATCGGCGCGCCGCGCGATCAGGGCCACCCGCGCGGGCGCGCCGAAGCCTTCCTGCTCTTCAGCGAAGCCGAACTCGCGGTAGGTCATGCCCCGCAGACCGATCTCGTCAACCGCCTCCTGCGATCGCAGGAGGCTGCGGATGCGGGCCAGAAGCACCAGGTCGTTGACGGGCTTGGACAGGACCTCGGCGGCGCCGGCCCTGAGCGCCTCGATCCGCGTCTGGGCGTCGCGCGACGCCGTCACGAAGATCAGAGGCACCGTCGCGGTGGCGGGATCAGCCTTGAGCCGGCGGCATACCTCGATGCCGTCGATGTCCGGAAGGGCGATATCGAGAAGGATCAGGCCAGGCCGTTCGGCCTGGGCGAGGGTCAGCGCCTCGGCACCGGTGCGCGCCTGCGCCGTCTGGTAGCAGGCCGCCGCCAGCTTCACCTTGAGCAGGATTCGGTTGGACGACACATCGTCCACGATGAGGATCTTGCCCGACACCGGGTGCTCCAGTCTGAATCGCGCTCTGTTTCCCTGCGCTCATGATTTGTTTGCAATGGTTAAGGAAGCCTTTACGACTGCGCCCATGCGACCCGGTACACCCGTTTCCGCCGACGCGGCCGAGACGCTCGCGCTGAGAGCGATCGCCTTCGTCGCGGCCGAGGCGGACCTGCTCGGCGCCTTCCTCGCGCAGAGCGGGGCCGACCCGTCCGAACTCGGCGCGCGTCTTGCCGACCGGACCTTTCTGGCCGGCGTTCTGGACTTCGTGCTTTCGGACGATGCCGTGGCCAGGGCCTTCTCGCAGAGCGAGGCGCTTCCGCCGGGTGCCATCCTCGCCGCGCGCGGGGCGCTCCCCGGCGGGGGGCTCAGGCACTGGACCTGACGCGGGATTGCATTGCCGCCGCGCATCGGACAGGGTCGACCCGCGCCAGCCGGGGAAAGGGCGAGCATGAGGGTCACTGGACTGCTGTTCGACAAGGACGGAACGCTTTTCGACTTCATGGCGACCTGGGGCGCGTGGACGCGAAGGCTTGTCGAGGACCTGGCGGGCGGCGCCGGGCCGGCCGGGCCTGAGGAACTCGGCCGGGCGATCGGATACGATGTCGCCTCCGGGCGGTTCTCTCCGGACAGTCCGGTGATCGCGCATACGCCGCCGGAAATCGCCGGACGGCTCCTGCCGCTTCTGCCCGGCCGGGAACTGCCGGACCTCGTCGACAGGATGAACCGGCTGTCGGCCATGGCCGACATGGCCGAGGCCGTGCCGCTGAAGCCGCTCTTCCGGTCATTCCGCGCCCGCGGTCTGAAAGTCGGACTGGTGACCAATGATGCCGAGGAACCGGCCCGCGCGCATCTGGCCAAGGCGGGAATCGCCGACCTGTTCGACTTCGTCTCGGGCAGCGACAGCGGCTACGGGGCCAAGCCTGCGCCCGGCCCGCTTCTCACCTTTGCCCTGCGCTTCTCGCTCCGGCCGCAGGACGTGGCGATGGTCGGGGACAGCCGCCACGACCTGATGGCGGGCCGTGCGGCAGGCATGCGGACGGTCGGGGTGCTGACCGGTCTGGCCGGCGCGGCCGAGCTTGCGCCGGATGCCGACGTGGTTCTCCCCGACATCGGCCACCTGCCCGACTGGCTCGACGGACGAGTACGCCCGGCAGCCACTTGAGCGAAAAACGACAGAGTGCCGTCGCAAATTTCTGCGATCTGGCGGTTCGCTGCGAAGATGCTGGCCGCGTTCCGAACGGAGGGTTCCTCTTGGCCGACGACAGCAGACGAAAGCGCGCGGGCGGGCGGGCCGGCAATGCACGTCGCTCCGGGACCAGTGTCATCGACCAGATGCCGTGGCGCATCCCGATCAACCATGACAGACCCACCGAACCGCTCACCGAGGACGGGGTCGCCGCGATCCACAAGGGCGCGATGCGGATCCTGTCCGACATCGGGATACGGTTCCTGAACGACGAGGCGCTGGGCCTGTTCCGCAGGGCGGGCTGCAGGGTCGAGGGCCAGACGGTCCGCATGGACGAGGATTTCGTGATGGAGATGGTGAAGCGGTGCCCGCCGCGCTTCGCCATGACGCCGCGCAACCCGGACAGGCGGATCTCGGTCGGCGGTCGCGAGCTTCTGTTCGGAAACGTGTCCTCGCCGCCGAACTACTGGGACCTCGAGCGCGGCAAGGTGCCCGGGTTCATGGACGGGTTCCGCGACTTCATCCGCCTGACGCAGTATTTCAACTGCATCCACTTCGCCGGCGGCTATCCGGTCGAGCCCATCGACATCCACGCCTCGGTCCGGCATCTCGACTGCATCTACGAGAAGCTCGTTCTGACCGACAAGGTGATCCATGCCTATTCGCTCGGCAAGGAGCGGGTCGAGGATGCGATGGAGATGGTGCGGATCGCCGGGGGCCTGACCCACGACGAGTTCCGGTCGCGGCCGCACATGTTCACCAACATCAACTCGGTCTCGCCCCTGAAGCACGATTTCCCGATGATCGACGGCGCGCTCCGGCTCGCCCGGGCGGGACAGGTGGTGATCGTCACGCCCTTCACGCTGGCCGGCGCGATGGCGCCCGTCACGATGTCGGGCGCCGTCACCCTGTCGATCGCCGAGGCGCTCAGCGCTATTGCCCTTCTGCAATACGCGGCGCCCGGTGCGCCCTGCATGATCGGCACATTCACCTCGAACGTCGACATGAAGTCGGGCGCGCCCGCCTTCGGCACGCCGGAATACATGCGCGCGACGCAGATGACCGGGCAGATGGCGCGGTTCTACGGGCTGCCCCTGCGGTCGTCGGGCGTCTGCGCCGCGAACGTTCCCGACGGGCAGGCGATGTGGGAGACGTCGAATTCCCTCTGGGCGGCCGTCCAGTCGGGAACGCACATGGTCTACCACGCGGCCGGCTGGCTCGAGGGCGGGCTGATCGCAAGCCCCGAGAAGTTCATCATGGACTGCGAGGTCCTCCAGATGATCCAGCGCTACATGGAGCCGGTGACCTGGGCCACCACGCCCGAGGACATCGCCGTGGACACCATCGCCGAGGTCGGCCCGGACGGGCACTACTTCGGCGTCCAGCACACCCAGGACCGCTACACGACGGCGTTCTATGCCCCCATTGCGAGCGACTGGCGGAACTTCGAGGCCTGGCAGATCGACGGGAGCCAGTGGTCGGCCGAACGGGCGCACCGTCTTTTCAAGGCGATCATCGCCGAGTTCGAGCCGCCGCCCATCGACGCGGGCGCCCACGACGCGCTGAAGGATTTCGTCGCCCGGCGCAAGGCCGAGGGCGGGGCGCCGACCGACTTCTGACGGGGGCGGGACATCCCGCCCCCGGCAAGGGTCACTGCACCGGGATCATCCAGGTGATCGAATTCGCACCGGCCTAGAGCGTGATGACGCTTGAGTGAATCGTTTGGGGATTCCCATGCGTTGGGATTTCTGGTTCACGATGGGGTCTGGGTGTGGAGGCCAGCCCTCATGACGAAACCCCTTTCGATGGACATTCGTGA
>JBMOOH010000051.1:0-59183 GCA_049323795.1 Pseudomonadota bacterium
CCGTCGGATCCACCCGCGTGACCGCAATTCCCGCCATGCCGTCCTCCATGCCCTCAAACAGTATTGAGTCAGAACTCGATGGACTTGGAAATCCCCCTTCGTGAGTCATCCAGAAGGGCCGATGGTATAACTCGACCAGTGCGTCGTGCGATAGCGGGCGGATGAGGGCTTCGTCATGCGGCCCGTCTAACCGCATGGATTCACGATGTGACTCCTCCAAGGTCAGAGTTGTGCAACAACGCCGTTCGTGTGCCGCGCCCGCATCGTCTCGGGCGCGACGCCGAGACGCTCGCGGAGGGCGAGGACCAGAAGCTCGAACACCAGGTACTGCGCGCCTTCGAAGAGCGATCCCATCGGCAGGACAGGGGTTGCGACCTCTCCTTGGTCGTCCGCCATCGTCTGCGCCGGGATCACCAGCACCCGGTCGCAGGTGCGGGGCACCGGCGCGCCCGGCCGGGCGGTCACGCAGGCCGTCCGCGCCCCCGCCCTCCGCGCCACGCCGACAAGCCCCGCGACGGTCGAGAAATCGCCCGGACCGGCGCTGACGATCAGCAGGTCGCCCGGGCCCACCGGCGGCGCCGACATGTCTCCCGCCACATGCGCGTCGCACCCCATATGGTAGAGCCGCATGGCAAGCGCCCGCATCATGAGCCCCTCGCGGCCCACCCCGTAGACGACGATGCGCGCTGCGCCCGCCAGTTCCTCGACCATCGCGCCGAAGGCCGCCGCATCGACGCCTTCCGCCGCGACGCGCAATTCGTCGGCCGCACGCCCGGCCAGCTTGAGGAAGTCCGTCATCTCCCGCTCTCCGCCCGCCGCCGATGCCCCGGAAACGCGGCCCGGCGTCGCGGCGAAGGGCAGGGCGGCTGCGCCAGCCCGATCGAGAAGTCCCCGCGCGTCCAGACGTCGCGTCTTGTCCGGAATCCCCGTGCGTGCGCCGCCCCCTCTTGTCGTTTTCCGCCCCCTCTGGCGCGGGCGGGACAGACGGGGATCGGTGCGCGTGTCCCCTGAGACGACAGTCGCATCGGAAGGGGAGGAGCAGTCATGCCGGAAGGCGGTTCTGGTCCGCGGCACGGCCGGTCGGGCCGCAGGGGCGAGCGGGCGCCGTCCTTGCGTGCGGCCCGGTGGCGGCACCTCCGCCACCCCTTCACCCCGCAGCGGGTCTTTTCCGATGACGAGGTGGCGGCGATCCATGACGCCGCGCTCCGCGTGCTGGAAGATCTGGGGATGAAGGTCACGCTGCCGGAAGCGCGGGCGCTCTTCCGGGCGGGCGGGGCACATGTCGAGGGCGAGATGGTCCTTGTCGGGCGCGAGATCGTGCAGGCGGCGCTCGCCTCGGCGCCGAAGTCCGTCCTTCTCGCGGCGGTCAACCCCGGCCGTGCCCAGACCTACGCCGAGGGATCGCTGATCTTCCTTGCCGGCGCGGGCTGCCCGAACGTCACCGACGCCGTCCGCGGCCGCCGGCCCGGAACGCTCGCCGCCTACGAGGATGCGCTGAGGCTCCTGCAATCCTTCGATGTCATCCATGCCCTCGGCCCCGCCGTCGAGCCGCAGGACGTTCCCGTGCCGCTGCGCCACTACGACCTGATGCGGGCGCAGATGGCGCTCTCGGACAAACCCATGTTCATCTACGCCCGGGGGCGCGGACAGGTGGAAGAGAGCTTCGGGATGATCCGGCAGGGTCTTGCCCTGACGGACGAGGACTGGGACCGGGGCACCTGGGGCTACACGGTCATCAACACCAACAGCCCCCGGCTGCTGGACAAGCCGATGGCCGAAGGGATCATCGACTTCGCGCGGGCGGGGCAGATGTCGATCATCACGCCCTTCTGCCTTGCGGGCGCGATGGCCCCGGTGACGGTCGCGGGCGCGCTGACGCTCCAGCATGCCGAGGCGCTCGCGGGGATCACGCTCGCCCAGCTCGCGCGGCCGGGGGCGCCGGTCAGCTATGGCGGGTTCAGTTCCAACGTCGACATGAAGTCGGGCGCGCCGGCCTTCGGGACGCCCGAGCACGTGAAGATGCAGATCGGGTCGGGTCAGCTTGCGCGCCTGATCGGGCTGCCGTGGCGGTCGGCCTCGGGCGCGGCGTCGAACGTCGCGGACATGCAGGCCGCGACCGAGACGAACATGTCCCTCTGGGGGGCGCTGATGGCGAACGCGACGATGGTGATCCATGCGGCGGGGTGGCTCGAAGGGGGGCTGACCTTCGGGTTCGAGAAGTTCGTGAACGATGTCGAGGCGCTCCAGATCATCGCCGAGCTCTGCACCGTTCCGCGCGGGGACGCGGCCGAGATCGGCTTCGATGCGATCGCCGAGGTGCCGCCCGCAGGGCATTTCTTCGCCGCAGCCCATACGATGGCACGCTATCAGACCGCGTTCCACGAGCCGATCGTCGCGGACCTTTCGAACTTCGGGACCTGGGAGGCGGCGGGGGCCCGGACCTCGGCGGAGCGGGCGGTGGACGTCTGGCAGCGGGCCCTTCGGGATTTCGTGCCGCCAGCATCAGGTGCGGAGGCCGAGGAACGTCTGGCCCGCTATATCGAGGCGGGCCGGAAGCGGGGCGGGGCGGCGCCGGCGGAGTAGGCGTCAGCCGTCGAAGCGGTCGCTCCGGTGCACCTCGCGGCCCCTGAAGAGCGTCAGGAGGACCTCGCTTGCCGCGATCTCCTTCACCGGCACGGCAAGGATGTCGCGGTCGAGGACGATCAGATCCGCAGTATGTCCGGGGCGCAGCATGCCGGTTTCGCCCGCCCGCCAGCAGGCCGCCGCCGCGCCGGTCGTGTAGCCCGCGACGGCCTCTTCGACGGTCAGCCGCTCGCCGGGCAGGAAGGGCGGGCGGGGCGCTTCGTTCCTTCCCGGCTCGCGGGTGACGGCGGTCTCGATGATCGGGAAGGGATTGAGCGTCGAGACCGCCCAGTCGGACGACAGGCACCACGGGGCGCCCGCGTCGAGGATGCGGCGGAAGGGATAGACATTCGGGATGCGCGCCTCGCCCACCGGATCGAGCCAGTCGTCAGGCACCTCGGGGTCGTAACGCGCCCAGAGGGGCTGGATGTTCGCCATCGCCCCGAGCGCGGCGATGCGGGGGATGTCGGCGGGGTCCACCACCTGGAGGTGGGCGAGCTGGTGGAGCCCAGGCCACGGGCCGTTCGCGGCGCGCGCGGCCCCGATCCCGTCGAGCGCGGCACGGGTGGCGCGGTCGCCGATGACGTGGCAGTGGATCTGGAACCGGGCGGCGTCGATGGCGGCGAAGAGGGGCGCGAGCCCGGCCGCGTCGAAGAGAAGGGGCGCGTTGCCGCCAGCGGCGTCCGCGTAAGGGGCGAGCATCGCGGCGGTCCGGCTCTCGATCACGCCGTCGAGGAAGAACTTGGCGGAATGAAGGGAGAGCCCGACGGCCTGCGCCCGCCAGTCGGACAGGCGTTCCACCGCCTGCAAGGGGTTTTCGCCCGGCCGGACGAGGCCCGCGCCGCAAGCGTGGAGGGTGAGTGCGCCCTCCCGCGCAAGCGCGCCGTAGGCGGCGAGGTGTTCGGGCAGGACGCGCGGGTCGAGGATGCCGGTGATGCCGCGGCGGTTGGCGAGCGCCTGCGCGGCCTTCAGTCCGGCGAGGCGGGTCGCGTCGTCCCATTGCGGAAGCGCGGCGGCGGCGAAGATCACCGCGTCCTCGTGCAGCATCCCCGTGGGCTCGCCCGAGGCGTCGCGGACGATGCGGCCGTTCGGCGGGTCTTCGCGGCCGGCCACGATGCCCGCGCTCCGGCAGGCGGCGGAGTTGAGGACGGCGGAATGGTAGCTCGAATCGTAGAGGATCGCCGGGCGGCCGGGAACGGCCGCATCGATGACCGCGCGGGTGAGGTTGGCTTCGGTGAAGATGCCGGGCTGCCAGCCGGTGCCCATGACCACGGGAAAGGCGGTCGCGCGGGCATGGGCGCGCAGCGCCCCTTGCAGCTCGGCGACCGAGCGCATGTCCCAGAGCGGCGCCGCCGTCACCAGATCGACGCCGCCGTCCATCAGGTGGATGTGGGCGTCCTGGAAGCCCGGCAGGACGAGGCGGCCCCCGGCATGGGTGAGGCGGGTTCCGGGGCCCGCCAGCGCGCGGATCTCCGCGTCGGAGCCGAGGGCGAGGATGCGGCCGGCCCGGACCGCCAGCGCCCCGGCCAGCGGGCGGGCCGGGTCCATCGTGCGGATGCGACCGCCGGTCAGGATCAGGTCGGGGGTCATGAGGGGTACGCCTCGATGGCCGCCCAGTCGGGGGCGGGAAGGATGCGGGCGGGGGCCATGACGTCGCGGGTCCAGGCGAAGACGGCGAGGAAGGGGACCGGGCCGACCTTGGTGGCGTGCGGGCGGTTCGGCGCGTTCCAGACGGGGCGGTGGGCGGGCCGCGGGACGATGGGCGCGCCGGGGCGGAAGCGCCAGCCATGCGGGCCGGTCAGCGGGGCGTAGAGTTCCGGGGCGGGGTGGCAGTGGTCGCGGTAGAAGACATGAGGCGCGATGACGAAGAGGCCGAGGCAGAAGTCGGGCGCGGCGACCGGCCCCCCGGGGTCGATCAGGTTCGCAAAGGCGTGGCCCCCGGCGAAGGCGGGGCCGATCTCTTCCGCCGGGTAGAGGTCGTAGGTGGTCCAGTCGAGGTGGGGGGCGACCGTCTCGATGGCGAGGGCAAGGGCGGGGTGTGTCGTCCTCAGGCCCGGGAGGGCCGGGCCGAGCAGCGAAAGCGGGGGGGAACGGACGGCGCCGGCAGCGGCGACGGGGCCGCCGCCCTGTGCCGTGATCGCGGCGCGGACCTCGGCGATGCCGGGGCCGGGCAGGGCGGCGAGGTAGTCGTCGATGGCTGCGATGGCGGTCCGGATCGCCGTTGCGCGGTCCGGGCCGGACAGCTGCGGCGGCGCGGCGGAGAGCTTCGCCGGGTCCTCGCCGTCGAGCGAGGCGCAGACGCGGTAGGCCTCGAGATCGGCGAGCGACATCTCGCCCGCCCGCCAGAGCGCCATGGCCGCGCCATAGCGGACCCTGCCCGAGCCGGGGATGCCGAGCGGCGTGGCGAGGAGCGCCCGCGCGGTGCGTGTCGCCTCGCTCACGGCGCGTTTGCCTGGTAGGCGAGCCGGGTGTCGCGCTCGCGCCGCTTCTCGGCCCGCCACATCATGCGCCCCGCGACGATGACGCCGGTGCCGACGAGAAGCACGATGATCGTGGCGAGCGCGTTGATGTCGGGTGTGACGCCGAGCTTGACCTTCGACCAGATGAGCAGCGGCAGCGTCGTCGTGCCGGGGCCGGTGGTGAAGGAGGTGATGACCACGTCGTCGAGCGAGATGGTGAAGGCGAGCAACCAGCCCGACATGATGGCCGGGAAGCAGACGGGCAGAGTCACGTCCTTCATCACCTGCCAGGGCCGCGCGCCGAGGTCCATCGCCGCCTCCTCGATCGCGCGGTCGGCCTCGATCAGGCGGGCGTAGACGACGGTCGAGACGAAGACCATCGAGAAGGTGATGTGGGCGAGCGTGACGGTCGTGAAGCCGCGGGCGCCGGGCCAGCCGATATACTGGGCCATCAGGATGAACAGCATGAGCAGGGAGATGCCGGTGATGACCTCGGGCATGATGAGGGGCGCCGTGACCATGCCGGAAAAGATCGTGCGGCCCCGGAAGCTGCGGAACCGGGCGAGCGCGATCCCGGACATGGTGCCGAGAATGGTGGCGCAGGTCGCCGAGAGAAGCGCGATGCGGAGCGAGAGGAACGCGGCATCGGTGATGGCGGGGTTCCTCCAGAGGGCGAGATACCACCTGGTCGAGAAACCGCCCCAGACGGTGGCGAGCCGCGAGGCGTTGAAGGAATAGACGATCATCGACAGGATCGGGACGTAGAAGAAGGCGAAGCCGAAGCAGAGGACGGTGATGAGGAAGACCGGTCGTCGCTTCATGGCTCGGCCTTCAGCTTCTGTTCGGATTTCGCCTGGTAGTGCGCGTAGGCCATCATCGGGCCGACCATCAGGATCAGGAGCGCGACGGCCACGGCCGAGGCCATGGGCCAGTCGCGGGCCGAGGAGAACTCGTCGGCGATGACGCGGCCGATCATCGGTCGGCCCGCATCTCCGACGAGCGTGGGGATGACGAGTTCGCCCGCGGCCGGAATGAAGACCAGCATGCCCCCCGCGACGATCCCCGAGAGGGACTGCGGCAGCGTCACGTCGAGGAACACCCGCCAGGGCCGCGAGCCGAGGTCCATCGCGGCCTCGTCGAGGGTCGGGTCGAGGCGCTCGAGCGCGGCGTAGAGGGGCAGGATCATGAACGGCAGGTAGGTGTAGACCATCACGAGCACGACCGCGAAGTTCGAATACATCATCGGGATGGACCTCACCGCCCAGTCCTGCGGAACAAGCCAGTTCCAGCCGTCGGTGAGGAGCCGGTTGAACCAGCTGTTCGATCCCATCAGTCCCATCCACGCATAGACGCGAAGCAGGAACGACGTCCAGAACGGCAGGATCACGAGCATGAGGAGGATCGAGCGCCACGCCACCGAGACGCGGGTGAGGGCGAGCGCCATCGGGTAGCCGAGCAGGAGGCAGAGGACGGTCGCGGTCGCGGCGTTCTGGACCGAGGTGAGGAAGGCGCGGATGTAGAGATCGTCCTGAAAGAGGCGCGCGTAGCCGGCAAGGTTGACCACCGGGTTCTCGCCCCCGAAGCCGAAGGGCGGCGCGGTGGGCGTGCGGGTCGCCACGCTCATCACGATGACGATGAGGAAGGGGACGAGGAAGAAGGCCGCGAGCCAGATGTAGGGAACGGCGATCACGATGTCGGACCAGCCGCGGCGGTTGAACCAGAGGGCGATGCGCGACGGGCGGCGGTCCACGGGCGTCACTCGGTCAGGATGATCGCCGCGCCGGGATCGAAGGACAGCCAGACGCGGTCCTCCCAGTCCGCCACGCGGGCGGCCTCGTCACCGCGGCGGGCGTTGACGGCGTGGACCGAGACGAGCTGCCCGCCCTCGATCGACACGCGGTAGAGCGAGTCCTTGCCGAAATAGGCGAGGTCGTGGACGACGCCGGGGAGCGCATTTGCCGTGCCATCGGGCCGGGTGCGGGAAATCGCGATCTTTTCGGGACGGAGCGCGAAGGTCACGGTCAGTCCGACCGAGAGTCCGGGAACGGGCCGCGCGAGGACCGGGGGACCCGCGCCGGAAAGGGACAGGGTGGCGGTTGTGTCGGCGAGGGACGTGACCGT
This sequence comes from Pseudomonadota bacterium, assembly GCA_049323795.1. Taxonomy (GTDB): domain Bacteria; phylum Pseudomonadota; class Alphaproteobacteria; order Rhodobacterales; family Rhodobacteraceae; genus JAOADN01. Next base: position 7,203 of record JBMOOH010000051.1, read on the forward strand.
CGCCTGAAAGAACGTCGCCGAGCCGATGAAGTCGGCGACGAAGCGGCTTCGAGGGAACTCGTAGATCTCGGTCGGCGTGCCCACCTGCCGCACCCGGCCCCTGTCCATCACGGCGATGCGGTCCGAGAGCGTCATCGCCTCTTCCTGGTCGTGCGTCACCACGATGAAGGTGACGCCGGTGCGGGCCTGGATGCTCATCAGCTCGAACTGGGTATGCTCGCGGAGCTTCTTGTCGAGCGCAGCGAGAGGCTCGTCGAGGAGGAGGAGCTTCGGCTGGCGCGCAAGCGCCCGGGCCAGCGCGACGCGCTGCCGCTGACCGCCGGAGATCTGGTGGGGCCTGCGGTGCGCGAACTGGGTGAGTTGGACAAGCTCCAGCATGTCGCGCACGCGGTCCTTCCGTGCCGCCTCGGTCATTCTTTCGTGCTTCAGCCCGTAGCCGATGTTCTTCTCCACCGTCATGTGCGGAAAGAGCGCGTAGGACTGGAACATCATGTGGACCGGCCGCGACCAGGGCGGCACCCTGGCCATGTCCTCGCCGTCGATGAAGATGCGGCCCGCGCTCACCTCCTCGAACCCGGCGAGCATCCGCAGAAGCGTGGTCTTGCCGCAGCCCGACCCGCCGAGCAGGCCGAAGATCTCGCCCCTGGCAATCGAGAGGCTGACGTCGGCGACAGCCTGGAACGTGCCGAAGCGCTTCGAGACATTCTCGATCCGGATGAAACCGGGCTGCGGCGGCAGAAGGGACGCCGCCGCGCCCCCGGGTGCCGGTATCGGCGCGCCCTGCACGTCAGCCCGCCTTGATGGTCGTCCAGGCGCGCATCAGGTCGCGTTCCTGTTCCTCGGTCTGGGGCCTCGGTGTGTACATCCGCTTCAGCGTCCCGGCGTCGGGATAGACGGCAGGGTCGCCCGAGATCGCCGGATCGACAAGGGGTGTCGCCGCCTTGTTCGCGTTCGCGTAGCCCGTGAAGTTCGTGGCGGCCGCGATCACCTCGGGGCGGAGCATGTAGTCGATGAAGAGGTAGGCGTTGTCCCGGTTCGGCGCGTCTGCCGGGATCGCCCAGAGGTCGAACCATGCAGGCGCACCCGTCTTCGGAACGAAGTAGGCGAGGTTCATGTCGATGCCTGCCTCCTTCGCGCGGGCCTTCGCCACGCCGTAGTCGCCCGACCAGTTGTTGATCGCGCAGAGCTCGCCGTTCGGAATGGCGGTCAGGTAGTTCGAGTTGTCGAAGGTGGTGATGTACTGGCGGATCGGCCTGAAGGCCTCGACCATCTTGGCGTAGTCGTCCGGCCCCGCGCCGCTCGGGTCGATGCCGAGATAGCTCAGGACCATGAAGCCGGCGTCGGTCGGGCTGTCGAGGATCGAGATCCCGCAGTCGGCGAGCTTCGCGGCGTTCTCGGGCTTCAGGATCGTGCCGAGATCGGCGAGGTCGGCGCCGGGCAGGCGCTCCTTCACCATGTCGAGGTTGTAGGTCATGCCGACCGACCCCCACATGTAGGGGACGCCATACTGGTTGCCGGGGTCGAAGCCTTCGACGATGCGGAGGATCCCGGGGTCGAGATTGCCCCAGTTCGTCAGGCGGGCGCGGTCGAGCTTCTCGTAGATGCCCGCCTTGATGAACTGCGGCATCGAGATGCCGGCCATGATGACGGCGTCGTAGCCCGTCGAGCCGGCCAGCATCTTGGCCTGCATCTCCTCGGACGAGGCATAGAGGTCGTAGGTGACGGCGATGCCGGTTTCCTTCGAGAAGTCCTCGATCGTGGTCGCGCCGATGTAGTCGGCCCAGTTGTACACGTTGAGCTTTCCGCCCGCCGCCCGGGCGGGGCGGATGTAGGGCATCGCAAGGGCGCCGCCGGCCGCCGCGAGCACCGTCCGTCTGGTAAGCTTCATCCTCCGTCTCCCTGCTGGTCGCCGATCTTTCGCTCAGGTTAAGCCGTTCGCGCGGTTCGGCGAAAGCATTTCGGCATTGACCGAAGCCAACGCCTGTTCGGATGGCGCGGTTTGCGCGTTCAGGACGGGAAGCAGGCGGCGCAGGCCGTCATGGTGCGCCCGCACGCCGTATTCGAGGTCCGAGAGGTGGAAGCCCTCGAAGGCCGAGGACTTCATCGACTCGTTCGACCAGACGGAGAGCTGCCGGTCCTCGGCCGAGGTTTCGCGGTCTATGCGGGTGGCGAGGTAGCGGGCGAGGCGGGTCGGCCTGTCCTCGTTCGGCTGCCGGTAGAGGCGGCCGGCCAGGCGGGTGCGGCCGACCGAGAGGGGGATGTCCTGGTAGAACTGCACGCTTTCCGGGGTGCAGGCGATGACGGCGTTGGGGAAGAGGCCGTAGTAGGTCCATTTCTTCCGGAGGCGCCCGGGAAGCCAGTCCTGGTCCGGCGCGACCGAGATGTAGCGGGCGACCGACCAGCGACGGGCCGGCGCATCGCCGAAGGTGCCCCAGGACCAGGACAGGCCGCCCGGATAGACGTGGTCGCGATAGGTGCGGCCGTAGAGGTCCTGCAGGCCGGGATGGGCGAGCGCGACGTGGTAGCCCTCGTTGTCCACGTCGCGGACGGATTTCCAGTTGACGGGGAGGTCCGTCGCCCAGGACGGGGCAGGGGCGGGGAGGAGGGTTTCGGCCCGGTAGCCGGCGAAGTCCCCGGCGTACGGGGCAAGCCAGTCCGCGACAGAGGGCTGCGGGCCGGGATGGAAACGGAGGAAGAGGAAGCCGTGGAAGGCTTCGACCTCGATGGGTTTGAGCCCGAACGCCGTCCGGTCGAGATCGCTGAAGCTGTCGGGCCGGGCCGGGCCCCGCAGCGTGCCGTCGAGGTTGTAGACCCAGCCGTGGAAGGGGCAGACGATCGACCCCCTGCACCGGCCCTGTGCTCCGTCCGCGACCCGGGCGCCGCGGTGGCGGCAGAGGTTGTGGAAGGCGCGGACCTGCCCGTCCTGCCCGCGCATGACGAGCGCGCGTTCACCCAGCAGGTCGAAGGAGAGCCATTCGCCGGGGGCGGGGATGTCGTTCGCGTGGCCGACGATCTGCCAGTGCGTCAGGAAGACGTGCCGGCGTTCGAGCTCGAAGAGCGCCTCGGAGTGGTAGGCCCAGGCCGGAAGGCCGCGCCGGTCCCAGTCGTTCGGGGCGGCGAGGGGATGGTCGAGGCGGATGGTCATGCGCCCTCCTTTCCGAGCCGGTCCATGACCCAGGCGTGGAAGCGGCGGATGTCGAATTCCTCGGGCATGAGCGTCCCGTGCGCATAGGCGGGCGAGGCGAAGCCGCGCTGGTTCATCTCGGCCGCCACGGCATCCTGTTCGAGGACGATGGAGGCGAACCCGGCCACCCGGTCCGCACGGAACCCCGGCTGCGCGAGCGTATCGGGCGCGAAGTGCCACTCGGCGGTCAGGCGTGTCGTTCCCGGGCCGGTGGGTTCGAGGCGCACCGACCGGACGTAATCGACATGCGCGACCACGTACATCGTCGGGTACAGGGTGACGAAGGTGAAGCCGCGGGCCCGTTCCTCCGCCGTGAGGCCGGGGAATTCGGGGCCGCAGGGCTGGCCGTCCATCGTCCAGGTGCGGGCGCCGTCCTTCAGGGCCGGCGCCTCGGGGCCCGGGGTCCAGTCCTGCGCCTCGCGCGGCGACATGATCCCCTGCCTGTAGACGGGAACCATGTCGCAGAGCTCGGGATGGATGCCGGGGCAGTGGAGGCATTCGTTGTAGTTCTCCCAGAACACCTTCCAGTTGCACCTGAGCTCGCGGACGTGGCGGTGTCCGGTGACGAGCCCGTCCATCGGCCAGGTGTCGAGCGCCCCGAGGCCGAGGTCGGGGACGAGCGGCGGGGGGGAGGCAGAGAGGCTGAGAAACAGGAACCCGGCCCAGACGCTGTGCGCGACCGGCAGCAGCCCGTGCGCGTCGCGGTCGAAGTCGGGGGCCGGACGGGCGTGCCCGGTCGAGACGAGGCGGCCGTCGTTCGCGGCATAGGACCAGGCGTGGTAGGGGCAGGTGACGAGGCGGCCGGCGGGGCGGTCGCCCGCCGGGCAGAGTTCCGCGCCCCGGTGGCGGCAGGCGTTGTGGAAGGCCGAGACGCTTCCGTCGCCGTGGCGGACGACGATCACCGGCGCGCCCGCGACGGTCAGGGCCCGCAGCCGCCCCTCTGGAAGATCGGACAGGCGGCCGATGCAGACCCATTCGCTCCACCAGATCGCGCGCCGTTCGCGTTCGAACCATGCCGGGTCGGTGTAGGCGGCGACGGGAAGTGTCGGCGGGCAGTGGTCGAGGCGGGGCGAGGGGAGGGCGGTATCCATCCTCAGAACCTTTCGGGGGGGGTCGCGCGGCGGCGGGGGTGGACGAAGAACGGACGGTCCGCCACCCGGACGGGGACCATCAGCCTGGCGTATTGCAGTTCGCGGAGGGCGTAGATCTCGACCCAGAGGTCGTGGCCCTTCGCGTGGCGCGCCTGCACCTGCGCGATGGCGAGGTTGCGCTTGGTCGTGGGCGACCAGCAGGCGGCGGTGACGAACCCGGCCTCGTGCTGCTTGCGGTGGTAGAGGAGCGATCCCCCCGCCTCGACGTTGCCGTCGATGTCGAGCCCGACGAGCATCCAGCGCGAGCTCTGCCCGTCGCGTTCGGCCAGAAGCGCGCGGCGGCCGGTGAAGGGGCCCTTGTCCCAGTCGATCATCCAGGCGAGCCCGAGTTCGATGGGCGACCGGGCGCGATCCTCGCGCAGCGCCTGGTCGGCGGGGACGAAGTCCATGTTCGTGATGATGAACCCGGCCTCGATCCGCGCCACGTTCAGCGCGTCCGAGCCGACGGGCCGGATACCCCAGGGCGCCCCCGCCCCCATCAGCGTGTCCCAGAGGGGCAGCGCCTGCCACGGCTTCATCCAGATCTCGTAGCCGAGATCGCCGGTGAAGCCGGTGCGCGAAATCTGGATCGTGTCGCCGTCGAAGGGGAAGGCCGCCATGCGGAAGGGCTTGAGGCCCCAGATGTCGAAGCCCGCGGCGGCGAGGACCGAGGCCGAGCAGGGCCCCTGGAGCGAGAGCGCGGCGATGTCGTCGGTGACGTCGGTGACCGCGACGTCGAAGCCGACGGCGCTGTCGAGAAGCCAGGGCAGGTGGCGTTCCTGGCAGCAGAGCCGATATTCGGCGGGCGAAACCCGGAAGAGGGTGCCATCGTCCAGCACCGTGCCGGCGTCGTCGCACCAGACGGTATAGTGGACGCCGCCGGGACTCAGCCCGGCGGCGTTCCGCACGGTCAGGCGGTTGAGGTAGTCCGCCGCGTCCGGCCCCTCGATCCGGTACTTCACCATCGGGCAGAGGTCGTAGAGCGAGGCGCCGTTGCGGATCGCGGTGTGCTCCATCGTCTCGTCGCCATAGCAGAGGGGCGTGGTGTAGCCCGCCCAGGCGCCCCAGCGGTTCAACTGGTTCAGGGACTGCTGGCGCGGGTGGAAGGGCGTCCGGCGGAGCGGCGTGCGGAAATGGGCAAGGTCGTCCTTCATGCGGCCTCCTTCAGGATGCGCTCGGCCGCGTTCCAGCCCGCCGCGCCCTCGATCCCGCCGCCGGGGTGGCTGCCGGCACCCGCGAGCCAGAGGCCGGGCAGGGGGGTCGCATAGCCGGCGGCCTCGCGGATCGGCCGGAGGAAGAACATCTGCTCGACCGACAGCTCGGCCCCGTGCCAGCATCCGCCCGGCAGGCCGAAGCGGGCCTCGATGTCGTAGGGCATCAGAAGCTCAGCATGGGTGACGAGCGCGCCGAGGCCGGGGGCGTGGGTCTCGAGGACGCCGCGGACGGCCCGGAGCAGCGCAGCCCGGGCGGCGTCGGGGCCGGCCTTCGGCGCGTGCGGGGCGAACTGGACATTGGCCGAGAGAACGTGCCTGCCGTCCGGGGCGAGCGCGGCATCCCGGAGTGTCGGGATGAACGCTTCCAGAACCGGGCTCTCCGGCACCTCGCCGTATTTCACGGGGTTCCACGCCCGTTCGACCGCGTCGACCGAGGGCGCGATGACGAGGCGGCCCTTCAGGTCTGCACCCCGGAAGTCGGGAAGGGCCGAGAGCGCGAGGTGAAGCCGCGCCGTCGCGCCGCGCGACCGGATGTGGCCCGTGCGGGCGAAGAAGCCCGCGTCGAGGGCGCGCGCGCCGACGAGGCTGCGAAAGGTCGTCTGCGGGGCGAGGGCCGAGACGACCCGCGCGGCCTCCAGCGTCTCGCCCGAGGCGAGGGTGACGGCGGCCGCCCGGTGGTTCCGGGTCTCGATCCGGGCGACGCGCGCGCCGGTGCGGATCGTGACGCCCGCGGCGGCGGCGGCGGCGGCCATGGCGGTGGCGACGGCCTCTGTCCCGCCCCTGGGGATCAGGGTCGCGGCGCCGCGCGACAGGCGGTCGAGGTAGAGGATCAGCGAGTTCGGGGAGCGGGGGCCGAGCCAGGCGCCGAGCGTCGCATCGAAGGCGAGGAGGCCGCCGAGAAGGTCGTCCCCGACCTCGTCGTCGGCGACATCGGCGACATTGATGAGCAGAAGCCGCAGGAATTCCCGCAGATCGGCCCTGCCCATGCGGCGGATGCCCAGCGCGAATTTCCCGAGGCCGAGCCAGTCGTTGCCCTTCGCGGTCAGGCGCGGCGGCGTCATGGCGCGGGCGGGGGCGAGTGCGGCGGCACAGGCCGTGAGGCGCGCGTGGAGCGTGGCGAAGCGGCGGGCGGCCTCGGGGTCGCCGCCGGTGGCGCTGCCGCCCCGGACGGTGATGTGGCGGCCGGTGGGGGAAAGCGCGACGGTGGCGAGCGGGTCGTGGAACGAGAGGCCGTGGCGGGCGAGGTCCATCCCGTTCAGGACGCGGGCATCGAGGCCCATCGTCGTCATCGCTAGGCCGGGGCTGCGGTAGCCCGGCGCGAACTCCCATCCCAGCATCCCGCCGCCGACGCGGTCGCCGGCTTCAAGGAGCGTGACATTTCGGCCGCCCCTGGCGAGGCGGGTCGCGCAGGCGAGGCCGTTCGGGCCGCCGCCGATGACGATGATGTCCGCGCCGGTTCCGGCTGGGGACGGGCCGTGCCCGGCCGGGGCGGGGGCGGCAAGCGTGCCTGCCGGGCGGGCGGGCGGGGGCGGCCCGTCCCCGGCGCGACGGGGGGCGGTTTCGGTCTGGTCAGAGGACGGCATAGGCATCGCGCATCTCGGCCCCCATCTTCGCTTCGCGCAGGATCTCCGCCGCCGCGTTCCGCCCCGGCGCACCCATGACGCCGCCGCCGGGATGGGTGGCCGAGCCGCACATCCAGAGGTCGCGGATCGGGCTGCGGTACTGCGCGTAGCCGGGGACGGGGCGGTTGAAGAGAAGCTGGTCGAAGGTCAGCTCGCCCTGGAAGATGTTGCCGTCCGTCAGCCCGACCTCCGCCTCCAGTTCGCGGGGGGTGCGCACCTCGACATGCAGGATGCGCTCGCGGAAGCCCGGCGAATAGGCGGCGATCTGGTCGATGCAGGTGCGCCCGAAGGCGTCGCGGTCGGCATCGGTCCAGGCCTGCCCGCCGATCCTGGGGGGCGCGTACTGCACGAAGCAGGACATGAAGTGCTTGCCCGGCGGGGTCATCGTCGGGTCGATCATGGTGGGGATCATCATGTCCTGGAACGGGTCGCGGCTGAAATGGCCGGACTTCCAGTCGTCATAGGCGCGTTCCATCCGCTCGATCGAGTCGGTGAAGTGCAGATCGCCCTTCAGCATCGGGGCGCCTTCGGGAAGGGCCGGGAACACGGGCGCGCTGTCGAGCGCGATGTTGAGCTTGCCGGACGATCCGCGCGTCTTGAAGCGGCTCACGCTCTTCACGAAGTCCGGGGGCAGGGCGCCTTCGTCGACGTGCTTCAGGAACGTGCGCTTCACGTCCATGTTCGACACCACGCGCCGGCCGCGGATCACCTCGCCGTCGTCGAGTTCCACGCCGGTCGTGCGCCCGCCCGAGACGAGGATGCGCCTCACGCCCGACCCCGCGCGGATCTCGCCGCCCGATGCCGCGAGCGACCTCGACAGCGCCTGCGTGATCGCCCCCATGCCGCCCCGCGCAAAGCCCCAGGCGCCGACGTTGCCGTCCACGTCGCCCATGTAGTGATGCAGGAGGACATAGGCCGACCCCGGCGACATCGGCCCGAGGGCGGTGCCGATGATGGCCGATACGGCGAGGTAGCCCTTGATGACGGGGTTCCCGAAATACTGGTCGAGGTAGTCCGAGATGCTCATTGTCCAGAAGCGCACCATGTCGGCAAGCTGCACCTCGGACATCTCGCCGAGCTTGCGGGCGATCCAGATCAGTTCCGACAGGTCGCGGGGGCGGAAGCTCGTCGGATCGGGGGGCGTCCGCATGAGGAGCGGGCGGATGAAGCGGCAGTGGCGGAGCACGTCGCGGGCGTAGCGGTCGTAGGCTTCGGCGTCGCGCGGGGAATGGCGGGCGAATTCGCGGCGGTTCGCATCGTGGTTGCGGAACATCGCGAGGTAGCCGCCACCTTCCGTGAACACCGCGCCGCCCTCGTAGGGCAGGATCTGGAGGCCGAAGCGCGGCAGTTCCAGATCGCGCATGATCTCGGGGCGGAAGAGCGAGCAGACGTAGGAGCAGTTCGAGTAGGTGAAGCCGGGGTAGAGCTCGCGGCTGACCGCCGCCCCGCCGATCCAGTCGTTCTTCTCGACGACGCAGACCTTCATCCCGGCGCGGGCGAGGTAGCAGGCGGTGACGAGACCGTTGTGGCCCGCGCCGACGATGAGGGCGTCATGGGGCATGGCGCGCGCTCTCCCGGCCGTCCGGCATGAAAAGACGACCTGCCAGCGGCAGGTCGGCCATGCCGGTTGGCCCAAAACCGACAGGGGCGGCGACGGCCAAGGGGCGTGAGCATGCAGCCGGACGTTTCCTTCGGGACGCGGTCGCCCCGGCGGATGCGCCGCAGACGCGTCCGCCCCCGCAGGGGCGAACGCGGCACGAACAGTCGCGTGCCTGTTCGTGCAAGACCTCGCGGCTGCTCATCCTTCTACGGTCTCCTTCGCCGCAACATCGACGTTCTCCAGCGTCAGGTCCACCGCCTTCTCGAACGCCTTCAGCGTGTCCTCGAGGCAGGACGCGTCGTGCGCCTCGCAGATGAACCAGGGCTCGCGCGAGTCCGGCTCGCAGATGATGCACTCGTCGTGAAGGAAGGCGGCCAGCGTGTCATAGAAGGTGTAGTCGCTGAGCTTCCAGTCCCGGTAGTTGTCGGGCGGGATGGCGGCGAAGAAGAGGCCGAACATGCTCGGATGCCCGGTGAAGCTGTGGGTGATCCCGCGCGCCTCGAGGATGCGCGACATGCCGGCCTTCAGGCTTTCGCCATAGGCGGCGATCGTGTCGAGCGCGGGTGTCTCGTCGAGGATGCGCAGGCATTCCTCGGCCGCGGCGAGCGGGACGGAATGGGCGGTGTAGGTGCCGCCATGCGCCGCGCCGCCGGGACGGAAGGTGCGCATGACCTCTTCCCGGCCCGCCACGGCGGCGATCGGATAGCCGTTCGCCATCGCCTTGGCGAAGGTCGCGATGTCGGGCTGCACGCCGAGGATCGACTGGATGCCGCCCCGGGCGACGCGGAAGCCGGTCTTGACCTCGTCGATGATGAGCAGGACGCCGTACCGGTCGCAGAGCGTCCGCGCGAGGTGCACGAACTCTCGGGATGCCGAGATGCCGCAGCAGTTGCCCTGGATCGGTTCGATCAGCATCGCGGCCAGCGTGTTGCCGTGCTTGCGGAACACCTCTTCCAGCCGCTGGGGATCGTTCATCGGCGTCAGGTGCGCGAGTTCGCGGATCGTCTGCGGGATGCCCTTGGAATAGCTGACGACCTGCGGATCGGCGTTGGACCGGGCATCCCAGTCCTCGAGGTTCACCATCCACATCGCGGCGTCGAAGAGCCCGTGGTAGCTGCCTTCGATCAGGAGATAGCTCTCGCGCCCCGTATGCGCGCGGGCGAGGCGGAGCGCGGCCATCACCGCCTCGGTGCCCGAGTTCGAGAAGCGGACGAGGTCCATGCCGGGGACCATCCTGCAGATGCGGTCGGCAACCGCGAATTCGCGTTCGGTCGAAAGCGCGAAGACGCCGCCGACCTCCATCCCCTTGCGGGCGGCCGCGTCCACCCGATCGTCGGCATAGCCGAGGATCGCAGGGCCGTAGCCGAGGCGGTAGTCCACATACCGGTTGCCGTCGATGTCCCAGACCCGCGCGCCCTTGCCGTGATCGACATAGATCGTCCGGTCTTCGCCCCAGTATCGGAAGGTCGAGGCGACCCCGAGCGGCAGACGGGCGACGGCGCGCCGGAAATGGGCGTTGGAACGGGCGAGCGTGCGGGACATCGGAAGGGCCTCCTGCGGTCAGGCTCGCAGGATTTTGACTGGACTGTCAATCAGAATTTGACTTCCGTATTTGACCGCTACAATCGTCGGCTGCATCGCATAGAAGGATGCGACCGATCCGGAGGTGCGTGAGCGCGTGGACCAGACACAGCAAAAGCCGGCCCTTCCCCGCAAGCTCGACCGCGGAACGCGGCGCCAGCAACTGATCGAGGCGACGATCGACACGCTGGCCGCGCGCGGCTATGCCCGCACGACGCTGACAGAGGTGGCAAAGCAGGCGGGCCTGTCGCATGGCCTCGTCAACTTTCACTTCACCACGAAGGAAGGGCTTCTGGACGAGACGCTGGCGTTCCTGGCCGAGGAATACCGGCTGAACTGGACGGCCGCGCTCGAACGCGCGGGCGGCGATCCCGCCGACCGGCTGGACGCGATGCTCCGGGCCGACTTCAACCCCGCGATCTGCACGCCGTCGCGCCTGTCGGCCTGGTGCAGCTTCTGGGGCGAGGCACAAAGCCGCCCGATGTACCAGGAACGCTGCGGGTCGAAGGACGAGGATTATAACCGTGTCCTGGAAGGGATCTGCGCCGACCTTCTTCGCGCTGGCCGCTATTCCGGCGACCCCGTGCGCATCGCGCGGGTGCTGCGCGTGACCGTCGAGGGCACATGGCTCGACCTGATGACGATGAACGCGCCCTACGGTCCCGCCGAGGCGCTCGCGACGGTGCTCACCGCCGCGGCCGCCTTCTTCCCCCGCCATTTCGACGTCCGGGGCCGGACCCGCTGAGCCTGCCCCCGGACCGGACAGGTGGCGCGCCGGCGGGCGGTCGGGGGCCCCCGGACGCGGCCTTTCCATGGCGGAGCGCCGCCGCCCGGCAAGACTCGGGACGGGCCCGGACCGGGCAGGGCGCGCCGGTCGGTCCGGGCCCGCATCCGACACCCGATGCAGCAGCCTGCGACCGGCCCGTCACCTGAGACTTTACAGCCAGACCCAACGCTCGGCCGGATCCGGCAGGGGGATCGCGTCCAGCAGCTCCCGCGTGCAGGCCGCTTCCGGCGCGTCGAAGATGCGCTCGGCCGGCCCCTGTTCCACGATCTCGCCCCGGTGCATCACGACGACCGACTGGCAGAGACGGCGGACCACGCTGAGGTCGTGGCTGATGAAGGCGAGCGTCAGTCCGAGGTCGCGGACGAGGCGTTCGAGAAGGTTCAGGACCTGCGCCTGGGACGAGACATCGAGGCCGGACACGATCTCGTCGGCGAGAATGAAGTCTGGCTCGAGCGCGATGGCGCGCGCGATGCCGACCCGCTGGCGCTGGCCGCCGGACAGCTCGTGCGGGTAGCGCGCCGCGAAGGCGCGGGGCAGGCCCACCTGGTCGAGGGCCGTCGCGGCCCGCCCGGCGGCGCGGTCGAAGCCGTGGAGCCTGAGCGGCCCAGCAATGATCGTTCCGATCGTCAGGCGCGGGTTCAGCGAACTCATCGGGTCCTGGAAGATCATCTGGAACCGGCGGCGGAGCGGCCTCAGCGCGGCGGCATCGAGATGGGTGATGTCGGTCCCGTCGAAGCGGATCGTGCCCCCGGTCGGCTCGAGGAGCCGCACCAGCGCGCGGCCGAAGGTCGATTTCCCCGACCCCGAGCCGCCGACGATTCCCATGACCGCGCCTTTCGGGATCGTCAGGTTCAGGCCCTTGAGGATCTCGAGCCGCGGGGGACGCCCAAGCACGGGCTTGCGCACCATGTCGGGCAGCGAGAGCCTCAGGCCGGTGACGGTGTAGAGATCAGCCATGCCCGCGCACCTCGGCCTCGACCGCCGCGATCACGTCCTCGGGCACGGGCAGCAGGCTCGCCGCCGGGTCGGTGTGGCGCGGCGTGGCGGCGAGAAGGGCGCGGGAATAGGCATGCTTCGGCGCGGCGTAGAAGTCGGCGACCGACGCCTCTTCGATGACCTTTCCGCCATAGAGGACCGTCAGCCGCTGGCAGACCTTCGACGCAAGCCCGAGGTCATGCGTGACGAAGAGAAGCGCGGTGCGGTGGCGCACCTGCATTCCGCCGATCAGCCGCACGATCTGCTTCTGCACCGTCACGTCGAGCGCGGTCGTCGGCTCGTCGGCCACGATCAGCTTCGGTTCCGCCGCAAAGGCCGAGGCGATCAGCACCCGCTGGCGCATGCCGCCCGACAGCTCGTGCGGATAGGACCGCATCACCCGCTCGGGGTCGGGGATCTGCACCTCGGCCAGCAGGCCGCGCGCCCGGGCCTCGGCCTGCGGGCGCCCCCAGCCGAGGATCTCGACCAGCCGGTCGGTGATCTGCGGGCCGACGCGGCGGACCGGATTCATCGCCGTCATCGGATCCTGCGGGATCAGCGCGGCGTAGGATCCGACGCGCTTCCGCCGCTCCTTCGGCGGCAGCCTCAGCAGGTCGGTTCCGCCGAGCAGGATCTCGCCCGACGCCACCGAGGCGGCGCGCGGCAGGATGCCGAGGATCGCCTTCCCGATCATCGACTTGCCCGCCCCGCTTTCGCCGACGAGCCCCATCACCTCGCCCGCATCGACGGCGATCGACACGTTCCTGAGCAGCGGCATGCCGCCGGACAGGCGGACGGTCAGGTTCCGGACCTCAAGGAAGCTCATTGCAGCACCGGGTCGAAACGGTCCTTCAGCCCCTCGCCCAACTGGCTGAAGGAGAGCACGGTGAGGAACAGGACGACCAGCGGGAAGACGATCACCCACCACGCCTGGTAGATGCTCGTCCGTCCCTCCGCGATCATGCCCCCCCAGGTCGGGTCGTCAGTCGGGATCGAGAGGTTCACGAAGGACAGGATCGCCTCGACGATCACCGCGATCCCCATTTCGAGCGTCAGCATCACGAGGACGGTGGGCAGCACGTTGGGCAGGATCTCGGCGATCATCGTGCCCGTCCGGGTCCGCCCCGCCACCTCGGCCGAGGCGACATAGTCCATCGCGCCCTGCACCATCGCCTCGGCGCGGACCACGCGGGCGAAGCGCGTCCAGTCGATGAGGACGATCGCGGCGATGATTGCCGTCAGGCCGGGGCCGATGACCGCGACGAGGAGGATCGAGAAGAGAACCGGCGGAAACGCCATCCAGATGTCGATGAGGCGCGAGATCACGATGTCGGCCCAGCCGCGGAAGAACCCGGCGATCAGGCCGAGCGTCGCACCGATGAGGCAGGTGAAGGCGCCTGCGACCAGCGCGACCGTCAGCGCGATGCGCGCCCCGTGGATGATGCGCGAAAGCACGTCGCGGCCAAGGCTGTCGGTCCCCAGCCAGTAGCCGGGTTCCGTGCCGGACACCCAGAAGGGCGGCAGGCGGCCGAGGAACAGGTCCTGCGCCAGCGGGTCCTTCGGCGCGATCCAGGGCGCGAGACCGGCGGCGAGCGCCAGAAGGATCAGCCACCCGGCCGAGAGCCAGAGCCGGAGGCCCCCGCGCCGCCTGTCTGCTCCCCGTCCGTCACGCACGGCGCAGCCTCGGGTTCAGCGCGGTATAGGTCAGGTCCACGAGCAGGTTCACGGCCGTGAAGATCACCGCGAAGAGCACGACGATCCCCTGGATGAGCGGCAGGTCGCGGTTGATGACCGCGTCGATGGCGAGGTTGCCGAGGCCCTCGTAGCTGAACAGCCGCTCGATGATGACCGTGCCGCCGATGAGAAAGGTGAACTGCACGCCGACCAGCGTCAGCGTCGGCAGGATCGCGTTCGGCAGCGCCTCGCGCAGGATGACGTGGTTCTCGCCGTAGCCTTTGGTGCGCGCGAGCGTCACGTAGTCGAGGTGCATCACCTCCTTCAGGGACTGCTTCAGGATCTGGCCGATGACCGCCGCGAGCGGTATCGCGAGCGCGAGCGCGGGCAGGAACATGTGCGACAGGATGTTGGCGGTCAGGTCGAAGCGCAGGCGGAGGATGCTTTCGATCAGGTAGAAGTCGGTCGTGAAGGGCAGTTGCAGCGACGGCGTGACCCGGCCCGAGATCTGAAAGACCGGGAGGAGGACGCCGAAGAGCAGGATCAGGATCAGCCCCCAGAGGAAGTCCGGGACCGAAAGGGCGACCCCGTTGCCCACGTCGATCGCCGCCTCGGCCCGGGTTCCCCGCGTCCGCGTTCCGGTGAGCGCCGCCGCGCCGCCGAGAACGGCCGCGATCAGAAGCGCCATCGCCGAAAGTTCCAGCGTCGCGGGAAGCCGCCCGAGAACGAGGCCAAGCACCGGCTGGCGGGCGGTGATCGAGGTGCCGAAGTCGCCCTGCAGAACCCCCGCGCCCCAGATCAGGAACTGCTGCCAGATCGGCTTGTCGAGTCCGTAGAGCGCCGTCAGCCGGGCGACATCCCCGTCGGTCGCGCCGGGGGGGAGCATCATCGCGATGGGGTTGCCCGGAACGACGCGGATGACGAAGAAGACGATCACCGCCACGCCGAGAAGCGTGATCGCCGATGTGGCGAGCCGCAGCAGCACCGCCCGGGCTAGCTGCATTTGCGATGCCTTCCCAATTGCTGCCGGTCCGGTTGTGAACTGGCCTGCCAGGCTCCGGGGGGAATGGCTCCCCCCGGGTCCGTCCGGAACCTCACGCCCGCTTCATCAGATGCGGCAGAAGCGCGCCCGAGGCATGCGGCGTCACCGTCACGCCGGGGGCGTAGAGGATCGGCTGCACGTATTGCAGGAGCGGGATGACGTAGGCGTTCTCGGCGATGTACCTGTCCACGTCCTTCCAGCCCTGGATCCGCCTGGCCTCGTCCTTCTCGCCCCAGAGCGGCGCGATCCTGTCGATCAGGTCCTGGCTGTCCCAGACCGAATGCGGGCTGGGTCCGAACATCGCGAAGCCCGTCGAGGTCGTCGGGTCGCCGACCGAGTTGCCCCAGTTGTAGAACGCGGCCGGCGCAAGCTGGTCGGCGGCGCGCAGCTCGTAGTGCTTGGCGATCTCGTAGACCTCGATCTCGGCCTCGATCCCGACCTTGCGCCAGAGCCCGACGATGGCCTGGATCATCTCGTAGTCCTTGGGCTTGAAGCCCTTGGTCGTCTGGATCTTGAACTTCACCGGGTTATCCGGCGAATACCCCGACGCCGCGAGCAGCCTGACCGCCGCATCGGGGTCGTAGGGCGTCCTGATCGACGGATCGTAGGCTTCGTACTGGGGCGTCTGAAGCGTGTCGATCGGCACGCCGTAGCCCGAGAGCAGGCGGTCGATGATCGTCTGCTTGTCGATCGCGGCGACGGCGGCCTTGCGCACGTTCGGGTCGAGCATCACGTCGATGTCGTTGAGGAAGATCATCCCGATGTCCGAGATCGGGTGATCGACGCCCCTGAGCGGCCCGCCCTTCAGGCGGTCGTATTCCTCGTAGGGCATCTCGAGCGTGACGTGGCTGTTGCCCGATTCGACCTCGGCCACGCGGGCGGCGGCATCGGGAACGAACTTGATCGTCACGGTGTCGAAGTCGGGCCTGCCGCCCCAGTAGGCCGCGTTGGCCTTCAGCCGCACGAAGGCGTTGCGCTCGAACTTCTCGACCATGTAGGGGCCGGTGCCGATGGGGGCGGCCTCGAAGCCTTCGGGGCCGACCTTCTCGTAGTAGCCCTTCGGCAGGACGTAACCCGTCAGGAAATACATCCACTTGAAGATCGTCGGCTCGAAGCGCGCCACGTCCGCCGTGACCTTGTTCCCCTCGGCCCTGATGTTGCCGAGCGTCGACCAGATGAACTGGATCGGGTTTCCGGTCCTCTCGTCCGCCGCGCGGGTCAGCGACCAGGCCACGTCCTCGGCGGTGAAGGGCGAGCCGTCATGCCAGGTCACGCCGTCGCGGACGGTCATCGACACCTTGGTCCTGTCGTCGTTCCAGCCCCAGTCGGTCAGCAGTCCGGGTGCCGGCTTCAGGTCGGGCTGCTGCAGGATGAACTGGTCGAAGACCGACTGGTAGATGCCCTGGATCGTCGGGTTCACCGCCGAGGGGCCGACCGTCGGGTCCCAGGACGGAAGCGGCACGTTGTAGGCGATGACGAGTTCGTCGATCCCTTGCGCCCGGGCGGGCAGGCCCGCAAGGGCGGCCGCGGCCCCGGCGGCCGAGGTCTGGAGAAGTCTGCGGCGGGTGATGGTCATGGTCTGATCCCTGTTGTCGTTATGGTTGGCCTTACGCGTCGGTTCCTTCCGATCTTGTCCTCTCCCTCTTACGCCCCGGCAAGGCGCTGCGCGAGAAGGAAGCCCGGGCCCGCGCCCGTTCCCGCCCCGGGCCAGACGGCCGCCCCGGTCAGCCAGAGGCCGGCGAGCGCGGTCGAGCCGTCCGCACGGCCGCGGGCGGGGCGGAAGAGGAAATGCTGCGACAGGTGGTGGCTTCCGCAGATCTGGTCGCCCCCGACGAGGTTGGGGTTCCCGGCCTCGAGATCGTCGGGGGTCACGATCCGCCGGCCGAGGATCCTGCCGCGGATCCCCGGCGCGTGCGTCTCGAGGATCCCGAGCGCCCGTTCGGCGACCGCCTCGGCGGCCCCGGCCCAGTCCGTCGCCGCGATCTCGCCGCGCGAATCGCCGCGGATCGAGCCCGGCACCATGCGGACCTGCACCCAGAGGATGTGGTTCCCGCCCGGCGCGCGGGCGAAGTCGCAGGCGGTCGGCTGACCGACGACGAGCACGGGCTCGGCCGGGATGAGGCCGGCCCGCGCCTCGGCATAGGTGCGGGCCATCTGGTCGAGCGACGGCCCGAGGTGGACATAGGCGAAGGACGCGAGCGATGCGCCCCCCCGCCAGTCCGGCAGGCCGTTCAGGGCAAGATGGATCATCATCGTGCCGGGCGCATGCTCGAAGGCCGCCATCTGCCGTTCGTACAGGGGATCGACCTTGCCGGTCAGCGCCACAAGCGCGCGCGGCGCGACCCCGGCGATGACCGCCCGTGCGGCCCCGATCCGCCGTCCGTCGGCAAGCCGGATCCCCGTCGCGCGGCCCGACGCGTGCTCGACCTCGATCACCTCGGCCCCGCATTCGACGACGCCGCCCTTCGATCGGATCGCCGCCACCAGGGCCCGCACGATGGTGTCCGCCCCTCCCTTGCCGAGCACCATGCCGAAGGCCTGTCCGGCCATGCCTTCGAGGTAGGGAAAGATCGCCCCGCCGGCCACGTCCGGCGCGAAGTCGAGATGCATGCCCCAGGCACCGAGCATCGCCCGTGTCTTGTCCGACTCGAAGGTCGAGGAGAGCCAGGACCGGGGGGACTGGAGCAGGAAGCGGGCAAGGTCGAGCGATCCGGACGTGCCCTTCGCCCGCCAGAGCCTCCAGGCGAAGGCGGCAAGCGCAGGCATCCTCATCGGGCTTGCCAGCAATCCGAAGAGATGGGGCGCCTCGGCGCCGAAGTCCCGGACGAGGCGCCTCCACGTCTCGGCATCCGCCTTCGACACCGCGGCGATGCGCGCGGCGGTCTCCTCAAGGTCGGTCGAGACGCCGATCCACGTTCCGTCCGGGAAGGACGAGGCGAAGGGGCGGGAGACGGCGACGAAGTCGCAGCCGTGGCGCCTCAGGTCCTCGCCATGCGCCCTGAAGAAGGGCGATCCCGCGAACAGCGAGAGGTTCATCGCCGCCCAGTCGTGGCGATAGCCGGGAAGCGTGTATTCACCCGTCTTGACGGCGCCGCCCGGTTCGGGCGCCTGCTCGAACACGCCGACCTTCCAGCCTTTCGAGGCAAGGTGCAGCGCGCAGGCGAGCGTGTTCACGCCCGCACCGACCAGCACCGCATCGAACCCGTCGGCCAATCCCGCCCCCGTCCCGCCCCCGTCCCGCCCCCGTCCCGCCCCCGTCCCGCCCCCGTCCCGCCGCCGTTCGTCCGCCGCCGGGATATTTGCAAACGCATGGAATTCTGTCTAGCATCAAAGCGCGCAGTGGGCCGTCGGACTCCTGTCGGACTTCCGCCGGACATTCGTTTGAGATCCGTCCCGATCAGCGGGCGGGCCGACAGGGAGAAATCGGATGACCTCAGCTTCGGTGCTGGAGAGCCTCGGCAGGATGATCGCCACGGGCGGGATCGAGGTGGTGGACTGCTCGGGCGTTCTCGGTCCGGAAACGCCGCTTCTGAAGCTGCCGCCGGACTTCGCCAGGGACACGCCCCCCATCGTGATCCACAAGATCAGCGAATACGACAAGGACGGGCCGTTCTGGGCGTGGAACTGGCTGGAACTCGGCGAGCATTCCGGCACGCATTTCGACGCGCCGCACCACTGGATCACCGGCAGGGACTATGCCGACGGCTACACCGACACGCTGCCGGTGCAGCGGCTGGTGGCGCCCGTCAACGTGCTCGACTTCTCGAAGGACTGCGCGGCGAACCCGGACTTCCTGCTGACGATCGACCACGTGAAGGCGTGGGAGGGCAAGCACGGCGCGATCCATGCAGGCGAATGGGTCGTCCTGCGGTCGGACTGGGACAGGCGCGCGCATGACGCGGCGCTGTTTCTCAACGCGAACGAAACCGGACCGCATACGCCGGGGCCGACGGCGGAGGTGATCGACTACCTGATCGGCAAGGGGATCGTCGGTTGGGGGAGCCAGTGCATCGGGACGGATGCGGGGCAGGCGGGCGGCATGACCCCGCCCTTCCCGGCACACAACCTGCTGCACAAGCACAACCGCTATGGTCTGGCGTCGCTTGCCAACCTCGACCGGCTGCCGCCGAAGGGGGCGATACTGATCGCGGCGCCGCTCAAGATCAGGAATGGGACAGGCTCGCCCATACGGGCGCTGGCGCTGGTTCCGAAGGGGTAGGATGACCTGCGCTTCGGCCATCTCGGATGTGGGCGGGTGGCAGACTTTTCACGGAAAGTCTTCCCGGCGGCAAAGCTTTCGTGAAAACTCTGCCCCGCCCGCCGGACGGGACGCGCTGACGTGACCCGCGCCGACCACATCGTCATCGGCGCGGGCATCAACGGCCTGGTCGCCGCCGCGATGCTGGCGGTCAAGGGCGACCGGGTGCTGGTCCTGGAGCGCGAAACCCGTGTGGGCGGCTGCATGGTCACCGACGAGATCACGCTGCCGGGGTTCCGCCACGACATCATGGCGGCGACCTTCGTGCTGTTCATGACCTCGCCCGCCGGCGCGGCGCTCGGCCCCCATCTGGCGCGGCACGGGTTCGAGTATTGCCACACGCCGCACCCCACCGCCGTCCTGCGCCCGAACGGCGAGGCTCTGGTGCTGACCACCGACCGGGCGCGGAACGTCGCGGCGTTCAACGCGAGGGCTCCGGGGGACGGCGACGCGCATGCGGCCGCGGTGACGGGGATCGAGGGCGAGGCGCCGTTCCTCTTCGGGCTCCTCGGCGGGGCGCTCTGGTCCTGGCCCACGGCGAGGGCGATGCTCGGGCAGGCGCGCAGGCGCGGGCCGCGGGGACTCACCGCCTGGACGGGCGAGGCGCTGGCCCCGGCGCGGGGATGGCTGGAGGGGTCCTATGCGAGCCCCCTCGTGCAGGCGCTCTTCGCCCCCTGGGTCCTGCATTGCGGGCTGACGCCCGAGCAGGCCTGTTCGTCGAAGATGGGGAAGGTCATCGCCTTCGCGCTGGAAGCCGCAGGGGCACCGGTCGCCAGGGGCGGGTCGGGCCGGGCGGCCGAGGCGTTCCGGAGGCTCATCGAGGAGAAGGGCGGCATCGTCCGCACCGGCGCCGAGGTGGAGCGCATCCTTGTGGCGAAGGGCCGCGCCACGGGTGTGCGGCTGGCGGGCGGCGAGGAGATCGCTGCGCCCTCCGTGCTCGCCTCGGTCGCGCCGGGGCAGCTCTATGGAAGGCTTCTGGCCGGCGTGGATCTGCCCGGGGATAAGGCGGCGGCGGGGAGGTTCCGCCACGGGCGCGGGGATTTCCAGCTTCACTACGCGCTCGACGCGCCTCCGAGATGGCGGACGGCGGGACTTGACGACGTGGCGCTCATTCACCTGACGGACGGGATCGACGCGGTATCGAAATCCGCAAACGAGGCCGAGCGGGGAATGCTGCCCGAGACACCGACGATCTGCGTGGGCCAGCCCCACCGGCTCGATCCGTCGCGATGCCCCGAGGGGAAGGCGATCCTCTGGATCCAGATTCCGGACGCGCCGCGCCTCATCAAGGGCGATGCGGCGGGCGAGATCGAGACGGATGGGACATGGACCGAGACGACGCGCGAGGCCTTCGCGGACCGGATCGAGCGGATCCTGTCGCAGCACATCGAAGGATGGGACCGTATCGTCCTGAAACGGCGGGCCTGTTCGCCGGCGGACCTTGCGGCGATGAACGTCAACCTTGTGGGCGGCGACCCCTATGGCGGGGCCTGTTCGATCGACCAGTTCTTCCTCTGGCGGCCGTTCCCGCATTCGGTGAACGGCACGACCGCGATCCGCGGCCTGCGCCATATCGGCGCCTCGACCCATCCCGGGCCGGGCCTTGGCGGCGGGTCGGGCTTTCTTGCGGCCAGGGCGCTCGGCGCATGACCGAGCAGTCGCCCGTTCCGCCCGTCCCCGAGACCGCGCCCGAGGCCCGGACGCTGGGCGAGATCGGGCTTCAGAACTTCGCGCCCTACCTCATGAACCGCATCATGGGACGCTACAACGCCTCGCTGCGGGACGAGATGGCCGCGCTCGGCCTGACGACGCCGAAGATGCGGGCGCTCGCCGTCCTGTCGGTCGTCGAGCGGCCGACGATCCGCGAGCTGTCGGTCTACACGGTGACCGAGCAGTCCACCTTGAGCCGGGCGCTCGATGCGCTGGCTGCCGAGGGGCTGGTCCGCCGCGAGACCGACCCTTCCGACAGCCGCGCGGTGCGCGTCCATGCAACCGGCGAGGGCCGGGCTGCCTTCGAGGCGCTCTGGCCGCACATGTCGGCGGCGCAAGCCCGGATGTTCCGCGGAATCGGCGAGGACGAGCGCCGGGCCTTCGTGGAAACGCTCCAGAAGATGCTCGCCAACATCAGGAAGCACGAGATATGAGTGCGGCGGGCCTTCTTCCGTGGCCGTCGGCGCGCAGGAAACTTCGGGAGGGAGGCCGCGGCGATGGCTGAACGGTCCTTCAAGGCGGAAGTCGGGAACCTGCGGCTGGGCGCGGGCGAGGTGTTCACCGGCGAGGGCATCCTCGCGATCACCAAGGCGCTGCTGGAGAACGGCGTCGGCTATGTCGGCGGCTACCAGGGCGCGCCGATCAGCCACCTGATGGACGTGCTCTCCGACGCGCAGGAACTGCTCGGCGAGCTGGGCGTGCGCTTCGAGGCGAACGCCAACGAAGCGGCCGCGGCCGCGATGCTGGCCGCCTCGGTCCACTATCCGATCCGGGGGGCGGTGACGTTCAAGGGGCCGGTCGGCGTCAATGTCGCGTCGGATGCGCTGGCGAACCTGTCGTCGTCGGGGGTGACGGGCGGGGCGCTCATCATCGTGGGCGAGGACTATGGCGAAGGCTCCTCGATCATGCAGGAGCGGAGCCACGCCTTCGCGATGAAGTCGCAGTTCTGGCTTCTCGACCCGCGCCCCAACCTGCCCTCGATCGTCCGGGCGGTCGGGACCGGGTTCGATCTCAGCGAGGCTTCGAATTCCCCGGTGATGCTGATGGTGCGGATCCGGTCCTGCCACGTGACGGGGCAGTTCGTGTGTCGTGACAACAAGCGACCGCAACTGTCTGTCAGGGAAGCGCTCTCCAATCCGAGGTCGGATTTCGCGCGGGTCGTTCTGCCGCCGATGTCCTATGCCCACGAGCAGGACAAGGTGAAGAACCGCTGGCCGGCGGCCGAGAAATACATCCTCGAGCACAAGCTGAACGAGATCTTCGGACCGGCGGAGGCGCCGGTCGGCATCGTGCTTCAGGGCGGCATGTACAACGGCGTCATCCGCGCCCTGCAGCGGCTGGGGCTTGCGGACATCTATGGCGACACGGCGGTTCCGCTCTACGTGCTGAACGTGACCTATCCTCTTGTTTCGCAGGAGTTCATCGACTTCTGCGAAGGCAAGGAGCACGTGCTGGTCGTCGAGGAGGGCCAGCCCGAGTTCATCGAGACGCAGCTCGGGTCGTTCCTCTACCGGTCGGGGTCGCGGGTGCGGCTGCACGGCAAGGACATCTTCCCGATGGCCGGGGAATATACCGGGCAGGTGATGCTGAATGCGGTCGAGGCGTTCCTGAAGCAGGCGGCGCCGGGGATGCTGCCGGCGATGGTACGGGCGCCGAACGAGGACCGCCCCGCGCCGCCCGACCTGACCAGGGTTGTGCCGATCCGGCCGCCGGGGTTCTGCACGGGCTGCCCCGAGCGGCCGATCTTCGCCGCGCTGAAGCTCGTCCAGAAAGACCTTGGCAAGCATCAGATTTCCGCCGACATCGGCTGCCACCTCTTCGGTGCGCTCCCGCCCTTCGAGATCGGCGGCGCGACGATGGGCTACGGTCTCGGGCCGGCGGCGAACGGAGCCTTCGACGGCGGCGGCGAAAAGCGGCCGATCAGCATCATCGGCGACGGCGGGTTCTGGCACAACGGCCTGAGTTCCTCCTTCGGGAACATGGCGTTCAACAGGTCGGACGGCGTGGCGGTGATCGTGGACAACTTCTACTCGGCCGCGACGGGCGGGCAGGATGTACTGTCCAGCCGCGCCGACAACCCGACCAAGGCGACGAAGCACCCGATCGCGAAGGCGCTCAGGGGCATCGGGATCGGCTGGGTGCGCGAGGTGGACCGGACCTATGACGTGGGACGCATGCGCGAGGTCTTCCGCGAGGCACTGACGACGGACGCGCCGGGGCCGAAGGTGATCGTGGCCTCGTCGGAGTGCATGCTGAACAGGCAGCGGCGCGAAAAGCCCCTGCAACAGCAGGCGATCAGGGAAGGCCGCCGCGTGGAAGCACCGCGCTTCGGCGTGGACGAGGCTGTCTGCACGGGCGACCACGCCTGCATGCGGCTCTCGGGGTGCCCGTCGCTGGGGCTGAAGACGCTCGACGATCCGCTGAGGGACGATCCCGTGGCACATATCGACACATCCTGCGTCGGCTGCGGGAACTGCGGCGAGGTCGCGGATGCGGCGATCCTCTGCCCGTCGTTCTACGAGGCGCGGGTGGTGCACAATCCGTCCCCGCACGAGGCGAAGTGGGCGGCGTTCCGGGCGCGGGTGGCGGGCTGGCTGCAACGGCGGCGGGCCGCGCGGCGGCTGTCGTTCGGGGGTGCACCATGACGCTTCACGAGGTGCCTCAGCGGGTGCCGGACCCCGAACTCGGGCAGATCGTCAAGCTTGCGGTGCTCGCCGTGGGCGGGCAGGGCGGGGGCGTGCTGACGGGCTGGATCGAGGATCTGGCGCGGGCGAACGGATACGCGGTGCAGGCGACGAGCGTGGCGGGCGTCGCCCAGCGGACCGGAGCGACGGTCTATTACATCGAGATGTGCAGGCTCGACGAACGGGCCGGGGACCGGACGCCGGTCTTCTCGCTGATGCCGGCGGCGGGCGACGTCGATATCCTGATCGCGGCAGAGATGATGGAGGCGGGCCGGGCGATCATCCGGGGCTTCGTGACGCCCGACCGGACGACGCTGATCGCCTCGACCCACCGGGCGCTGGCGGTGAGCGAGAAGGTGGTGCCGGGCGACGGGATCGCCTCGTCCGAGGAAGTGAAAGCCGCAGCGCAAGTGGCAGCACGGACGGCGATATTCGCGGATTTCGATGCGGCGGCGGTGAACGCGGGGTCGGTGATCTCGGCCACGCTCTTCGGGGCGCTGGCGGGGTCGGGCGCGCTGCCCTTCCCGCCTGCGGCCTTCGAGGCGGCGATCCGGGGCGGCGGACGCGGGGTCGAGGCGTCACTCCGGGCCTTCGCGGCCGGATTCCGGCTGGCGGCGGAGGGCGAGGCGGCGGTTGCGGCGGCGGCAGAACCCGTGGAGTCCAGAGGGCCGGTCGGGCCGGCGAAACTGCTGGCCGGGTGGGCGGACCTGATGAAGCGGGCCGAGGCGCTGCCGGCGGGGGCCGTCGGGATGGCCAGGGCGGGATTGCGGAAGGTCGTTGACTTTCAGGATCTTGCCTATGGACGCGACTATCTGGACCGGATCGAGGGGATCGCGGCGCGCGACAGGGCCGAGGGCCATGCGCTGACCCGCGAGGCGGCCAAGCACGTCGCCAACGCCATGGCCTATGACGACGTGATCCGTGTCGCGGACCTCAAGACCCGCGCGCCGCGTTTCGCGCGGATCGCGGGCGAGATGGGGATGCACGGGGCGAACGTGCTGCACCTGACCGAGTACCTCCACCCCCGCGCGGAAGAGATCGTGGGGCTGTTCCCGGCCGGATGGGGCGCGCGGGTGCAGGCGAACCCGAAGGCGATGGCGCGGATCGGGCGGTGGTTCGGGAAGGGGCGGCGGGTCAGGACGGACGGCATCCCGGGCTTCGTGACGCTCTGGCTGGTCGGCGGCCTGCGCGGCTGGCGGCGGCGGACACTGCGCCATGCCGAGGAGGTGGCGCATCTGGACCTGTGGCTCTCGACGGCAATGGGGTATCTGGAGCGGGACTATGCGCTGGCGGTCGAGGTGATCCGGGCGCGGCGGCTCATCAAGGGATACTCGGACACGCATGCGCGCGGACGGTCGAAGTTCGACCGCGTGATGGCGGGAATCGCGAAGGTTTCCGGGCGGGCGGATGCGGCGGACTGGGCGCGGCGGCTGATCGGGGCGGCGCTGAAGGACGAGGAGGGCAAGGCGCTCGACGGGGCGATCAGGACGATCGAGAGCTTTGCGTGAGGCGGTGATGGCGGATCGCCCCTCACTCGCACCCTCCCTCCGGGTGGGGGGAAGATGCCGGTCCCGGGCGGCGGGCTAGCCGAGAAGGCGCCTCAGGGCTGCGACCAGGCGGTCGGTGCCGGCCTCGCTGGTCATGACGCCGGGGGAGAGGCGCAGGGTCTGGCCGCGGTGGTCGGAGGTCATCCCTTCGGACCGGAGGCGGGCCACGACCTCTGCCGCGGGCTGCCTTTCCGGCAGGCGGACCATCACCGACCCGCCGCGGTCCTTCTCGGCGCGTGGCGTGGCGAGGCGGAGGCCCATGTCGTCGGCGGCCGCGATCAGGCGGCCGGTCAGGCGGCGGTTGTGGGCGAGGATGTTGCCCATATCCTGGCCCGCGTGCCAGTCGAGCGCGGGGAGCGAGGCGAGGGCTGCCATCACCCCCGGTGTGCCGCTGTCGAAGCGCCGCATGTCAGGGGCATAGGCGAACCTGGTGATGTCCCAGTTGAACGGGTCCGGCTGGCTGAACCAGCCGCGCAGCTCGGGCGAGACATGAGGGACCAGGCGGGGCGAGAGGTAGAGGACGCCCGCGCCGGGCGTCCCGCACATCCACTTGAGCGAGGTCGAGACGGCGAAATCCACCTCGGGCGACAGGACGTGGAAGGGGATGAGGCCCGCGGCCTGGGTGATGTCCACGCCGATCAGGCTGCCCATGCGGCGGCCGTGCGCGACCATGCGGGGAAGGTCGATGCGATGGGAGGAGGTGGAGGAGACCCAGGTGAGGAGCGCAAGCCCCACGTCGGGCGTCCAGGCGTCGAGGAAATCCTCGTCCTCCACCCAGGTCGCACCCTGCCGGAGGGGGACGGTTTTCAGTGTGAATCCCTGCGCTTGCGCGAGTTTCTGGAACAGGAAGTGGTTTGAGGGGAAGCAATCCTCGGCCACCAGCACCGTCCTGCCGGCAAGATGGGCGCCGGGAAGCGCCCGCATCAGCGCGTGGACGGCGTGGGTGACGCTTTCGGTGGTGGTCACAGAGCCGGGAGGGGCGCCGATGATCGCGCTCCAGCGGTCGATGAAGCGCTGGCGGGCGGCAAGCGCGTAGCCCCACTGGCCGTCGTCGGGCGTGCCCCAGACGACCGCGAATCCCGCCACCGCGGCGGCGAGATCGCGGGCCTTGCCGGGATACATGCCGATCGAGTGGTAGAGGAAATAGGTTTCCGACATCGCGCCTGCCTTTCGGGTTCGTTCGCATCATCCCTTCTCGGGAAGAAATTTCAAGCTTGAAATTGTTTGGCGCCGGTGCAAGTCTGTCGGACAGGCACAGGGAGACTGTCCCGATGAAGATTCTCTGCCTCGGCGGCGGCCCCGCGGGCCTTTATTTCGCCATCTCGATGAAGCTCCGCGACCCGTCGCACCAGGTGACGGTGCTGGAGCGGAACCGGTCGAACGACACCTTCGGCTGGGGCGTGGTGCTGTCGGACGACGCGCTGGCGCGGATGCAGAAGAACGATCCGGTGTCCACCGAGTCCATCCGGTCGGGCTTCATCTACTGGGACGACATCGCGGTCGTGCGCAACGGCGTCCGCACGGTTTCCGGCGGGCACGGCTTCGCCGGGATCGGGCGGAAGGCGATGCTGATCCTTCTGCAGGACCGGGCGCGCGAGCTGGGCGTCGAGATGCGGTTCGAGACCGAGTTCAGGACGGCCGAGGAATACCGCGGGGACCATGACCTGGTGGTCGCGGCGGACGGGATCAATTCCGTCGTCAGGCGGGAATACGCCGAGATCTTCAGGCCCGACATCGACATCAGGAAGTGCAAGTTCGTCTGGCTGGGCACCCGCCAGAAGTTCGACGACGCCTTCACCTTCATCTTCGAGAAGACCGAACATGGCTGGGTCTGGGCGCATTGCTACCAGTTCGACAGGGACACCGCGACCTTCATCGTCGAATGCACGAAGGAGACCTGGGACCGCTGGGGTTTCGAGCGGATGTCGAAGGAGGAGACGGTCGCGACCTGCGAGCGGATCTTCTCGGGCCATCTCGGGGGGCATGCGCTCATGTCGAACGCGGCGCATCTGCGCGGCTCGGCGGTGTGGATGCAGTTCCCGCGGGTGATCTGCGAGACGTGGCATCACCGGAACGTCGTCCTGATGGGCGACGCGGCGGCGACGGGGCATTTCTCGATCGGCTCGGGGTCGCGGCTGGCCTTCGACAGCGCGATCGCGCTGGCGGAATACCTGCACAGCGAACCGACGATGGAGGCGGCGTTCGACCGCTACCAGGCGGAGCGGCGGGTGGAGGTGCTCAGGCTCCAGTCGGCGGCGCGCAACAGCCTCGAATGGTTCGAGGAGGTCGAACGGTATCTCGACATGCCCGCGCCCCGGTTCGCCTATTCGCTCCTGACCCGCAGCCAGCGGATCAGCCACGAGAACCTGCGGATGCGCGATGCGGCCTGGCTGCGGGGGGTCGAGGACTGGTTCCAGGCCGAGGCAGGGGGCGAGAAGGGCCGGGCGCCGATGTTCGCGCCGTTCCGCCTGCGCAACATGGCGTTGAAGAACCGCGTCGTGGTGAGCCCGATGGCGCAGTACAAGGCGGTGGATGGCTGCCCGACCGACTGGCACTTCATCCACTATGCCGAGCGCGCGAAGGGGGGCGCGGGGCTCGTCCATACCGAGATGACCTGCGTGTCGCCCGAGGGCCGGATCACGCCCGGCTGCCCCGGCCTCTATGCGCCCGGGCACGAGGCGGCGTGGACGCGGCTTGTCGGTTTCGTCCATGCCGAGACGGAGGCCAAGATCTGCATGCAGATCGGGCATGCGGGGCGGAAGGGGTCGGTGCAGGTGCCGTGGGAGGATGACGAGATGCCCCTGACACGCGGCGCGTGGGAGGTGATCGGACCCTCGCCGGTGCCGTGGTCGCCGCTGCATCCCGTGCCGCGCGCGATGGCGAAGGCGGACATGGCCCTTGTGCGGGACGAGTTCGTCGCCGCGACGCGGATGGCCGACCGGGCGGGGTTCGACATGGTCGAGCTGCACGCGGCGCACGGGTATCTGGTGTCGTCCTTCATCTCGCCCGCGTCGAACAGGCGGACGGATGAGTATGGCGGAAGCCTCGAGAACCGGATGCGCTGGCCGCTGGAGGTGCTGGCGGCGATGCGGGCGGCCTGGGGGTGGGACCGGCCCATGTCGGTGAGAATCTCGGCGCACGACTGGATCGGGCCGGCCGGCGTGACCCCCGACGAGGCGGTGAAGATCGCGCGGATGTTCGCGAAAGCCGGGGCCGACATCATCGACGTGAGCGCGGGCCAGACCTCGACCGAGGCGCGCCCCGTCTACGGGCGGATGTTCCAGACGCCGTTCAGCGACCGCATCCGGAACGAGGCGGGGCTTGCGACGATGGCCGTCGGCAACATCACCGAGGCCGACCAGGTGAACGGGATCCTGATCGCGGGTCGCGCAGACCTTGTCTGCCTCGCCCGGCCGCATCTGGCCGATCCCTACTGGACGCTCCACGCGGCGGTGCAGTCGGGCGATACGGCGACGGCCTGGCCCGCGCCCTACCGCGCGGGCCGCGATCAGGCGCGGCGGCTGAGGGAGAGGCAGCAGGAGGTCATCCGCGCATGACGCTTGCGGGCAAGCGGGTGCTGGTCACGGGCGGCGGTTCCGGCGTCGGGGCCGACATGGCGCGCGGCTTCGCCGGGGCGGGGGCCGAGGTGGTGATCGCCGGGCGCCGGGCCGAGGCGCTGGCGGCGGTGGCGGCGAGGGTGCCGGGCGTGCGGACGGTCGTGGCGGACGTGACCGACGAGGGGAGCGTCATGGCGATGTTCGCCGAGGCAGGCCCCTGCGACATCGTGGTGGCGAATGCGGGCGCGGCGGACAGCGCGCCGTTCCGGCGCACCGGCCTCGATCAGTGGAACGCGATGATCGCGGTGAACCTGACGGGGGTGTTCCTGACCTTCCGCGAGGGTCTCGGGCAGATGTCCGGCTGGGGGCGGCTGATCGCGGTCGCGTCCACGGCGGGCCTGAAAGGCTACGCGAAGATCGCGCCCTATGCGGCTGCAAAACATGGGGTTGTCGGGATGGTCCGGTCGGTCGCGCTGGAGGTGGCGAAGGGGCCGGTGACGGTCAACGCGATCTGTCCGGGGTTCCTCGAGACCGAAATGACCGAGCGGACCATCGCGGTGATCGCCGAGAAGACGGGCCGCACGCCCGGGCAGGCGCGGGCGGCGCTGGAGGGGATGAGCCCGCAAGGCCGGCTCTACCGGCCCGACGAGGTGACGGCGGCGGCGCTCTGGCTCTGCGGCCCCGGATCGGAGGGCGTGAACGGTCAGGCCATCGCCATTTCGGGGGGCGAGACGTGACCGAAAGCCTGTCGAAGCGGCGACTGAAGATGTGGGTGCGGATGCTCGCCGTCACCCGCCGCGCCGAGGCGCATCTGCGGGAATACCTCCGCGCCGAGTACGGGACCACGCTGCCGCGCTTCGACGTGATGGCCGCGCTCTGGCGGCGGCGCGAGGGGGTGAGGATGAGCGAATTGAGCCGGATGCTGCTGGTTTCGAACGGCAACGCGACGGCGGTGGTGGACCGGCTGGAGGCGGACGGGCTGGTGCGCCGGTCGCAGTCGGATGCCGACCGGCGGACGGTCCACGTGACGCTGACGGACGAGGGGGCCAGGCGGTTCGAGGGGCTGGCCCGGGGGCACGAGGCCGAGGTGGACCGGATCTTCGCGAACCTGCCGGAGGCCGAGATCGAGGCGCTGACGGGGCTTCTGAAGCGGATGGGGGCGGCGCGATGACGGCAATGGCGGGGACGGCGGTGGCGGGGCTCGCCCCCCGGCATTTCCTCTGGGGCTTCGCGGACGGGGTGGCGACGATCCGGCTGAACCGGCCGGAGCGGATGAACCCGCTGACCTTCGAGAGCTATGCGGAGCTGCGCGACACGTTCCGGGCGCTCGCCCATGCGACGGACGTCAAGGTGGTGATCCTTGGCTCGAACGGGGGAAACTTCTGTTCGGGCGGGGACGTGCACGAGATCATCGGACCCCTGGTCGGCATGGCGATGCCGGAACTGCTGGCCTTTACCCGGATGACGGGGGATCTGGTCAAGGCGATGATCCTTTGCGGCAAGCCCATCATCGCGGCGGTGGACGGGGTGGCGGCCGGGGCGGGGGCGATCCTTGCGATGGCGTCGGACCTTCGGCTGGCAACCCCATCGGCCACCTGTTCTTTCCTGTTCACGCGCGTGGGGCTCGCCGGCTGCGACATGGGGGCCTGCGCGATATTGCCCCGGATCGTCGGGCAGGGGCGAGCGGCCGAGCTGCTCTTGACGGGGCGCGCGATGAAGGCCGAGGAGGGGCTGGCCTGGGGCTTCTGGAACGCGCTGCACGAGGGCGGCCGGCTGGAGGAGGAGGCGCGGGCGCTGGCCCTGCGGCTGGCGACGGGGCCGACCTTCGCGCATGCGATGACCAAGGCGATGCTGGTGCAGGAATGGGCGATGGGACTCGAGCAGGCGATCGAGGCCGAGGCGCAGGCACAGGCGGTCTGCATGGCCAGCAAGGATTTCGAGCGGGCCTACCGGGCGTTTGCCGCCAGGGAGCGGCCGGTGTTCGAGGGGAACTGAGGGAAGGCCGGGAGGGCTGCCTGCCCTCCCGGACCCGCCCGGGGATATTTGCGGACCGAAAATGGCAGACAGATCCTTCCTTTCCTGGCCGTTCTTCGAGGATCGCCACCGCGCGCTGGCCGAGGGGCTGGAGACGTGGTGTGCGGCGAACCTTCCGGTCGGGCATGAGGACACGGATGCGGCCTGCCGGTCGCTGGTGGCGGGCCTCGGGGCGGGCGGATGGCTTCGCTGGACCGGGCCGCAGGGCGACGGGCGGCTCGACCTCCGGGCGCTCTGCCTGATCCGCGAGACGCTGGCGCGCCATGACGCGCTGGCGGACTTCGCCTTCGCCATGCAGGGGCTGGGGATGGGGGCGGTGAGCCTCTTCGGCACCGATGCGCAGCGGCAGTGGCTGGGGCGAACGACCGCGGGTCAGGCGATCCCGGCCTTCGCGCTCACCGAACCCGCGTCGGGGTCGGACGTGGCCGCGACGGCGACGGCGGCGGAGCGGGACGGGAACGGCTGGCGGCTCGACGGGGAAAAGACGTGGATATCCAACGGGGGTATCGCGGATGTCTACGTCGTCTTCGCGCGGACGGGCGAGGCGCCGGGGGCGAAGGGTCTGTCGGCCTTCCTGATGCCCGCCGCCACACCCGGGCTGTCGGTCGCGGCGCGGATCGAGGCCTCGGCCCCGCATCCGCTGGCGCATCTGCGGCTCGACGACGTGCGGCTGCCGGCGGATGCGCTGATCGGCGAGGGCGGCGCGGGGTTCCGGATCGCCATGACGGTGCTCGACCACTTCCGGCCCTCGGTCGGCGCGGCGGCGCTCGGGCTGGCCCGGCGGGCCTTCGATGCGTCCGTTGAGCGGGTGAAGGCGCGGCGGATCGGGGGGCAGGCGCTGGCCGGGATGCAGATGGTGCAGGGGCACCTCGCCGATGCCGGCGTGGAGATCGACGCGGCGGCGCTGCTCGTCTACCGGGCGGCCTGGGCGAAGGACATGGGCGCCGCACGGATCACGCGCGAGGCGGCGATGGCGAAGCTGCATGCGACCGAGGCCGCGCAGCGGGTCATCGACCTTTGCGTCCAGCTTCACGGCGGCGAGGGGGTGCGGAAGGAGTCGCTCCCCGAGGCGCTCTACCGCGAGATCCGGGCGCTCCGCATCTACGAGGGCGCGTCGGATGTGCAGCGGGTTGTCATCGCCCGGTCGGTTCTCGCATGACCTATGCCCGCGCCATCCGCATCGAGTTCAACCACTGCGACCCGGCGGGGATCGTGTTCTATCCGCGCTATTTCGAGATGATGAACTCGGTCGTCGAGAACTTCTTCCGCGAGGTCGCGGCCTATCCGTTCGAGCGGATGGTGGATGCGGGGAACGGGGTTCCGACGGCGCGGGTCGAGATCGACTTCCGCGCGCCGTCGCGCCTCGGCGAGGTGCTCGACTGGACGCTTGCGGTGACGCGCCTGGGGCGGTCGTCGGTGACCTTCGGGATCGGGGCCACGGGCGGGGGCGAGGTGCGGCTGGAGGCGGCGCTGACGCTCGTCTGGATCGGGCCGGGCGGGCGGTCCGCGCCCTGGCCCGAGGAGATACGGGCGCGGATCGCGCCGGAGGGAAGGGAATGACCACACCGCACGACATCCTGCACCCGGCGCGCTGGAAGGCGGCGAAGGGCTATGCGAACGGCGTGTCCGCGAAGGGCCGGATGGTGTTCACGGGCGGCCTCGTCGGCTGGAACGCCGATCAGGAGTTCGAGACGGACGACTTCGCCGGGCAGGCGGCGCAGGCGCTCCGGAACGTGGTCGAGGTGCTGGCGGCGGGGGATGCGCGGCCCGAGCATCTGGTGCGGCTGACCTGGTACGTGACGGACAGGCGGGAATATCTGGGCAGCCTGAGGGAGCTTGGCGCGGCCTACCGCGACATCATCGGGCGGCATTTCCCGGCGATGGCGCTGGTGCAGGTCGCGGCACTGGTCGAGGACCGGGCCAGGGTCGAGATCGAGGCGACGGCGGTGGTGCCGGAGTGAGGGGCGCTGTGATGCTGGGACCGAGCGGGCATGCCGATACCTTCACGCGGGACAGGCTGCCGCCTGCGGGGGAGTGGCCGGAGCTGCCGCTCGACGGGTTCGACTATCCGGAGTGGATGAACGCCGCCGTGGAACTGACCGACCGGATGGTCGGGCGGGGCTTTGCAGACCATGTGGCACTGATCGGAAACGGGCGGCGGCGGACCTACAAGGAGCTTGCCGACTGGTCGAGCCGGATCGCCCGTGCGCTGGTCGAGGATTACGGCGTAAGGCCCGGAAACCGCGTGCTGATCCGGTCCGCGAACAACCCGGCGATGGTGGCCTGCTGGCTGGGCGCGACGAAGGCGGGGGCGGTGGTGGCGAACACCATGCCGATGCTGCGGGCCGGGGAGCTGGCGAAGATCGTGGACAAGGCCGAGATCGGGCTCGCGCTCTGCGACACGCGGCTGATGGAGGAACTGGTCGCGTGCGGGAAGGACTCGCGGTTCCTGAAGACGATCGTGGGGTTCGACGGGACGGCGAACCATGACGCGGAACTGGACCGGGCGGCGCTGTCCAAGCCGGTGCGGTTCGAGGCGCCGACGGTGGGTCGCGACGACGTGGCGCTCCTCGGCTTCACGTCCGGGACCACGGGGGAACCCAAGGCCACCATGCACTTCCACCGCGATCTTCTGATCATCGCGGACGGCTATGCGAAGGAGGTTCTGGGGGTCACGCCCGGGGATATCTTCGTCGGCTCTCCGCCCCTGGCCTTCACCTTCGGCCTCGGGGGGCTGGCGGTGTTCCCGCTGCGCTTCGGGGCGGCGGCGGCGCTGCTGGAGCAGGCGAGCCCGCCCAACATGATCCGGATCATCGAGAACCTGAAGGCGACGGTCTGCTTCACCGCGCCCACCGCCTACCGGGTGATGCTGAAGGCGATGCAGGAGGGGGCGGACCTGTCCTCGCTCCGCGCTGCCGTCAGCGCCGGGGAGGCGCTGCCCGCTCCGGTCTACGGCGAGTGGATCGCGCGGACGGGCAAGCCCATGCTCGACGGGATCGGCGCGACCGAGATGCTGCACATCTTCATCAGCAACCGCTTCGACGACCACCGTCCCGGCTGCACCGGGCGGCCCGTGACCGGCTATCGCGCGAAGATCGTGGGCGAGGACGGGGCGGAGATGCCGCGGGGCGAGGTCGGGCGGCTGGCCGTGCAGGGGCCGACGGGGTGCCGGTATCTCGCCGACGCGCGGCAGCGGGACTATGTGAAGGACGGCTGGAACCTGACGGGCGACAGCTTCTGGCAGGACGACGAGGGCTATTTCCACTTCGCCGCGAGGTCGGACGACATGATCGTGAGCGCGGGCTACAACATCGCGGGGCCGGAGGTGGAGGCGGCGCTTCTGTCGCACGAGGCGGTGCTCGAATGTGCGGTCGTGGGCGCGGCGGACGAGGACCGGGGGCAGATCGTCGAGGCGCATGTGGTGCTCGCGGCAGGCAAGGTGGGCGACGCGCTGATGGTCAAGCTCCTCCAGGACCACGTGAAGGCGGTGATCGCGCCCTACAAGTATCCGCGCCGGGTGATCTTCACCGAAGCCTTGCCGAAGACGCAGACGGGCAAGATCCAGCGGTTCCGCCTGCGGAAGGAGTAGAGGGCAGGACGGGTGACATCACCCGTCCCGCGGCACATCGCGGGGGGCGCATGGACCTGACGGGACGGACGGCGATCGTGACGGGCGCGGCGGGCGGCATCGGCCGCGCGATCGCGGTGGCGATGGCGAAGGCGGGCGCGAGGGTCGCGGTGGGCGACATCACGCCCGGTGTCTCGCCGCGCACCGTGGAGCAGATCGGGGGCGCCGGAGGCGAGGCGTTCTTCCGCCACACCGACGTGTCGCGGTGGGAGGACGTGGACGGGATCGTCGCCGAGGCGGTCAGCCGCTGGGGCCGGCTCGACGTGATCGTCAACAACGCGGCGTGGTTCCCGAACACCGACCTGCTCGCGACCGACGACGAGCGCTGGCAGCGGGCGCTTGGCGTGAACGTCACGGGGATGTTCTACGGCTGCAAGCGTGCGGTGCAGCAGTTCCTGACGCAGGAGCCGGCCGGCGAGGTGCGGGGGCGGATCGTCAACATCACCTCGCAGCACGGGATGATCGCGGCGCCGGGGGACTTCGCCTACGGGGTCACGAAGTCGGCGGGCGTCTACATGACGCGGCAGATCGCGGCGGACTATGCCAGGGACGGGATCGTCTGCAACGCCGTCGCGCCGGGGAAGATCCTGTCGGGCGGGCCGTTCTCGGACCTGAGCGAAAAGGCGCTTTCGTATTCGAGGTCGCGGACGCCCTGGCCGCGGCTGGGGCAGCCCGAGGATGTCGCCTCGGCGGTCGTGTTCCTCGCGTCCGACGCGGCCCGCTACATCACCGGACACAACCTCATGGTCGATGGCGGGTGGATGGCGGCGTGAGCGGGATGCGGCATCTCCTGGTGACGGGCGGCTTCGGCTTTGCGATGGCGCATGTGGTGCGGCAGTGGCTCGAGGCCGACCGGGCGAACCGGGCGGCGGTGGTGGACATCGCGCCGCCCGACGCGGTGGCGGCGCGCTTCTTCGGGACGCTGACGGGGCGGATCGACGCGATCGTGGGAGACGTGCGCGACCCGTCGCTTTACGCGCGGCTGCCGAAGGGGGTGGACGCGGTGGTGGCGGGGGCGGCGGTGACGCCGCACGCATGGCGGGATGCCGAGGGGACCTTGCACGAACCCGAGAAGGAGGATCCCCTGGCCGTCATCGAGACGAACGTGATGGGGCTCGCCCGCCTGCTCGACTGGTGGCGGAGAAGCCCGGGGCAGGGGGTGTTCGTGAACCTCTCCTCGGGGTCGGTCTATGCGCGGGACGTGGACGAGCGCGCGCCCGGGGCGATGTTCGTGCGCGAGGATCAGCATGTGGGGCCGGACGGGCTCTATGACGTGACGAAGCTCACGGGGGAGCAGATTGCCCGGCGCTTCGCGGCGCTCTACGGGTTTCCGGCAGTGTCGCTGCGGCTCTCGGGCCTGTTCGGCCCGATGGACCGCTACACGTCCGTGCGCCGGGTGCGCTGCGTGCCGCAGATCGTGGCGGTGAACGCGCTGAGGGGGCGGCCGACGCGGGTGGTCTCGGCCGACACGGTCGGGGACTGGGTGGCGGCGAGCGACGTGGCGCGGGCGGTGATGATGATCCTTGGCGCGCCGAAAGGGGCGCTGCGGCATCACGCCTACAACATCGCGGCGGGGCGGCTCGCGACCTTCGGCGAGCTGGCGCGGACGCTTGCGCCGCTGACGGGGGGGTGCGAGCTCGACGAGGTACCGGCGGAGGTGGCGGAGATCGTCCAGCCGCCCGAGCAGAGGACGGCGCGGTGGGGGGCCTATGACTGCGCGCGGGCGAAGGCGGACTTCGGGTGGGAGGCGCGGCCCCTGGCGGAGACACTGGCGGAATATGTGGACTGGCTGAAGGCGGAGATGGGGGTGTGAGGGGGACGCCGCGTTCCGGCATGAAAGACAGCCCTCCCGTGGAAGGTCGGCGATGTTGGCTGGCCCAAACCGCCGGGGCGGCGACGGTCGAGGGGCCCGCGGCGTCACCGGCCGCCTGCATTCTGGGCGCGGCCGCCCCGACAGGGGTCCGCAGGATGCGGCCCGAACAGTCACCCGCCTATTCGGGCAAGAGGTTCCGGCCGCTTCTCGCCTCCTGCCTGATGCCGAGATGCCGCCGCAGCTCGCGTGCCCCGAGCGGCCTCGCCCCCGCCTTCACCAGAACCTCGCACGCGATCCCCGTCAGTTCCGCATTCGTGACCATCCGCCCCCCCAGCGCCGGATGGTCCTCGATCCCCGTCCGCAGGCCCCCGCCCCGTCCGGCGATCATGGGCGCGATGGCGTGGTGCGCCTCGCCCTTGGAACAGGCCGACCAGTCGGACCCCGGCGGCAGCAGGTCGAGGAACGCCTCGAGCGCGGCGGGACGGGCGGGCGCGCCCCAGGTGACGCCGAGACCGATGCAGAAGGGGGTGGTCGCAGGCACCGCCCGGTCCCCCAGCATCTTCACGGCAAGGGCCATCTGCCCGAGGTCGAAGACGGTGAGTTCCGGACGGACACCCACCTCGGCCAGATATGCCGCCTGCCGGTAGAGCATGTCGGTCGGCGCGAGCCACACGTCGCCGCCCATGCCCCAGGAGAAGCTGCCGCAGTCGAGGCCGGTGAGGTCGGCACCGGCGGGCTTCAGATGCGCGAGGCGCTGGTCCGGGGTCTGGATAGCGGCGGCCGCCTCGGGCGACACCGCCGGCGGGGGGGGGGACGTGGCGAGCGCGCCGCCCCCGCCGCCGGTGAAGTGGATGAGCAGGTCCGCGTCCCGGTCGCGGATGCGGTCGCGGACCTCGCGGTAGAGCGCGACCTCGTGCGACGCGCGGCCCGTCGCCGGGTCGCGGACATGGATGTGGACGACCGCCGCACCTTCGCGCGCCGCCGCCAGCGCATCGGCGGCGATCTCTGCGGGCGTGATCGGGACATGGGGCGTGTCTCTCGGCATGACGCCGCCGCCGTTCACGGCGCAGGTGATCCACCGGGTCATGGGCGGGTCCGCGCGCGGCGCTGAAGGCGGCCGTGGCCGATGGCGCCGTCGGCCACCTTTCCGTCCTCGGCGACCCTGCGGCCGCGCACGAAGGTCATCAGCGGGCGGCCCGTCAACTCCATCCCGTCCCACGGGGTGAAGTCCACGCGCGAGTGCATGTCGGCGTGGCGGACGGTCCAGCGGGTGCCGGGATTCCAGAGCGTCAGGTCCGCGTCGAGGCCCGCAGCGATCCGGCCCTTCCGGGCGCTCAGGCCGAAGAGGCGGGCCGGGGCGGTGGCGGTCAGTTCCACGAACCGTGCGAGGGAAAGGCGGCCCGTGACCACCCCTTCCGAGAAGAGGATCGGCAGCAGCACCTGAAGGCCGGGCGATCCGCCGCCCATTTCGGTGAAGGGCGTCGCCTCCCCCCTTGCCGCCCGGTCGCGGGCGCGGGCGATTCTTGCCATGCGGTGCGAGGGGGAATGGTCCGAGGAACAGGTGGCGAGCGTCCCGTCCGCGAGCGCCGCCCAGAGCGCGTCGCGGTCGGCGCCCTCGCGGAGCGCGGGCGAGGCGAGGAAGCGGGCGCCGTCGAAATCGGGGCGGGCGAGGTCGTCGCGTGTGAAGGTGAGGTATTGCGGGCAGGTCTCGCCCGTGATCCGCGCGCCGGCGGCCCGCGCCTCGGCGATGGCGGCGAGCGGCCGGCGGCCGGTGACGTGGTAGATGTGGACCTGCGCGCCCGTCATCCGCGCATAGAGACCGACACGGGCGATCATCCCGGCTTCAGCCTCGACCGGCCGGGCAAGCGGCTGCTCGGTCAGCGCGATGCGCCCCTCGGCCAGCGCCTTCGCGGTCGCCCAGGTCAGAAGCGCGTCGTCCTCGGCGTGGATGCAGCCGAGCGCGCCGAGCGGCGCGGCGGCGGCGAGGATCGCAAGGATCTCGGCGTCGGTGAGGGTGTAGCCCTCGTAGGTCGTGAAGATCTTGAGTGTCGGGAAGCCTTCGGCGACGAGCCGGGGCAGGGCGCCCGTCAGGAAGTCGCGGTCCGCCCCGGGCATCTGGATGATGGCGGAATAGTCCACGATGGCGCGGCCATCGGCTTTTGCCAGATACTCGCGCAGCACCGCCTCGATGTCATCGCCGTGCCCGCTCATCGACTGGGGGATGACGGTCGTGACCCCGCCCGCGGCGGCGGCGGCGGTGCCGGTCACGAAGTCGTCGGGGTGCACGCCTTCGCCGTGGACGGGGCGCTGGTCCATGTGGCAGTGGCTGTCGATCCCGCCGGGAAGGAGAAGCAGGCCGCCCGCGTCGATCTCGCTCGCCGCGCGGGGCAGGTCCGGGCCGATGGCGGCGATCCGTCCGCCCGCGACCGAGAGGTCGCCCGTGACCTCGCCGGAGGGCGTCACCATGCGCGCGTTCCGGATCACCAGATCGGCGGTCATCGACGGGCCTTTCGCCGTTTGGAGCGAGAGTGGTGGGCCGCCGCCCCCGCGTCTGAGCGGAATGCGACATGGGCGATGACGCGGGATGGCAGGGGAGGCACGCCCCGAGGCGGCAGTATGGGCAGCGAACGGGACAGCATCACAAAGGGGGGGGAGATGCGATGGCCGACCTGACAGGATGGGTGCCGCCGCGCGACTTCACGGGCTACGGGCGGCACCCGCCCCGGATCGACTGGCCGGGCGGGGCGAAGGTCGTCGTCAACCTCGTCGTCGTCTACGAGGAGGGGGCGGAGTATTCGCTGATCGAAGGACACGGGCGGAATGAGGGCTGGGGGGAATATGCCTTCACCGTCGATCCGCCGATCCGCGACCTCGGGACCGAGACGCATTTCGAATACGGCAGCCGCGTGGGCATCTGGCGGCTTGCCCGCATGCTCGACGGGCTGGGGGTGAAGGCGACGATTTCCGCCTGCGCCCTCGCGCTCGACCGCAACCGCGAGGTGGCGGCCTGGATGACCGAGTCCGGGCACGACCTGCTCGGCCACGGCTGGCGCTGGTTCGAGGCGTTCCGGCAGAGCCGCGAGGAGGAGCGGGACCACCTGCTGAAGGCGGTCGCGCTTTACCGGGACGTGCTCGGGACGCGGCCCATCGGCTGGAACCAGCGGTCCTATCCCTCGGTCAACACCTTCGGACTTCTGGTCGAGGAAGGGGGCTTCCTCTACACCTCGGACCCCTGCAACGACGAAATCCCCTATTTCGTCGCCACACCCGCGGGCCGGATGCTGGTCGTCCCCTATTCCAAGACCTTCAACGACAGCCGTTTCCTGATCGCGCCGGGCTACGGCAATCCCGGCGACTTCGCGGCGGACGTGATCGCGGGGATCGACTACCTTCTGTCCGAGGCGGACGAGACGGGCGGGCGGATGATGACGGTGGCCGTGCATGCACGCTGGACGGGCCAGCCGAACCGCGCGTCGGGCCTGCGGCGGATCATCGAGCACGGGCTCACGCGGGAACCCGGGGTCGCCTTCCTGCGGCGGGACGACATCGCACGGCATTTCCTGGCGAACTACGGCCACCTGCCGACGCTCCGGGGCACGCTGGGCTGAGGGGGGGCTCGGGACCGGACGCAGTGCCCGGGCCTGATTCGCCGTGCCGGCGCAAGCCGCCCGCGGACAATGTCCGCTGCGGGACGGACAATGTTCGCGGCATGTGGGCGCGGCGGCCGGTGCCCGGCGCGGCCCGCCCGGGCTGCAGGGGTTTTGCCTTCGTCCGGTGAAAAGCCGTGATAGAGTGCCTGACGGTGTGTGAAGTCTGGCCCGGAGCGGGCGGGGCGGGTGTGATGGTGGCAGTTGAACGGCGCTTGACCGCAGCCGGTGCGGAAGTCCCGGGTGCCTTTTCGAACGGCAATCCGGTCGAGGCGCTGGCTGTCCTGTGTCAGGCGAACGAGGGCAAGGCGACGCTCGGGACGGCGCTGGCGGCGCTGGTGGCCGCGCTCGGCGCGCAAGGGGGCGCCTTCGTCCGCTGCACCGGTCCGCATGCCCGCCAGACTGTGGCGGCGGCCTGCGAACCGCAGGCCGGGCATGTCCGGCCTTGCGCGGCGGCCGGCAGCGAGGTCCCCGCATTCCCGGGGCCCGACTTCGGACATGCGGGCGGAGGATCGCTCTGGATCGCATCGCGGGACCTGCGGTCAGGCGCGGGGGAACCGGGCGACTGGATGGCGGCCCGCGGGCTGTCCGATCTCGGTGTCATCGTTCTCTCCCGGGCGGGCAGCCGGCGAGACCATCTCGAACTGCATTTCCGCGAGCGGCTCTCCTCCGGCCAGGAGCAGCTCCTTCACTTCTTCGCGCCGGCGATCGCGCGCGCCTGGTCTGGACGGAGGAACGGCGGGATGAGCGACAGTCCGGAGGTCGCGGGCGCGCGCGGAGGGCGGTCCAATCCGAAGCTCGACTCCGAGCCCCTTCTCGGCCCGTCGAACCCGGCCAAGCTGAGCCGTGCCGAGTTCCGGGTCTGCCTCCTGCTGTCGCGCGGCTGTTCCGTGCAGGGCGTATGCGAGGAGCTGTCCCTCGCCGAGGCGACGGTCCGGTCGCATCTGCGCAACATCTACGCCAAGACCGAGACCGAGGGCCTGCTGCAGCTGACCCTGAGGCTGGCCACGGATTCCTCCGGAGACGCCCTGCCGGCGTAACCGGCGTGAACCGGGGCACTTCCTCCGCCGTCGCGCCCGGGGTCCTTCAGCGACCGCCCCGGCTGTCTCCGGAGGCGAACCGGCCATAGGTTCCCTGGCTGAAGACCAGCGGATCGCCGTCGCGCAGGCGCACCCGGAGCAGCCGGCCCACGACGATCAGGTGATCCCCGCCCTCGTGGGTTGCGTAGCGCTCGCAGTCGTACCGTGCGAGCGCATCCTTCAGCACCGGCACCCCGGCTTCGGTGACGTCGTGATCGAGGCCGTCGAAGCCCGCGCCCCCGCGGGTGAAGCGGCGCACCAGCGCCTCCTGTTCCAGAGCGAGGACATGGATGGCGTAATTCCTTGCCGCGGCGAAGAGCGCGAAGCGCAGCGAGGCCTTGCCGGGCGCCCAGAGGACAAGCGGGGGATCCAGCGACAGGCTGGCGAAGCTGTTCGCGATGAACCCCGCCGGACCGTCCGGGGCGGCGGTCGTCACGACCGTGACCCCGGTGGCGAAACGGCCGAGCGCGCTTCGCAGGGCGGCGGGGCTTGCCGGATCGGGGACGAAGTCGACCGGGTCGGATCGCTGGGCCACGTCAGGGCACCTCCCGGCCCTGGGCGAGGGTGTAGAGTTCGAACCAGGTCTGTCGATCCATCTCGATGCCGAGACTGCCGGACAGGCGTGCGATCCGGGCCGGATCGTTCGTCCCGAGAACCGGCACGATCCCCGCCGGGTGCCGCAGGAGCCAGGCGACGGCGACCGCGGACCAGTCGGCTCCCGCCTCGGCGCCGAGCGACTCGAGCCGCTGGCGGAGCGGGGCGTCCGCCTCGGCCAGAAGCCTGCCGCCCGCCAGGGGCGACCAGGCCATCGGGCGGATGCCGCGTTCCTGCAGGAACGGCAGGTCCGGCCCGGTGAAGGCGCTCCGCGCCCCGAGGCTGATCTCGATCTGGTTCGTCGCGAGCGGCGTCTCCATCCGCGACTGGAGGAGCGTCATGTCCCAGGGCCGGAAGTTCGACACGCCGACCGCGCGGGTCTTGCCGGCCCGGACCAGGCGGTCGAGCGCGGACCCTGTCTCGTCCGGATCGATCAGGGGATCGGGTCGATGGATCAGGACGAGGTCGATGCGGTCAGTGCCGAGAAGCCGAAGCGAGGTCTCGACGCTCTCCTCGATGTGGCGGGCGGAGGTGTCGTAGTGCTTCACGCGCGCGGCCGAGTGGCGGCCGACCGGCGCGACGATTCCGCACTTCGTCACGATCTCGAACCTGTCGCGCAGGCCGGGCGCAGACCGGAGCGCGCGGCCGAGCAGATCCTCGGCCGAGTATCCGCCGTAGATGTCCGCCTGATCGAGCGTGGTGATGCCCTGACCGAGGCAGGCATCGAGCTTGGCGCGGACACGTGCGACCGAGGTGTCCGGATCGTCCCCGAGCCGCCACATGCCGTAGACGAGGCGGGATACCTCGACCGGTCCCATTCTGCACCGTTCCATGCCGCCCTTCCCCCACCGCTGCTCGGCCGCTCCGTGCCCTCCTTCTGGCATCTCGGGGCGCGATGTGCCAGCCGGACCGGGCCGGACCGGGCCGGGAGGTTCGCCTTCCTGTTCGGTTTCTGCTTCACTGACCGGGTCCGGCGAATCGCCGGGCGCAGAGGAAGGCGGCGGTTCATGACATGTCTCGCGCGGTTTTCGCCCTCCCGGCGGGGTTTCCTGTCGGCTGCGGCAGCGTTCGCGGCGCTGCCCCTGGCGCGCCCGGACGCAGAGGCCGGCCCCGCGGTCCGTAGCGTGGCCGGCGCCTTCTCGCAGCCGTTGGCGGCGGGCTGGGCCGGCGCGGTGCACGGGGCTGCCACGGCGCTGGAGGCATCCGGGGGGATCGCCTACAGCGCCGAGGGCGGACTTGACTGGAACGACCAGCTCGCCCTCGTCCGGCGGCTTGCCGACGAGGGCGCGCAGGTCGTCCTCGCCGACGCCTATGCGGCGGAGGCGGAGCTGCGGGCGCTGGCGGCAGCGTATCCATCGACACGGTTCGTGCTGGGATCGAGCTTCGCAGGCGCGCCGGCCGCAGCGAACGTGATGGTCGCCGAACCGGCGCCCGAGCGGGCGGCGTTCCTCGCCGGCGTGCTGGCCGGTTCGATGGCCGGTTCGGTGACCCGGCCCGGGGGGGGCGGTTCCGCGGCGCGGATCGCGGCCGTCGGTTCCTATCCGATCACGGGGGTGAACCGGATGCTGAACGCGTTCCGCTCCGGTGTGCGCCTTGCCGCGCCGGGGGCCGGGTTCATGGTCGCCCACACGCGGGCCTGGGCCGATCCCGACCGCGCGCGCAAGGCCGCCGAGGCCGTGCTGGCCGGCGGAGCCGATGTCGTGTTCGCGGACGCGACCGTGGCGGCATCCGTCCGCATGGCGCGCCCGGGGACTGCCGTCATCCTGCAGTCCGGCGGTCCCGTCCCGGACAGCGCGGCGTCCGCCGGGATCCTCGCGGCCGTCGAATGGGACGCGCGCGAGATCCTGAGCACCGTCCTCGGGGCGGACCCGGAACCGGCGCCCGCCGCCTGTGCCTGCCGGCTTCGGCTCTTCGACGCTGCGGGCCCGGGAGAGGCGCTGCGGGCGGCAGACGAGGCCCTGGAGACAGGGCGCATCGCGCTTGCAGCGGACGACGGGGCTGCAGACGGCCTGGCCTGAGGCCAGGCGCGGCGTCCGTCGCATCCGCGATTCGGATGGCGAGGGGCTGTGCCATGTGCCGGAACGCCCCTGGGCATGCGCAACGGCGATCGCGCCGTCCCCGGTCCCGGGCGCCCGCCCGGGCGCGACCTCAGGCGCCCCAGGTGCGGATGGGGCCGCTGTCCATGTGGACGAAGTCCGACCGCGAATACTTGCCGACCCCGCCGGCGCCGCAGGCCTTCACGGCCTTGAAGATCTGATTGACCGATCGGGATTTCATGCGGACGTCGGCGGCCATGCCCTTGATGTGCAGGGAGTTGCGCGCGACGCCGCGCGACGATTCGCGCAGCAGGGCATTGGTCTTGGCGGTGCGGTAGCCCGACAGCAGCATGTAGGGCTCGCTCGTGTCCATCATGCGATTGGCCGCCGAGGCGATGTCGATGGTGCGGGGATCGATGCGGGCCTGCGAATCCTGACGCCAGTCACGCATGAAGTAGTTGATCTCCTTCAGCGCCTCGGGGATGTACT
Organism: Pseudomonadota bacterium; assembly: GCA_049323795.1. Taxonomy (GTDB): domain Bacteria; phylum Pseudomonadota; class Alphaproteobacteria; order Rhodobacterales; family Rhodobacteraceae; genus JAOADN01. Next base: position 51,088 of record JBMOOH010000051.1, read on the forward strand.
CGCCTTCGAGCCAGTAGATCGTGTCGAGCGATTCACCGGTGCGGCCCGAGTACATGCGGATGCGGCGGATGTCGCCGGCCCCGCGCAGGATCGAGAACGCCTGAGAGTAGGTCGGAGCTGCTGCCACCGCTGTCGCGGCGAAGACCGCAAGCAATCCACGCCGTGTCAGAGCCGGTGATCTGTCGTCCGTCATGAGAGAGCCTGTCCCGTCCGAGTTTTCATTATTGCCGCGTTATCAGCGACTTAATCGTTACACAGTCCCCACAGTGGCGAACTTTATGGCACAGCATCCGGAACAGGCCAACACGCCAGTTGCGGTCGGGCGCGACCGTTCGGGCGGATCGGCAGGTTTTTGCTGATCTGCGGGGCGGCAGCCGGCGCCGATCGGCTTTCCCGGCGACCGTTGCCAAGTTGCGACAATCAGTCCTTGCAGCCCTGCCGCCGGCGCACCTGCCGATTCGGTCCTCGGGGGGCGGCCGGGGTTTCCAGGCCGTTGACCGGACGCAGCGTCCGTGCAGGAAGTTGCGCCAGGCCGGTCCGGCCACCGGTCCCCCGATGGCGAGCGGGCGGCAGAGCCCTGCATCCTCTGCCCGGAACACGGGCGACCGGTGCGGCGAGAATGGCCCGGGGTAGTCATCCCCGACATTCGGGGATAAGCCGGAAGGGGCCGGAACAGCGTCCGGCGGCAGGGAAGCGGGCAGACAGGATGGCCCACAGCATCGCCGAGATCGCGGCAGCGATCGGGGCAGGCGCCGTAGGCGATACGGCCTTCGAGGTGACCGGGGCTGCGGAGCCCGGGGCAGCGGGGCCGCGCGACATTGCGGTTGCGATGGCCCCGCGGTATGTCGCGGAACTCGCGGCGGGCCGCGCGCGGACGGCGCTCGTCGCGGCGGGAACGGACTGGCATGCGCTTGGGCTGCGGGCCGCGGTCGTGGTGGACCGTCCCCGCCTGGCGCTCGCGGGGCTGACCCGGCTGCTCGATCCCGGCCCGGCCATCGTTCCGGGCGTGCATCCCTCCGCGGTCGTCCATCCGTCCGTCCGGCTCGGTCCGGGGGTTTCGGTCGGACCCTTCTCGGTGATCGGCGAGGGCACCGAGATTGGCGCCGGCACGCGCATCCTGTCGCATGTGTCGGTCGGCGAGGGATGCAGCATCGGAGAGGAGGGGCTTCTTCACGCCGGTGTCCGCCTCGGTCGGGCGGTGCGGATCGGCCGCTCGTTCACCGCCCAGCCCGGCGCGGCCATCGGCGGCGACGGATTCTCGTTCGTGACCGCTGAGAAGTCCGGCATCGAGACGGTGCGCGAGACGCTCGGGCGGCGCGACGGCGACAGGGCGCAGGCCTGGGTCCGCATTCATTCGCTCGGCGGCGTCGAGATCGGCGACGATGTCGAGGTCGGCGCGAATTCGACGATCGATTCGGGCACCATCCGGGCGACGCGCATCGGCCGGGGGACGAAGATCGACAACCTTGTCCAGATCGGCCACAACGTCACGCTGGGCGAGGACTGCCTTCTCTGCGGCCAAGTCGGCATCGCCGGGTCGGCCCGCGTCGGGGACCGCGTGACGCTGGGCGGCCAGTGCGGGGTCAGCGACAACATCTTCGTCGGCGACGACGTGATCGCGGGCGGCGCGACGAAGATATTCACGAGCGTGCCCGCAGGACGGGTGATCCTCGGCTCGCCCGCGATGAAGATGGAAAGCCATCTGCAGGCATGGAAGCACATCCGCCGGCTCGGGCGGCTCTTCGACGAGGTGCGCGCGCTCAGGACCGCCGGCATGCGGACCCCCGGACCGGAAGACGCGGAGGAGACCGCGGGCGGGGCCGAAGCGGGTGGGGCCGAAGCGGGCACTGGCAAGGTCGGTCCCGGAGAAGACGGTGCATGACCGCTGCCGGACCGGTCATCGCAATCCCCGCCCGGCAGGCCGCGTGCGGCCCTCGGTCGCTCTGTCCCGATCAGATGCTCGCGGAACCCGGGCTGGACCGTCCCGGCGGCGTCGGGGTGGTCCTTGCGGTCGGGGAACGCTTCGACATCTCCGTCCCGTTCATGGCGAACCTTCGGGGGTGAACGCACCCGCCGCCGGCCCCGGCGGAACCGACCCATCTCCGTGCATGCAACGTGGTGCCGGACGTGCCGCAGCGGGCAGACGGGCGCGTGGCGCCGTCCGATGCCTTCGCCTTCGGCGGCACGAACGCCGTGCCCGCGCTTGCGCGGGCGTGACCCGGGCGGCCATGATCCGGGCGGCCGCCCCGGGTCACTTCTTGGCGGCGTTGGCCTCGGTCCGCTGCACCACGTCCTTGAAGCCGGCGGTGAAGCCCTTCAGCGAGATGTCGAGGCTGACCTTCTTGTCGGGCGCGGCAAGCGGCGCGATCGTCAGGACGGCCTTGGACCCCTTGCGGAAGGCGGCGACCTCTTCGTCGGTGAATCCGACCCGCGAGATGCAGCCGACGGCGGCGCAGAAGGTGAAGGGATAGCGCTTGGCCTTGGCACCGTCGATGGCGAGCGTCACCTGCTCGGTCAGGAGCGTCTCGAGCGGTGTCACGATCGTCGCGCCGGCAACCGCCGGTTGCCCCTTGGGCAGGGGGATGATGCTGATCTCGGCCACGGACGTGCCCTGGCCGTCCTTCAGGAGCTGGTAGAGCTGGCAGGGATCCTTGCCGTTCTCGGTCTTGACGCAGCGGACTTCCCAGCTCTCGAAGGTGCTGGCCGTGTACTCGGTGCCGATGTCGCTGGCGGGCTCGCCGAGCGAGAGGTCCGAGGGCGCCGCCCCGGTCCCCGGCTGGGCCGCAGCCCCGCCGTCCGTTCCACTGGCGGCGCCGCTTTCCTGCGCAGGCAGGGGCAGGGCAAGGACGGGCAGGATCAGGGCGGCGGCGAGGGCGGTCTGGCGGATCGGGCGGAGCGGGGGCATGGATGCGGTGTCCGTTTCATTCGGTTCGGCCGGCGCTTTAGCATGGGCGTCCGCCGCTGTCAGGGTCCAAACCGAGCCGCGTTGTCGCACGGCCCGGGGAAGCGCCGCGCCCCGGGCGGAACCCCGCCGGCGCCTCGCGCCTGCCGACCGGTTCTAGGGCGGAGCGGGCAGGGCCGGCACCGCCGGGCGGCTCTGAGGGGGGCGCGGGCGGCGGGCGCAGATGTCTGGCGGGACGGTTCTGGGGGCGGCTTTGGGGGGGGCCGCAATTGAAAAGGGCCCGGAAAACCGGGCCCGATCCGAAGTCATGCTCCCTGTCGGACTGGCCGACTGTCTCATTGCGGGGGACGCTATTCGCTTCCCGCCGGTGCGTCAACAAGGAAAACTCCGGACCGGCAAAACTGATATTGCACGAGAAAACGGCCGCGCCGGGAAGAAGGCGCGGCCAGTGCGCAGGGAGGAAACGTCCGCCGGCGGAGACCTGGCCAGGAGGCCACGAGCAATCTGGCAGAAGCCCGTAAACGATGTATTCTCCCGTCACGGGAAGATGCAGGGCGGGAGTGTCTGGCGGTGGAAAAGGCGGGTTCGGTCTTCGTCGGTGGTGGCGGCGAGGGCTACAGGTCGCCGCAGTCCCTGCTGCTCGGCTATGGCAACCGCCACGGACTTGTCGCGGGCGCGACCGGCACCGGCAAGACCGTCACGCTTCAGGTTCTGGCCGAGGGCTTCTCGTCGCAGGGCGTGCCTGTGTTCATGGCCGACGTGAAGGGCGACCTCGCGGGGCTGTGCGCCGCGGGCTCGGCCGCAAGCCGGCTTCACGATGCCTTTTTGAAGCGCGCCGAGACGATCGGCTGGACGCTCGACTACACGGCGTTTCCGGTTGTCTTCTGGGATCTCTTCGGGCAGCAGGGGCACCCGGTCCGCGCCACCGTGACCGAGATGGGGCCGCTTCTCTTGTCGCGTCTGCTCGAGCTGAGCGAACCGCAGGAAGGCGTGCTCAACATCGCCTTCCGCCTCGCCGACGAGGAAGCCCTGCCGCTGCTCGACCTGAAGGACCTCCAGGCGATGCTCGTCTACATCGGCGAGAATGCCGACAGGCTCGGCCTGCGGTACGGGAACATTTCCGCCGCGACCGTGGGGTCGATCCAGCGCGCCCTTCTCGTGCTCGAGAACCAGGGCGCGGCGCGGTTCTTCGGCGAGCCGGCACTCGAACTTGCGGACCTGATGGCCGCGGGGCCGGACGGGCGCGGGCGGGTGAACATCCTTGCCGCCGACAGGCTCATGGCATCGCCCCGGCTCTATGCGACCTTCCTTCTCTGGCTCCTGTCGGAGCTCTTCGAGGAACTGCCGGAGGTGGGCGATCCCGAGAAGCCGAAGCTCGTCTTCTTCTTCGACGAGGCGCACCTGCTCTTCAAGGACGCGCCGAAGGCGCTGGTGGACAAGGTGGAACAGGTCGCGCGGCTGATCCGCTCCAAGGGGGTGGGGGTGTTCTTCATCACCCAGAACCCTGCCGATATCCCGGATGCGATCCTCGGACAGCTCGGCAACCGCGTGCAGCACGCGCTGCGCGCCTTCACGGCCAAGGACCAGAAGGACCTGGCACGGGCCGCCGAGAACTATCGCCCGAACCCCCGCTTCGACACCGAGACGGCGATCAAGGAGGTCGGGACGGGCGAGGCCGTGACCTCGCTCCTCGAAGCCAGGGGCATTCCGGGCATGGTCGAGCGCACCCTGGTCCGCCCGCCGAATTCGCACGTCGGGCCGGTCACCCCCGAACTCCGGACGGCGATCATCGCGGCAAGCGGGCTCGGGCCCAAATACTCGGCGGTTGCTGACCGCGAGTCGGCCTACGAGAAACTTGCCGCCCGGACCGCCGCTGCCACCGCCGCTGCCACCGCCTCTACCGCCAACGCGGGCGGAGAGGCGGGCCGGCAGGGCCAGACCGGTCTTGGCGAGGCGTTCAGGAACGCCCGCCGCTACCAGCCCGGCGCCCCGCAACCGCAGGCCGGGCCCGATACAGGACCCGACACACAGCCCGGCACACGGCCCGGCACACGGTCCGACACACGGCCGCACGCACAAGGAGGAGGGCTGTCGGACATCCTCTTCCGCGGCACCGGCAAGAGCGGACGCGGCGACAGCCTCGCCGAGACCTTCGCCAAGAGCGCTGCCAGGTCGCTCGGATCGAGGGCGACCCAGCAGATCGTCCGGGGCATCCTCGGCGGTCTCTTCAGGTCGCGCTAGCTAGAGGCCGAGCATCGCACGGATGTCGGCGGGGCTTGCGCCATCCTCGCGGTAGCGCCGGATCGCGCGGGCGTCGTCCCGCTTGGCAAGCCGTCGTCCGGCGTCGTCCCGGACCAGCCGGTGGTGGTGGTAGGCCGGGGTCGGAAGTCCGAGCAGCCGCTGAATGAGGATCTGGATCGGTGTCGAGCCGAACAGGTCGGCGCCCCGTACCACCTCGGTCACGCCCTGGGCCGCGTCGTCCACCACGACGGCGAGATGATAGGCCGTGCCGGCGTCGCGCCGGGCGAGGACGATGTCGCCCTCTCGCACGAGGGCCTCGGGATCGGGGCTGTGGATCCCGCCGAAAAGCGGCCCCGTCTCGGTGAACGGCGGAAGGGAACCGACGCTCTCGAGTGCCCGCGACATGTTGAGCCGAAGCGAGTCGCCTTGCCTGCGGTCCGCCATCGGGCGGTGGCGGCAGGTCCCGGGATAGGCGCGTGGTGTCTCGGCCCCTTCCTGTGGTGCCGAAAGTGCCGCTGCGACGGCGCGGCGCGTGCAGCCGCAGGGATAGAGCAGGCCCGCCTCCGCCAGCCGCCCGAGCGCCGCGCCGTAGGCCGCCGCCCGTTCGGACTGGCGCATCACCGGATCTTCCCACCCGAGCCCGAGCCAGCGCAGATCCTCGAGGAGGGCGGCCTCGAAGGCCGGCCGGCAGCGCGCGCCGTCGAGGTCCTCGATGCGGACGAGGAAGACGCCGCCCGCCGCCGCGGCGCGGTCGTGTCCGATGATCGCCGAAAAGGCGTGGCCGAGATGCAGCAGTCCGGTGGGCGAGGGGGCGAAGCGCGTCCGGGGGGTCATTCCTGCGCCGAAAGCCATGCCGAGAAGGACGCCTTCGCGCGGTCCGTGTAGGCCTTGTAGCGGTCCTTGCGGCCCCGTCTCCCGCCCTTGGCCTCGATCGGCGGGAAGAGCCCGAAGTTGACGTTCATCGGCTGGAACGTGCGCGCGTCCGCCCCGCCGGTGATATGGGCGAGAAGCGCACCGGTCGCCGTATCGGGCGGCGGGGGCGGCAGGGGGATGCCCCGCCTTTCGGCCGCGGCGAGGCGCCCGGCAAGAAGACCCATCGCCGCGGATTCGACATAGCCCTCGACGCCCGTGATCTGACCCGCGAAGCGGATGTTCAGGCGGGATCTGAGCCGCATCCGGTCGTCGAGGAGGCGGGGGGAGTTTATGAAGGTGTTCCGGTGGATGCCGCCGAGACGCGCGAAACCTGCGTCCTTCAGCCCAGGAATCCGACGGAATACATCGACCTGCGCGCCATACTTCATCTTGGTCTGGAAACCTACGATGTTGTAGAGTGTGCCGAGCGCATTGTCGCGGCGAAGCTGCACGACGGCGTGGGGCCTCCGGTCGGGCGCATGCGCGTTCGTCAGGCCCACGGGCTTCATCGGACCGAAGCGCAGCGTCTCCCGGCCCCGCTCGGCCATCACCTCGATCGGGAGGCAGCCGTCGAAGTAGCCGGCCGTCTCGCCCTCGCGGAACTCGGTCTTGTCGGCCGCCAGAAGGGCGTCGATGAATCCCTCGTAGTCCTCGCGCGTCATCGGGCAGTTGATATAGGCCCTGCGTTCGTCTTCGGTCTCGCCCTTGTCGTAGCGCGACTGGCGCCAGGCGATGGACATGTCGATCGTCTCGGCGTGGACGATCGGGGCGATGGCGTCGAAGAAGGCAAGCTGCTCTGCGCCGGTATGGGCGCGGATCGCACCGGCGAGACGGCCGGAGGTCAGCGGACCGGTGGCGATGATCCAGTCGCCGGTTTCGGGAAGGTCGGTCACCTCGCCGTCCAGGACCGTCACCAGCGGATGCGCGCGGAGCCGCTCGGTCACGTGGCGCGCGAAGGGCTCGCGGTCCACCGCAAGCGCGCCGCCCGCCGGAAGGCGGTGGGCACGCGCGGCTTCGAGGATGAGGCTGCCGGCCGCCCTCATTTCCCAGTGCAGAAGGCCCACCGCGTTCCGCTCGTCGTCGTCGGAGCGGAACGAGTTGGAGCACACCATCTCGGCCAGGTCGCCGCTGCGGTGGGCGAAGGTGCGCACGCTCGGCCGCATCTCGTGGATCACGACGGCAATGCCGCGTGATGCGGCCTGCCAGGCCGCTTCGGACCCCGCCATCCCGCCGCCGACGATATGCAGAATTTCGCCCATCAGGCGGGGGTCTAGGACAGGAAGGCCCGGATGAAAAGACCGCACCGCGCCGGGCCGTGACGCGGCCCCACATCACGGCCCGTCCGGGTCAGCCGTTAAGGAGGGTGCGGCGGGCCCGTTCACGGGCCTGTCCGGGGACAGGTTCGCGGGCCGGGCGCGATGCCAGGAATGTCAGAAGCCGGTTTCCATGCCGATGTCGGCCAGATACCCCGCTTCGCGCGGATCGGCGGCCCGGCGCTGTGCCGGCGCCGTGGCCTTGGCCTTTGTCCCGAAGAGCGCCCTCGCGGCCGCGGCAAGACGAGCGATGCCTGAACCGAATGCGGGTTTGCTGTGATCGTAGAGATCGGCCTGCGCCATGGTCCGGTTCCTTCCCCTGGTTCCTGCACCCGGCCGCCCGTCAATCGCGGCCGTCTCCTATGCTCGGAGGGAAGATAGGCCTTGGTTCGTAAAGAAAGTGTTCAGATCAGGGCAATTCCGGCCATGCGGGAAACGGTCTGTCCGGGCCACCCGCCGGATGCCGAATCAGAGCCGCCCCGCGCGGAAGGCGGATCGAGGGGGCTGATGGGGCGGAAGGCCGGCCGGCAACCTTTCGCCCGGGACCTGCGGAACCTGTTGCGGCTCTGCCGGGGCGGCAGGTAAACCCGATCCCGATCCGCGATGCTGTCCCGTTGAGTGGTGTAGCTGGCGCTGATCGTCACCGTGATGTTCGGCGCGGGCCTGCTTGATCGGGATGCCACGGCGGGCAGGCTGATGACGGGATCGTCGCCCATCGGCGCGATGGT
>JBMOOH010000052.1:0-55471 GCA_049323795.1 Pseudomonadota bacterium
TCACCTTCTCCTTCATCGCGTCACGCAAGCCGGGAAAGGCGGGCTGCTTCGGCATCGACAGGGTTCCCCGCAGGGATGCCCAAGTCTACCAGATCAGGCGGAAAGCGGCAGGTTTTCCAGACGTTCCTTAATGCGTCAGGATTGATGCCAACTGCGTTCTGCACCTTCCCCTCCTTCAGTAGACTGGTCAGTCAAGTGTCTGATGACGCAGCATTATCCAAAATGCAATGCAGCTTGGGAACGAGGCTTTTGCCCGAATAGGCAAGTGACTATTCGGGCCGCGCCTGCCTGCCCCTTGGCAGGCGCGTCTTCGACGCACCAGCCCAGGCAGGCGCGGCCCGAATGGAGACCGAAGGGACTGCGTTCAACCCCTTGCCCTGCGGCTTGCGCCTCCGGGCAACCGGCATGGCCGACCTGCCACTGGCAGGTCGTCAGTCATGCCGGAAGAAAAGTGCGGTCTGGTCCCGGCCCCGCCCTCCGCTATGCTCCATCCAAAACCTGACGGAGGCCTCCCATGCCCGGACTGCTGCCCCATATCGACCCCGACGGCTTGCAGGAATTCTCGGTTGTCTTCACCGACCGCGCGCTCAACCACATGTCGCAGCGCTTCCAGACCGCGATGCGGGACATCTCGGCCACGCTCCGCGAGGTCTACAACGCCCATGCCATCGCGGTGGTCCCCGGCGGCGGCACCTGCGCGATGGAGGCGGTGGCGCGGCAGTTCGGTACCGGCGCCCATGCGCTCGTCATCCGGAACGGCTGGTTCAGCTTCCGCTGGAGCCAGATCTTCGAGGCGGGCGGCTTCGCGCGCGAGGTGACGGTGGCGATGGCGCGGCCCACGGGCAACGTGCCCCGGTCTTCCTTCGTGCCCGCGCCAATCGACGAGGTGGTGGCGACCATACGCAGGGCCCGTCCCGATGTCGTCTTCGCGCCGCATGTCGAGACCTCGGCCGGGATGATCCTGCCCGACGCCTACCTGAAGGCCGTCGCCGACGCGGCGCACGAGGTGGGGGCCATCTTCGTCCTCGACTGCATCGCGAGCGGAGCGGTCTGGGTGGACATGGGGGCGGCCGGCGCCGATGTCCTGATCTCGGCCCCGCAGAAGGGCTGGTCGGCCTCGCCCTCGGCGGGCCTCGTGACGCTGTCCGAACGCGGTGCCGAACGCCTCGCCGCCACCGCCTCGTCGAGCTTCGCGCTCGACCTGAAGAAATGGCGCGCGATCATGGAGGCCTACGAGAAGGGCGGACATGCCTATCACGCCACCCTGCCGACCGACGCGCTGATGGTCTTCGCGGCGGCGATGGCCGAGACGAAGGCGATGGGATTCGCGGCGGCGGCCGAGGCGCAGTGGGCGCTGGGCCGCGCGGTGCGCGGGATGCTCGAGGGGCGCGGGCTCCGGTCCGTCGCGGCGCACGGGTTCCAGGCGCCGGGGGTGGTCGTCAGCTACACCGACGATCCCGACATACAGACGGGGAAGAAATTCCTCGGGCTCGGATACCAGATCGCCGCCGGCGTGCCGCTTCAGGTCGGCGAACCCGACTGGTTCAGGACGTTCCGCATCGGGCTTTTCGGCCTTGAGAAGCTGAAGGACGTGCCAGGTACCGTCGCCCGGCTTCAGCCGGCGGTGGATGCGCTGTTTCCCGCCTGAGACGGGCGGGCGCCCAGCCCCGCCTGCATCAGGACTTTCCTGACCGGTGCCGCCCCGTAGAGCGTCCGCAGCGCCGCCGCGCGCAGGTTGCGCAGCGCGGGCGCCCCGGCCATCGACGCGCGGTTGAGCAGGTCGATCCCCGCCACCCGCACCCGCACTTCGGGCCAGCGGGCGCGGTGATACCGGTCGAGCATGGCGGGGTCGCCCAGCCGGTCCGGTGCCTCTTCGGCCAGCCGCGCAAGGAGCCCGATATCGGCCAGGCTCATGTTCAGCCCCTGCGCGCCGATCGGTGGCACCACATGCGCGGCCTCGGCCACGAGCGCCAGTCGCCGCGCGGCAAAGCGGTCGGCGATCTGGCTGATGATCGGCCAGACCGACCGGCGCGTCACCAGCGTGAGCGGCCCCAGGACATGGGCGCTGCGGGCGGTCATCCGGGCCTCGAACTCGGGAACCGGCAGGGTGGCGAGGTGCAGGACCTCGGGGCCGCGCTCCATCCAGACCACGGCCGAGGCGGGCCTGCCATCCCGGTCGGGCAGGGGGACAAGCGTGAACGGGCCCCCGGACCGATGCACCTCGGTCGAGACGTTCCGGTGCGGGATCGGGTGCGTGACGGCGAAGGCGAGCGCCTTCTGCCCGTAGCGTGTCGTGGCGACGCCGATGCCGGCCGCGTCGCGCAGCGGACTGGACCGTCCGTCCGCCGCCACCGCGAGGCGCGCCGAAACGCGCGTCCCGTCCGACAGCGTCACCCGCGCCTCGGCATCGCGCGAGAGATACCCCGCGGTTCCGATGCCCGGACGGAAGCTGACGTTCGGCAGATCCGCAAGCCGCGCCGCGAACTCGCGTCTCAGCAGCCAGTTGGGCAGGTTCCAGCCGAACGGGGCGTCGGAGATGTCGGCGGCATCGAAGTCGGCCACATAGCGCGCCTCGGGCTCCTCGCCCCCCGCGTCAACGATCCGCATGATCCGGAGGGGCGTGGCGAAGGGTTCGAGCCGCGACCACAGGCCGGCGTCCTTCAGGATCGTCCGCGAGGGTTGCAGGAAAGCCGTGGTGCGCAGGTCCGCGTCCGCGTCCCCCTCATCGGTCACCGGGGGGGCCGGATCGACGCAGATCACCCGGAATGCGGCCGTGCCGAACACGGCGGCCGCGGCGAGGCCCGCGACTCCGCCGCCCGAAATCAGGATGTCGGTCGTCTCGTGCGTCGGCATGGCGCGCGCTCCCCTTTTCCTGACTGTAGCGCCTTGGGGCACCCGACCGGAAGCCGGATACCCGCGTCGGGGCTATCTGCCGAGAGTGATGAGGAGGAGCACCGCGAACATCACCGGCACCATCGAAAGCGCCACCATCACCAATGCAGGCAGCCCCCAGGTCATCACCGCGATGGCGACAAGGCCCAGCGTCATGACGAGGAAGTACCAGACGTTGTCGCCGCCCTTGACCACCACGTCATGCGCGATCCAGCCGAGCACGGGGATGCGGTAGCCCCAGGCGCGGGGCGGGGCAGTGGCGGGCAATGCGGTCATCGGCGCGTCTCCTTCTGTCGCTCGGGCAGCAGGTAGTCCCGATGGCCCGCCCCTGCAGGGTGGCGCGCTGTCGCAGTCACCCGGTCAGGCGACGAAGGAACGCGGTCAGATCGTCGGTGTGGTGGTGGATGTGGCCGGCCGGTTCGGGGCCGGGCGATACATGCACCGTCCTCAGCCCCATCTCGTGCGGCGCGGCGAGGTTCCGGGCGTCGTCCTCGAACATCGCGCCGGTTTCCGGGGCCAGACCGGCCAGCGCAAAGACCGCCTCGAAGGCGGCGCGTTCCGGCTTCGGCAGGTAGCCCGCATGTTCGATTCCGTAGACCGCGTCGAACAACCCGCCCAGCCCGCGCGCCTCGACCACCCGTTCGCCATAGGCGGCGGCCCCGTTCGTGTAGACGATCCGTCTCCCCGGCAGCCGGGCGATGGCCGCGGCGAGCGCCGGGTCCGGCTGCAGCCGGTCGAGCGGGATGTCATGCACGTCCGTCAGGTAGGGGGTCGGGTCCACCTCGTGCTCGCGCATCAGTCCCGCGAGTGTCGTCCCGTAAAGCATCCAGTAGCGGTGCCTCAGCCGGTCGGCCTCATCCCGCGCCACGCCGAGCGCGTCCATGACATACTGCGTCATCCGGACCTCGATCAGGTCGAACAACCTGCTTTCGGGCGGATAGAGCGTGTTGTCGAGGTCGAAGATCCAGGTGCGGACATGGGTGAAGTCTGGATGTGTCGGCGCGGCGGGGATGCGTTCGGGGATCATGGCGGCGACGTTAGGCGCGCGCGGGGTCGGGGGCAACCCGTGCAGGGACGGGCAGGAACGGCGGGGCGGCCGGTCCTTGCGAAGGGGCCGATCCGCGGTCTAGGCTTGCCCCGCCCGTCCCCGCCCGTCCCCGCCCGTCGGGCCGGGGCCAGGCGAGGGCCAGGCGGGGGAGCGGCCGCGGGATGCCGAAAGACGCCTACACGCTGATCCTTGACGCGATCGAGAGCGGAGCCTATCGGCCCGGCGACCGGCTGGTGGAGTCCGAACTCGCGGAGCGGTTCGGCGTGTCGCGCACACCGGTCCGCGAGGCCCTGCAGAGGCTCGAGACGCAGTCGATGCTTGCCCGCGACGGGCGGTCGCTGATCGTCGCCTCGCTCGACCACAACCAGCTGGCCGAGCTCTACGTCGTCCGTGCCGAACTCGAGGGCCTCGCCGCCCGCCTCGCCGCCCGCCATGCGACGCCGGAAGAGGTGCACGTGCTGGCCGAGATGGTCGCCGCCGACCGCGCGAGCCTCGGCGATCCGGACGCGCTTGCCCGTGCGAACAAGCGCTTCCACCGGCAGATCCACCTCGCCTCGCACAACCGCTACCTCGTCCAGCAGCTCGACCTCGTCCACCGCTCGATGGCGCTGCTCGCGACGACCTCGCTGGCCGCCGAGGGGCGCGGCGCGGCGGCGCTGGCCGAGCACGAGGCGATCCTCGACGCGATCGCCCGCGGCGACGGCGAGGCCGCGCAGGCCGCGCTCCGCGCCCATATCTCGCGCGCCTTCGAGACCCGCCTGAGGCTCGACGCGGGCGCGCTCCGGCGGGTCTAGGCCCGATCGGCGGGCATTTCCTCGCCCGGCACGGCCGGCGCCGTCACCGTGGCGGCAGGGCTTGCGACGACGCCGGGCCTTGCGAAGACGGCGGGGCTTGCGAAGACGGCGGGCCTTGCGAAGACGGCGGGCAGCCCGGCGGGGCGCGGCCAGGTCCGGGCCGGGGCGGGTGCGACGCGCGGAAGCGGCCGGGCCGGGACCGGCATGCCGCGGAACGCAGCGGAAGGTCCGACCGGTGCGGCGTCCGGCCGCCGGAGCGGGGTCACGGTCGCTTCCGCGGCCTGTGCCGCCGCCGCCGAGGCGGGGGGTGTGTCGTCGTCGTCCATCACGCCATGCTCGGTCTTGTCCCAATGGAACGGCCGCGCCGCCGCCTCGTAGAGGGCCTTCACCGCCGCGAACGTGCCGAGGGGAAAGTACACGACCAGCGTGGGCACCCATTTCAGGAGATCGAGATGTCCCGCCCGCAGGACGCCTGCCACGCCGATCGCGATGTTTACGGCTTCGGCCGCAAGGAAGAGGGCGGCCAGCGGGACTGCCGGCTCGCTCCATACCCCGTCCGCCGCGCCGCCCCCCGCGCTGTCGGATGCCCGGAAGGCAAGCACCCAGTAGGTCCAGATGACCGGAGCCAGGATGAACTGCGACAGGGTCCCGAGGAAGATCACCTGAACGCCAAGGAACCGCCGCCACCCGAGCGCAGCGAGCAGTGCCCGGGGCGAGCGCATGTGAACGGCCCAGGTGATCGCATACCCCTTCAGCCAGCGTGACCGCTGCCGGATCCAGGGCACCAGACGGGCGTTCGGCTCTTCCTCGGTCACCGTCCCGATGACATCGGTGCGGTAGCCGTGCCGCGCGAGACGGAGGCCGAGATCGGCATCCTCGGTCACGTTGTGGGCGTCCCATCCGCCGAGCGCATCGAGCGCGGCGCGGCGGAAGAAGAGCGTGGTGCCGCCGAGGGGCACCACAAGTCCCAGCCGCGCAAGTCCGGGAAGGATGACGCGGAACCAGGCGGCGTATTCGATGGCAAAGCAGCGCGACAGCCAGTTGCGGCGGCGGTTGTAGAAGTCGAGCACGCCCTGCACGCAGGCAACCTCCGGCGGGGCCGAGGCGAAGTGGTGCACGACGTCGCGGATCTGCGACGGCGCGGGTGCGTCCTCGGCGTCCCAGACGCCGACGATCTGCCCCCGGCAGAAATCGAGCGCGAGGTTGAGCGCGCGCGGCTTCGTCCGCAGCGGACCGTCGGGCGCGACGATCACGCGCATCCAGCCGGGCAGCCTCGTCCGCTCGAGGACCGAACGCGTTGCACGGTCCTCCGCTTCGACCACCAGAACCACGTCGAGAAGCTCGCGCGGATAGTCGATGCGGGAGATCCGTCGCAGCAGCCGGCCCGCTATGTCGGATTCCCGGAAGAGGGGGACGATCACCGAAACCATGGGCAGGCGTCCTTCCGCGGGGGGGGCGGAATGGGCCGGTCCCGGCGCGGCGTTCGGGGCCGCGCCCGTCGCTTCCGCCGTGCCCGTCGCTTCCGCCCGGGGCCCGGACCCGAGGGGGGCGCGGCGGGTGTTGCGGAGGGGGCGCCCGCGTGCAGCCGTCCCGCCCCCGATCAGAGCGGCGGCGGCGGCCAGCTTGAGCGCCGTGCAGAGCACAAGCGTCAGCAGCGACCACGCCGTCAGGATGCCGATCACGACGCCCGGTGCCGCAGCGAAGAGCCCCGCCGAGACCGCCAGCGCCGCCGCCATCCAGATCCCGGCCCGCGGCGGGCCGGCGCGGCGGCAGCTCTCCGACGCCGGCACCCGGGTTTCCGCCCGGCGGACAAGTGCGGTTCGGCGGACCGACAGGAGCGCCTCGTGGATGCTGCGCTCCGAGGCGATGGCCATCACGAAGGGCCCGAGCGCGGCGGGAAGCCGGGCAACGTCCTCGGCGAACCGGTCCGGGCGGCTGGTGACGACGACGGTCCCGCCGGCGAGCCGCTGCCACGGCGTGAACCCGCCGCGCAGACAGGTCTCGATGCCCACGGCATCCACGAGCCGCGGGTCCGGCCGCAGGCTTCCGCGTGCGACGATCCGCGTGTTCCATTGCCGTCCGAGCGCGGCGAGGATGTCATCCTCGCGCGCCCAGCCCTGGGCCACGAGGATTTCCCCGAGCCGCGAGTCCTGCCGGGCGCGCATCGCGACCGCCTTCAGAAGGTCGCCGGGATCGAGCTGCCCGCCGTCCACCAGGATCTGACCCAGCGGCTTGCGCCGTGCCGGATCCCCCGCCGGACGATCCCCCGCCGGCCGCGTGGATTTTGGGCATTCCGTCTGACGCCCTGTCGAGACAAGGCGCAAGTGCGATACTTGAAGCGACATCGACCATCCCCAGTCAGATGTTCACGATGGCGCAAGCTTGGTTAATGCGAGGTTAAGTGGACAGTTAAGCCGCCGCCGCGGAACTCTCCCGGCAGATGCCCGTCCTCCGCCGCCGCGCCGTCACGCGGCCCGCCGCGCCCGCATTGCCCCGGCGAAGCGCTCGAATAGGTAGTAGCTGTCCTGCGGGCCGGGGCTCGCCTCGGGGTGGTACTGGACGCTGAAGACCGGGCGGCCGGCCATGCGGATGCCGCAGTTCGAGCCGTCGAACAGGCTCACATGCGTCTCGACCACGCCTGCAGGCAGGGTCTGGCTGTCCACGGTGAAGCCGTGGTTCATCGAGGTGATCTCGACGCGGCCGGTCTCGAGGTCCTTCACCGGATGGTTGGCGCCGTGGTGGCCGTGGTTCATCTTGATCGTCCGCGCCCCAAGCGCGAGCGCGAGCATCTGGTGGCCGAGGCAGATGCCGAAGAGCGGCAGGTCCCTGTCCAGCACACCCTTGATCATCGGCACCGCATAGGCGCCGGTCGCGGCCGGGTCGCCCGGGCCATTGGACAGGAAGACGCCATCGGGGTTCAGCGCCAGCACCTCGTCAGCGGTGGCGCCGGCGGGCAGGACAGTGACATCCGCCCCCGTCGAGGCGAGGCAGCGCAGGATGTTGCGCTTCGCCCCGTAGTCCACGGCGACGACCCTCAGGCCCTCGCCCTGCCGCGTGCCATAGCCCTGCGGCCAGGCCCAGCGGGTCTCGTTCCAGCGGTAGCTCTGCGCGCAGGTCACGTCCCGGGCGAGGTCGAGGCCGACGAGGCCGGACCAGGCCCGCGCCCGGGCGACGAGTGCCGCGATGTCGAACCTGCCCTCGGGGTCGTGGGCGAGGCAGACGTTCGGCGCGCCCTGCTGGCGGATAGCGCGGGTCAGGCGCCGGGTGTCGACGCCCCCGATGCCGATGCGGCCCTTGCGCGTCAGCCAGTCGGTCAGCCCGCCCGCCGCGCGCCAGTTCGACGGCGCGGTCGGGTCCCACTTCACCACCATGCCGGCTGCCGCCGGCTCGGCCGACTCGTCGTCTTCTGGCGTGACGCCCACGTTGCCGATGTGGGGGAAGGTGAAGGTCACGACCTGGCCCGCGTAGGACGGGTCGGTCATGATCTCCTGATAGCCGGTCATCGCGGTGTTGAAGACCAGCTCCGCCACCGTCCGGCCCGTCGCGCCGAAGCCCATTCCGTAGAAGATCGAGCCGTCCGCGAGCGCAAGGCAGGCGGTCGGCTTCGGTTGGCCAGTCGGCATGGCGCGACTCCCTGTCGGCAAATCGCGCGGAACCTAGAGAGGGGGGCGAGGGGGGTCAAGGGCACATCCGGTTGTGCGGGGGACCCGGCACCCTGCCCGTTTCGCCGGGTCAGGTCTTCTGCTAGTCTGACGCGGTCCCGGAGAGGCGGCTCTCGGCATGTCACTCCTTTCATTCGGAGAAGATCGGGAAGCCTCGGGCCAAGCCGCGCTGCTCGCCGCCGCGATCCTTGCCGAGGGGCGGGGGCTGATCGACGTCTTCAACGCCGCCGGGCTTCTGTCCTGGGGTGGCGGCCCCGATGCCGATGCTGGCCCTGAACGCGGCGCGCGCGGACGAGGGGTTCCCGTTCGGGCCACCCGTCCCGCCGCCCGGGCAGCGGGACGGGGAGGTCTTCCGGCTTGGCGCCCTGCGGGGCAGCCGGCCCTGCCGGCACCTGTCGGAGGCGCTTGCCTCGGCAACTCCTGCGCGCGACCCGCCGGCCTGGTTCGACGAGGTCCGCCTTCTGATCCTGCCGCCCCCGAGCGCCCATGCCGCCCCCGGTGACGCGGTCTTTCAGGCGTCCGCCGGGACGCTGGGCTTCGGGGTCGGATGGGGTGCCCGGTCGGGCTTTCTGACCGCCGGGCACGTTGCTGCGGCGGGCGGCGGCCCGGTGCGCGAGAACGCCCCCCCGATGAACCCGACGGTCGGAAACGTCCTCGTCTCGCGCGATCCCGCGGGGCAGGGAACGATGCCCGGGGCGGACGTCGCCGTGATCGCCACGGGTGGTGCCCGGCCCGGCCGCGCCCGGATCCCCGTGACCGCCGGGCCCTCCGCGCCCCTTTCCATCCGCGCACGGGGCGGGCTGACCGACAGGGTGCGGGCCACAGTGCGGGCCTATGTCCAGTTCTACCATTCCGCGGCGATCGGCGGCACTTGGGGCGACTGCTACATGACCGTGTCGGGCGTCACCCTGCCGGGTGATTCCGGAGCGCCGGTCGCCTCGGCAGCGGGTGATCCCGTCGGCACCGTCGTCGCAGGCACGCCGGGGCTGTTCGATCTCGTGCAGGACGTCGGCTTCCAGTTCCGGGCGACCGGGCTGCAGGGCATTTCCGTCATCTGAAGGAGAGTTCGGAATGAACGTCGCACTGTTCTGGGCCTCGCTCGTCATGAGCGTCGCGAGCTTCTGTCTCTTCGCGGCGGTCCTGATCGCCGCCCTCCGCGCGAAACCCGGCGGCGGCGGGATGGAGGCGGCGCCCCACAAGGGGATCGCGCCCGGCGATGCGGGCGATCTGGCCGGGGCCTTCGGCAAGGCGGGTCCGGCCGCCACGGCGGCGGGCGGCTGAGCCGCCCGCCATCCGCGCGTTGTGCCCCGGTGCCGGGGGCGCTATCGTCGGGCAACCCACCCGAGGAGGCCCCCATGTCCCTGCGCGAACGTCTCTCTGCGGCGATGAAGGACGCGATGCGGGCACGCGAGGCCGACCGGCTGTCCGCCATCCGGCTCATCACCGCGGCGATCAAGGACAAGGACATCGCGATCCGGGGAGAGGGGGGCGAAGTGCCGGCGTCGGACGCCGACCTGATGGCGGTTCTGGCCAGGATGGTGAAGCAGCGGCAGGACAGCGCGAAGATCTATGAGGAAGGCGGGCGGGCGGACCTGGCAGCCAGGGAACTGGCCGAGGTCCGGGTGATCGAGGAATTCCTGCCCAAACCCCTCTCGGCCGCGGAAACCGCAGCGGCGATCCGGGCGGCCATCGCGGCCACCGGGGCCACGTCAATCCGCGACATGGGCAGGGTCATGGCGGCGCTCAGGGCCGAACACGCCGGCCGCATGGATTTCGGTGCGGCCGGCCCGCTCGTCAGGGCGGCGCTCGGATGACCCGGAGCGACAGCCGGTGACCCCCTTCGTCTTCGTCCTCGCGGCGCTTGCCGAGATCGGCGGCTCCTTCGCTTTCTGGGCGGTGCTGAGGCTCGGGGCGCCGGGCTGGCTGATCGTGCCGGGGACGGCGCTCCTTATGGCCTTCGCCTGGGCGCTGACGCTCGCGCCCGCGGCCTATGCCGGGCGCGCCTTCGCGTCCTACGGGGGCGTCTACATCACCGCCTCGGTCATGTGGCTCTGGGCTGTCGAAGGCAGGGTGCCGGACAGGTGGGACATCCTCGGGACCGCCGTGTCGCTCGCCGGTGCGGCGATCATCCTTTTCGGCCCGCGCGGCGCCTGAGCCGGATGACGGTGACCCGCCGGTCGCCGCGCCGCGCGACCCGGGGCGCGCGCGGCAGCCCTTCCGCGCAGGGCCGGGGGCGGCCCTCCCCGCATCCCCGCCTACCTGAAGCGAGCCAGCGCCGCCTCGATCTCGTCCTTCAGCGCGATGCGCTCGGGCTCCGACAGGAAGGCCCCGATCTCGACCTCGCGGCGCGTGCCCTTCAGCGTCAGGTAGTTCGGCACCGGCCCGCCCCGCCGGTGCAGCCGGACGCTGACCCAGTACGAATTGTCGCTCCAGTCGCGTTGCCCGGTCCGGTCGATGCGCGTCAGGTGGGCGCGGCCGGGCGCCAGCGTGAGGCGCTCGGCGATCTCGGCCGTTCGCCAGCTCCGCCGGATGGCGATCCACAGGCCGGCGACGACGACGACCACGAACGGCAGGATGCCCCACATCACGGCCTGCCCGAGGATCGCCACCAGCGGCGCGGCGAAGAGCGCGGCCGTGGCGCCGATGAACCAGACGAATCCGCGCGGCGTCAGCGACCGGTGCGGCCAGAGCGTCAGCACCCGGTTTCCCTCGGCCGTATCGGACCAGATGTAGGGCATCGTCTCGCTGATCCCGAAAGCGAAGGGCCCGGACGCATCGGCCCGGGCCCTCTCGGTCTTGCGGCCTCGAGGGCCCCTGCGTCAGTGCGCGTGGCTGCGGTCCCAGTCCTCGCGCTTCGGCAGCTGCTCGAACGTGTGCTCGGGCGGCGGCGAGGGCAGGGTCCATTCCAGCGTGTCGGCGTATTCGTTCCAGTAGTTGTTCTGCGTCACGCGGCGGCCTGCAAGCAGCGTGTAGAAGACGATGCCGAGGAAGAACACGAACGAGGCGAAGGATATGAACGCGCCGACCGACGAGAACCAGTTCCAGTAGGCGAAGGCCTCGGGGTAGTCGATGTAGCGGCGCGGCATCCCCTGACGCCCGAGGAAGTGCTGCGGGAAGAAGGTCAGGTTTACGCCGATGAACATCGTCCAGAACTGGAGCTTGCCGGCCCATTCGGGATACTGCCGGCCCGACATCTTGCCGATCCAGTAGTAGATCCCCGCGAAGAGGCAGAAGACCGCGCCGATCGACATCACGTAGTGGAAGTGCGCGACGACATAGTAGGTGTCGTGATAGACGCGGTCCACGGGCGCCTGGCTGAGCACGATGCCGGTGACGCCGCCCACCGTGAAGAGGAACAGGAAGCCGAAGGCGTAGAGCATCGGCGTCTTGAACTCGATCGATCCGCCCCACATGGTGGCGATCCACGAGAACACCTTGATGCCGGTCGGCACCGCGATGACCATCGTGGCGAGCATGAAGTAGGACTGCTGCGTCAGGCTCATGCCGGCGGTGTACATGTGGTGCGCCCAGACGACGAAGCCGAGGACCCCGATCGCCACCATCGCATAGACCATCGGCAGGTAGCCGAAGATCGGCTTGCGGCTGAAGGTCGAGATGACGTGACTGATGATCCCGAAGCCCGGGATGATGATGATGTAGACCTCCGGATGTCCGAAGAACCACAGGATGTGCTGGTAGAGGACCGGGTCCCCGCCACCCGCCGGCTGGAAGAAGGTCGTCCCGAAGTTGCGGTCGGTGATCAGCATGGTGATCGCGCCCGCAAGGACGGGCAGCGCCAGCAGGATCAGCCAGGCGGTGACGAAGATCGACCAGGCGAAGAGCGGCACCTTGTGCAGCGTCATGCCCGGCGCGCGCATGTTGAGGAAGGTCGTGATCATGTTGATCGCGCCGAGGATCGACGAGGCGCCCGAGAGGTGCACCGCGAAGAGCGCGAGGTCGGCGGCATAGCCGGACTCGCCCGTCGAAAGCGGCGGATAGAGCACCCAGCCCAGTCCCGCCCCGCGCTGCCCCTCGCCCCCCGGCATGAACACCGACAGCACGGCCAGCGACGTGCCCGCGACATAGAGCCAGTAGGACAGGTTGTTCATCCGCGGGAAGGCCATGTCCGGCGCACCGATATGCAGCGGCATGAAGTAGTTGCCGAAGCCGCCGAACAGCGCCGGGATCACCACGAAGAACATCATCAGGATGCCGTGGGCCGTGATAATCACGTTCCACAGATGGCCGTTTGGCGTGCATTCCCCGACCGCGGCCGCGGTGAAGCGCGCCCCTTCCAGGCACATGTACTGCACGCCCGGGTACATGAGCTCGAGGCGCATGTACACGGTGAGCAGGACCGCGACGAACCCGACGATCCCCGCCGTGAACAGGTAGAGGATGCCGATGTCCTTGTGGTTGGTGGACATGAACCAGCGCGTGAAGAAGCTGCGATGGTGCTCGTGCCCATGGTCGTGCCCGTGCCCCTGGACGGTTGCGTCGGCCATGCGTCGTCTCCTTATGGTTCCCTGGCGCCCGGGTTCAAGGCATGGCGATGCCGTCCGCCGCCCCGGCCTGCTGCTTTGCTGCTTCTAATAGGACGGCGCGCGCGGTCGGGCAACGGTCGAGTGGCCTCCCGCACGGGAAAAATTGCCGCAACCCCCGGACCTTCCGAGAAGGGGGGCGGCCGCGGGTTCGGCCGGAGGGCGGGGCCGGCCCCGTGCGCGGAATCTTGCGTCAGGGCGCTTGGGACCGTGTTTCCGGGCTCGCCGGCCGTCGTGTGCTGCGCTAGCTCTTCTTGACCGGAGGGCGCCAACCCAGGCCGCCCGCATGACAAGGAAATCCGAAGATGAAGACCACCCTCTCGATTCTCGCCCTCGCCCTCGCCCTCGCCGGCCCGGCCCTTGCGCAGGAGACGAAGATGGACGTCTCGAAGATGAC
Source organism: Pseudomonadota bacterium (assembly GCA_049323795.1). Lineage (GTDB taxonomy): Bacteria > Pseudomonadota > Alphaproteobacteria > Rhodobacterales > Rhodobacteraceae > JAOADN01. The sequence goes on from JBMOOH010000052.1 coordinate 13,335, forward strand.
CTGCAAGGAGATGGCCGCGATGGACAAGGCCGGCATGATGAGCACCGCCATGGCGGTCAGGGAAGCGGCCAAGTCCGGCGGCATGGCGATGATGGACATGTCGGACGAAGACCTCGTGAAGGCCATCGGGGACAAGTGCAAGGGCAACGACGGCATGATGATCATGGACGCTATGCCCAAGAAGATGTGACCGGTATGGCTCGCCCGGCCGGATGCTCCGGTCCACCGCGGCATCCGGCCGGGCGGTCTTGGCATAGCCCCGCGCCCTGACGGGCGGTCGATCGGAGCGGTCCTTCCGGATGCCCGGCGCGCCGCGCTGCCTCTGGAAGGGCCCGTCCGCGATCACGCGTCCCGGCACGACGGCACCGTGGGGGTCGTTCCCCGGTCAGTCTCGGAAGCATGGGGATCCCTCATGCCTCCCACCGTGCGCCCGAACGTCGCGCGGAGCGCGACATCGAGGTCGCCCATCGTCACGGGCAGACCCAGGTCCACGAGGCTCGTGACGCCATGCCCGCTGATCCCGCAGGGCACGATTCCGGCATAATGTGACAGGTCGGGCTCGACGTTGATCGAGATGCCGTGCCAGCTGATCCACCGGGTCAGGCGCACGCCGATCGCCGCGATCTTGTCCTCCGCCGGGGTGCCGTCGGCGAGGGGCGGCCTGTCCGGGCGCACCACCCACACCCCGACGCGCCCCGCCCGCCGCTCGCCGCGGACGCCGAACTCGGCCAGCGCGGCGATCACCCAGTCCTCGAGCGCGGCCACGAAGCGCCGCACGTCGCGGCCGCGCGCGCCGACATCGAGCATGACATAGGCGACACGCTGCCCAGGACCGTGATAGGTGAACTGCCCTCCGCGGCGCGAGACATGCACGGGAAACCGTCCCGGATCGAGAAGATCGGCGGGGTCGGCGGACGTTCCGGCGGTGTAGAGCGGGGGATGCGCGAGCAGCCACACGGCTTCGCCGGCCTTGCCCGCGGCGATCGCGCGCACCCGCGCCTCCATCGCCGCCACCGCGTCCTCGTAGGGAACCGTGCCGGGGCTCGCGATCCATTCGACCGGCCCGGGGCTCGCCGCCCGGGTTCCGCCACTGCCGCGATCGGGTCCGGGGTTCAAGGTTCCGCCATTGTGCTGTCCGAAGGTGGGCCATGCGAGGCAGGGCGGGCTTGCCGCTGCGGCCTGCGCCGGATGAGGAGATGGAATGATTCCGGGGCGGATTGCAACAGGGCGCGTCGCTCCGGCCCCGGCGACGGGGGCGGCGGCGCGCCGGCCTCTGCCGAAGCCGGGCTATCCTGCGGCCCCCCCCCGGTCGCCGGACAGATCACCGGCGGGCCCGGCGCGGCGGCACCCCGGGTCGCGGGTGAATTTGCGGCTGTGCCCTGCAAATCCCCCTTCACATCGCGCGACCCCTTCGCTATGAACCCGTCACCTCCAGAACGTGCGGTTGTGGCGGAATTGGTAGACGCGCAGCGTTGAGGTCGCTGTTCCCTAACCGGAGTGGAAGTTCGAGTCTTCTCAACCGCACCACCGGGGCCCCCTTGCGGGGCCCTTCGGTTTCCGGGGGGCCGTGATGGTCGCGCAGGGTTTTCGCCCGCGGCCGACCTGCCGGGCGCGCCGTGACGCGGATCGGTGCGGCCCGCCGCACAAGGCGCAGCCGTGTGCCCGAAAAATGTGCCGCGCCGGATGGTCCCCTGCGCTAAACCATGTTGCATTGACCGACGCCCATTGCTTTAGTCACGCGGGTGGAAACAAGACGTGCACAGGCGCGCGAAGCATCAGGGGGTAAGTGCTTGGACGGTTCCCGGGCCGAGACCGCGTTCGTCGAGTTTGACCGCGTCCAGAAGAGCTACGACGGCATCTCGCTCGTCGTGAAGGATCTCAGCCTGTCGATGCCGAAGGGCGAGTTCCTGACCATGCTCGGCCCGTCGGGTTCCGGCAAGACCACGACCCTGATGATGCTCGCCGGGTTCGAGACGGCCACGCACGGCGAGATCCGCCTGAACGGGCGCCCGATCAACCAGGTCCCTCCGCACCGGCGCGGCATCGGGATGGTGTTCCAGAACTACGCGCTGTTCCCGCACATGTCGGTGGGCGAGAACCTCGCCTTCCCGCTCGAGGTGCGGGGCATCGGCAAGTCCGACCGCGAGGCCAAGATCCGGCGTGCGCTCGACATGGTGCAGATGGGGGGCTTTGCGAACCGCCGTCCGGCGCAGCTTTCGGGCGGCCAGCAGCAGCGCATCGCGCTCGCCCGCGCGCTGGTCTTCGACCCCGTGCTCGTGCTGATGGACGAACCGCTCGGCGCGCTCGACAAGCAGCTCCGCGAGCACATGCAGTTCGAGATCAAGGCCCTTCACGAACGCCTTGGAATCACGGTCGTCTACGTCACCCACGACCAGGGCGAGGCGCTCACCATGTCGGACCGTGTGGCGGTCTTCAACGATGGCGTCATCCAGCAGTGCGCGGCCCCCGACGAGCTTTACGAACGCCCCGCCAACAGTTTCGTGGCGCAGTTCATCGGCGAGAACAACAAGCTGCCCGGCACGATCGAGAAGCTGGACGGCCAGAAGGCCCTCGTCCGTCTCGACGACGGCGAACTGATCGACGCCACGCCCGTCAACGTGCGCGAGAAGGGACAGCGCACGCTGGTGTCGATCCGTCCCGAACGCGTCGAGTTCAAGCCCGAGATGATGCCTCCGGGCGCGCATACCATCGATGCCGTGGTGGTCGAAGTGATCTACATGGGCGACATCCTCCGCGCCGTCCTGAAGGTGGCCGGGTCGGAGGAATTCGTGATGAAGATGCGCAACACGCTGGGCCAGACCCGTCTGCGCCCCGGCGAAACGATCAAGGTGGGCTGGCATCCGCAGGATGCCCGGGCCCTTGATCCGGTCTGACGCCGGCGCACCGGTGCCGGAAGGAACAATACGAAGTTCAACAGGGGGAGACCACGAATGAGAAAGATCCTTATCCTCAGCACCGCCCTGACCGGGTTCGCCTTCGCGGCGAATGCCCAGGTCACGGTGATGTCCTGGGGCGGCGCCTATGGCGAGGCGCAGTCCAACGCGCATCTCAAGCCCTTCACCGAGGCCACCGGCATCAAGACGACGATGGTGGACAGCGACAACCCGGCCGTGCCGATCAAGGCGATGGTCGAGGCGGGCAACGTCACCGTGGACGTGGCCTCGGTCGAATATGCCGACGCGATCCGTCTCTGCGACGAGGGCCTGCTCGAGCCGATCGACATCAACTCGCTGCCGGCCGGAAAGGACGGAACACCGGCGGCCGAGGATTTCCTGCCCGGCGCGGTGACGGACTGCGGCGTGTCGACCGATATCTGGGCCAACGTCTTCGCCTATGACTCGACCAGGTTTCCCGCCGATGCCGCCCCGTCCAAGGTTGCCGACTTCTTCGATCTGAAGAAGTTCCCCGGCAAGCGCGGGCTGAAGAAGGGCCCGAAGGCGGTCCTCGAACTCGCGCTTCTCGCCGATGGCGTCGCTCCGGCGGACATCTACAAGGTGCTCGAGACCCCCGAGGGCGTCGACCGCGCCTTCGCCAAGCTCGACACCATCAAGGACAGCGTGGTGTGGTGGGAAGCGGGCGCGCAGCCGCCGCAGCTTCTCGCCGACGGCGAGGTCGTCATGACCACCGCCTACAACGGCCGGATCTTCAACGCCGCCGTGGTCGAGGGCAAGCCCTTCCAGATCGTCTGGGACGGGCAGATCTACGAGAACGAGATGTACGTGATCCCGAAGGGCGCCCCCAACAAGGATCAGGCCATGGAGTTCGTGAAGTTCGCCACCTCGACCGACGGGCTGCGCGCCCAGGCCCAGAACATCTCCTACGGACCGGCGCGGAAGTCGGCCATGAAGGAGGAACTGATCTTCAAGGACGGCAAGACGGTGATGGCGCCGAACCTGCCGACCGCGCCCGAGAACATGACCAACTCGCTCGAGACCTCGTTCGAGTTCTGGGTCGATCGCGACGCCGAACTGAACGAGCGCTTCTCGGCCTGGCTCGCGGGCTGAGGCTTGCCGACGGCCCCGCGCGGCGGCCCGATCCGCCGCGCGGACAGACTGCAAAAGGGTCGCGGCCGGCGTTCCGGCTTCGGTCCCGAAAAACCACAACGGAACGCGACAGCCGCCCCCCTTGCGGGGCTGAAATGGCCGCCTGTCCGGTGGCCGAGGGAACAGGGAAACCGAGATGTCCTATTCGGATCATGAAAAGAAGGAGGACCTGAAGGTCCTTCACGGCATGGGCTATGCCCAGGAGCTTTCGAGGTCGATGTCGAAGTTCTCGAACTTCGCCATCAGCTTCTCGATCATCAACATCCTCTCCGGCGGGATCAACTCCTACGGCCAGGCGATCGGCTCGATCGGCGGCGCGGGGGCGGGCATCGGCTGGATCGTCGGCTGCATCATCTCGGGCATGTTCGCCCTGTCAATGGCGCAGGTCGGCTCGGCCTTCCCGACGGCGGGCGGGCTCTATCACTGGGGCTCGATCCTCGGCAACCGCTTCTGGGGCTGGCTGACCGCCTGGCTGAACCTGCTCGGGCTCATCACCGTTCTGGGGGCGATCAACCTCGGCACCGCCTTCTTCTTCCAGGGCACGTTCGGCAGCGTGATCGGGATGACCACCGGCGCCGGCTGGATCGTCGGCTTCGTGATCGTCATCACCGTGGCGCAGGCCTATCTCAACCATGTCGGCATCCGCGTCACCTCGTTTTTGACCGACATCTCGGGCTACATCATCTTCGCCACCACCGCCGTACTGGTCGTCGCCGCGCTCTATTTCGCGCCGTCGATCGACATCAGCCGGCTCTGGACCTTCACCAACTACTCGGGCGAGGCGGGCGGAAACGTCTTCCCGCAATCGAACAGCATCTTCTATCTGTTCCTGCTCAGCCTGCTCCTGCCGGTCTACACGATCACCGGCTATGACGCCTCGGCCCACACCTCCGAGGAAACCAAGGGCGCCGCGCTGTCGGTGCCGAACGGGATCATCACCTCGGTGTTCTGGTCGTCGGTGATCGGCTGGGTCATGGTCAGCGCCATCGCGCTGGCGATCCCGGACATGCCGACCTATGCCGCCAAGGGGGTCAATGTCTTCTTCGAGACGATGAACGCGATCATGCCGCCCGGCCTGAAGGCGGTGATCTATCTCGGCATCCTCGTCACGCAGTTCCTCTGCGGGCTGGCCACCGTCACCTCGGCCAGCCGGATGCTCTTCGCCTTCAGCCGCGACGGCGGGATGCCGGTCGGATCGAAGGCGCTGTCCACCGTGTCGCCGCGCTACCGGACGCCGGTGACCTCGATCTGGACGGCGACGGCGCTCTGCCTGGTCTACGTGATCGCGGTCAGCTTCATCCCGGTGCAGGGTGGGTCGGCGTTCAGCCTCTACTTCATGGTCGTGAACTCGACGCTGGTGTTCCTGTTCCTGTCCTTCACCATTCCGCTGGTGGCGGGGATGCTGGCCTATGGCGGCCCGAAATGGCCGAAGCCCGGCCCGTGGGCGATGCCGACGGGGGTCTACAAGCTTGTCACCGTACTCGCTGTCGTGGGCATGGGGATCATCTTCTACATTGCCGTCCAGCCGCCGAACGACAGCGTGCAGTGGATCGTCGCGGGCTTCCTCGTGCTGGCGCTGATCCTCTGGTTCGCGGTCGAGAACCGCCGCTTCGAAGGTCCGCCGACCGGCGACAAGATCGCCGCCCGGCAGGCCGCGATCAAGGCCGCGGAAGTCGCCGTCGGCGAAACGGGCTGACGGCCGGAACCGGCCGGCCCGGGCGCGACGCCACGCGCCCGGGCCGGCCATCGACGCCGGACGGGGACCGGCCGGCCGCAGGAACCACCGGCTTCGCCGGGGCCAGACTTGGGACAGGGCCGTGACCACAGCAGTCGAAGACCCGAGACCGTCCGTTCTCAAGACCGCGGACGGACGGCCGCTCCGGGCGGCCCTTGCACGCGCTCAGGCGCGGGCGAGACGCCGCGCCTTCCTTCTGGTCGTGCCGCTGCTGGCCTTCGTGGTGCTGACCTTCGTGCTTCCGATCGGCCAGCTTCTCCGGCAATCCGTGGAGAACCTCGACTTCGTCGAATTCCGCGACGTGGGGACCAACGAGACCTTTCCGGTCATGGTCAACCTGCGGTCCTGGTTCGACAGCAATCCCCTCGGCACCGAGCCGGACGAATCCGCCTATGCGGCTCTCGCGGCCGATCTCGTCCAGCTCAAGATCCTGAAGGCAGGCGGCTCGGTCGGGCAGCGCGTCAACTTCGACTTCCCCGGAGCCCGCTCGCTCTTCACCTCGACCGTGCGGGGCGCGGACAGGCTATCGCCGCCCTACAGGGAGGCGCTGCTCGCGCTCGACCCGGAATGGGGCACCCCCAAGCTCTGGCAGTCCATGCGCGCGGTATCCTCGGGCTGGACCGGGGACTTCTACCTGGCCGCCCTCGACCGGACGCGCGACGAACTGGGCAGGATCAGGCCTGTCCCGGAAGAGCGGCAGATCTACGTGAAGCTCTACCTCCGGACCTTCGGCCTTTCGCTGCTCATCACCGGCATCTGCCTCGTCCTCGCCTTCCCGGTGGCGCACCTTCTGGCGACGCTGCCCCTGCGGACGTCGAACCTTCTGATGATCCTCGTTCTCTTGCCGTTCTGGACATCGCTTCTGGTGCGGACGACGGCGTGGATGGCGCTCCTCCAGGAGCAGGGTGTGGTGAATAACACCCTGGTGGCGCTCGGCCTTCTGCGGGACGACGGACGTATCCGGATGATGTACAACACCGCCGGCACGATCATTGCCATGACGCACATCCTGCTGCCGTTCATGATCCTGCCTCTCTATTCGGTGATGCGCACGATCCCGCCCTCCTACGTGCGCGCGGCGCGCAGCCTCGGCGCAACGAGCTGGACGGCGTTCCGCAGGATCTACCTGCCGCAGACCGTGCCGGGCATCGGGGCAGGGGCGCTGCTCGTGTTCATCCTCGCGGTGGGCTACTACATCACCCCCGCGCTGGTCGGCGGGGCGACGGGCCGGCTCATCTCGAACATGATCGCCGACCACATGTCGAAGACGCTGAACTGGTCGCTCGCCGCGGCGCTCGCGGCGCTGCTCCTCGCCTCGGTCCTCGCGCTCTACTGGCTCTACGACCGTCTGGTCGGCATCGACAATCTCAAGCTGGGGTGAGTCTGTGGCGCTTCCCGTCTATGCATCTCCCCTGGAACGCATCTGGGCCTGGGCCTACCGGATCATCTGCGCGCTCGTCTTTTTGTTCCTGATCGCGCCGATCCTGATCGTCATCCCGCTGTCCTTCAACGCGGAACCCTACTTCACCTTCACGCAGAAGATGCTGGCCTTCGACCCCGAGGGCTACAGCCTGCGCTGGTACGACACCCTGATGACGTTCGGAATGCTCGCCCCCGAAGCGCCGCGGGACAGCGCATGGTGGAGGGACTTCTGGGAGAACTCGACCTGGTTCCGCGCGGCCAAGAACTCGCTGGTCGTCGGCTTCTGGTCCACGATCTTCGCGACGGCCCTCGGCACCCTTGCGGCGCTCGGGCTGTCCCGGCCGGAAATGCCCTGGCGCCGGATCATCATGGCGATCCTGATCTCGCCCATGATCGTGCCCATCATCATCACCGCCACCGGCATGTTCTTCTTCTATTCGTCGGCCTGCGTCGATCCGAAGTCGGCGCTCGGGGCGGTCCTCTCGCCGCTCCTGTCGTCGCGCGGGTGCCTTGCCAACACCTATCTCGGCGTGATCCTTGCCCATGCGACGCTCGGCATCCCGTTCGTCATCATCACCGTCACCGCGACCCTGGTCGGGTTCGACCACTCGCTCACCCGCGCGGCGGCTTCGCTCGGGGCCGGGCCGGGTCGCACCTTCTTCAAGATCACGCTGCCCCTCATCCTGCCCGGCGTGATCTCGGGCGCGCTCTTCGCCTTCGTCACCTCGTTCGACGAGGTCGTGGCGGTGCTCTTCATCGCCGGACCGGACCAGCAGACGATACCCCGCCAGATGTGGAACGGCATCCGCGAGGCGATCAGCCCGGCGATCCTCGCGGTGGCGACGATCCTCGTCGCGTTCTCGGTGGCGCTTCTCGCCACGCTCGAGCTGCTCCGGCGCCGGGCCGAGCGGCTGCGGGGCGTGTCGCCGCGCTGACGCGCCGCCCGGACAGTCCGGGCGCTCGGGGCCGGTCACTCGTCAGGACACCGGCCGTCCCTTTCCCCCCGGGCATCCCGACGACCCGGATGCGGGTCGCCCGGCGCGCCGTCACGGCACGAGGGAGGCAGGAAAGCCCTGCGCCACGAGCGCGTTGAGGATCGCCTCGGCCGGGGCGGTGGTCCGGACCGCGGCCGTCCGGGCGTGGAGGTCCACGCTCACATCAGCGTGGCTGTCCAGATCGATGATCGTCTTCTCGACGGCCGCCCTGTGCCGGGCATCCGTCATGCCGGGGATCGAGAATTTCATGCGTGCCCTTCGGCCGCGGCGCTGACGCGGGCATCGTCTGATGATAGACCCGCAGCCCGCAGGGTCAACCGGCCCACATGCGAAGCAGGTTCGACCGGCTCCGCTGGAGCCGCCGCACCTGGCCCGGGTCGCCCCCGCGCGCCACCTCGGCCCGGATCGCCTCGTCCAGATCGACGAGGATCTCGCGCCGGGCGGGATCGCGGCCGGTGTCGGCATCGCCTTCGACGGGCCCTTCCCCCTTTCCGCCCCCCGGCCGTCAGGCTATATGCCGCCCCCATGACGCCCTTGTCCCAGATCCGCAACTTCTCGATCGTGGCCCATATCGACCACGGCAAATCCACCCTCGCCGACCGGCTCATCCAGATGACCGGGACGGTGGCCGAGCGCGACATGAAGGCCCAGCTTCTCGACAGCATGGACATCGAGCGCGAACGCGGCATCACCATCAAGGCCAACACCGTCCGCATCGACTACCCGGCCCGGGACGGCAAGACCTACATCCTGAACCTCATCGACACGCCCGGCCATGTCGATTTCGGCTACGAGGTCAGCCGCTCCATGCGCGCGGTCGAAGGCTCTCTCCTCGTCGTGGATGCCACCCAGGGGGTCGAGGCGCAGACGCTGGCCAACGTCTACCAGGCGATCGACGCCGACCACGAGATCGTCCCCGTCCTGAACAAGATCGACCTGCCCGCCGCCGACGTGGACGCCGTCAAGCACGAGATCGAGGACGTGATCGGCATCGACGCCAGCGGCGCCATCCCGATCTCGGCCAAGACCGGCCTCGGCATCCCGGAGGTGCTCGAGGCCATCGTCACAAGGCTTCCCGCCCCGAAGGGCGACCCCGACGCGCCCCTCAAGGCCATGCTGGTCGATTCGTGGTACGACAGCTATCTCGGCGTCGTCGTCATGATCCGGGTGGTGGACGGGATCATCCGCAGGGGCGACCGCATCCGCATGATGCAGACGGGCGCCGTCTGCGGCATCGACAAGCTTGCCGTCCTCAAGCCCCAGATGGTTGACATCGACGCGCTTGGCCCGGGCGAGATCGGCGTCCTCACCGCCTCGATCAAGCAGGTCCGCGACACCCGCGTGGGCGACACCATCACCCATGAAAGGAAAGGCTGCGACACGCCGCTCCCCGGCTTCAAGCCCTCCGTCCCGGTCGTCTTCTGCGGCCTCTTCCCGGTCGATGCCAACGACTTCGAGACCCTCCGCGACGCCATCGAGAAGCTCGCCCTCAACGACGCCTCCTTCACCTCCGAGATGGAGACCTCGGCTGCCCTCGGCTTCGGCTTCCGCATGGGCTTCCTCGGCCTTCTCCACCTCGAGGTCATCCGCGAACGCCTCGAACGCGAATTCGGCCTCGACCTCATCACCACCGCTCCCTCGGTTGTCTTCCACCTGCACATGAAGGACGGCGAGGTGCGCGAGCTTCACAACCCCGCCGACATGCCCGACCTCACCTATGTCGACCACATCGAGGAGCCGCGCATCAAGGCCACCATCCTCGTCCCCGACGACTACCTGGGCGACGTCCTCAAGCTCTGCCAGGACCGGCGCGGCATCCAGATGGACCTGACCTACGCCGGCTCCCGCGCGATGGTCGTCTACGACCTGCCGCTGGCCGAGGTCGTCTTCGACTTCTACGACCGGCTGAAGAGCGTGACCAAGGGCTATGCCAGCTTCGACTACGCGATGATGGGCTACCGCGAGGACAACCTCGTCAAGATGTCAATCCTCGTGAACGACGAACCCGTCGATGCGCTGGCCATCATGGTCCACCGCGACCGGGCCGACGCGCGCGGGCGGGCGATGGTGGAAAAGCTGAAGGACCTGATCCCCCGCCACATGTTCAAGATCCCCGTGCAGGCTGCCATCGGCGGCCGGGTGATCGCGCGGGAAACGATCGCGGCCCTGCGCAAGGACGTGACGGCGAAGTGCTACGGCGGCGACGTCACGCGGAAGAAGAAGCTTCTGGAGAAGCAGAAGGAAGGCAAGAAGAAGATGCGCCAGTTCGGGAAGGTGGAAATCCCGCAGACGGCATTCATCCAGGCGTTGAAGATGGATGGCTAGGAAGACCAGGTTCGACCGGTATCCTGCGGCACCGGATGCTCCGGCGCGATCTCTGCAAGCCGAGACGGACTGCGCCGGTTTTGCCGGAGGGTCCAGTTCATGAGCAGGATGGAGCCATCATGAGCAAGGCGGCGGACAAGGTTTCCCCTGAAGTGCCCGACCGTGCGGTGCGGCCGGTTCCCGACCCTGCTGCCCAATCCTCGCGGACCTCTGCCGCGGGCCGGACCCGCCTCCGGCGGGCTGCGGTCCGGCAGGCAAGATCAGGCGGTTCGCCCGGCTTACAAAACTGTAATCTTCCCGACAGCAGACGGTCGGAACGCCGGTCCATCTGGTCGGACCATGTGTGGGGAAAGACCCTGCGCGAGACCCGCCGCTCGACCCGTTGCGCCCGGCGGCCAGTCCAACCGCCGCCGGGGGTTCCCATGTCGTCCGAAACCTTCCGGCCTTCGATCGGCTTTCTTGGCCGGGCGATGCTTTCCGCGCGCTTCCGGGTGCAGTGGATGGTCGGCGGGATCCGCCGTGAAAGCTTCGTGACACATGTGTTCTGGTGGTTCTCGCCTGCCGGTGGCGCGACGCTTCTGGCCTATGCGATCCGGCGGCAGGACCGGGTGTCCGTCACCGGACAGGCCGTCGGACTGCGTGTCTGCATGCGCAACCTGATGCTGATCCGGGCCAGCGTGAAGGCGGCCTCGCGGACCGCTTCCGGCGCAGTTCCCGGCGTGGGGGTGTCGGAATGAACCGGGACGACTGGCACCGCCAGCCGCTTGCCGCGGCGCTGGCCTTTCTGGCGGCCGCCATCGCGCTGATCGCGCTGCGCCCGCTCCTGCCCATCGACGAAACCCGCTACCTGACCGTCGCCTGGGAGATGTGGCAGGGCGGGTCGAAGATCGTCCCGAACCTGAACGGCGAGGTCTACAGCCAGAAGCCGCCCCTGCTGTTCTGGCTGGTCAACCTGGTCTGGACGGTGACCGGACCCGCCGAACTGGCCGGCCGGCTGGTCGGGCCCGCGGCGGGGGCGGCGGCGATCCTGCTGACCGGGCATCTGGCACGCCGGCTCTGGCCCGGGACGCCCGGGCGCGCCGGACAGGCCGCCTGGGTGCTGGCCACCGGCGGGGTGTTTCTCGCCTACGGCTCGGCCACGATGTTCGACACGCTGCTGACCGTCGCGACGCTTGGCGCGATGCTGGCGCTGTGGTCGATGGTGCGGCGGCCCGGCTGGCAGGCGACCGTCGGCCTCGGGGCGGCGCTTGCCTTCGGGGTCCTTGCCAAGGGACCTGTGATCCTGGTCCATGTCCTGCCGGTGGCGCTGAGCTTTCCGCTGTGGCGGCCCGAGGGCGGGGCGACGCTGCGGCAGATGGCGGTCCGCCTGTGCCTTGCCGTCCTGCTTGCCCTGGCGCTGGTCGGACTCTGGCTGGGGCCGGCGCTGATCCTTGGCGGCGAGGCCTATCGCAACGACATCCTCTGGCGGCAGAGCGCGGGCCGGATGGTCGCTTCCTTCGCCCATGACCGCCCGGTCTGGTCCTACCTCGCGCTGATGCCGCTCTTCCTCTGGCCCTGGGGCTGGGGCCGCGAGGTGGCGGCGCTCTGGCGCGGGCCGCGGGGCGGGGCAGAGCGGTTCCTGATGATCTGGGCCGGCGGGGGGCTGGTGGCTTTCAGCCTGATCAGCGGCAAGCAGATCCACTATCTGCTCCCCGAGCTTCCCGCCGTGGCGCTCCTGCTGTCGCGCGGGTCGGACAGGCCGCCCGGCCGCTGGTCGCGCCACGTGCCGATGCTGCCCGCGATCGTCATCCTGGGCCTTGGCGCGGCCGCCGCGGCAGGACTGGTGCCGGCCGGGATTCTGGACGGAGGCGCCGTGGGGCCGGTCGAGCTGGTGCTGGCCACGGTGACGGTCGCGGCCGCGCTTGTCCTCGTCGCGACGGCGCGGTCCCGCAGCACGGCCCGCCTGGTCGTGGCGCCCGCGACGCTGGTCGCCTTCCTGCTGGTCGCCTTCCAGACCGTCTGGGCCGGCAACAACCCGGGCCGGCTGGCCCCGCTGCTGGCGGCCCATGCCAGGGCCGGCGTCGCCACGACGGACCCGGGCTATGCCGGCCAGTTCAGCTTTTCCGCGCGCCTGCCCGCCCCGGTGACCGTCCTGCGCAGCGAGGGCGCCCTTGCGGTCTGGATGCAGGCGAATCCGGGCGGGCTGGTCCTCGGCAAGGCGCCGATCCCGGCCGCCGGGCTGCAGCTTCTGCGCGAAGACACGCTCCAGGGCGAGCGCTGGTTCGCCTACCGCGTGGGGACCGGACCATGACCGGCGCCCCGGCCGTGTCCGTCGTCCTGCCCGCGCGATCAAGCCTCCGTCCTGCCGGGTCCCCCTGACCGAAGTGCCGCCCCCGCCGCGGAATCCTCGACCGGGGGGGGCCGCGGGCAAAGTCAAGGATCGACGCCACATGTCCCAGCTTGCCAGCACCGTTACCGACTATCTGTCCGCGCACCCCTATCTGGCGATCCTGATCCTGTTTCTGGTGGCCTTCGGCGAGGCCATGCTGTTTCTCGGCCTGTTCGTGCCCTCGAGCCCGATCATGATCGGGGCGGGCGCGCTGGTCGGCCTGGGCAAGCTCGGCCTGTTCCCGGTCCTGATCGCAAGCGCGGCCGGCGCCGTCGCGGGCGATGCGCTGTCGTTCTGGATCGGACGGCGGGGCAAGCGCCGGCTCGTCTCGATGTGGCCGCTCGCGACCCGCCCGGACCTTCTGGCGACCGGAGAGCGCTTCTTTGCCCGTCACGGCAGCACGAGCATCTTCCTGGCGCGGTTCGTGCCCGTGGTGAAGGCCATTCTGCCCACCGTTGCCGGAATGGCCGGGATGTCGCCGGCCCGGTTCACGCTGGTGAACGTCCTGTCCGCCTTTGCCTGGTCCGCCGCCCACCTGTTCCCGTCCATGCTGGTCGGCCGCGGGCTTGGCGTCGCGGCCACGGCAAATCCCAAGGTCATCGAGCTTTTCGTCGTGGTGTTCGTCCTGTCGGTCCTGGTCTGGATTGCGGCGCGGCTGTTCGCCCGGACCGTCGTCCCGAGGCTTGCCGACCTCGGCCGGCGGACCGCGCGGCGCTGGTCGGCGTCGGACAGACCCTGGCGCCGCTGGCTGGGCCGGCATCTGGCAGCCGCCAACAGCCCGTCGAGCCTGCTGGCCGAGGCCGTGCTGGCCGTCGCCGCCGGCTCGGCGCTGGTCATCCTGGCGGTGCTCGTCCTGCTCGATCCCGCACTGACGCGCGCGGATGCGGCGCTGGCCGGATGGGTCGGAACCCTGCGCTCGGAGCTTGCGACCCGGGTCCTTCTGGGCGTGACCATGCTGGCCGACTGGCGCGTCCTGTTTCCGCTGGCCGCGGTGATGCTGGCCTGGCTCGCGCTGGTCCGCGAATGGCGCCTGGCCGCCGTGATAGCCAGCGCCTTCGCGGCGACGCTCGCCTTCGTTCCGGCCGTCAAGCTGCTGCTGCAGCGGGCGCGGCCCGCGCAGCTCTACGACGGGGCCGAGGCCTTCAGCTTTCCCTCGGGCCACGCCACCCATGCGACCGTCATCCTGGGGACCGCGGCGCTGCTGGCGGCTTCGTCGCTGCGGCCCCGGTGGCGCCGCCTGGTCTATGGCGGCACGGCCGTCCTCGTGCTGGTGATCGCGCTGTCGCGCGTCTATCTCGGCGCGCACTGGCCGACCGATGTTGCGGCGGGCATGCTGTTCGGGTCCATCGTCCTGATCGTCGTCGCCGTCCTGACCCGCGACCTGCGCGCCGGCCCGAGGCGCCGCGGCCTGTCGGCGGTGATCGTCCTGGCGCTTGCCGGCTTCTACGGCGCCAATCTGGAGCGGAACTACGGCGCCGCCGCGGCGTTCTACGCGCCCGGAGCCGTGGTGCAGACGGTCGCCCGCGCCGACTGGATCGGGGGACGGACCGCGGTACCCGCGACGCGCATCCTGCTCGATGGCGACCCGGGCGAGCCCATGGTGCTGCAAACCGACCTGCCGCTGGCCGATCTCGTCGCGCTCCTGCAATCCGGCGGCTGGACGCCGGTGGCCAGTTCCTGGCTCGCCGAGGTCGCGGACTCGGTCCTGCCGACGCGCGCCGGGCTGAACGCGCTTGCGCCTTGGCCGCTGACGCATCTGGGGCAGCGCCCGGTGGCGACGCTGACGCAGCCGGCCGCCGGATCGCCGCCGACCCGCCCGGTCCTGCGGGTCTGGGACAGCGGGACAAGGATCGACGGGCCGGAGCCGCGGACCATCCTGCTGCTGTCGGCGACGGCCGAGACGCTGGAGGCGCTCGGCCTCGGTTTCGCGATGCTCGACTCCGAACCCCTGTCGCGCCCGGACCCTGCGGCATGGGTGCGGGCAGGGGCGCGGGCAGGGGTAGGGGTAGGGGCAGGGGCGGCGCTGCTGGTGGTGCCGGGCGCGCCCCCGATCCTTTCGGCCAACTGAGCCGCGACAAGGCAATGGCGTCCCGGTCTCCCGGAACGCCGCTTTTGCCGGTCCTGCCGACAGATGGTCAGGCGACCCTGCCGCGCCGGACCGTCATCATCACGACGACCGACAGGATCACCGCAAGGAAGCCCGCGCTGGTGACGATGGTGCCCAGCCCCATCCCGCCATATTCCGGCGGCTGCGACATCAGGTCGCCGAAGGATGCGCCCAGCGGGCGGGTCAGGATGTAGGCCAGCCAGAACCCGAGGATCGGGTCCAGACCGAGCTGCAAGTACCCCAGGGCAAGCGACGCGATGATCAGCCCGAACAGGATGCCCGTCGCCGTGTAGCCCAGCCCGAAGAATTCCGAGATGAGGTCGCCCACCGCCGTTCCCAGTGCAAAGGTCAGGAGGATCGCCAGCCAGTAGAACGCCTCGCGCCGGTCGGTGAAGATGGAGTGGATCGACAGCGTGCGCTCGGATGCGTACCAAATCGCGAACGTCACCGGGAGGGCCAGGGAAAACACCACCGTCGTCGTGACCAGCGACACGCCGAAGGTGTCGACCAGATTGTCGGTGATCAGCGTGCCGACGATGCTGATCATCACCACCGCCAGCCAGTAGGCCCAGGGCACATAGCGCTTGGTGGCCAGTTGCAGCGTCATCACGCCGACCAGGACCACGGACATCAGCGCCGTGGTTGCGGTCAGGCCAAGGCCCAGGTTGACGGCCAGAAAGTCGGCCGCCGTTTCGCCCATGGTCACGGCCATGAGCTTGATCAGCCAGAAATCGAGGGTGACTTCGGGAACCCGGTTCACCGGGGCGGTGATCTGTGATTGCGGGATCATGGTTCTGCCTTTCGGGTGGGTCATCCCTTCACCAGCGCAAGGGCCTGCGCGGTGAAGGCATCGGCGTTGCGGTCGTCATCGGCGTTGCAGCGCTCCAGCGCCCTGGCCTGCAGGTCCGCGACCCGTGTCGCCGCAGCGCCGGTCGGGGCTTTGGCCGCAAGGCCGTCGCGCAGAGTGCCCAACATCACCTCGCAGGGCAGCGCGCGGCCCGTGTCATCCGTGACCGCGATGCCCGCCACCAGGACCGCGCCGCCCGGCGCCGTTGCCCGCACCGGATCGCGCAGCGCGGCATCAAGTGCGGTCAGCGCCGCCTCGACACCCGCAGCGGTGGGCGTGCCGCCGCGCAGCGACCGGAAGAGGCCATCCGCCGCGTCATCGACCGCACCCCAGGCCGCGGCATTGACCGGGCGCAGTGTCGGGGCCGCCTTGTCCCAGGCGGTCTCAAGGTCCTTGGCACGGACCTCGGCGGCGGCAAGGTCGCCGGTCGCGGCGATGCTGCGGATGTCGGCGGCGATGGTCTGGAACGGCGTCAGGTCGCCCAGCGGCGGCGCATCGGCCGCGGCGGCCTGGATCGGCGGGTTCAGGGTCATCTCCACCAGCGCAAAGCCGGTGACAGGGACGGCGATCAGCGCCGCGGCAAGAAGAAGTTGTCGCATCGGGGTGGTGCCTTTCGTGCGGATGTGCCCCGCCCGCGCCGGACATCGCCACGGCCTTGAATGGCCAGAGGACGAACTGAACATCCGGAAGCGGCCGGTGACGGCGTTTTGCTCCCGCCGTGTCATCGGCACCTGTCGGCAGGATTACATCGCCGCAATGTTCGCGCGCCGATCGGCCAGACGATCACAAAACTGTATAGGGCACGGCAGGCTGCGGCCAGCCTGGACCTTCAAGGTGCCCCCGATCCGCTCTGCCGAACCGGTCGGGCGATCGCAACCGCCACGGAGACCACGAATGCCGCCACCCATCATCGCCCTCGACCGGCTGACCCAGCGTTTCGACGACCGCACCGTCGTCGATGCGCTGTCCTTCTCGATTGCCGAGGGCGAGGTGTTCGGCTTTCTCGGCCACAACGGGGCGGGCAAGACCACGACGCTCAACATGCTGACGACTCTGGCCCGCCCGGCCTCGGGCACCGCGACCATCGCAGGGGCGGATCTGGTCCGCGATCCCGACGGCGTGCGCCGCAGCATCGGCTTCGTGCCCGAGAACGTCCGGCTCTACGACACGCTGACGGCGGAAGAGAACCTGATGTTCTTCGCGCGCCTGTCCGGCGTGCCGTCCCCGGCGGGGCGCGTGCGCGAGGTGCTGGAGCTTCTGGACAGCCTGCCCTATGCGGAGCGCCGCGTCGGCGGGTTTTCCAAGGGGATGCGCCAGCGGATCGGACTGGCCCAGGCCATCCTGCACAAGCCCAGGGTCCTGTTCCTCGACGAGCCGACCTCGGGCCTCGACCCGATGGGCATCCGGATGCTGCGCGACCTGATCGAGCGGCTGAACCGCGAGTTCGGCATGACCATCTTCATGAACACCCACCTGATCAGCGAGATTGCCAAGACCTGCACCTCGATCGCGGTCCTCAGCCACGGGCGGCTGGTGTTCCACGACAGGATCGAGGCCGTCACCGCCCGTTACGGCGACGACGCGGCGCTGGAAGAACTCTATCTGTCCGTCACGCCGGCAACCTCACCTGCGGGGGCCGCGTGATGTCGTCGGAACCCTCTCAGATGGGCCTGATCGCCCGCCAGTCGCTGCGCCTGACCCTGCGCGAGGGCACGGTGCTGGTCATCGCGGCCCTGTTCGTCGCGTTGGTGCTGCTGTCGGCCTGGCTGGGCTGGCGCGCCACCGCCACCGTCAATGCCATTTTCACCGACGCCGCCGCCTTCCTGCAATCGCAGGGCCGCGCGGTGCCGGAAAACCCGGTGCTTGCGACATCGCCCCTGTCGCTGCTGCGCAATGTTGCCGTCTATGTCTCCTTGATCGGCGTGCTGGCGGCGATTGTCGTCGGCAACCGGCTGATCGCGCTCGATCGGCGGTCGGGCGTGCTGCCGCTCTACGGCACCCGCACCGGCGACAGGCCGTCCTACGCGACCGGGAAGGTGCTGGCGCTCGCGGCCCTGGTCGGCGGGCTGACCCTGATCGCCGCGGCCGTCTCGGTGGCAACGCTGGTCGCCCTGCCCGCCGTTTCGGTGTCCGCAGGACAGTGGGCGCAGCTCATCGCGTTCTTCATCCTTTCGGGCGGCTACCTGCTGGTCTTCGGCCTGGTCGCCCTCGGCGCGGCGGCGCGCAGCCGGTCGGAAACCGTGGGGCTTTTGCTGCCGGTCACGATGTGGCTTGTCCTCACCTTCGTCCTGCCGTCGGTCACCGGAAACCTGCTGCCGACCGCCTCGATCAACCCGGTCTCGGCCCTTGCACCGCCGCCGGAGGCCGCGTTCTTCCGCTGGACCGCGTGGGCGGTCGGCCCGTTCTCGGTCGCGGAAAGCTACCGCTTCCTCTCGGCGGGTCTGCTCGACTTCCTGCCCGCAGGCCGCCTCCCGGCCGCGGCCATCCCGCCGCTGGCAACCCTGCTGATCGCGATGCTTGCAGCCCTGTTCTGGGCCCTGCGCGCCCTGCGCGCCCTCGACCTGACCCGGAGCGACTACGATGTCTGACCTTGCCCCCGTCGCCATCATCGCGGCCAAGGACATCCGCGACGCCACCCGCGACCGCTTCGTGCTGATCGTGACCCTGTTCCTGGCCCTCGGTGCCGTCGTCGCACTGGTCAGCGGCGCCATCGCGCTGCGCACCGACGCGGCGACCTACGCCGCCGCGAAGGAAACCCTGCTCGCGCTCGGCAAGCCCGCCGACCAGATCGCGGCGCCCGAGTTCTACCCGCTGAAACTCCTGCGCGGGGCGGTCGAGCAGATCGGCATCGTCGGCGCCGCCATCGCGATCCTGATCGGCTACCGGGCCGCGGCCAGCGAACGGGGACGTCAAACCCTGGCGCTGATCCTGACCCGCCCGATCCGCCGCTGGCAGTTCCTGGCGGGAAAGGCTGCCGCCGGTCTGGCGCTGCTGGGTCTCGGGCTGTTCACGGTTCTCGCGGCCCTTGCACTGGTCGCCCATTTCGCCAGCGGTGTCGGCCTCACCGCCGCCGACCTGCCGCGTCTCGCCCTGACGTGGTTTGCCGCATGGCTCTACACCGCGTCGTTCTTCTTTCTCGGCTTCATCCTGACACTGACCCTGCGCAAGCCCGCGACCGCGCTCCTCCTCGCCTTCGCGATATGGCTGACGCTGGTTCTGGTCGCGCCGCAGGTGGGCGACACGCTCGACCCCGACAACCAGGTGGCGGGCGGCGTCTTCAAGGCGCTCAGCATCGCCAAGCCCGACCAGGTCGAGATCATGAAGCAGTTCAAGACCTACGAGACCCTGCGCGACGGGATCGAGCAGGCCTCTGTCACCAAGCACTTCGAGCGGTTCACCTTTGCCGTCCTCGGCATCAAGGACACCTATACCGGCGTCCCGCTCGGCCCCATCCTGATCGAGAAGACGGGCGATCTCGTCTGGATTTTCCTCACCGCCCTCGGGCTTGGCCTGGTGGCCATCGCCCTTCCCCTCAACGCCGACCGACTTTCAAAGGAATGACCGGAATGACCGCCAAGACCCCCACCCTGATGGCCACGCTGCTGGCCGTGACCCTCGCCATGCCCCTGGCCGCACAGACCGCCGGTGTCGACACCGACGGCGACGGCGTGCCCGATGCCGCCGAGGCGGTGCTGGGCACCGACCCGCTGGTCGCCGACACCGACGGCGACGGCACGAACGACCTGAAGGACGCCGACGCGACCTTCGCGCCGAACCCGATCGACCCGTCCGGGGCGCCGGCGCCGTTCAAGATCTCGGACCTGCTGGTCGAGAACAACGTCGTGCCCGGGACCAGCAAGGCCGCGCCCGACCATCTGGAGATCGCCGTCACCAACACGGGCAGCACGCCCCTGACCGGCTTCTCGATCTACTACAGCTTCACCGACAAGGACTCGGGCAAGGTCGAGAGCGTCTTCCGCAAGCTCGACGGCTTCACCGTGCCCGCCGGCGGCGAGGCGCGCATCAACTTCGACGACGGCACCGTTGCCGGCCATTTCCGCGCCAACCCGAACTCGATCTACATCACCTCGCAGGCCGGAAAGGTCGTGGACGTGATGCTGAAACTCGACGGCTTCGCGCCCGTTTCGGCGCAGGTCCAGAAGGACAAGGGCGGCGCCGAGGCGGCGGACTGATGCCGCGGACGCCGGGCGGGCCGCGCCGACGGAGGTTCCGGCGGCGCGGCCCATGCCGCGCGACGCGGATCACCCCCCGCTCACGACAACGGGAAACGGATGACAGGTTTTCAATCTTCGTGACAGCCGACCGGCAGACCCGGTCACCAGATTGGTTCCATGGCAGCGACGGTCGCTGCCGCAGCCAGAAGGAAAGACAGATGGAAACGAAACCCAGGTCGCGCTTCGCCAGGCTGATGCTGGCAACCCTGGCCGGCACGCTTGCCCTTGGCGGAACGGCCGCCACGATGGCGCGTGCCGAAACCGGCAGCAACGACGCGGCAACCGTTCAGGCACTTGGCGCTGCCAAGCTGTCACTCGCCGACGCGATCCGTGCCGCGGAAGGGGCGGGGCAGGGCATGGTCAAGGGCGCGGAATTCGAGATCAGGGACGGCACGCCGGTGTTCGACGTGACCACCCTGAACGGGTCGGCCGAGACGGATCACCGCATCGACCCCGCGACCGGCGCGATCCTGTCCAGCACGCCGGACACGAAGAACGCGGGCGACGAGAGCGACGGCGAGAACAACGGCGAGGGCGACGGCAAGAACACCGAGTCGTCGGAACTCGCCGCGCTGGGGGGCGCCAAGGTGACCCTCTTGCAGGCCATCGCCGCGGCCGAGGGCCAGGGCGGCAAGGCGCTGGCGGCCGGATACGACCAGGAAAACGGCGCGCTTGCCATCAGGATCGAACTCGCCGATGCCGCGGGCAAGACCATGGACCTGCGGGTCGATGCGGTGACCGGAAAGGTGCTGGCCACCAGCAGCGGGTCGTCGGATGGTGAAGACGGTGAAGGCGGCGAGGAACAGGAGGGCTGAGCAGCCCCATCCCTGCCCTGTGGCCTGAGCAGGTCGGCTGAGCAAATCGGCTGGCCCGCGACCCCGGCCCGCCGCCCCCGACAGGGCGGCGGGCCGAACTTATGTCGCTTCGCCATTGCCGCCCCGCCGCATCACGAGACATACTTCGCCGCATGTTCAGTGCCGAGGGCCCGATGACCGCAGCAAGGATCACCGAAGCGCCGCCCGCCGGGTCCGGCGCCGCCGCCTTCGGGATGCGGCTGGCGGCCGCCGCCCCCTACATCATGGCGCTTGCGCTCTTTGCCCTCGGGCTCTTCGCCCTTTACCGCCTGCTCGCGCCGCTCGATGTCGCCGATGTCGCCGCCCGGATCCGGGCGACGCCCTGGACCACGCTGGCGCTGGCCGGGCTGGCCACGCTCGGCGGCTACCTTTCGCTTGTGGGCTACGACTGGTCGGCGCTGCGCCACATCGGCAAGCCGCTTCCCGTCCCGGTCGTGCTGACCGGCGGGCTGATGGCCTATGCCTTCGGCAACACGATCGGCCTGTCGGCGGTATCGGGCGGGGCAGTGCGCTGGCGGGTCTATTCGGGCCTCGGACTCGACGGCTATGACGTGGCGGCGGTGTCCACCTTTGCCGCCGTCTCCTTCGGCGTCGCGGCGACGGTCGTGGGCCTCGCTGCGCTGGCGATCCAGCCCGGCGCGCTGGCGGCGATCCTGCCGTTTCCCGAAGGCACCGTCCGCATCGCCGCCCTGGCCCTGATCCTGGTGCAGGCCGTGCCGCTGGTCTGGGCATCGGTCACCGGGCGCAGCCTGCGCATCGGTCGCTTCACGCTCCGGGCACCTTCGCTGCCGGTGCTCGGCGGGCAGATCCTCTTCAGCCTCGGCGACATCGGATTTTCGGCACTCACGCTCTATCTGGTTCTGCCGGCCCCGGACCTCGGCTTCCTCACCTTCCTCGCCGTGTTCGCCGCCGCCACCATGGCCGGGATCGTCAGCCATGTCCCCGGCGGGATCGGGGTGTTCGAGACCGTCGTCATCGCCGCGATCCCCGCAGGCATTCCGGTGGACGAGGTCGCGGCGGCGCTGCTGCTCTACCGGCTGGTCTACTACCTTCTGCCGTTTCTGGCCGCCCTCGCCGTCCTCGCGCTCTATGAGGCCTGGCGTGCCGTGGGCGGGCGTGCCGTGGGCGGGCGCGTCGCGCGCGGCGGGATCGGCCGCGCCCTGTCGGCCGTGGAACCCGGCCTGCGCGCCGTCGAGCCGCTTGGCCCGCTGGTCCTGGCCGCGATGGTCTTCGGATCGGGCCTGTGGATGAGCCTGTCGGCGCTGCTGCCGCCGGCCTCCGATGCGGCGGAAGCCGCCGAGACGCTGCTCCCGCTTGCCTTCGTCGAGGGCTCCGCGCTTCTGTCCAGCGCGCTGGGCGCCGCGCTGATCCTGCTGTCGCTCGGCATCCTGCGGCGCGGTGCCGGGGCGTTCTGGCTGACGGTTGCCGCGCTGGCCTCGGGCATCGCGGTGGCTCTGGCGCAGGGGTTCGACTGGGAGCGCGCCCTGGCGCTTGCCGTCGCCATAGCCCTGCTCCTGCCGTTCCGGCAGAGCTTCCACCGCCGCACGACGCTGACCCATGCCGCCTTCGCGCCCGGCTGGATCGCGCTGGTCGTGGCGACGCTCATGGGCTTCGGCTTCGTGCTGCTCTTCGCCCACAGGGGCATGCCCTATGCAAGCGAGCTCTGGTGGCAGTTCGCCCTCGACGGGCGTGCGCCGCGTGCCCTGCGCGCGGGTCTGGTCGCCAGCCTGATCGTCGGACTTGCGGCGCTGTGGCTTCTCCTCCGGGCGCCTGCGGTCAGGACCGGGGCGCCCGGTCCGGCGGACATCGCCCGGGCCGAGGCCGTCATCGCCGCGGCCGGCACCCCCGATGCGGCCTTCGCACTGACCGGCGACAAGGCGCTGATCTTCTCGGACGACGGGCGCGGCTTTGTCATGTTCGCGGTCTCGGGCCGGTCCTGGCTGGCCTATGGCGGGCCGGTCGGCCCCCGGGAGGAGGGCGAGGATGCCGCCGTCGCCTTCGTCGATGCGGCGCGCCGCGCGGGGGCGCGGCCCGTGTTCTACGAAGTCGATGCCGGGGATGTGCCGCTCATGCTCGACCTCGGTCTCGCGCTGCACAAGATGGGAGAGGAGGCGGTGGTCGATCTGACCCGGTTCGGCCTGGACGGGCCGGACCGCAAGAAGCTGCGCGCCGCCCATGCGCGGGCGCTTCGGGGCGGCCTGACGCTGGAGATCGCCCGGCCCCCGCACGATCCGGCCCTGATTGCCAACCTGCGGCGCGTCTCGGACGACTGGCTGGCCGCGCGGAACGCGCGCGAGAAGGGCTTTTCCGTCGGCCGCTTCGACCCCGCCTGGCTTGGCCGCTGGCCGCTGGCCCTGGTGCGGCAGGGTGGACGGACAGTCGCCTTCGCCAACCTGCTGCCGGGCGGCACCGGGCGGATGGCAACCGTCGATCTGATGCGCCACGCCGGCGACGCGCCTCCGGGAACGATGGAATTCCTGTTCACCGATCTGATGCTGCGGCTCAAGGCCGAGGGTTTCGCAGCCTTTTCCCTCGGGATGGCCCCGCTCTCGGGACTGGCGCCTGAGCGCAGCCACCGGCTCTGGGACCGGTTCGGCGCGCTGGTCTACCGCCATGGCGGGAGCTTCTACAACTTCGAGGGGCTTCGCGCCTTCAAGGAGAAGTTCGACCCGGACTGGCATCCGCGCTACCTTGCCGCCCCCTCGGCCCTGCCGCCGCTTCTGCCGCTGGCGGATGCCGCGCGACTGATCGGCGGCAGGACGGCATCCCCGCCGGCTGCCGCATGATTGCGGATTTGTATTCCGCCCGACAGCGTGCTGTCGGCCCCGACCTGCACATCTGGACGACAGAACGACAAGGAGATCGGGAGATGTTCGAAAGACTGCGACTGTTCGCGTCCGAGGTGCTGCTTGCGCTTGCCGTTGCGGCGGGGCTGGGGATCGGGCTTGTGGTCGCCGGCATCGCCGCGATCCTGGGGCTGATGATGCTTGCCGCCGTTCTCATCGCGCCGTTCGGGGCGGCCCCGAGCGGCCGGAAGCCGCCGGCCGGCACCATGCCATACCCTGCCGCCGGGCCGGACCCGGCCACCCGGCCCGTCTGACGCCGTCTGACGCCGTCTGACGGGCTCTGCACCGGCCGCGTGCGGTGCAGGTTTCGCTGCCGGAGGTTTTCGCCTATGCCGGCGCCACCGCCTCGTCCCTCTCCGCCCGGGCCATAGAAATGAAGCTTCTGCTGATCGAAGACGACAGGACCATCGCCGACTACGTTCTCGGCGGGCTTCGGCAGGAGGGCCATGTCGTCGACCATGTGGCGGATGGCCGGTCTGCCATGGCCCAGGCGGTCTCGGGCAGCTACGACGTGATGATCGTGGACCGCATGCTGCCCGGTCTGGACGGTCTGTCGCTGGTCCGGGCGCTGCGCGCGGCCAAGGTGATGACCCCGGCGATCTTCCTGACCGCGCTCGGCGGCGTGGAGGATCGGATCGAGGGGTTGCAGGCGGGGGGCGACGACTATCTCGTCAAGCCCTTCGCCTTCGGCGAGCTGTCGGCCCGCATCGCGGCGCTGGCGCGCCGCCCGGTCCAGCAGGCGACCGAGACCGTGCTGTCGGCGGGCGACCTGCGGATGGACCTGATCCGCCGAAGCGTGACGCGCGCCGGGGCCGAAATCGACCTGCTGCCGCGCGAATTTGCCCTGCTGGAGCACCTGCTGCGCCGCAAGGGGCGCGTGCAGACCCGCACCATGCTGCTCGAGGCCGTGTGGGACATCAGTTTCGACCCGCAGACCAACGTCGTCGAAACCCATATCTCGCGCCTGCGCGCCAAGGTGGACCGCCCCTTCGGCAGCGAACTGATCCGCACCGTGCGCGGGGCGGGCTACAGGATCGACGGCTGATGCCGATGGCGGCGCGCGCCCTCGGCCTTCTGCGCTCCACCCCCGTCCGGCAGGCGCTCGGCATCGTGGCGCTGATGGCCCTGATCAGCGCCGGCACGGCCGGCATCGCCTATCTGCGCATCCGCGCCGGCCTGGAAGAGACGATTCTCGCCTCGCTCGACCAGGCCGCCGCCAGCCTGTCCACCGCGCGCACGGCGGAAGAGCTGCGACGCCAGGTCCTGGCGGCGGCCGCCGTGGCCGATCCGGAGCTTCGGGTGATCGTGCTGATCCCGCCGGCCGGCCCGATGGTCGGCAACGCGACTGTCCGCTGGGCGGGCGGTTCGCCGGAACTCCTGCCGCGGGATAGGCCGCTGGCCGATCGCGGCTATGTCGTCCGGGTGATCGCGGACGGGCGGGGCACGCTGATCCTCGGCGAAAGCCGCGAAGCCGTGGGCGAGATGGGCGGGGTCTTCGTCGCCCTGGTCGCCTTCAGCCTGGTGCCGACGCTGATCCTGTCGCTGGGCGCGGGCCTGGTGATCGCCGCCCGCAGCGCCCGGCGCGTGGTGCGGATCGAAACGACGCTCGCCCGGCTGGCCGGGGGCGACCTGCAGGCCCGGGTCGCCGAGGATCCGGCCCGGCATGACGACCTGTCCCGCATCGCGGCCGGGCTCGACCGCATGGCCCAGGCGCAGGAACAGTCGGTCGCGGCGCTGAAACAGGTGTCCGCGGACATTGCGCACGATCTGAAAACGCCGGTCCAGCGCATCGCCGTTCTCATGGCGGACCTGCGCGACCGGGTGGCCGAAGGCTCGCCCGAGGCCGGGCTTGCCGAACGCGCCCTGGCCGAAGCCGACCGGGCGGTCGCGGTGTTCCAGTCGCTGTTGCAGATCGCGCAGATCGAGGGCGGCAGTCCGCGGGCGCGGTTCCGCACGGTCGACCTGTCCGCCATCGTCGCGACCTTTGCCGACATCTACGGACCGGCTGCGGAAGACAGCGGCCACAGCCTGACCGTGGACCTGCCGCAGGACCGGCCGGTTGCGGTGTGGGGCGACAAGGACCTGCTCGGGCAGGTCGTGGCGAACCTGATCGAGAACGGACTGCGCCACACACCTGACGGCACGACGATTCGCCTGTCGCTGCGGCAGAACGCCGGCGGTGTGACCCTGTCGGTTGCGGACAACGGCCCGGGCGTGCCCGAAGCCGAGCGCGCCCTTGTCCTGCGCAGGCTCTATCGTCTCGAACGCAGCCGGACGACGCCGGGGAACGGGCTGGGCCTGGCGCTGGTCACGGCGGTGGCCGACCTGCACGGGGCCAGGCTGGAACTGTCCGACAACGCGCCCGGCCTGGTCGTGACCCTCACCTTCGCCACAGGCTCTCCACCGCCGTTCCAGGCCGCATACCCGTGAACGGGAGTCCCGGGTCCGGGGAGGTGTGATCGATCCCGAACCACCGCTCTGTCCGCGAGGCGGAGAAGAGCACGGTGGCCCGTGACCACGGTCAAGCAGGGATGACTTCGCAGGCTGCGTACCCGCACGCCCCCACCCCGCACCCGCCGCCCGATGGTGTGAAACACGCCCCCCCACTTCCCTCACCCCGACTCATCCGTCCGTGCTAGGCTCCGCTCCGCCGGGCCAGACCCGGCGGGCCACGTCACATGGGGGGAACGATGGCACGCTACATCATCACCGGATGCTACACGGCCGAGGCCATGCGGGGCATGATCGCCAGGCCCTCGGACCGCGGCAAGGCAACCTCGGCGCTCGTCGCCGCGGCCGGGGGCAAGGTCGAGACCTTCCTCCTCACCACGGGCGAGACCGATTTCCTGATGATCGTCACCACCGACAACCCCGAGGGGCTACTCGCCGCCCTCATGGTCGCCGGCGCGGCGGGCGGGGCCACGCACCTCAAGACCGTGCAGGCCTTCACCTCGGCCGAATTCCTCGCCGCGCAGAAGGCCGCCGCCGCCCTCGCCGCCAAGTACCAGGCGCCGAACGCCTGAGGAGGGCGGGGTCCGCCCCGCCGCACTCCGGCACCGCCATCACCCCGCCGCCGGTGCGACCGCCGGCGGTCCTGATCCCGCCGGCCGCGTGACATTCCTCTGCGGCGGCCGCACGCCCCGCCGAACCCTCCCCGTCTCGCCATCTGTGTGGACGAAAGCCATACGTATGACTGCGCACCTGAGACAGCGGTTTTCCCCATCCGTCCGAACCCTTCGCCCCTGTGGTATCCCGGCTTGCCGCGTCAACCGTCGCCCGGCCGGCCCAAGTGTCCGGAATCCGGCCCGCAAATCCACTTATCCACCGGAAATCCACAAGACGGATCAATGCCTTATCCCCCGTTTTCTTTCATGCTGCAGTGCTATTTCCTTGCGCGACTCAGTCCGTCTTGCGACGTTGCGACCACGCGGAAGGCTCCGAAGGGTGCAGGGCGCGCAGGCCGGGCGGATCGCAAGTGAAGCCTTGCAGGCGGAGGCCGGTATCCGGGATGCAGGCGGATGAAAGTCCGTATGTATTTCCAGGGGCTTGAGCGGGTTCCACGGGTCGCCGCAAGGCGGGTCGCGGGGCGCTCCGGGGCCGCAAGGTAACGGGGCATCTGGATCGGAAAGTCTGGCAACAGGCGGACCGGGCCAGGAAGGTGTCAGGGGGATGTCGGCAACGGCATCTGCAAGGACCGCGTCCGAGCACCTGACACCTTTTCCTGGCCCGTCCGCTTTTTGCGTTTTCCGTCAAGCGCTGGGCCAGAAGGAAGCGGGGTCCGCGCGCTGTCTGCGCCCGGACCCCGTCGGCGCCGGCCAAGGCCGGTCCGATGCACCGCGTCCATGCACCTGTGACGCTATAAGTAGCGTATCTGGATTACGGGATCAACCAGATATTGCCCCATCATGGCCCGTCATGGGCCCGTCATGGATTTGTCTGCGCTTCCCGAGCCTCGTTCTCGACCGTCTGCCCGGCGGTCTGCATGTCCTGCCCCATGCCCTTGAAGGTCTCACAGGCGGACAGTCCGAAAAGAGAGAGGAGAAGCGCGGCGGAAAGGCGGATCATGTCGTGGCTCCGGTTCTGGGTTGACTCCAACCAACTGCCGGGCTTGGCATATGTTCCCGCAGACTGCCCGTCAGGTCGCGGATGCAGGCAGGGACGGCCCGTCGCGCGCGGCATCGACCCCGATTGGGTCCGGGACGCAGCCGGCCGGACCGCAGGGAAGATGGGTTCTGGTCGGGCGAGCGCAGCCCCTTTAACGAACCCTTAACCACGGCACGTCAGCGTCCTGCCATGCCGCGTCCGCTCGTGCTTCTCATCCTCGCCCTTCCTGCCGCCTGCGCCTCGCCGGCGCCCGAGTTCTTCGGTGCCCGGCGAAGCGAGATAACCCTGGGCGGGATCGATTTCGTCGTCTTCCAGAAGGAAGGCCGTGCCGAAGTCGTCCGCCTTGGCTATCTGACGCGCGCCGAGCGGGCGCCTGTGGCCGACCTGATGGTACAGGCCGCCGAGGCGGTGACGTCCTGCCGGGTCCGGCCGGGTTCGGTCGTCACCGGCCTGCCCGGCGACACCGGCGAAGCCCGGATGCGGCTCGACTGCTAGCGATCGAGGAACGCCGCCACGGCGGCTTCGAACTCGCGCGGGCGGTCGGCGTGAAGCCAGTGGCCGGCGCCGGGCAGGGCCGCGAAGCGGGCGCGGGGAAAGAGCGCCAGGATGCGGTCGCGGTGTGCGGGCAGGACATAGCCCGACAGCACCCCCGCAAGGAACAGGGTCTCGCCCTCGAACCGTCCGCCGGGATCGGGCCATCCGACGATCGCATCCATCTCGGCGAGGAGCACCGGAAGGTTGAGCCGCCAGACCGGCGGCCGCTGCGAGAGATCGAGCGACTGGAGGAGGAAGGCCCGGGTGGCCGGGTCAGGAACGCGCCCGGCCAACTGCGCATCAGCCTCCGACCGGCGGGTGACGGCACCGAGGTCGAGCTCCTGCATCGCCCGGACGAGCGGCGCCTGACTGTGGGCATAGGCCACGGGTGCGATGTCGGCGACGACCAGCCTGCGCACCAGTTCGGGCCGTGTCAGGGCAAGCATCATCGCGGCCTTGCCGCCCATCGAATGGCCGAGCACGTCCGGCACCGCCGGAAGCGATGCCGCGACCCGCGCCAGATCGCTGGCCATGTCGGCATAGGACTGCGTCGCCGCACGGAAGCTCGATCCGTGGTTGCGCATGTCGACGGCGACGACCCGCCGACCCGCCGACAGGGTGCGCGCAAAGGTCGCCCAGTTCCTGGCCGATCCGAACAGCCCGTGGGCGATCAGAAGCGGTGCCCGGCCCGTTTCCGACCCCTGAACCTGCGTGGCGAGAAGCGGCATCTCCATTCTCGGACCATAGCCAATCGGTCCGGCCGTCTCCAGACGTTGCGGCGTGGCGGGACAGCGGCTAGGGTCCGCCCGACGCGGGGGCCGGGGGGCGCTCCGGCTGCAAGAAGGCAGGCAGGATGTCGGGCGCTTCGGTTCAGCAGATGGCGGACAGGATCGCACAGCTCATGGAGGCACGGCTCCGCATCCGTGGCGCGACGCTCGGGGAAAAGCTGCGCCGCGGCGGCCGGATCCTGCCAAGGCGCATCCGCCGAGAGATGCTGCTTCTCGCCGAGGCGGCCGAGCGCGCCAGGGTGCCGCAGCTTCAAGTCCAGATCGATCATGCCCGCGTCGCGGATGCGTATGACGCCTGCGTCCGCTATCTGAAGCCGCTCGGCGCGGGGGCCCGCCGCCGGGCAGTGGCCCTGAACTTCCTGACCTCGCTTGCGGCGATCGTGCTGGTGACGGCGGTGCTCGTGGTCTCGATCCTTGTCTGGCGCGGCTACATCTGAGCGCGGCCTGCGGGCGTCGCGTCAGGAACGGAAAGGGGCTGGGCGGCGGCGCCTCTCGCCGCGACAGCATGGCCGGACAGTCACAGGTCCGGATAGAGCGGGAAGCGGGCGCAGAGCGCCGCCACCTCGGACCGGACCCCGGCCTCGGCCGCGCCGTTGTCGTCACCGTGCGCCGACAGGCCGTCCGTCACCTCGACGATCCAGCGGGCGATCTGGCGGAACTCGGGCTCCAGGAACCCGCGCGTCGTGCCGGCCGGTGTGCCGAGCCGTATGCCGCTGGTGACAAACGGCTTTTCTGGATCGAAGGGGACGCCGTTCTTGTTGCAGGTGATGTGAGCGCGGCCGAGGGCGGCCTCGGCCGCCTTGCCTGTCACCTTCTTGGGCCGAAGGTCCGCGAGCATCAGGTGGTTGTCGGTGCCGCCCGACACGATGTCGATGCCGCCCTTCGTCAGCTCGTCCGCCATCGCCTGGGCGTTCTTGACGACCTGCTGGGCGTAGGACTTGAACTCGGGCCTGAGCGCCTCGCCGAAGGCGACGGCCTTGGCGGCGATCACGTGCATCAGCGGGCCGCCCTGAAGGCCGGGGAAGACGGCCGCGTTGACCTTCTTCGCGATCTCCTCGTGGTTCGTCAGGATCAGGCCGCCGCGCGGTCCGCGGAGTGACTTGTGCGTGGTCGAGGTGACGACATGGGCGTGGGGCAGGGGCGAGGGATGCGCGCCGCCGGCGACAAGGCCGGCGATATGGGCCATGTCCACCATCAGATAGGCGCCGACCTCGTCCGCGATCTCGCGGAAGGCCGCCCAGTCCCAGGTCCGGCTGTAGGCCGTGCCGCCGGCGATGATGAGTTTCGGCTTGTGGGTCTTCGCGCTTTCGCGGACGGCATCCATGTCGAGACGCTGATCCTGCTTGCGGACGCCGTAGCTGATGACATGGAACCATTTGCCCGACATGTTCACCGGGCTGCCGTGGGTCAGGTGCCCGCCCGAGTTGAGGTCGAGGCCCATGAAGGTGTCGCCGGGCTGGAGAAGCGCGAGGAACACCGCCTGGTTCATCTGGCTGCCGGAATTCGGCTGGACGTTCGCGAAGCCCGCGTCGAAGAGCTGCTTCGCCCGTTCGATCGCCAGCGTCTCGGCCACATCGACGAACTGGCAGCCCCCGTAGTAGCGCTTGCCGGGATAGCCTTCGGCATACTTGTTCGTCATCACCGAGCCCTGCGCCTCGAGCACGGCCTTCGAGACGATGTTCTCGGACGCGATCAGTTCGATCTCGTCGCGCTGGCGGCCGAGTTCGGAGGCGATGGCGGCGTGGATCTCGGGGTCGCGGGACGCGAGGGGTTCGGTGAAGAAGCCGGCGTCGCGGTGCGGGGCGTTCATGGCGGTCTCTCCCTGTGCGAGGGGATCTGCCCTCCTGGCATCCCGGCTATCTAGCGCCGAAGCGACCGGGCGGAAAGGTCGGAATCCGACATTCCCGAAAGCGGGGGCGAAGCGGCGGAGGGCGCCGCGCGGTCCCTGCACCCCGCTGTCCCCGCCTGATCGGCACGCCGCCGGGGCTTGCCATGGCGCGTGCAAGCGCGGAACACTGCCACCGGCACGCCGGGCTTCATGCGCCCGCGACAAGGAGGGATGCTTGCACCGCCCGGCGATCGGTTTTCTTGCGAACGAGACGGATGTCGCGCAGGAGGCTCTGCGCCGGCTTGTCGCGCTTTACGGCGAGACGCCGACCCGGAAGGCCAGGGTGATCGTGGCGCTCGGCGGTGACGGCTTCATGCTCCAGACCCTGCACCAGACCGAAGGGATGGGCATCCCGGTCTACGGCATGAACTGCGGCACCATCGGCTTCCTGATGAACGAATACGAGGAGGCGGGGCTGCTCGGCCGGCTGGCCGCTGCCGAGGAGACGGTCATCAACCCGCTCGCCATGACGGCGACGGCGGTGGACGGCAGCGTCCACAAGGCGCTCGCGATCAACGAGGTCTCGCTTCTCAGGGCCGGTCCGCAGGCGGCGAAGCTGAAGATCAGCATCGATGGCAAGGTGCGGATGGACGAGCTCGTCTGCGACGGCGCGCTCGTCGCGACACCCGCCGGATCGACCGCCTACAACTACTCGGCCCACGGCCCGATCCTGCCCATCGGCGCCGATGTGCTGGCGCTGACGGCGATGGCGGCCTTCCGGCCCAGGCGCTGGCGGGGCGCGCTTCTGCCGACATCGGCGGTGGTGCGGTTCGACGTGCTCGAGGCGAAGAAGCGCCCGGTGATGGTCGATGCCGACAGCCGCAATTCGGTGCGCGAGGTGGCGAGCGTCGAGGTCAGGTCCGAACCCTCCGTCCGGCATCGCCTGCTCTTCGACCCCGGCCACGGGCTCGAGGAACGGCTGACGCGCGAGCAGTTCGTCTGAGACCGGCTGGTCCCGCCGGATCTCGCGTCCGGTTTCCCGCCCCGGCCAGAGCTGCAGGTGAAGCTCCCTGCAGGTAACGGCGGCGCGGCCGGGATCGACGGGTCTGCGCCTTCGGCCCGGCGGATCTTGTGGCGTCGCCGCCGCCGCGCCTTGTGCAGGTCGGGGGATCTCGGGCTGGCGTGCTGGCGGACCGGCGTCAGTGCCGGCCCCAGGCCTCCATCTTGCGGTAGAGGGTGGAGGGCGCGACGCCCAGCATCTTCGCGGCGCGCGGGACCGAGCCGCCGGATGCGGCGATGGTCGCCTCGATCGCGGTCCGCTCGATCTCGGCCAGCGTCCGTCCGACCAGCGCCCCGGGATGGAACCCGCCGGCCGGGGCCTTGTCCCCGGCATCGCCCGCGGTCGGACCCGGCCCGAGGCCCGGCGGCAGCATCGAGGGCAGCACCTGGTCGCCGTCGTTCAGGACGACGACGTTTCGCAGGACATTGAGAAGCTGGCGGACGTTTCCGGGCCAGGGCGCGGCGGTGAAGATCCGCCGCACCTCCGGGCTCAGCCTCTGGAAGGCGCGGCCCTCCTCGCGGGAGTACCGCATCAGCGCGTCCTCGGCGATGGCGGCGATGTCGTCGCCGCGCTCGCGCAGGGGCGGCATGTGGATCGGAACGACGTGGAGGCGATAGAAGAGGTCTTCGCGGAAGCGGCCCGCGCGCACCGCCTCGACCGGGTTGCGGTTGGTGGCGCAGACGATGCGGACATTGACCTTGCGCGCCCTGGTCGCGCCGACCGGCTGGATCGTCGAGGTCTGGAGGAAGCGCAGGAGCTTGGTCTGGAGATTGAGGTCAAGCTCGCAGATCTCGTCCAGAAAGAGTGTGCCCCCGTCGGCTGCCGCCGCGGCGCCGGGCTTGTCCGAGATGGCGCCCGTGAAGGATCCCCTGAGGTGCCCGAACACCTCGGATTCCAGAAGCTCGGCGGGGATCGCCCCGCAGTTCAGCGGCACGAAGGGGCCGGTGGCCCGCGGGGACAGATCGTGGACCGCCTGCGCGCACAGTTCCTTGCCGGTGCCGCTTTCGCCGGTGATGAAGACCGTCGCCATCGACCGCGCGACCGACCGGATCTTTCCGTAGACGGATTGCATGGGGGGCGACGACCCGATGAATCCCTGCGGCGCCTCGCCCGGCGGCATGTCCGGCTCGGGCCGGCCGGCCACGGAGGCCAGCGCGTTTCCGATCGCGGCGAGGAAGCGGCCCTCGTCGAAGGGCTTGACGAGGAACTCGTGCGCGCCCGCCCGCATCGCGGCGACGGCCTTGTTGATCGATCCGTTCGCGGTGATGACGATGACCGCCGTTCCGGGACGGATCGAGAGCATCTCGCGCATCAGGTCGAGCCCGTCGCGGTCGGGGAGCATGAGGTCGAGGAGAACGACGGCGGGCCTGAGCGAGCGGAAGGTGCGCAGCCCCGCTTCGGCGGTGCCTTCGATACGCACCGGATGGCCGGCCGATCTCAGGACCGACTGGTACACGATCTGGAGCGAGGGCGTATCCTCGACGAGGAGCAGTTCGGGCGCGTCGGCCAAGGCGTCAGCTCCCTTCCCGCCTGGCGCGCTCGCCCGCCACGAACCCGATCAGATGCGCAACCTGTTCCACGCAGTTCTCTGCAAGGCTGCCGCGGCCCGCGTCCTGTCGCCGGTGGGCGGACAGGTTCAGGGCTTCGGCGAGCTTTCTCAGGCGGTTCGCACCGATCGCCCCGGCAAGGGCGATCAGGACATGGGTCTCGGCCCGCATCGCCGCGCGATCGTCGCTCTCGATCGCGCGGCAAAGGCCGTCCCGGCAGCGGGAGAGGTCGCTGCAGAGCCGGTCCATCAGTTCGCGGCTTGCCTCGGGCCCCGAAATCTCGAGGAGGTGCTCGAGCTGGCTGGGATCGAGATCCGGCAGGCCCTCGCCGGGCTCGGCGGCTTCCACCTGCGACGTGGCGAACCGTTCCAGCGCCGCCGCCAGCGCGTGCCCCACCATCTCGATCCCCGGAAGGGGTTTGGACAGGATGGAGTCGGCCCCCGCCGCGTAGATCGTTTCGCGGTCGGCGCGGCGGATATAGGCGGTGACGGCGATCACCGGCATCTGTGTATGGACCCGTTCGTTTGCGCGGATGGCCCGGATCACCTCCAGTCCCGAAAGGCGCGGCATCTCGATGTCGATAAGCGCGATGTCGAAGGCCTCGCGCTCGAGCCAGTGGAGCGCTTCGACCCCGTCCGCGGCCACCCGGAACTCGGCGCCCATCCGGCCCAGCATCGCCGACAGGATCGACTGGCCCGTGGGACTGTCCTCGGCGACCAGCACCTTGACCCGGGTAAGGTCCGGCAGTTCGACCGGTCCCGGGGCCGCGGCCGGTGTCCATGAGCCCTGCGGAAGTTCCAGCGCCACTTCTGCGCCACCCTCGGTCAGGTTGGTGACCGAGATGCGCCAGCCGAGCCGTCCGGCAAGGTCGTTGCTGATGAACATCCCAAGTCCCTGGCCCGGCTTGCCGGTACCGTCCGGGCGGCCGGCGTACTGGAACAGCCGGTCGAGCGCGGCGGCCGAGAATCCGGGGCCGCTGTCTGTCACCACGAAGCGGAGGCCACCGTCGCCCGCGCGTTCGATCCCGAGCTCGACCGCGCCCCGGTCGGTGTATTTCACCGCATTCGAGAGCAGGTTCGCCAGAACCCTGTCGAGGGCGACCCGGTCGGTCGCGATCACCTGAGGCACTTCGGGCGAAGTCGCAAGCCGGAAGCCCAGGCCCTTCTCCCGCGCCCGTCCGGACCAGCGCATCTCGAGGTCATAGAGGAACCGCGACATCTGCACGTTGGCCGGCGCGGCGGGCCCGGCGGATGACTCGCCGTGCATGAGTTCGAGGCCCTCCTCGAGGAGCCGTGCCAGAACCTCGCCCGAGGTGCGGATGCGCTCGAGCTGGAGGCGCGTCGCATCGTCGAGCCCCGACTGGTCGATCAGCCTTATGCCGCCGATGATGTCCGACACCGCCGCCCGCAGATCGTGACCGATCAGCGCAAGCCGCTCCGCGGGCTGGCGCGGGGCCGGCTGGACGGAAGGTGACGGATCGGGACGGTTCATGCGGACGGCGGGCTCTGTATCGATGGCCGGGTCGCTTGCGGGCCGGTTGCAGAATGCAACACCCTTCTACGCGAGCGGCGGCGTCGGGCCAACCTGTCTGAAAGCCCATGTCCCCGCGGCCCTCGCGATCCGGCGGCTTCCGGCCGATCGTGCGGCGCGGGGGCCTCTTGCCCGGACCTAGCCGTAATGCGCCACCGGCGTCCCGGCCACCGCGGCCATGTTGAGCAGACCGCGGGCCGTGATCGACGGCGTGACGACGTGGGCGCGGTTGCCCATGCCCATCAGGATCGGCCCCACTTCCAGCCCGTTCGCCTTCATCTTCAGGATGTTGCGGACGCCCGAGGCGGCGTCGGTCGATCCGAAGACGAGCACATTCGCCGCCCCCTCCATCCGCGATCCCGGGAAGATGCGGTCGCGGATGCCGGGGTCGAGCGCCGCGTCGATGTGCATTTCGCCTTCGTAGCAGAAATCGGGGCTGCGCATGTCGAGAAGTTCGAGCGCCGCCCGCATCCGGCGGCCCGAGGAGGTGTCGAGATCGCCGAACTGCGAATGCGCGCAGAGCGCGATCTTGGGCTGGAGGCCGAAACGGCGGACGTGGCGGGCCGCGCCGATCACGGTGTCCATGATCTGTTCGGGCGTCGGTTCGGCGTGGATCTGGGTGTCGGCCACGAAGAGGGGGCCGTCCTCGAGGATCATCAGGCTCAGGGCGCCGACGGGGCGGAGACCGCCGCGGGCGAGAACCTGCCGGACATAGTTCAGGTGCCAGAGATACTGGCCGAAGGTGCCGCAAATCAGGCTGTCGGCCTCGCCCCGATGGACCATCACCGCGCCGATGGCGGTGGTATTCGTGCGCATGACGGCCCGGGCGATGTCGGGCGTGACGCCCCGTCGGGCCATCAGTTCGTGGTAGGTGCCCCAGTAGTCGCGATAGCGGGGGTCGTTCTCGGGGTTCACGACTTCGAAGTCGCGGCCGGGGCGGATCGGAAGCCCTGCGCGTTCGGCCCGCCGCTCGATCACGTCGGGGCGTCCGATCAGGATCGGGACGGTCGTCATTTCCTCGATCATCGCGTTCGCACAGCGGAGTACGCGCTCGTCCTCGCCTTCGGCAAGGACGATCCGGCGCGCGGCGGCGCGGGCGGCGTCGAAGACCGGGCGCATGAGCAGCGCCGAGCGGAAGACCGAGCCTTCGAGCCGCTGCCGGTAGGCGCCGAGGTCGCCGATGGGGCGGGTGGCGACGCCGGTTTCCATCGCGGCGCGGGCGACGGCGGTGGCGACGGTGCCGATCAGGCGCGGGTCGAAGGGCTTCGGGATCAGGTAGTCGGGGCCGAAGCTCATCTTCTCGCCCGCGTAGGCCGCCGCGGCCTCGGCGCTGGTCGTGGCGCGGGCGAGGGCGGCGATGCCGTCGATGCAGGCCAGTTCCATCTCGTCGTTGATGGTGGTCGCACCGACATCGAGCGCGCCGCGGAAGATGAAGGGGAAGCAGAGGACGTTGTTGACCTGGTTCGGGAAATCGCTTCGGCCCGTGGCGATCACCGCGCCGGGCGCGGCGGCGCGGGCGTCGTCGGGCAGGATTTCGGGATTGGGGTTCGCAAGCGCGAAGATGATGGGCCGGGGCGCCATCTTCGCCACCATCTCGGGCGTGAGGACGCCGGGCCCGGAAAGGCCGAGGAAGAGGTCGGCCCCGCCGATCACGTCGGCGAGCGTCGCGGGGCTGTCGCCCTGGGCATAGTCGGCCTTCTGCGGCGTCATCTCGGCGGTGCGGCCCCTGTAGACGAGACCCGCAAGGTCGCAGAGCCAGATGTTCCTGCGCCTGACGCCGAGCTTCAGGAGCATGTTGAGGCAGGCGATCCCCGCCGCGCCACCCCCCGTGGAGACGACCTTGATGTCCTCGAACCGGCGTCCGGTGACGTGGAGGGCGTTGGTGGCGGCCGCGCCGACGACGATGGCGGTGCCGTGCTGGTCGTCGTGGAAGACGGGGATGTTCATGCGCGCGCGGCAGAGCCTTTCCACGATGAAGCAGTCGGGCGCCTTGATGTCTTCGAGGTTGATCGCCCCGAAGGTCGGTTCGAGCGCGCAGACGATGTCGGCGAGGCGGACGGGATCGGGTTCGTCGAGCTCGATGTCGAAGCAGTCGATGCCGGCGAACTTCTTGAAGAGGACGGCTTTCCCCTCCATCACCGGTTTCGCGGCCAGGGGGCCGATGTTGCCGAGGCCGAGGACGGCGGTGCCGTTCGAGACGACCGCGACGAGGTTGCCGCGGGCGGTGAAGCGGCTGGCGGCGGCGGGGTCGGCCTTGATCTCGAGGCTCGCCTCGGCGACGCCGGGGGAATAGGCACGGGCGAGGTCGCGGCCGGTGGCCAGGGGCTTCGTCGCGCGGATCTCCAGTTTCCCGGGCTTGGGAAGCTCGTGATAGTCGAGCGCCGCCTGGCGCTGCGTGTCGTGCCGGCTGTCGTCCATCGCTTGGCCCCTCCCCGGGTAGTTCAGCATTGAACTACCATTTGGCGCGGGTCTTTCCCGGCCCTTGTCGCGCAATGCTTCCCCGACAGGGCTTTACACCGGGCGCGGCCCGGAAAGAATACCCGATGACGTGAAGGTCCTCAGGAAGGGCCGGAAAGGTGCGTGATGCAGAACATCAGGGCGGAAGTGCATCTGCCGACGCGCAGCCTGCGCGACGACATCCCGTTCTTCACCGGAAGGCTCGGGATGCGGCTGGAACGGATCTTCCCGGCGGACAACCCGCGGGCGGCGGTGTTCTCGGGCCACGGGCTCAGGCTGCGGCTCGAGACGGGCGAAGGGCCGGCGGGGACGATCGGGATACTGGCGAACGATCCGGTGCTGATCGCGGGCGGCGCCATGGTGCTGACCGCGCCGGGGGGCACGCGGGTGGAGATCGGAGACCTCGATCCGCCAGTGATTCAGCCCCCGACCGAGCACGCCTTCGTCGTGCGGCGGCTGGCGGACGGGGCGCCCTGGGTCGTCGGGCGGGCGGGGATGCAGTACCGCGACCTCGTGCCGTCGCGGCTCGGCGGGGCGATGATCGCCAGCCACATCCGCATTCCCGATGGCGGCCCGGTGCCGGACATGGTGCATTTCCATAAGGTGGGGTTCCAGCTCATCTTCTGCTACAAGGGCTGGGTGGACGTGGTCTACGAGGACCAGGGCCAGCCGATCCGGCTGACCGCCGGGGACTGCTTCATCCAGCCGCCGGAAATCCGGCACCGGGTACTCTGCGCGAGCGACGGGATCGAGGTGATCGAGATCGGAGTTCCGGCCGAGCACATCACCGAGATCGACCACGACCTGACGCTGCCGACCGGCACGTTCCGCCCCGACCGGGAGTGGGAGGGGCAGAGGTTCGTCCACAACGTCGGCGCGGCGGGGCGGTGGGAGCCGTTCCGGCTGCCGGGCTACCTGGCGCGCGACACGACGATCGCGGCGAACACCAGGGGCGTTGCGGATGTGCGGGTTGTTCGGAAAGGTCCAGGAAGCCCGGTCTGGGCCAGTCATGACAGCGATATCCTGTTCGGTTTCGTCATGTCCGGGACGATGACGCTGGAGGGCGAGGAGAAGGATCCGGCGGTGCTGACGGCGGGCGATGCCTTCGTCACGCCGCCGGGGATGAAGACGCGCTGGGCGGACCCGAGCGACGACTTCGAGATCCTCGAAGTGTCGCTGCCGGGGACGTTCCGCACGGCTCTCGCGGCCTGATCCTTCATCTTGGTCGAAATATCCCGGGGAGGTCCGGAGGGGCGGCGCCCCTCCGGGGGCCGGTCCTCCGCCCGCCGCCCCTTGCCAGCGGCGGGCCGCACCGCCAGTCTGGCCGAAGCCGCCCCCGAACCGCCACGGAGTGATGCCATGACCCTTCTCGACGCCGCGCGCGCCGTCCGCGAGAACGCCTATGCCCCCTATTCGCGCTTCAAGGTGGGGGCGGCGGTGCGGGGGGCGTCGGGGGCGGTCTATCAGGGCTGCAACGTCGAGAACGCGGCCTATCCCGAGGGCACCTGCGCGGAGGCCGGGGCGATCGCGGCGATGGTGGCGGCGGGCGAGACGCGGCTGACCGAGGTGGCGGTGATCGCCGACAGCCCGGCGCCGGTGCCGCCCTGCGGGGGGTGCCGCCAGAAGCTCGCCGAATTCGGGGCGCGCGAGGTGAAGGTCACCCTGGCGACAACCGGGGGCGAGGCCACCGAGACCACGATCGGCGCGCTTCTGCCCGGCGGGTTCACGCCCGGGCACATGAAGAACGTCTGATGGATGCCCGCACGATCATCGCCCGGGTCCGGGACAGGAAGGGGCTGGTGCCGGACGAGGCACGCTGGTTCGCGGACGGCCTCGCCTCGGGCGCGGTGACGGACGCGCAGGCCGGCGCCTTCGCGATGGCGGTCCTTCTGAACGGTCTGGGACAGCCGGGCCGCGTGGCGCTGACCGAGGCGATGCGGGACAGCGGGCGGGTGCTGACGTGGAACCTGCCCGGGCCTGTGATCGACAAGCATTCGACGGGCGGGATCGGGGATTCGGTGTCGCTGCTCCTCGCCCCCGCGCTCGCCGCCTGCGGGGCCTTCGTGCCGATGATCTCGGGGCGCGGCCTCGGGCATACCGGCGGCACGCTCGACAAGCTCGAGGCGATCCCCGGCTACCGGACGAGCCTGCCGCCGGAGGACCTGCACCGGATCGTGGCGGCCACGGGGTGCGCCATCGTCGGGGCCTCGCCCGACATCGCGCCGGCGGACCGGCGGCTCTATGGCATCCGCGACATCTCGGGGACGGTCGAGTCGATCGACCTGATCACCGCCTCGATCCTGTCGAAGAAGCTCGCCGCGGGGCTTCAGGCGCTGGTCCTCGACGTGAAGGCGGGGTCGGGGGCCTTCATGAAGACCGAGGAGGACGCGCAGGCCCTGGCGCGGGCGCTCGTCGATGCGGCCAAGGGGGCGGGGTGTCCGACGGTCGCGCTTCTCAGCGACATGGACCAGCCGCTCGGCCGGAACGCCGGGAACGCGGTCGAGGTGCGGGAATGTGCCGGGATCCTGGGCGGACGCCTCGAGGGCGGGGCGCTTCTGCGCCTGACGGTCGCGCTCGGCGGCGAGGCGCTGGCGCTGGCGGGCCTGGCGGCCTCGCCGGTCCAGGGCGAGGCGCGGATCGCGGCGGTCCTCGGGGACGGCCGGGCGGCAGAGGCGTTCGGGCGGATGGTCGCGGCGCTGGGCGGGCCGAAGACGTTCATGGAGACGTTCGACCGCGATCTGCCCGAGGCGCCGGTCGTTCGCGAGGTCGCGGCCCGCCGCGCGGGACATGTCCACGCCGTCGATGGCGAGGCGCTCGGCCATGCGGTCGTCCACCTGGGGGGCGGGCGGCTCAGGGGCGACGACAGGGTCGATCCGCGCGTCGGACTGACCGGGATGCGGCGGCTGGGCGAACGGCTGGCCAGGGGCGACCCGATCGCCCGCGTCCATGCCGCGACCGAGACGGAGGCGGATGCGGCGGAGGCGGCGGTGCGCGGGGCCTACACGCTGCGCGACGATGCGTTCGAGGCCGGGCCGCTCGTCCGCGGGCGGATCGCCTGATGGCGCGGGCCTTCCTGATCGTCATGGATTCGGTCGGGGCGGGCGGGGCGCCCGACGCGGACCGGTTCTTCAACGGGGACGTTCCCGACACCGGCGCCGACACGCTCGGCCACATCGCCGAAGCCTGCGCGGCCGGTCGGGCCGGGGAGGGGCGGAGCGGACCGCTCCGGATGCCGGTCCTGGACGGGCTGGGCCTTGGGCGCGCCGCGGGGCTCGCCAGCGGGCGGGTTCCGCCGGGGCTGGGGGCCGGTGCGGCCGGGCTGTGGGGCGCCGCGACCGAGGTGAGCCAGGGCAAGGACACGCCGTCGGGCCACTGGGAACTGGCGGGCGTGCCGGTCCCGTGGGAGTGGCACTACTTCCCCGATACGCGGCCGGCCTTCCCGCAATGGCTGATGGACGAGGTCGCGAGGCTCGCCGGAACAGCGGGCACGCTCGGCAACTGCCACGCGAGCGGTGTGCCGATCATCGAGGCGCATTGCGCCGAGCACATGGCGACAGGCTGGCCGATCTGCTACACGAGTGCCGACAGCGTCTTCCAGATCGCGGCGCACGAGGAGACGTTCGGGCTCGGCCGGTTGCTGAAGCTCTGCCAGGACATCGCGCCGACGCTTCACGCGATGAAGGTGGGCCGGGTCATCGCGCGGCCCTTCGTGGGGGGGCCGGGCAGCTTCAGGCGCACGGGCAACCGCCACGACTATGCGATGCTGCCGCCTGCGCCGACGCTGCTCGACCGGGTGTCGGGCGCGGGGCGAAAGACCTACGGGCTGGGCAAGATCGGCGACATCTTCTCGATGCGGGGGGTGGGCGAACTGAGAAATGGCAGTGGCGACAATGGGTTGATGGCGCATCTTCAGACTCTGGCCGGGACGGCGGATGAGGGATCGCTGACCTTTGCCAATTTCGTCGAGTTCGATACCAACTTCGGTCATCCGCGCGATGTTTCGGGCTATGCGCGGGCTCTCGAGTGGTTCGACGCCGAGGCCGGCATCTTCCTGTCGAGGCTCCGCCCCGGCGATCTTGCGATCTTCACCGCCGACCATGGAAACGACCCCACCTGGGTCGGGACGGACCACACGCGCGAAAGGGTGCCGGTCGTCGGCTGGGGCGTCGGCGCCCGCGGGGTCGGGCAGGTGGGTTACGCGGACGTGGGGGCGAGCGTGGCGGCGCATCTGGGCGTACCGGCCGGAGGGGCGGGGAGGGCCTTCCTGTGACGGTGCGGGCCGGTCATTGCGTGGCTTTTCGACATTGACCCGATCCCCCGCGTCCCGGCCCCGTCCCCCGCCGCCGGAGGGGCTCTGACGGACGAAAACCGTTGGCAGCCGGGCCGCGGCGGGCTAGAAGCGGTCCGCATGGGAACGGGCATCATCCTCTGCCGCTGCATTGCCCGCTGACAGGCGTCGGGCGGGCCGTTTCTCTGTTCCCGGGAAGATGG
>JBMOOH010000053.1:0-5795 GCA_049323795.1 Pseudomonadota bacterium
TTCGGACCAATGGCAGTCATGCCCTCGATCAACCAGATCAAACGCTTCCGACGCATCGCCCTGCGCTGCGAAAAGACCCTCGCCTCCTTCGGCGGCTTCGTCGCACGCGCCCGCGCAATGGCGTGGCTCACCTAAATGAAGACACCACCTAGGTTTCACCGGGCGAGCACGGGCCAGAGCGAGAGAACCAGAAGCCCCGCCATGATCCAGTTGAAGGCCCTGAGCCGGCCAGGGCTGGTCAGCATGCGCCGCATCTCCCGTCCGATCAGCGTCCAGAGCGTGATCGTGGGCAGGTTCACCGCGCCGAAGACGCCGGCCACCAGAAGCACGCCCGGCAGGTCGCGGTCCGGCGCAAAGGCCGTGATCGCGCCGAGCGCCATGGCCCAGGCCTTGGGGTTCACCCACTGGAAAGCGGCCGCCTGCGCAAAGGTCAGCGGCCGGCTGCCCGACCCTCCTTCGCCGGGCGGTCCGGCATTGGCGAACTTCCAGGCAAGCCACAGCATGTATCCGAGCGCCACCGCCTTCATCCCCGCGTAGAGCGCGGGCAGCGCCGCGAAGATGCCCATGAGGCCGAAGCCGACAAGCGCCACCATGGCCGTGAAGCCGACGGCGATCCCGAACATGTGGGGAAGCGTGGACCGGAACCCGAAATTCGCCCCCGAGGTCATCAGCATCAGGTTGTTCGGCCCCGGCGTGACCGAGGTGACGAAGCAGAAGGCCAGCAGTGGCAGAAGCAGGGAAAGGGTGGGCGAGGTCATGCGCGCGACCTTAGGCGAATGTGGACCGCGCACCAAGACCGGCCACGAGGGCTGCGGGCAGGTGCCGCTATGCGGCCACGCGCATGACGGCCGGCACGGGTGCGCGGTCTCACGGGCGCGCGGTCTCACGGGCGCGCGGTCTCACGGACGCGCGGTCTCACGGGCGCGCGACATCGCGGGTCCGTGATGAGGTCCGGCCGTCGGCGGGGCTTGACACCGCCACGCGGGCAAACGACCTGAAAAGCGCCGAGTGCCGGAGAGACGTATGCCGGAGAGACGAATGCGCGCCATCGCCACCGCCCGTGTCCTGACTGTCTCCGTCCTGGCCGCCTCCGTCCTGACGGCCTCAGTCCTGTCCGTCGGTCCCCTGCCCGCCCAGACGACGGTGCCCGGCACGGCTGCGGAAATCGCGCTGAGCTTCGCGCCCGTCGTCAGGCAGGCGGCGCCCGCCGTCGTCAACATCTACGCCACGCAGGTCGTCCCGCAATCGGTCAGCCCCTTCGCGAGCGATCCGTTCTTTTCGCAGTTCTTCGGCGGCGCGGATGTCGCGCCGCGCTACCAGAATTCGCTGGGTTCGGGCGTGATCCTGCGCGGCGACGGGATCGTCGTGTCAAACTACCACGTCGTGGGCGAGGCAGCCGCCATCCGCGTCGTCCTGTCCGACCGGCGCGAGTTCGCGGGCGAGGTCATCCTTGCCGACCAGAAGGCCGACATTGCCGTCATCCGCCTGAAGGGCGCTGCCGACCTGCCGGCGCTGTCCTTCGCCGACAGCGACAAGGCCGCCGTGGGAGATCTCGTCCTGGCGATCGGGAATCCCTTCGGAATCGGGCAGACGGTGACCAGCGGCATCGTCTCGGGTCTGGCGCGATCCGGGATCGGGCGCGGGGAGGGATACTTCATCCAGACCGATGCCGCCATCAACCCGGGCAATTCCGGCGGCGCCCTGGTGGACATGGAGGGGCGCCTTCTGGGGCTCAACACCTCGATCCTGACCCGCTCGGGCGGGTCCCAGGGGGTCGGCTTCGCGATTCCGTCGAACCTGGTCCGCCAATACGTCGAACAGGCCGAAGCGGGGCGGACCGAGCTTGCGCGCCCCTGGTCGGGGATCGAGGTGCAGCCGGTCGATGCCGCCATGGCCGAAGCGCTGGGAATGCCGGCGCCGCGCGGGGTGATGATCCTGCGGATACACCCCGACAGCCCCTTCGCCTCGGCCGGACTGGCCGAGGGGGATGTGCTGACCTCGCTCGGGGGCCTCCCGGTCGATGCGCCGCAGGAACTCGAATTCCGGCTGGGCACGCTCGGCGTCGGGGGAAGCGCGGCGATCGGCTTCTGGCGGGACGGAGCCGAGCAGACAGGGCAGATCGCACTCGCCGAGGCGCCCGGCGGCGACGTGCGCGCCACCGCGGTCGCGCAGGGAACGGTGTTCGACGGCCTGACCGTTGCCACCCTGACCCCTGCGCTGGGCGAGAAGCTGGGCCTGCCGATCACCGCTTCGGGCGTCGTGGTCACGGCGGTCGGCGGACCCGCGGTGCGGACCCAGCTGCTGCCCGGGGACATCGTGACGCGCGTCAACGGAACGGTCATCCGGTCGCCGGCCGATCTTGATTCGGCGCTCCGCTCCGGCGGCCGGCAGTGGCAGATCGATTTCAGTCGCGGCGGACAGGACGCAGTGATCCGTCTGAGGCGTTAGTCCGGAAAGGAACGGGGATCCCGTTGCCCCTCCGGGGCGCTTCGCCTACCGTTCCGGCTCCGCTTGCAGGGGGACAGCCATGACGAGAAAGCTCGCCTTCGACACGCTTCAGGTCCACGCCGGCAACAAGGGCGACCCGGCGACGGGGGCGCGGCAGGTGCCGATCTACCAGTCGACCGCGTTCCTGTTCAAGAGCGCCGAGCATGCGGCGCGGCTCTTCAACCTGCAGGAAATCGGCTACATCTACTCGCGCCTGACGAACCCCACCGTCAGCGCGCTGGCCGAGCGGATCAC
Organism: Pseudomonadota bacterium; assembly: GCA_049323795.1. GTDB lineage: Bacteria > Pseudomonadota > Alphaproteobacteria > Rhodobacterales > Rhodobacteraceae > JAOADN01. The sequence continues at coordinate 2,743 of JBMOOH010000053.1, forward strand.
CGCGCTCGAAGGCGGCGCGGGCGGCGTCTGCTGCTCGTCCGGTCACGCGGCGCAGATCATGGCGCTGTTCCCGCTGATGGGGCCCGGCAGGAACATCGTCGCCTCGACGCGCCTCTACGGCGGCACGGTCACGCAGTTCGGCCAGTCCATCAAGCGCTTCGGATGGTCGTGCACATTCGTCGATTTCGAGGACAGGCGGGCGCTGAGGAAGGCCATCGACAGGAACACCCGCGCGATCTTCTGTGAATCGATCGCGAACCCCGGCGGCTACATCACCGACCTGCCGACCGTCGCGGGCATTGCCGATGCGGCGGGCATTCCGCTGATCGTGGACAACACCTCGGCCACCCCCTACCTCTGCCGTCCGTTCGAGCACGGGGCGACGATCGTTGTCCATTCGACCACCAAATACCTGACCGGCAACGGCACGGTGACGGGCGGCGCGCTGATCGACAGCGGCAAGTTCGACTGGTCGGCGTCGGACAAGTTCCCCTCGCTCAGCCAGCCCGAGCCGGCCTATCACGGACTCGCCTTCCATCCGACGCTCGGCGCGATGGCCTACACGTTCCACTCCATCGCGGTGGGCCTGCGCGATCTCGGGATGACGATGAACCCGCAGGGGGCGCACTACACGCTGATGGGGATGGAAACCCTGTCCCTGCGGATGGAGCGTCACGTCGCCAACGCCAGGAAGGTCGCCGCGTGGCTGGAGAAAGACCCGCGCGTCGAGTTCGTGACCTATGCGGGCCTGCCGTCGTCGCCCTACTACAAGCGGGCTAAGAAGCTGATGCCCAAGGGTGCGGGCGCGATCTTCACGGTCGGGCTCAGGGGCGGCTACGCGGCCTGCGTGAAGCTCGTCGATTCACTCGAGCTTTTCAGCCATGTCGCGAACCTGGGCGATGCGCGGTCGCTCATCATCCACTCGGCCTCGACGACGCACCGGCAGTTGACCGACGAACAGCGGATCGCGGCGGGCGCGGCGCCGAACGTGGTGCGGCTCTCGATCGGGATCGAGGACGCCGACGACATCATCGCCGACCTCGACCAGGCGCTGGCGAAGGCGGCGGGCTGAAGGACTGTCGCCGCATGCCCCCTCGCCCGCCGGTGGAGCGGGCGCATTGCCGGGGCCGGGACGCGGCGGGCACGGACGCCCCCCACCCTCTTTCTCCCGCCGTTCCGGGAAAAGGGCAGCGCGCTCCGTCAAGCGGCGGAGACTTCCGCGCCCCCTACTCGGCGATCCCCCACACGATCGTCACGCTCGCCGTCATCTTCACCTCGCCGGCCGCCACCGGCACCGGGGCCGCCGCCTTGAAGCTCGCTTCGGCCATTGGCATCGGAACGGGGGGCTGGTAGCCGGACTGTTCGCTGAGAGTCACGATCTTCCCGAGCTTCACGCCCGCCGCCGCCGCGTAGAGCTCGGCCTTGCGCCGGGCGTCCGACACCGCGTCCTTGCGCGCCTCGTCGAGGGAAGGCTCGGGGTTCTGGAGCCCGAAGACCACGCCGTTGAGCGTGTTCGCCCCGTCCGACACCACCGCATCGAGCACCGTTCCGAGCGTGTCGAGGGCGCGGATGCGCAGGGTGACGCCGTTCTGGGCGACAAATCCGGTAATCGTGGCCGACCCGTCCGGATTGGTCCGGTTGTAATCGTAGCGCGGACCGAGGTTCAGGCCGGTCGTCTGCATGTCGCGTTCGCCGATTCCGGCGGCCGCGAGCCGGTCCAGGGCCGCGCTCATAGCGGCGGTGTTCGCCGCAAGTGCCGCCTTCGCAGTGTCGGCCTCATTCGTGACACCGATCTGCACGGTGGCCATGTCGGGAACGACCAGCGCGCTGCCCTCGCCGGTGACGGTGATCGTGGCAGTCGTGCCGTCGGCGGCCGCAGGTGCGGCGGCGGCAAGGAAAATGGCGGCAAGCGGAACGAGAGCGCGCATCGGGGGTCCTCCGGGCTGTGGCACTGGTCTCGCAGGTTTGACGCACATCACAAGACGATCCTTGGAGTCCCGCTTTCCATGCGCGAATTTCTGCTTTAGGAGATCGCCCGGCCCAAAGGCGGTTCCGAACGCCACGGGCTTCATGCTAGATGCCCGCAATGAAACCCTCTTTCGCCCTCAGCCTGTCGCAGGACGGGATCACGCTCTACCACCGGACGACTGCGGGCTGGATGCGCGTCGGTGAAGTCGATCCCGAGGCTCCGGGCCTTGCCGACTCGATGCGTTTCCTGCGCAGTACGGTGCTCGGACTCGCGCCGCAGGGGTTCCAGACCAAGCTGATCCTGCCCGGGACGCAGATCCTGTATCTCGAGATCGAGGCCCCGGGACCAGACCGTGCCTCGCGACGCGCCCAGATCGCCAAGGCGCTCGATGGCCGGACACCCTACGCGGTGAGCGATCTGGTCTTCGACTGGTCGGGAGAGGGGCCGACGGTGAGGGTAGCCGTCGTCGCGCGCCTGACGCTCGACGAAGCCGAGGCATTCGCCGAGGAACACCGGTTCCACCCGGTCTGCTTCGTCTCCGCCCCGCGCGAGGACCAGTTCGACGGCGAGCCCTATTTCGGGTCCACCGGCCGGATGCTCGCCTACCTGCCGCTCGGGGAGCGGCTCGAACGCGACAGCGAGCCCGTGCGCCCGGTGGGGCGCGCGCGTGAACCGGATGCCGGTGCGGCCGAGGACAGGCCGGGACCAGATGACCCGGAGCTCGGGGCGCCGTTCGTCGCCGTCGACGAGGATTGGCCGCTTGATGACTGGCCCGGGGCGGCCGGCTCTGTGATGGCCCCCGAAGAGGGGGCGCCGGGCGGCACCGCGATTCCGGGTGGAGCGGCGGCGGCCGGAACCGCGCCGGACACCGCCCCCGCGGACACGGGGGCAGGCGGGGCCGGAGGCCGTGATGAAGCGCGCCTGTCTCCGGTTGGGATTGCCGCGGCGGCCGTGTCCGGCAGGGCACCGGCGGAACCAGATGCACCCGCGTCCGACCGCGGAACCGGCGGAGCGGCGGGGGCAGAGGCTCCGGCCGGATCGGACGCGCTTGCGGCCGAGGGGGCCGCGACGGACCCGGCCGGTC
>JBMOOH010000054.1:0-52029 GCA_049323795.1 Pseudomonadota bacterium
GAGCTTCGGGATGCGCAGCTCGACCGTCCCGGCGCGCGTCTCCCAGTCCCTGTCGCGGTAGCCGTTCCTCTGCGCCCGCCGTGCCGGGTCCTTCTCGCCATAGGCCGCGCCCGTCACGGCGCCGACCTCAAGCTCCATCAGCCGTTCGGCCGCGAAGCCAATCATCTCGCGCAGCAGGTCCGCATCGGGGGTCTTCTCCACGAAGTCGCGCAGGTTCATCATGTCGGTGGTCATCGGTGGAATCTCCGGTCCAGGTCGGTGTCAGCAACCAGACCCTGCCGGAACATCGCCGGTGACCACCTCACCCAGAACCTACACCACGCTCAGGGACAGCATCACTCAGGGTCCACCAATCACCTGCATGCACGTGGCTGAAAAGTAGCGGAGCGCCGGCCACCCGCCATCTCCTCGCGACATTTGGCCCACCGTGCGGACCTGCGCCCGCTCTCCCGGCCGTCCTCCGGCAGGTCTCGGACCGCCGGCAACCCGGACGAGGGGGCGAGCCATGGACGCGAAGGAAATCACGACACCCACCCGTCCATGTCCGGGCCGCACGGCCTGATGTCCGCGGACGCCGTCTTCGCCTCCGGGAGGGGCGGGCCAGAAGCGCCTGCGCCAGCGCACGGGTCCATCCGCGTCCGGGCCTGTCCACGTCCAGCGGGCCCGGCCAGAGGGCCCGGCCAGAGCCTGTCCGACGCAGATGGAAGCGCCAGACCGGCTCGGGTGTCCTGGGTGTCGCCTGTCTTTCGCCAGAACCGGAAGCCACTTCCTCGGACAGGCTAGACCCGCCCGAGCGCGATGGCGATGCCCTGCCCGACACCGATGCACATCGTCGAAAGCGATCGCCGCCCGCCCGTTTCGGCAAGTTCGAGCGCGGCGGTTCCGGTGATGCGGGCCCCGGTCATGCCGAGCGGATGCCCGAGGGCGATTGCTCCGCCGTTCCGGTTGACGCGCGGATCGTCGTCGGCGATGCCGAGCTGACGCAGCGAGGCGAGACCCTGTGCGGCGAAGGCCTCGTTCAGTTCGATCACGTCGAAATCGGCCTGCGTCAGGGCCAGCCGCTCCATCAGCCTGCGGCTGGCGGGCACCGGTCCGAGGCCCATGACGCGCGGCGGCACGCCCGCCGTCGCTCCGCCAAGGACGCGGGCGAGCGGCTGCAGCCCGTGGCGCTTGGCACCCGCTTCGGAGGCGAGGACGAGCGCCGCAGCACCGTCGTTCACGCCCGAGGAGTTGCCGGCCGTGACAGAGCCGTCAGGGAACAGCGGCTCGAGCGCGGACAGCGCCTCGATCGTCGTGGCGCGGGGGTGTTCGTCACGCTCCACCACCAGAGCATCCCCCTTCCGCCGGGGAACATGCACCGGCGCGATCTCGCGCGAGAGCCGGCCGTTCGCCAGCGCGGCGGCCGCCTTCATCTGGCTCGCCAGCGCCATGGCGTCCTGCGCCTCGCGGCTGATGGCGTGCGCATCGGCGACGTTCTGCCCCGTCTGCGGCATCGAGTCGGTGCCGAAGGCGCGCTGCATCGCAGGGTTCACGAACCTCCATCCGATGGTCGTGTCGTGGATCTCGGCGCGCCGCGAAAAGGCCGTCTCGGCCTTGGGCAGGACGAAGGGCGCGCGCGACATGCTTTCGACCCCCCCCGCAATGACCAGTTCGGCCTCGCCCGCGGCGATGCTGCGTGCGGCGATGAGAACCGCATCCATCCCGGACCCGCAGAGCCGGTTGACCGTCGTGCCCGTGACACCGACCGGCAGGCCCGCCAGAAGGACGGCCATCCTTGCGACGTTGCGGTTGTCCTCGCCCGCCTGATTGGCGCAGCCGTAGATGACGTCGTCCACCGCCGCCCAGTCCACCCCGGGACAGCGCCCCATCAGCGCACGGATCGGCACCGCGGCGAGGTCGTCCGTGCGGACCTGCGAAAGCGCGCCCCCGAACCGTCCGATCGGAGTGCGGACATAGGCGCAGATGAAAGCGGCGGTCATGGACGGATCTTCCCTTCCTCGATGCGGACGGACCAGGACGGATGGCGCTCGACCGCGCGGCCTGACCCGCGGCTCCGGCGCGGGCGGCCCGACGAAGCCTGCTGCCACCTCTAGCCGATCGCGAGGCGGCCGTCAGGATCGTACTGCGCGTCCCGGACGCTTTTCCAGCCCCGCGCGAGAGGCGGCCCCAGGGCGACGGCCGCCCGCCTCCGGCCTGCCGCAAGGGCCTGTCCCCCGGCCATGCACGGGAAGCACCGTGCCCGCGGGTCCGCCGCCCCCGGGGACACCCGCACGGCCGGGAACGGCAGAGCGCGCTCTTGACGACCGCCGGATTGAGGGCCTGATGGCGAGGACGGCGATCGGGGCCGGACCCGCCCGCCCCGGCAGGCGCGGGACCGGCGGGAAGCGGAGAGGGCATGACAGTCAGCATCGAACGCAGGGGGCAGGTTGCAATCGTCACCATCGACAACCCGCCCGTCAACGCCCTCGGGACCGAGGTGCGGGCGCGGCTCCTGGCACTGGCAGAGGACCTCGACACCGATCCCTCGGTGCGGGCGGTGGTGGTGACCGGGGCGGGCCGGCTGTTCGTCGGGGGGGCCGACATCACCGAATTCGACCGCCCGCCCGAACCGCCCGATCTGCCCGGGGTGATCGCAAGGATCGAACGCGCCGGAAAGCCCTGGATCGCCGCCATCCATGGCACCGCCCTCGGAGGCGGGCTGGAACTCGCACTCGGCTGCCATTACCGGATAGCGGCTGCGGGCACGACCCTCGGCCTGCCGGAAGTGGCCCTGGGCCTCATCCCCGGTGCCGGCGGAACCCAGCGGCTCGCGCGGCTGATCGGGGTCGCCGAGGCACTCCCCGTCATTGCAGAGCGCCGGATGCTCGAAGCGGGCCGCGCCGCCGAACTCGGGCTGCTCGACCGGGTGGCAGAGGGCCCGCTCACCGATGCAGCGATCGCGCTTGCGCACGAGGCGGCATCACGCCCCTTGCCGCCGCCCGTGGCCGGCCGCCCGGTCACCGATCCGGGCCCCGGCTTCTGGTCGGCAGAGTCCGACCGGATCGGACAGGCGGCCAAGGGGCAGGCCGCACCGCCGGCGGCGCTGGCGGCGCTGCGCTTCGGTGTCGAGCACGGGGCGGCACGCGGCCTGCGGCACGAACGCGAGACCTTCCTGCGCCTGCGCGCTTCGGACGAGGCGGCAGCGCTGCGCTATCTCTTCTTCGCCGAACGCGCCGCATCCCGTCCGGCCGATCTCCGCGGGATCGCGCCTTTGCCGGTCAGGACGGCCGGCGTCGTGGGCGGCGGAACGATGGGCAGCGGCATCGCGGCCGCGCTGCGATCGGCGGGGATCGGCGTCATCCTGTCCGAGCGCGACGGATCCGCGCTGTCGCGCGGCCTGTCAGCCGTCGAGGCCCTGTTCAGAAGCGCGGCGAAGCGCGGAGCGATCCCGGACGCCGAGGCGGCATCGCGCATGGACGGGGTGCGGGGAACGACCGGTCTCGACGGCCTTGCCGACTGCGACCTCGTGATCGAGGCGGTGTTCGAGGACCTTCCGCTCAAGCGGACGGTCTTTGCCGGGCTCGGGCGCATCTGCAGGGCCGACGCCATCCTGGCCACCAATACCTCCTACATCGACCCGCGGCTGATCGCCGAGGGGTTGCCTGCCCCGGAGCGGTTCATCGGCCTGCACTTCTTCAGCCCCGCGCATGTGATGAAGCTGCTCGAGATCGTGCCGCTGCCCGGAACCGCGCCCGCGACGCTTTCCACGACCTTCGACCTCGCCCGGCGGCTGGGAAAGGTGCCCGTGCGGTCCGGCATCTGCGAGGGCTTCATCGGCAACCGCATCCTCCGGCGCTACCGCGCCGAAGCCGAGGCGATGCTGGCCGAAGGCGTACCCTTCGCCGAGATCGACGCCGCGATGCGCGGCTTCGGCTATGCGATGGGCCCTTTCGAGATGCAGGACCTGGCAGGGCTCGACATCAGCTTCATGGCCCGCGAGGCCGCGCGCGCGCGCGGCGAAACGGTTCCCGAGACACCGGGCGACCTGCTCGTCCGGGCGGGCCGCAAGGGCGCCAAGACGGGCGGAGGGTGGTACGACTATGCGCCCGGCGACCGCCGGCCCCTGGCCTCGGACGAGGCCGCCCGGATCATCTCTCCGCTCGTGGCGGCCCCCCGGAAGGAAGAGCCGGGAACGATCGTCGCGCGGCTGCTGTCCGCCATGGCGGCCGAGGGCCGCGCGATCCTCGCTGAGGCAATCGCCCCGTCCGCGGCCGACATCGATCTGGTGGAGGTGCACGGCTACGGCTTTCCCCGCACGCGCGGCGGACCGATGTTCATCGACAGCCGGACCCGGACCGCGCGCGCAACATCCTGACCGCCCGGGGGTGCCTGACCTGCCCGCCCCCCCAGGCCCCGCCCCGGCCCCGTCGCTCCGGCCGGCCGGTCAGGCGTTGAACAGGAAGTGCAGCACGTCCCCGTCCTGCACCTCGTAGGTCTTCCCCTCGACCCGGAACCGCCCCGCCTCCTTCGCCCCGGCCTCGCCGTTTCCGGCGATGTAGTCGTCGTAGGCGATGGTCTCGGCCCGGATGAACCCCCGCTCGAAATCCCCATGGATCACCCCCGCCGCCTGCGGGGCAAGCGTGCCCCCGGTGATCGTCCAGGCGCGGGCCTCCTTCGGCCCGACGGTGAAGTAGGTGCGCAGGCCCAGAAGGGCGTAGGCCGCCCGGATCAGCCGGTCGAGCCCCGCCTCGCGGAGGCCCATCTCCTCGAGGAACAGCGCCGCCTCGTCGCCGGGTAACTGGGCCAGTTCCTCCTCGATCCTGGCCGAGATCACGACCGATGCCGCGCCTTCCGCCCTGGCCCGTTCGGCGACCCGTGCCGACAGCGCGTTGCCGCTCGCGGCCGAGGCCTCATCGACGTTGCAGACGTAGAGGACGGGCTTTGCCGTCAGAAGCTGGAGCGTCCCCCAGGTCTTCGAATCCTCGTCCGGAACCGCCACCGTCCGGGCCGCCTTGCCGGCCTCCAGCGCGGCCTGGGCGGCCTTCAGAAGCCGCTCCTGCTGCGCCGCCTCCTTGTCGCCGCCCTTCACCTTGCGCGACACGTTGGCGAGCCGCCGCTCGATCGACTCCAGGTCGGCGATCATCAGCTCGGTCCCGATCGTCTCGATGTCGCCGATCGGGTCCACCCGGCCTTCGACATGCGTCACGTCCCCGTCCTCGAAGCAGCGGACGACATGGGCGATGGCGTCCACTTCGCGGATGTTGGCAAGGAACTGGTTGCCCAGCCCCTCCCCCTTCGACGCCCCCCGGACCAGCCCCGCGATGTCGACGAAGGTGATCCGCGTCGGGATGATCTGCTTCGACTGCGCGATGGCGGCGAGCCGGTCGAGCCGGGGGTCGGGCACCGCGACCTCGCCCACGTTGGGCTCGATCGTGCAGAAGGGAAAGTTCGCGGCCTGCGCGGCGGCGGTCCTGGTCAGCGCATTGAAGAGGGTGGACTTGCCCACGTTCGGCAGCCCGACGATGCCCATCCTGAAACCCATGGAGACCCTCTTTCCCGGCGACGCGCCGCTGATAGTCCGCCCGCGCCCGCCCCGCAAGCATCGCCCTCTCTGCCCGCATTGCCTTTCCCGAGGTTTTGCCGCACACGGGCGCGAAACGGACGGAGACTGCGATGACGAGAATCGACGCCACCTTTGCCGCGCTCCGGGCTGCAGGACGGAAGGGGTTCGTGGCCTACATCATGGGCGGCGATCCGGACTACGCGACCTCTCTTCAGTTGATGAAGGGCCTGCCGGCGGCGGGGGTGGACGTCATCGAACTCGGCATGCCCTTCACCGACCCGATGGCCGACGGCCCGACGATCCAGCTTGCCGGGCAGCGCGCGCTCGAGGCCGGGCAGACGCTTCAGAAGACGCTCGACATGGCGGCCGAGTTCCGCAAGGGCGACGACAGTACGCCCATCGTCCTCATGGGCTACTACAACCCGATCCATTCGCGCGGTGTGGACCGCTTTCTTGCCGACGCCAAGGCCGCCGGGATCGACGGGCTGATCGTGGTGGACCTGCCGCCCGAGGAGGATGCCGAGCTCTGCATCCCCGCCCAGAAGGCGGGGCTGAACTTCATCCGCCTCGCGACGCCGACGACCGACGAGCGGCGCCTGCCCAATGTGCTGACGAACACGTCGGGCTTCGTCTACTACGTCTCGATCACCGGGATCACCGGCGCCGCAGCCGCGCAAGCGGGCGAGGTGGGGCCCGAGGTCGCGCGGATCAAGAGGGCGACCGACCTTCCCGTCGTCGTGGGCTTCGGCATCCGCTCGCCCGAAACGGCCGAGGCCATCGCGTCCGTGGCGGACGGCTGCGTCGTGGGATCGGCCATCGTGAAGATGGTCGAGGAAAAGCGGCCCCTCGCCGAAATCCTGTCCTTCGTGAAGGGCCTCGCCCAGGGCGCGCACCGGGCCTGATGCCGTTGCACCTGCGGCGGCGGCGGCTATGGTGTCGGCCGACCTTCGCCGGAGTCCGCCCATGCCCGCCATCGCCTGCATCGACGACCTGAAGCGGCTCTACCGCGCCCGCGTGCCGCGGATGTTCTACGACTACTGCGAGTCGGGCAGCTACACGGAACAGACCTTCCGCGACAACGTCTCGGACTTCTCGGCCATCCGCCTCCGCCAGCGGGTCGCGGTGGACATGTCGGGCCGCACGACCGCCTCCGAGATGATCGGCCAGCCTGTCGCGATGCCCGTGGCGCTCGCCCCTGTCGGCTCCTGCGGGATGCAGCACGCCGACGGCGAGATCCTCGCCGCCCGCGCGGCCGAGACCTTCGGCGTGCCCTTCACGCTCTCCACCATGTCGATCTGCTCGATCGAGGACGTGGCGGCGCGGACATCGAAGCCCTTCTGGTTCCAGCTCTACGTGATGCGCGACGTGGATTTCGTCGACGCGATCATCGAACGCGCCCGGGCCGCGAAGTGCTCGGCACTGGTGCTGACGCTCGACCTGCAGATCCTGGGCCAGCGGCACAGGGACGTGCGGAACGGCCTGTCGTCGCCGCCGCGGCTGACGATCCCGAACATGATCGACATGGCGATGCACCCCCGCTGGTCGATGGGGATGCTCCGGACCCCGCGACGGCAGTTCCGCAACATCGTGGGCCATGTGAGGAACGTCCAGAGGCTCGCGGACCTGACCGCCTGGGCGAACGAGCAGTTCGACCCCAAGCTCGACTGGTCGAAGGTCACCCGCATCCGCGACCAGTGGGGCGGCAGGTTCATCCTGAAGGGCATCCTCGACCCCGAGGACGCGCGCAAGGCGGCGGATGCCGGGGCGGATGCGATCATCGTGTCGAACCACGGCGGGCGGCAGCTCGACGGCGCGCTGTCCACGATCCGCATGCTCCCCCACATCGTGAAGGCGGTGGGCGACCGGACCGAGGTGTGGATCGACGGCGGCATCCGCACCGGGGGCGACATCCTCAGGGCGCTCGCGCTCGGGGCCAGGGGCACGATGATCGGGCGGAGCTACATCTACGGCCTCGGCGCGATGGGCGGGACGGGCGTGACGAAGGCGCTCGATCTGCTTCAGAAGGAGCTCGACATCACCATGGCGCTCTGCGGCGAGCGGACCGTGCAGGGCCTCGGGCGGCACAACCTCCTGCTGCCGAAGGGGTTCTTCGAGACCTACGAGTGACGGCCGCCCTCAGGCTCCCCGCCGCCTCAGCATCAGGATCAGCGGCACGACCGATGCGAAGATCGTGGCGACGAGCAGGAACGCGACGCGGAGATCGGTCGCCTCGGCCACGAAGCCGATCAGGGACGGCCCGACGAAGAACCCGGCGAAGCCGACGATCCACGCCCGCGCGATTGCCGGCCCCTGGAGCGCCGGAGGAACCATCCTCGCCAGCACTGCATTCGCCGTGGGGACCATCACCGCGACGCCAAGACCGAAGACGCCGACGCCCAGCACCGCGATTTCCTTCACCGGGGCAAGTGCCAGAAGCACCAGCCCCGCCGTCCCGACGATGCCGCCCCAGAAGATCAGCCGCACCAGGCCGAGCCGCGCGGTCAGGACCTGCCCCGACAGCCGCCCGATCCCCATGGTCAGCCCGAGCATCGTCGGGCCGAACCCGCCTTCGCCCGGCGGGGCGCCGAGCGTGCGCTCGATGTGCAGCGCCGACCAGCTTTCATTGGCGTTCTCGCTCAGGAAGGCGGCGAAGAGGATCGCCGTGACGATCGCCACGATGCCGAAAGGGAGGCGCGCATCGGGGTGATCGCGCCGCATCGGGCCGGGCGCCCAGTCCGGTCCCTCGTCCGAGAGGAAGGCCAGCGCCAGCAACGCCGCGACAAGCCAGGGCAGGATGTCCACGGGCGACCAGCCCGCCGTCCGCGCGATCGTGGCGACGAAGGCCGATCCGCCGAACGAGAACGAGAACATCGCATGGCAGAGGTTCTGCAGATGGACCCCGTGCCGCGTCTCGAGGACGGCGATGCGCATGTTCGCCGCCATGTCGTAGAAGGAGACCGCAAACCCGAGGGCGAACATCGCGGCGCCGAAGGCGGCAGGCGTGGCGGCGAGGGCCGGAAACGCGGCGACGACCGCCAGCAGCACCCCGGCGCTGGGCAGCAGGAGCCGCCCGACCACCGCCGGGGCCCGGGCGGCCAGCAGCATGGCAATGATCGCCCCGACCGGCGTCATCATCAGCACAAGGCCCATGACCGAATCCGACGCGCCGATGGCATCCTTGAAGGACGGCACCATCGCGGCGAAACTTCCCCAGAACACGCCCACGCCCGCAAGGGCGGCGATCTGCGCCCGCGAGACCCGCGCGGCCTGGGCAAGGGACATCCGGGGACCTCCGAAACAGGCTGTCCAAAGCGCTTTGGACGGACAGCCCCGTCGTGCTATCACGGGGCCTTCGCCGCAGGCAAGATGCGCGCCTCCTTTTCGCTTCCCTTGGCCCCGAATCCCCGCTATACGCCGCGCCCTGCGGGCATGCACCCTTGGAGGATGCCCGGTCACACATGGAGAAGACCAATGGCTGGTGAGATCCCGGATCTTGTCGCCGAGGTACGGACGGGGACAGGCAAGGGGGCCGCCCGTCAAGCCCGTCGCGGCGGCAACGTACCCGGCATCGTCTATGGCGGCGGCGTCGATCCGCTTCCCATCAACATCGAATTCAACTCCCTGCTCAGGCGCCTGCGCGCCGGCCGGTTCAAGCAGACCCTGTTCAACCTCAGGGTGGACGGCCAGGATGACGTGCATGTCATCTGCCGCAACGTCCAGCGCGACGTGGTCAGGGACATGCCGACACATCTCGACCTGCTCAGGATCGGCGACAGCACGCGGATCAACCTGTTCATCCACGTGACCTTCGAGAACCACGACAAGGCGCCCGGCATCAAGCGCGGCGGCGCCCTGACGATCGTCCGCCCCGAGGTGGAACTGGAAGTGACGGCGGGGGATATCCCCGACCACATCACGGTCGACCTGACCGGACGCGACATCAACGACGTGATCCACATCAACGACGTCGAGCTTCCGCCGGGCGCCACGCCCGTCATCAAGCGGAACTTCGTGATCGCCAACATCACGCCGCCCTCGGGCCTCGCCGTCGCGGACGAGGAAGCGCCGGCGCCCGCGCCCGCGCCGGCCGGCGCCTGAGGCGCAACGCCGCATCCATCCTGCGCGGGGGGCCTTCGGGTCCCCCGCTGCGTTACGTCGTTCCCCCCGTTCCGGGCCTTCGGGTCCCTCCGCGGCGGGCGGTCCGCAGTCTGGCCGCCGGCACGCCCTGCGTCTCCGCGCGGGGCGCAACGCCCCGTCCCGGTTCCCGCCCGTCCTGCGCCGCCGGTCGAGGTTGAGCCGTCACCCGGCGCGGTCTATATCCGGAGGGCCCGGACAGCCGGGCGGAGGCGGGCGCTTGAAACTGTTCGTTGGCCTCGGCAATCCCGGGGCGAAATACGCGGGCAACCGCCACAACATCGGCTTCATGGCCGTGGACCGGATCGCCCTGGACCACGGCTTCGGAGCATGGCGCGCGAAGCACCGTGGCGAGACCAGCGAAGGCACCCTCGGGGGCGAGAAGGTCGTCCTTCTGAAGCCGGGCACCTTCATGAACCTGTCGGGGCAATCGGTGGGCGAGGCGATGCGCTTCTACAAGCTCGCCCCTGCGGACATCACCGTCTTCCATGACGAGCTTGACCTCGCTCCGGGAAGGGTCCGGTTCAAGGCGGGCGGCGGACATGCCGGGCACAACGGCCTGCGATCGCTTCACCAGCACATCGGCGACGCCTATGGCCGGGTGCGCCTCGGCATCGGTCATCCGGGGCACAGGGATGCGGTGTCGCCCTATGTCCTGAGCGACTTCACCCGGGCCGAACGGGACTTGCTCGACGACGTCCTGCGGGGTCTGTCCGACGGGGCGCCCGCGCTTGCAGCCGGAGACCCCACGCGCTTCATGAATGCCGTGGCGCTCCGCGTCGCGCCGGCGCGCGATGCCGCGGGCGAACCTGGCGGGCGCGGTGCCGGCGCCGCGGGCACCGGCCCGGCTGACGCCGGCGCGGCCGGTGGAGGGGCGCCCGGTGGCATTCTCCGCGCATTGCTGGAAAGGTTCCGCCCATGACGCCCGATGCTTCGCTGAATGTCCTCGGCCAGCCGCTCGAACCCTGCTCGGCCGCGCCGAGGACCGGCTTCTTCCGCGATGGACATTGCAACACCTGCGCGGCGGACACGGGCAGCCATACCGTGTGCGCGGTGATGACGGACGAGTTCCTGGCCTATTCCAGGTACGTCGGAAACGACCTGTCGACCCCCCGGCCCGAATTCCGGTTTCCGGGCCTGAAGGCGGGCGATCGCTGGTGCCTCTGCGCCGGACGCTTCCTGCAGGCACATGACGAAGGCTGCGCTCCGCGCGTCCGGCTCTCGGCGACGCATGCGCGGGCTCTCGAGATCGTGCCGCTCGACACTCTGAGGGCGATGGCCGACGACTGACGGCGGAAGCGGAAGGCCGACGCCCGAGGCACGTCAGACTGTCTTCGCAATCCGGTCCGGCTCGGCTTGCTCCCCTCCCATGACCATCATGTCCTCGATGAACAGGCTCAGAAGCTGCGGTCGCCCGGTCACCCCCGCCTTGCGGTAGATCGCGTTCGTCTGAGCCTTGACCGTGCCCTCCGAGGTGCTGCGAAGCGCGGCGATCTCCTGCGTGCTCATGCCCTTGATGGCAAAGAGCGCGACATCCTGCTCGGCCGGGGTGAGGCCCCAGTCGGCGAACCGCTCCTGCAGCAGATCCATGAACGCCCCGGAGGCCCGGCGCAGCTTTTCCTCGGCGACCTGATGGCGGCGGAAGCTGCGGACCAGCATCACGGCACCGAGGATGACGCCGATGACCAGACCCACGGCGACCGCGATCTGGAGCAGTTCATAGAGTTCCCAGCTGATTGGCCGCACCCGAAGGCCAAAGACCGTGAGCACGATGTCGGAAAGGAAGAACAGCGCGCCGCCCAACTGGATCAGCAGAACGATGGTCGCGTAAACGCGGTCGCTCAAGACGACGCCTCCTGCCCGCCACCCGCCGCCCGCTTTCCCCGGGCAGGCGGGTATCCCTCAATTGTCATTGTCCGAGCCGCCGCCACCTGACGACCCGCTGCCCGAGTTGTCGCCCCCGGACGAATCGTCATCGGAGCCGCTGCCCGAGCTGCCGCCCCCGGGCGAATCGTCACCGGAGCCGCTGCCCGACTTGCCGCCCGAGGATCCGCCCCGAAGGGCAGGATCGAGAAGCACCGGTTCGTCGTCGCCCGAGGCAACGAGCAGTTCGGAATAGTCCCGAAGGATTTCGCCGGTGCTCGGATTGACGATGACCTCTCGCCAGCGCGTATCGCTTTGCGCCACCAGGCGTATCCGGCCCAGGAGCGTGCGCGAGACCTCGACCTGGTAGAAGCCCTGACGGCGCAGCTGGGCAACCAGATCGCTTTCGAGCCCGTCGGCAAACGCAGGCGACGCGGCCAGCATCAGGCTGAATGCAAGGAATGTCAGGCGCTTCATCGTCACAGGCCCCGTCCGGCCCCCCCTTCGGCAAACAGCCCCGGCGCACGACGGCGCGCCGGGGCAAACCCATCATCGCAGGATCGGGGCGCCCGATCCAGACCGGTCAGTCGTCCGACCCGCCGCTACCCGACCCGCCGTTGCCGTCCGAGCCGCTGTCGTCCGAGCTGTCGTTCGAGTTGTCGTTCGAGTTGTCGTTCGAGTTGTCGTTCGAGCTGTCGTTCGAGTTGTCGCCCGAGTTGTCGTCCTCGGAATTTGCCTTGTCATCCCCGCCGGTCCCGTCCAGGAAATCGCGGTCCCGGTACCTGATCTCGGTGTCCGACACGGTCGAGACCGCGCCGGATGTCTCTTCTGACTTCAGGATGCTGCCGGTGGCGCGGTCGATGATGACCTCGCGCGTCATGCCGTCCCGGACGGCTTCGGCCTTGATCTGGGTCGGGCCGACCGTGACCTCGACGACCGAGTAGCCCTGCGCCTTCAGATCCGACACCACGCTTTCCGGCGTCACCTGCCCGGCCGTCACCTGTCCGGGGGTTGCCTGTCCAGGCGCGACCTGCGCCTGGACGGCCGTGACGAGTGCGAGTGCTGCGGCCGTCGAAAGGAAAATGCGTCTCATGTCTGTGTCCTTGTCTCTGCGCATGCCCGTCTCTGTGCATCGCGGTTGGGCGCCACGATCGGCGCTGCACCCGAGGTCGCCGCAGAACCGGTCGCAGGACAATCTGCACCGCGTTTAGATCCGCGGCGCTAAACCCCGGGCCGAGCGCCGTAAACTTCCGTTTATCCGGGTGATTTCCGGATCGCGCTCACACCTTCATGTCCTGGCCGAGGTGTCGCGCCACGGTGAAGATGTCCTTGTCGCCCCGGCCGCACATGTTCATCACGATGATGTGGTCCCTGGGCAGCGAGGGGGCGATCTTCGTCACATGGGCAAGCGCGTGGCTCGGCTCCAGCGCGGGAATGATGCCTTCCAGACGGCACGACAACTGGAACGCCCCGAGCGCCTCGGCGTCGGTGATGCTGACATATTCGGCGCGTCCCGTGTCGTGCAGCCAGGCGTGCTCCGGCCCGATACCCGGATAATCGAGCCCCGCGCTGATCGAGAAACCTTCGAGGATCTGGCCGTCCGCGTCCTGAAGGAGATAGGTGCGGTTCCCGTGCAGGACGCCCGGCCGCCCGCCGGTCAGCGAGGCGCAGTGCTGCATCCGGTCGTCCACGCCCTTGCCGCCGGCTTCCACGCCGATGATCCGGACGGACGGGTCGTCGAGGAACGGATGGAAGAGGCCCATGGCATTCGATCCGCCGCCGATCGCGGCGATCAGCGTGTCGGGCAGCCGGCCCGCGCCCTCCTGCTCGGCGAGCTGCCAGCGCACTTCCTTGCCGATGACCGACTGGAAGTCGCGCACCATCGCCGGATAGGGGTGCGGCCCCGCCACCGTGCCGATGCAGTAGAAGGTGTCGCGCACGTTCGTCACCCAGTCGCGCAGCGCGTCGTTCATCGCGTCCTTGAGGGTGCCGCGCCCCGAGGTGACGGGGTGCACCTCGGCCCCGAGGAGCTTCATGCGGAACACGTTCGGCGCCTGCCGCTCGACGTCGTGCGCGCCCATGTAGACGACGCAGTCCAGCCCGAACTTCGCGCAGACCGTCGCGGTGGCCACGCCGTGCTGGCCGGCGCCGGTTTCCGCGATGATCCGCTTCTTGCCCATGCGGCGGGCAAGGATGATCTGGCCGAGCACGTTGTTGATCTTGTGCGCGCCGGTGTGGTTCAGCTCGTCGCGCTTCATGTAGATCTTCGCGCCGCCGAGATGGCCGGTCATCCGTTCCGCGAAGTAGAGCGGCGACGGGCGGCCCACGTAGTGCTTCCAGAGCCAGTCCATCTCGGCCCAGAAGGTCGGGTCGGTCTTGGCCTTCTCGTATTCGCGCTCGAGCTCGAGGATCAGCGGCATCAGCGTCTCGCTGACGAAGCGCCCGCCGAACCGGCCGAAGCGGCCCCGCTCGTCGGGGCCGGTCATGAAGCTGTTGACGAGATCCTCGGGCATGGGCGCGGTCCTTCTCCGGTCGACAGGACCGCATCTACCGTGCAGAGACGGACAGGTAAAGAAACGGCGTTCCGGAATGCCGTGCGGACGCGGGTCCGGCCTGTCCTCGCGCGGCGTGGTCAGGCGACCGTTGACGCGGCCTCCAGGAACGCGCGGATCAGGCCCCGGTCCTTCACCCCCGGCGCGCTTTCGACGCCGGAGGACACGTCGACCTGCCGCGCGCCGGTCAGACGAAGGGCCTCGGCCAGGTTCGCGGGCGTCAGCCCCCCGGCGAGCATCCAGGGCCTCGCCCAGCGCCGGCCCGCGATCAGCCGCCAGTCGAAGGCAAGGCCATTGCCCCCCGGCAGAACCGACCCCTTCGGCGGCTTCGCATCGACGAGGATCTGGTCCGCCACGGCCTCGTAGGCCGCCAGGACCGCAAGATCCCCCGCATCGGCCACGCCCACCGCCTTCATGACGGGCAGTCCGTGCCGCGCCCTGACCTCGGCCACGCGGGCGGGCGGTTCCCTGCCGTGAAGCTGGATCATGTCGAGCGGGACCGCCGCGACGATCGCGTCGAGCGTCGCATCGTCGGCATCGACGACGAGCGCGACCTTCGCCACGCCGGGCGGAACCTCGGCGGCAAGTGCGGCAGCGGCCCCGGCGGTCAGGAAGCGCGGCGACGGCGGGAAGAAGACGAAGCCCACATAGGCCGCGCCCCAGGCGACCGCAGCCGCGATGTCCGCCCGCTCGCGCAGGCCGCATATCTTGACCCGTGTCCTCATCGGAAGGCCGGCCTAGCGCGCCGGCGTCTTGCCTTCAAGCAGCGCGAGGACCTCGTCCTTGTGGGCGGGTTCCTTTTCGCGCAGGCGGCTCACCTCCCGTTCCAGGGTCTGCGCCTGGCGGCGGTGGCGGGACGCAGCGCTCCGATGCTTGCTCTCGCGCGCCCATTCCCAGACGAACCCGATCGCCAGCCCCGCGAGGATTCCGCCGAAGATCACCAGAAACAGCGGCAGTTCGACCGTCGGGTTCCAGTTCAGGAACAGACCCATGTCCCCGGGCAAGAGCGTGACTGTCACCAGACCGCGATTTGCGAAGGCGACGACCAGCAGGACGAAGCCGATGGCTAGAAGGAACAGAAGGCGGAGAAGGCGGATCATACCTTCAGCCGCCGCCGTTCAGGCGATCCCGAAGCAGCTTGCCCGTCTTGAAGAAGGGCACGTATTTCTGGTCCACCTCGACCGCCTCGCCGGTCCGCGGGTTGCGTCCCGTCCGCGCGTCGCGCTTCTTGACCGAGAACGCGCCGAAGCCGCGCAGCTCGACCCTGTCGCCACGCGCCATGGCCTCGATGATCTCTTCGAAAATCGTGGTCACGATACGCTCGACGTCACGCTGGAACAGGTGCGGGTTGTCTTCCGCGACCTTCTGGATCAATTCGGAACGGATCATTCATACCCCCCTTGCGCCCGGCAGTGGCTGGCCGGCGCCTACGGCTTTTGGGCGGGGACTATACGGGGAAACATCCAGTCCGGGAACAGAAATCCCGTTGACCGGAAAGGGGTTGGACACCATTGCCCACAGGTTAATGCGGCCCGCCGCCGGCTTCGGCCGCATGCCGCATCGCAGCAGGGGCGCGGGCGCGCCCCCCCGCGCGGGGGCAGGCGGCGCCGATTCGCCCCGGCGGACAGCAGAGCCCCGCCCGAAGGGGCGGGGCCGGACCGCGCTTTCGCCCGGTCGTCGGGTCCGCCGCCGGCGCGCGCCGTCAGCGGTCGCCGGTGCTCTTGAGCGCCGCGCCAAGGATGTCGCCGAGCGACGCACCCGAGTCGGACGAGCCGTACTGCTCGACGGCCTCCTTCTCCTCGGCGATCTCGCGCGCTTTGATCGACAGGCCGAGCTTGCGGGTCTTGGGGTCGACGTTCGTCACGCGCACGTCCACCTTGTCCCCCTTCTGGAACCGCTCGGGGCGCTGTTCGGCGCGATCGCGCGACAGGTCGGAGCGGCGGATGAAGGACTTCATGCCGTTGTAGTCCACCTCGATCCCGCCGTCCTCGATCGCGGTCACCGCGACGGTGATGACCGAGCCGCGCTTCACGCCGTCCACCGCGTCCGAGAACGTGTCCTCGTCGAGGGCCTTGACCGAGAGCGAGATACGTTCCTTCTCGACATCCACCTCGCTCACCCGGGCCTTCACGGTGTCGCCCTTGCGGTAGGACTGGATCGCGTCCTCGCCACGCGACTCCCAGCTCAGGTCCGACAGGTGCACCATTCCGTCGATGTCGTTGTCGAGCCCGACAAACAGACCGAACTCGGTGATGTTCTTCACCTCGCCCTCGATCACGCTGCCCACGGGGTGCGTCTCGGCGAAGACTTCCCAGGGGTTGCGCATCGTCTGCTTGAGGCCGAGCGACACGCGGCGCTTGGTCTGGTCGATCTCGAGAACCATGACGTCCACCTCCTGCGAGGTCGAGACGATCTTGCCGGGATGGACGTTCTTCTTGGTCCAGGACATTTCCGAGACGTGGACCAGCCCCTCGACCCCCGCCTCCAGCTCCACGAAGGCGCCGTAGTCGGTGATGTTGGTGACGCGGCCCTTGTGGACCGATCCGATCGGGAACTTCTCGGCCACCGAGTCCCACGGATCGGCCAGAAGCTGCTTGATCCCGAGGCTGATGCGGTGGGTTTCCTTGTTGATCTTGATGACCTGGACCTTCACCGTCTCGCCGATGTTCAGGATCTCGGAGGGATGGTTCACGCGGCGCCACGCCATGTCGGTGACATGGAGCAGGCCGTCCACCCCGCCCAGATCGACGAAGGCGCCGTATTCGGTGATGTTCTTGACCACGCCGTCCACGGTCTGGCCCTCGTACAGGTTGCCGATGACCTCGGCGCGCTGCTCGGCGCGGGATTCTTCGAGGATCGCGCGGCGCGACACGACGATGTTGCCGCGGCGGCGGTCCATCTTCAGGATCTGGAACGGCTGCTTCATGCCCATGAGCGGGCCGGCGTCGCGCACCGGGCGCACGTCAACCTGCGAGCCCGGCAGGAACGCCACGGCGCCGCCGAGATCGACCGTGAAGCCGCCCTTGACCCGGCCGAAGATCGCGCCCTCGACGCGGACCTCGTCGGCATAGGCCTTTTCCAGACGGTCCCAGGCCTCTTCGCGCTTGGCCTTCTCGCGGCTGACCACCGCCTCGCCTCGGGCGTTCTCGACGCGGTCGAGATAGACCTCGACGACGTCGCCCACCTTGATGTTCGGCTGTTCGCCGGGGGATGCGAATTCCTTGAGGTCGACGCGGCCTTCCATCTTGTAGCCGACATCGACGATGGCCTGTCCCGCCTCGATGGCGATGACACGGCCTTTGACAACGGTCCCTTCCTCGGGCGTGTCGATCTCGAAGCTTTCTTTGAGGAGGGCTTCGAATTCCTCCATCGAGGCTTTGGCGCACATGCGCGGTTCAGTCCTTTCATGTGTTGCACTGGCCGAGCGGTTGTCTCCGCCGGTCTTTCAGGGGTTTGTCCGTCCGTACCCGGGTCGTGCGGGGCGCGAAAAAATCAGGGCCGGTGCAACCCGACCCTGCTCGTCCCCGCATGCGTCCCGGTCTTCGGCCGTTCGACGAGGGCGCTATAGGGGAAAGGGCGGCGGATGGCAAGCGGTCAGGCAGGATCCCCGCCCGCGCCCCGCCCCGACCCCACTTCCGCCCGATTCCGGGTGCCTGATCGCGCCATGCGCAGTCTTGCCCTCCCGTTCCTGCTCGGCCTCGGCCTCTGGTCCGCCGCCTCGGGCCTCTCGCCCCGGCGCGAACTCTGGGACGACCCCGCCTTCTGGACCCGGGCCTGGCCCGCCGCGCTGATCCTCTCGGCGCTCCTCGGCCGCCTGCTTCCCGGCGCCGGCTGGAAACCCGGCGCGGCGGTGGGCGCGGCACTGCTGCCGGTCATCCTTGCCGGGGCTTCCGACTGGTCGCTCCTGCCGATGGGGGCCGCTCTCGTGGCGGTCCTCGCGCTTCCGCACGCCGCCGCATCGGCCCTCGCAGGACGCACCTCCGGCCGCTGAGGCGCCCCCCGCCCCACCGCCGCCTGCGCACCTGAGGAAGACGCGGAAAAGGCGCCCATCGCACCCGGAAAACCCTTTCTCTGCAGATACCTGCGCCTCACGGCATGAGTTGGCCGCCGTTCACCTCGATCACCTGCCCGACGACATACCCCGAGAGCGCCTTCGAGGCGAGGAAGAGATAGGCCCCGACGCATTCCTCCGGCGTCCCGACCCGGCCGGCCGGAATCGTGGCCACCGCCGCGGCAAGCTGGGCCTCGGTCGAATAGCGCGCGTGGAAGGGCGTGGCGATCACCCCCGGCGCGACCGCGTTCACCCGGATGCCGGACCCGATCAGCTCCTTCGCCAGACCATGCGTCAGGGTCGAGACGAACCCCTTCGCCGCGCCGTAGGGCCCGGCCCCCGCCGAGCCGCCGTTGCGGGCCGCGATCGAGGTCGTGTTGATGATGAACCCGCCCCAGCCCGTCTCCCTGGCTGCCGCCCTCAGATGCGGGATCGCCGCCCGGCTCGCCGCCAGCACCGAGCGGGCATTGAGGTCCATGATCTCGTCATAATCCGCGTCGCCGGCGTTCTCCCACAGCACCCGCCGCACCATCCCGCCCGCGTTGTTCACAAGCCCGTCCAGCCGCCCGAAGGCCGCCACGGTCTCCTCGACCGCCCGCTCCATCTCGCCCGGCCGCGACGCATCTGCCCGGATCAGCCGCACGCGCCCCTGCCCAGCCTCGATCTCCGCCGCCACCGCCTCGGCCGCCTCCCGGCTGGCGTTGTAGTGCAGCCCGACCAGGCACCCCTGCGCCGCGAAAGCCCGCGCCAGCGCCGCGCCGATCCCGGTCGAGGCGCCGGTGATCAAGACCGCCTTTCCGGCAAGCTCCGGTATCCTGACAGTCATCGCGTTGCCCCCTTCAGTTTCGCCTCCACAACCGCCACCGCCCGCGCCACGGCCTCCGAGACCGACATCCGCGAGGTATCCAGCACCAGCGCATCCGCCGCCGCCCGCATCGGCGCTGCATCGCGCGAGGCGTCGCGGGCATCGCGCGCGCGCAGGTCGGCCAGGACCTGCGCCTCGTCTCCGCCAAGCTCCAGCCAGCGGCGATGCGCCCTGACCTCGTCCGAGGCGGTGACGTAGAGCTTCACCTCGGCCCCGGGACAGATCACCGTCCCGATATCCCGCCCGTCAAGCACCGCGCCCCCCTCGGCCCGCGCGAAGCGGCGCTGGAAGTCGAGGAGCGCCGCCCGCACCTCGGGGATCGCCGCCACCCTGCTTGCCGCCTGCCCCGCCTCGGCGGTCCGCAGGCCGGGGCGCGCAAGGTCGATCTCGCTCAGGCCGCGCGCCGCCGCCACCGCGTCGCCGCCCTTCGCCCCGACGGCGCGGTAGAGAAGCCCGGTATCCAGATGGCGGAACCCGAACCGGCCCGCCACGGCGCGGGCGATCGTGCCCTTCCCCGCCGCCGCCGGCCCGTCGATCGCCACCGTGAAGATCATGCCCGCCCCCGCCCGTCACCCTGGCCCAAGTATCCTCCGGGGGTGTGGGGGTGGAAAACCCCCACCCTCTCGGTCAGTCCCGCCGGATGTCCGCCCCGAGGGCGCGCATCAGGTCCTCGAACACCGGGAAGGACGTGGCGATGGGACTGCCGTCGTCGACCGAGATCGGGTTCCTCGACGCAAGGCCGAGCACGAGGAAGCTCATCGCGATACGGTGGTCGATATGGGTCTTCGCCGTTGCCCCGCCCGGCACGCCCGCGGCACCCATCCCGTGGACGATCAGCGTATCCGCGTCCTCCTCGACGCGCACCCCGCAGGCCTCCAGCCCGCGCGCCATGGCGTCGATCCGGTCGCTTTCCTTCACGCGCAGCTCCCGGACCCCGCGCATCACCGTCGTGCCCGTCGCGCAGGCCGCGACGACCGACAGGACGGGGAACTCGTCGATCATGCTCGCCGCGCGCTCTTCGGGCACCTCGATGCCCCTCAGATCGCCCGTGAAGCGCACGCGCAGGTCCGCGACCGGCTCGCCGCCTTCCTCGCGCGGGTTCCCGAACCCGATCGACGCGCCCATCTCGACGAGCGTGCGGTAGAGGCCGTTGCGGGTGAGGTTCTGGCTGACCCCCGGCACCAGGATGTCCGACCCCTCGACCAGAAGCGCCGCGCAGACCGGGAAGGCCGCCGAGGACGGATCGCGGGGGACGGCGACCGTCCGGGGCTTCAGCTCGGGCTGGCCGCGAAGGGTGATGACCGTGCCCTCGGCGGTCTTCTCGGCCGACAGCGTCGCGCCGAAGCCGGTCAGCATCCGCTCGGAATGATCGCGCGTCGGCTCGGTCTCGATCACCACCGTCTCGCCGGGGGCGTTGAGGCCGGCAAGCAGCACCGCCGACTTCACCTGCGCCGAGGGGACGGGGACCGTGTAGCGCACCGGCACGGGCTGCGCGGCGCCCAGGACCGTCATCGGCAGCCGCCCGCCCTGCCGGCCGCAGGCCCGCGCCCCGAACAGCGACAGCGGGTCGGTCACGCGGCCCATGGGGCGCTTCCGCAAGCTGGCATCGCCGGTGAAGGTCGCGGTGATCGGCGTCGTCGCCATCGCGCCCATGATGAGCCGGACGCCGGTGCCCGAATTCCCGCAGTCGATCACATCCGCCGGTTCGGCAAAGCCGCCGACGCCCACGCCCCACACCGACCAGCTGCCTTCGCCATGCCGCGTCACCTCGGCCCCGAAGGCGCGCATGGCCTTCGCCGTGTCAAGAACGTCCTGCCCTTCCAGAAGCCCGGTCACCTTCGTCTCGCCGACCGCCAGCGCGCCGAGGATGAGCGCGCGGTGGCTGATCGACTTGTCGCCCGGAACGGCGGCAGTCCCCTTCAGCGGGCCAGACCGCCGTGCGGTCATCGGAATGGCGGCACCGTGGCCCGACATCGCTTCGCACTCCCCTTCGTGATCCGCTGTGCCTGATAGCGAAGGCGTCGCGGACGGTCCATGCCCTGTTTGCGGGCGCGGTCGACCCGTCAGTCGCGGCGGAAGGTGAGGTAATGCGGCACCCGGCCCTCGCGCAGGGCCTTCCGCTCGTAGCGGGTCGAGGGCCAGTCGGGCCAGGGATCACCCCCCTCCGACACCAGCGCGAATCCTGCCTTCGGCACCTCCCGCAGGGTCTGGCGCACGTAGTCGGGAATGTCCGTCGCCACCCGGAACTCCGCCCCCGGCGCCATGATCCGGTACAGCGGCACCAGATGGTCCTGCGTCACGAAGCGCCGCCGGTGATGGCGCCGCTTCGGCCAAGGATCGGGGTAGTTCAGGAACACCTTCCCGATGCAGGCATCGGGCAGCACGTCCATCAGGTCGCGCACGTCGCCGGGATGGAGCGCGAGGTTCCGCACATCGGCGTCCCGGATCTTGCCCAGAAGCATGGCGACGCCGTTCACGAAGACCTCGCAGCCGATGAGGAACACATCCGGGTAGCGCGTCGCCATCGCGACAAGGTGCTCGCCGCCGCCGAAGCCCACTTCCAGCCACAGCGGGCGCGCCCCGAACAGGGCCGCCGGATCAACCGGTGTGCGATCCGGATTGTCGTCCCGCGTGACGCCGCGCATCTGCCAGCGACCGAGGTCCTGCTCCAGATAGCCGACCTGCGCCGCGCGCATCGTCTTGCCCCGGATGCGGCCATAGAAGTTGCGCCAGTCTTTCCGGCTGTCGTAGTCGGTCACGGCCAAGGGCTCCGAAAGTGGTCCGCGGCCTCTACCCGCCGTGCGGACGGGCCGTCAAGGCATGGCCGCTCAGTCGGGAAAACCGGCCAGTCGCAGCCCTTCGCCGATCATCTGCCCGATGCCCGGGGCCGAATAGGGCACGGCACCGCGGAACTGCGCGACCGAGGCCCCCGGCATCCTTGCCAGCACCGCTTCCCGCCAGCGGGCGGCGGCGGCGAAGTCGCCGGTCAGCGCCGCGGTTGCGGCCGCCATCATCACCAGGATGAAGTGGTTGGGCGCGCGCCTGGCCCCCCGCGCCGCCAGATCCGCGGCCTCGGCAAGCCTGCCCGCCCCAAGTGCCACGACACCGAGATTCGACAGCATCGGCCCCATCAACGGGTCGAGCGGGCTGAGCCGGATCGACGCCGCTATCGACGCGCCGGCATCATCCACCCGTGGCGACCACAGTTTCGCGAAGCCGCGGGAATAATGCGCCTTGGCGTAGCTCGGGTTCAGGTCCAGCGCCCGGTCCAGCCATTCGACACCCCCCTCCGCATCGCGGGACAACAGCAGGTTGCGCCCCATGGCGAAATTGCTCGCCGGGTCCAGCGGATCGATCTCGATGCCGCGCTCGGCAAAACGCCGTACCTCGGTGACGGACCTGTCGCGATCCGTCGTGTAGCTCATCACCACGTCCTGAAAGCTGGTGAAGGACCGCGCCGCGAAAGCGGGGGCGAAATAGGGGTCGAGCACCGTTGCCCGCTCGAACAACCGTGCAGCCTCGGCGTTTCCTTCGCGCGTAAAGCGATAGACGTGCCGCAATCCCAGATGGAACGCTTCCCAGGCATCCAGCGCCTCGAAAGACTTGCGCTGCGCCCGGTCCGCCTCGTGCAGCGGGATGCGCAGTTCCAGCGCCGCCAGAACGGCCGAGGCGACGACCTCCCGAAAGGCGGCGATTTCCGCCATGTCGGCAGTGATGCGGTCGGTCCAGAGCACCGACTGGCTGATCGTTCAGACAGGTCCACCTGCACCGACCAGCGGGGCCCCGCCTCACGCCAGAGCGTACCGGTAATCACATAGTCGGCGCCCAGTGTTGCATGGAGTGCCGCCAGATCGACCGGGGGCGCACGGAACCGGAACGAGGATTCCCGCGCGATGACACGCAGCCAGCGCAGCCGCGCGAGATGCGCCGCCACCTCGGCGGCGACGGCGTCGCCCAGTAGGGCGGCCGGACCCGCCTCGACCGGCATCCGGAACGGCAGCACGGCAATGGTCGGCGGACCGCGCGCCTCGCCGCCCGGAACCGCGGCCGGCTCGACGGCTCTGGCCGCGACCTGCGCCGCCGCCAGGATCGTCACCGGCGCGGTCATGCGGAAACCCTGCCCGCGCACGGTGCGGATGACCGTCTGTGCCTCGCCGGTGTCGTCGACCGCCTTGCGGGCCAGCTTGATGACCGTGGCGACCGCCGCATCCGACACGTGCAGCCCGCCCCAGACGGTCTCGATCAGTTCGGACATGCCGATGACCCGGTCGGTGTTCTCGGCCAGATGGCGCAGCACCGCGAAGGCCTCGGGTTCGACATGCCGCAGGCCATCCGGGCCGCGCAGTTCGCCGAGGTCAAGGTCGAGCGTGAAGGCGGAGAAGCGCAGTTTCATGAGTTCGGCACCGGCGCTTCCCCCGCCAAATCCACATCAGAAACGCAAGTGGCGCTCAAGCGCCGGCATATCGGCCAGCATAGCCTCGGGTTCAGGATTGCGGCAAGCGCCGTGCCCGCCAGCAGAACCGGAAGGAGACCCCGCCATGACCGCAATCCTGACCGTAACACTCACCGATGTCGCCAGGCCGTCCCCGCGCCGTCAGTTCGCCGCCCTGCGCGCCCTCTTCCGCAAGATGGCCTCGCTCCCGCAGGAGACGCAGGCGCAGTTCGCCAGGGTCAGGGCGGCCTATGTCCTTCAGGCGGAGTTTTCTAACCTGCCGGACGAGGCTCTTGGCGACGCGGGAATGTCGGCTGAGGACATTCTGTCGGCCCGGTCCTACAGCGAGGGCCTGCCGTTCTTCATGCAGTCCGGTTTCGGCAGGCGCCGCTGACGGGCGCGGGGCCGCCCGGCCAATGACCTCACACCGCCTTCTTCAGGGCCTCGACCAGATCGGTGCGTTCCCACGAGAAGCCGCCATCCGCGTCCGGCGCGCGGCCGAAATGGCCATAGGCCGAGGTGCGCGCATAGATCGGGCGGTTCAGGCTCAGGTGCGTCCTGATGCCGCGCGGGGTCAGGTCCATGACCTTCGCCACCGCCATCTCGATCGCGGCCTCGGGCACCATGCCTGTGCCATGGGTGTCCACATAGATCGACAGCGGCTTGGCCACCCCGATGGCATAGGACACCTGCAAAGTGCAGCGCCGCGCCAGACCCGATGCCACCACGTTCTTCGCCAGATACCGCGCCGCATAGGCCGCCGAGCGGTCCACCTTGGTCGGGTCCTTGCCGCTGAAGGCCCCGCCGCCATGCGGGGCGGCACCACCATAGGTATCGACGATGATCTTGCGCCCGGTCAGGCCCGCGTCGCCGTCCGGCCCGCCGATGACGAAGGTGCCGGTGGGGTTCACCCACCATTCGGTCTTCTTCGTCAGCCAGCCGTCGGGCAGAACCTCGCGGATGTAGGGCTCGACGATCCTGCGGATCACCTTCGACGTCTGCCGCCTCGATGTGTGCTGCGTCGAGAGGACGATCGACGTCACCTCGACGGGCTTGCCGTCCGCGTAGCGCAGGCTGATCTGGCTCTTGGCATCCGGCCCCAGGGTCGGCTCGGCCCCGGACTTCCGCGCCTCGCTGAGCCGGCGCAGGACCGCATGGGCGTACTGGATCGGCGCCGGCATGAAGTCCGGCGTCTCGTCGGTGGCGTAGCCGAACATGATGCCCTGGTCGCCGGCGCCGTCCTTGTCCACCCCCTGCGCGATGTGGGCCGACTGCTCGTGGATGTAGTTGTGGACCCTGATCTTGTCCCAGTGGAACTTCCTCTGCTCGTAGCCGATGTCCCTGACACAGGCGCGGACGATCCCGTCGATCCGCTCCATCATCGCCTTGGTCTTCTCGGCGCTCGACAGCCCCACCTCGCCGCCGACGACCACGCGGTTCGTCGTGGCGAAGGTCTCGCAGGCCACGCGGGCGTTCGGTTCTTCGGTCAGGAAGGCATCGAGGACGGCATCCGAAATGCGGTCGCAGACCTTGTCGGGGTGCCCCTCGGAGACGGATTCCGAGGTGAAGATGTAATTCTGCCGGGACATGGGAGGTGCTCCACTGGATTTGATCTGCCACGCCAGGAAGCCGTTGTGGCAGAAGGTAGCGCCTGCCTAGCGGCCCGGACCGGTGCGGTCAACCGGCGACCCGGCGCCGGGACATCGCGAGCGCCATCAGGCCAAGAACGATCGCGACTGTTGCAGGCCAGTCACCAGCGGCCGCATACGGGGTCCGGGGAAGCGACGGCGGCACATCGGCGTCGATGAAGCCGTCGGTGTTGAGCGCAAGCGTCTGCAGCAGACGCCCCCTGGCGTCGATCACCGCCGAGACCCCGGTATTGGCCGAGCGCAGCGCCGGCAGACCCTGTTCCACGGCGCGCAGCCGCAGCTGCGCGAGATGCTGGTAGGGCCCGGCAAGGTTCCCGAACCACCCGTCGTTGGTGATCTGGAGGATCCAGTCCGCGCGTTCCGGCGCCGCGTTGAGATAGGCCGGAAAGATCCCTTCGTAGCAGATGAGCGGCAGGACCTTTCCAGCCGGCCCGAGGTCGAGCACGCGGGTGCCCGTTCCGAAGGCGTAGCCGAATCCCTCCTGCGCGGCAAAGGCCCGGATGCCGAAGGCTCGGGCGAGTTCGCCGAGCGGCATGTATTCCCCGAACGGCGTCAGGCGGGTCTTGTCGTAGATCTCCGCGACGCGCCCGAGGCTGTCGATCACGGCGAGGCTGTTGTAGTAGAGAACCCCCTCGGCCCGCTGGATCCCGAGCGCGACCGGGACGCCGCCCGAGGCCTCGATCATCTGGTCGAACAGGGGGGCGCTGTCGCCGAGAAGCCACGGCACCGCGGTCTCGGGCCAGACGATCAGGTCGAGCGGCCTGCCCTGCGCGGCCGCAGTCGCCCGCATCTGGCGCTCGATGAACACCCGCCACATGCCTTCCTGCCACTTCAGCGCCTGCGTCGCGTTCGGCTGGACAAGGCGCACGCGGATCGCCGGATCGCGCGGCGCGTCGGGCGCGGCGAGGCGAAGGCTGCCCCAGACCCAGACCGGCGCGATGAGGGCCACGGCCGCCGCCGCGCCGACCGCGCGTCCGCGCCCCGTGCGGCCCAGTGCCGGAAGCGCCGCGGCAAGCGTGGTCAGCAGCGAAAGCCCCACCGCACCGACCAGCGCCGCCGCCTGCATCACCGGGCTGCCGACCCAGACATGACCGACGAGCGCCCAGGGGAAACCCGTGAAGACATAGCCCCGGATCAGGTCGGCGAGCGCAAGGCCGAGGGCAAAGCCCAGTGCCCGGCCGGCGGCCCCCCGTCCCACCGATGCGACCGCTCCGGCCAGCGCCCAGAAGAGCGCCATCCCGCCCGCCATGAAGAAGAGCGCGAAGGGGGCCATCCAGCCGAACTTTTCCGGCTCGACCAGGAACGGCTCGACGATCCAGGAGAGCGCCGCCGCGAAATACCCCGCCCCGGCCAGCCAGCCGAGCCAGATGCGCCGGCCGGCGCCGGGTTCGCCCGCCACCGCCGCGGTCAGTACCGCAAGCGCGGGCAGCGTCACCCACCAGAACTGAAGCGGCGCCTGCCCCGACGCCATCGCCACGCCGAGGGCCACTGCGACAAACGACGCCCGGGCGCCAGGCAGGGCCGCGAACGCCTTCCGGAAAGGATGCCGCATGGATCAGGCCGCCCTCCGCGGCAGCCGCACGCGCAGCCGCTTGATCCGGCGGGGATCGGCGTCCACCACCTCGAACTCGACCCCGCCCGCATGCGGAATCACCTCTCCGCGCGCAGGAACCCTGCCGGTGAGCATGAACACAAGTCCCCCCAGTGTATCGACCTCTTCGTCCTGGTCCTCGGCCGCGAGTTTCATTCCGATCTCGGTTTCGAACTCGTCGAGCGGCGCGCGCGCCTGAACGAGATACTGTCCCGGCTTCTCGAGAATCCAGAGGCCCGCCTCGGACGTATCGTGCTCGTCCTCGATCTCGCCCACCACCTGTTCCAGCAGGTCCTCGAGGGTCACAAGCCCGTCGACGCCGCCGTATTCGTCGATGACGAGCGCCATGTGGATCCGGCCCGACTGCATCTTCTGCAGAAGCACGCCGATCGGCATCGACGGCGGGGCGAACAGAAGCGGCCTGAGCATCTTGCGCAGCGAGTAGCGCGGCTTCGGGTCGCTGAACGCCTGCTGCAGGGCAAGGTCCTTCAGATGGATGAGCCCGAGAGGACTGTCGAGCGTCCCCTTGTACACGGGCAGCCGCGAGAAGCCGCTGTCGCGGAACGTCCTTACCAGATCATCCAGCGCGATCGTCACCGGCACGGCGACGATCTCGACCTTGGGGATCGCCACGTCGTCCACGCGCATCCGCCGCAGGTTCCCGATCCCGTGCGAGACCGGGGCCGCCGGTGCGGCGGGCAAGGGCGGGGCGGTCGTCCCGGCCTCGGTCTCCCCGGCGGGGGCGGCAGGCGAGAAGACGTTGAGGATCCGTCCCAGCAGGCTTCGCTGCCCGCTGCCGTCGCACTGTTCCCCGGTCTCGCCCGACGACGGAGGGGTGTCTGTGGTGGCGTTCATCGTTCCTTTCCGCACGCCACGGGCCCGGCCCGGCGAAAGCGGGCGGGCACGCTGCGGCGTTCACTCATAGGGATCCGCGAGACCCATTCCGCCTAATATCCGCACCTCGATGCCTTCCATCAAGTGCGCATCCCCGTCCCTCACGTGATCGTAGCCCAGAAGGTGCAGGGTGCCATGTACCAGGAGATGTGTGACATGGGCACGAAGATCCTTTTGCTGTTCTGCCGCCTCGCGCGCGCAGGTCTCCCAGGCGATGGCGATGTCGCCCAGTTCCTGCGGCATGCCGGGCGTCCCCGGCTGCGGGCGCTGCGGGGCGCCGCCGTCCGCCGCCGGGGCCAGCGCCCCGGCGGGCCAGGACAGCACGTTCGTCGGCTGCGGCTTGCCCCGGAAATCGGCGTTCAGGTCGGCGATCCGGGCGTCGGAACAGCCCAGAAGGCTGATCTCGAACCCTTCCCCGGACAGCCCCAGACCGGCCAGCGTCCGCCGCGCGACGGTTTCGGCCAGTTCGGCCAGACCGAAACCGTCCCATCGCGCGTCCTCGATCAGGGTGTCAACCAGCGGCTCCATCGTCCTTTAGTGAAGTGGAGAAGCACGGATCCGATGTCAACGCGCAAGTCAGCTCTCCGGCACCCGCTCTGCCGCCGGTTTTGGTCGCTTCATGGCGGCGTCCGGGCCAGGCGCTCCCGCGCGGTTCGGGCGTAGGCCGCGTCGATTTCGAAACCGAATCCGGAAAGCCCGAGCCTGGCCGCCGCGACGAGAGTCGTCCCCGTCCCAAGGAAGGGGTCGAGCACGACGGCATCGTCCTTCCCGTGCAGCTTGATGCAGCGTTCGGGGAGCTCTACCGGAAAACCTGCCGGATGGTCGAACTTCTGCGACTTCGACCGGACTGTCTTGTAGGGAATGAACCAGGTGTTGCCCGCACAGCGCCTGTCGCGGACATGGCCCCAGCGCGCAATGTTGCTCTTGTCCTTGAAGGGCACGCCAACGGCCAGACGATCGACGCTCGCGCATCCATCCCTCGTGAAATGGAAAATCGTCTCGTGATTGTTGTTCAGGAAGCGGCGGCTCGAAATCGGCTTGAAGTGGCCGAAGGTCTCTTCCCCGATCGAGATCGATTTGACCCACGAGATCGTGTTTTGCAACACGAAGTCGCCCCGAAAGACGTTTGCGACATCGCTGGCTATCCAGGGATCGGCACCGGTGGAGCCGATGTTCAGAAAGACCGAACCATCCTTCCGCAAGACACGGACAAGTTCACGGGAAACCGACGCCATCCACGAAAGATACTCTTCCCGTGGCCTCCGGTCGTCGTATTCACCATAGCGGACCCCGATATTGTAGGGGGGGGAGGTGACGACCACGTCAATACAAGAGTCGCGAAGGCGCGACATCAGGGCCAGGCAGTCCCCGACCTCCACCACAAGCGACCGGCGGCCTTGACCGACCTCGGGAATCTGACGATCGAACGCCACCTGGAGCCCCCTGATCTGCTACATGTATGCTACACTGCCCCAGGCGACTCAAGCTATAGTCAAGAACCGGTGAACAGTCTCAGGCGACTCCATCGTCGCGGTCATAGGCCTCGATGATGCGGCCGACAAGCGCATGGCGGACGACGTCCCGCGCGGTGAAGTAGTTGAAGCTGACGCCCTTCACGTCCTTCAGGATGCGCTCGGCGTCCTGAAGGCCGCTCGTCGTGCCGCGCGGAAGGTCCACCTGGGTCCGGTCGCCGGTGACGACCATCCGGCTGCCTTCGCCGAGACGGGTGAGGAACATCTTCATCTGCATGGTCGTCGCGTTCTGCGCCTCGTCGAGAACGATGAATGCCGACGACAGGGTCCGCCCCCGCATGAAGGCGAGGGGCGCGATCTCGATGCGCTTGTCGGCGATCAGCTTTTCCACCTGCTTGGCCGGCAGGAAATCGTTCAGCGCGTCGTAGAGCGGCTGCATGTAGGGATCGACCTTCTCCTTCATGTCGCCGGGAAGGAAGCCGAGCCGCTCTCCCGCCTCGACCGCCGGGCGGCTGAGGACGAGCCGGTCCACATGGCCCCCGATCAGCATCGTCACGCCGACCGCCACCGCAAGGTAGGTCTTGCCCGTTCCCGCCGGTCCGATGCCGAAGGCCAGTTCGTGCTGGAACAGGTTCCTGACATAGGCCTTCTGCGCCTCGGTCCGCGGCTCGACCTGCTTCTTGCGGGTGCGGATCTCGAACCGTCCGGCCTGGAACATCTCGAGCTGGTCGTCGAGCGAAGGCATTGGCACGTCGGTCGCGGCGCCCATGCGGATCGCGGCATCCACATCGCCCGCCTCGATCGTCCGCCCCCCCTCGAGGCGCGCATAGAGCGACCCGATCACGCCGGCCGCCTGCGTGCGCGCCTCCTCGGGGCCCACCACGGCCAGATGGTTACCGCGCCGCAGGACATGAACGCCGAGTTGATGCTCGATCTGGGCGAGGTTGCGGTCGAACTCGCCGCAGAGGTCGATGAGGAGACGGTTGTTCGGGAACTCGAGAAGCGTTTCGTGGACGTCCTCGGACTGCGGCGGGGGGGTCAGCGCGCTTATGCCCAAACAAGTCTCCTCAGGTGCGGGGGCCTCGGGGAAATGCTGCCCTCTTGCGGACCATAACGCAAGACAGGGGTTGCGATTGCATCCGGAACGCGGCGCGGGCCGGTCAGAAGATCTTCGAGAACGGGCTGCCCGCCCTGTAGGGCCCGGTCGCATACCCGGCGCCCGGCCTGCCGGAACAGACGGGCCGCCCCTGATCGTCGAGGCGGGCCGAGAGATAGCCCTCGTAGCCGTCATCGATGATCCAGTGGTCGCATCCCTCCGGGTCGATCCAGATGCCGGCCTTCAGCTCCTTCAGCGACTTCGCGTCGAGGCCGTAGTCGCGGGTCTTGTCGGTGCCGTTGCCTTCGCAGGCGGCAAGCACCGCGACAACCAGCATCCCGAAAGAGATCGGCCCCTTGCGCATCCCGCCCCCCTCACTTCTCGCAGAAGATTTCCACGCGGCGGTTCTTGGCCCTGCCGGCCGCCGTCGCATTGCTCGCAACCGGCTGGGCCTCGCCGTACCCGGCGACCGAGGTGATCTTCACCCCGGCGGCCCTGGCGATCTCTGCCACCGCATCGGCACGCGCCTCGGACAGCGTCATGTTCGACGCGGCACTGCCGTCCGCGTCCGTGTGGCCCGAGATCGCGTAGGCCCTGGCCTTGCCCGACTGGAAGAAGGCGTCGAGCGTCTTGCGGCCCCGGTCGCTGATCCTGCTGCTGCCCGGCGCGAACAGGATGTCGGCCGGCATCTGCGCGCAGGAGAGGGTGCGGTTGCAGATGGGTTTGCCCTGGCGGTCCAGACGGATGTCCATGAACCCGCGCTGGCCGTCATCCATCACCCAGTGCTCGCACCCGTCGGGATCGACCCAGATCGCGGGCGCGTAGGGGTCTCCGGCGGCGAGATCCTGCCGGGCCGACGCCGGCAGAGCCAGCGCAAGCCCGAGAGAGAGGCCCCCCGCCGCCTTGACGATGCTTCCGAAGCTTCTGTGCCGGACCATGCATCCCCTCCGCCCGCAGCCCGCGCCCAATGGCGCGCCTCGCTGCCAGACTAATGGGCAGAACATTGTGTGAAAAGCCCAAATGTCCAACCATTGTGTCCGGGCGCAGAGGCAGCGCTACTTCTTTGATGCAGACGATGCGGGCAGCGCACCGGCACCCCGGCCGACGAAGCCGCCGCTCAGGCCGAATCGGTCAGAGAACCTCGCCCGCCAGGGAGTTCGGAGCGCTGGCGGTGATCCGCACCCGCGCGATGTCGCCCGCCCGGGGCAGGCGCCCGGCAGGCGCGGTGGCGTGAACCGCGTGCAGGTACTCGGACTTTCCGCCGACCTGCCCCGCGATCCGGCCCGGCTTCTCGAACAGGACCATGACCTCACGTCCGACCATCGCCCGCTGCGCCGCCTGCTGCTGTTCGGCGATCAGCGCCTGGAGCGCGTGGAGACGCGCATCGGCCATGTCGGCCGGCACGCCCGGCCTTTCCGCGGCCGGCGTGCCCGGCCGCGCCGAATACCTGAACGAAAACGCCGACCCGAACCCGACCGCGCGGATCAGATCCATCGTCGCCTCGAAATCGGCATCCGTCTCGCCCGGAAAGCCCACGATGAAATCCGACGACAGCAGGATGTCGGGCCGCGCGGCGCGGATGCGCCCGACCAGCCGCAGGTACTGCTCGGCGGTGTGCCTGCGGTTCATCGCCTTCAGGATCCGGTCCGACCCCGACTGCACCGGCAGGTGCAGGTAGGGCATCAGCTTCGGCTCGTCGCCATGCGCGGCGACGAGGTCGTCGTCCATGTCGTTGGGGTGGCTCGTCGTGTAGCGGATACGGTCGAGGCCGTCGATCTTCGCCAGGTCCCGCACCAGCCGCGCCAGGCCCCAGTCCCCGCCCGCGCCCGCGCCGTGGTAGGCGTTCACGTTCTGCCCGAGCAGCGTGATCTCGCGGACGCCCTTTTCCACCAGCCTGCGCGCTTCCGACAGGATGCGGTCCGCCGGACGGCTGACTTCGGCCCCGCGGGTATAGGGCACCACGCAGAACGAACAGAACTTGTCGCAGCCCTCCTGCACCGTCAGGAAGGCGGTGGGGCGGGCCGGGACGGGGCGTTCGGGCAGATGCTCGAACTTGTCCTCGGCCGGAAACTCGGTGTCGACCACCTGCCGCCCCTGCCCCGCCGCCTTCGCCATGGCGGGCAGCCGGTGATAGCTCTGCGGGCCCACCACCAGATCGACCAGCGGCATCCGCCGGAGGATCTCCCCGCCCTCGGCCTGCGCGACGCAGCCCGCGACCCCGATCTTCAGGTCCGGCCGGGCTTCCTTCAGCGGCTTCAGCCGCCCGAGGTCGGAATAGACCTTCTCGGCCGCCTTCTCGCGGATGTGGCAGGTGTTCAAGAGCACCATGTCCGCATCGTCGGGGCTGTCCGTCGCCACATAGCCCTCGGCGCCCATGGCCTCGGCCATGCGCTCGCTGTCATAGACGTTCATCTGACAGCCGTAGGTCTTGATGAAGAGCTTCTTCGGGGCGGACACGGCGAACCTCGCGGCGATCCGCGGTTCCCTAGCGCAATCCCCGGTCCCGATGCAATCAGCGCGGGGTTGAATTGGCCCGGCGCTTGACCGAATCTCCACCCGCCCGCGGCAGGAACGGGCCGGACAGGCGGGACGGGTCATGGAATTTGCGTCGATCGGCGATGCGGTGACGCGCGGGCGGGCGCTCCTCGCCGGCGGCCCCGTTGCGCTCGTCTTCATCGAGGATCCGGTCGAGATCGCCTCGACCCTCGACCACCACGTGCGCGCGGGCTTCCGGCATGTCTTCGCCTTCGTCCCGCCGGGCATCGACCTCTCGGCGGAGGACGGCACGAAGGTCCACACCGTCCGCTGCGACACGCGGGCGCCCGAAGCGGTGCCGAACGCGGTCAATGCGATGATCGCCGCCGCCCCTCCGGTGACCTGGTTCTTCTACTGCTACAACGCCGAATACCTGTTCCATCCCTTTTGCGAGACGCGGAACGTGCGCGAGATGATCGCCTTCCATGCCGAGGAACGGCGGGACGCGATGCTCACCTACGTGATCGACCTCTATGCGGCGGACCTCTCGGCGAACCCAAATGCGGTCAACCTGGCCGAGGCGATGCTCGACAGATCGGGGTACTACGCGCTCGCCCGCCCCGACCCGGCACGGGACAACCACCCCAAGGAGCGGCAGCTCGACTTCTACGGCGGGCTCAGGTGGCGGTTCGAGGAGCACATCCCGAAGCTCCGCCGCCGGATCGACCGCATCTCGATCTTCCGCGCGCAGGCCGGCCTGAAACTCCTTCCCGACCACACCTTCAACGTGGAGGAATACAACACCTACGCCTGCCCCTGGCACCACAACATGACCGCCGCCGTCGCCTCGTTCCGCACCGCCAAGGCGCTCAAGACCAATCCCGGCAGCCGCTTCGCGATCTCGCGCTTCGCCTGGCACAACTCGGTCCGCTTCGAATGGTCGAGCCGGCAGCTCATGGACCTCGGCCTGATGGAGCCGGGCCAGTGGTTCTGAGGCAGTGGTTCTGAGGCAGTGGTTCTGAGGCGGCCGGCTGCCGGTCAGCCCTCGCCGATGGCCCCGGTCACCGCGCCCGACCGGGTGAGGGCGCGAGGCAGATCCGCGGGGATCAGCTGCGCTTCAGGCGGATGACCACGTCGACGCGCGACACCTCGGCCCCCTTCGGCGCTGCAGGCAGCCGCGAGAAGCGGAGCTCGTCCGCCGGGGCATCGGTCAGTTCGGCTGAATCCTCCCAGTAGAAGTGCGGGTGGTCGTCCATCCGCGTGTCGAAATACGACCGCGAGCCGTCTACCGTGATCTCGTGCATCAGCCCCGCATCGCAGAAGGCGCGCAGTGTATTGTAGACTGTCGCAAGGCTCACCGGCCCGCCCGACGACTGCGCGGCCGCATGCAGGCTTTCCGCCGTCACGTGCCGGTCACGCCCGTCGCCGACAAGCAGCGCGGCAAGCGACAGCCGCTGCCGCGTCGGCCGCAGGCCCGCCCGCGCCAGCCAGCGCATCCCGCGAAGATCCTCGATCTTTTCCCCGGTCGTCATGCCTGGACTATAGGGCAGCCCCCTGTCCCTTTTCAATCCGCACGGGGGTTTCCGCCGCGCAAAGCTGGCGGAACCCGCTCTATTGCCCTTGCACGGAACCGGGTGATAGACGGGGCGCGACCACCCTCGCGCGGGAAGACTTCGGAATGCCGGCCTACCCCACCCGTTTCGACAGGGACGACTTGCTGAAATGCGCGCGGGGCGAGCTGTTCGGCCCCGGCAACGCCCAGCTGCCCGAGCCGCCGATGCTGATGATGGACCGCATCACCGACATCTCGGACGACCGCGGCCTGCACGGCAAGGGCCACGTGGTCGCCGAGTTCGACATCACGCCGGACCTGTGGTTCTTCGCCTGCCACTTCCCCGGCAACCCGATCATGCCCGGCTGCCTCGGCCTCGACGGGCTCTGGCAGCTCACCGGCTTCAACCTCGGCTGGCGGGGATGGGAGGGGCGCGGCTATGCGCTCGGCGTGGGCGAGGTGAAGCTCACCGGCATGGTGCGGCCCGACCGCAGGATGCTGACCTACTGCGTGAACTTCACCAAGGCGATCCAGACCCGCCGCCTGACCATGGGCGTGGCCGACGGGCGGGTCGAGGCGGACGGCGAGGAGATCTACGTCGTCAAGGACATGAAGGTCGCGCTTTCAGCGAGTTGAGGGGGGGGGGCGTCTTTCCCGCCCCGATGGCGGACGCCTCCCTTTCTCGCCCGAATAGGCAGGAGACTGTCCGCACCGCCCACGACCTTCAGGCAGCCCAGCTCGCCGAGAGCCTGGCCCGGAAACCCCAGCCCCTGGCGATCCAACGATGGATCTCGCTTCACACAGAAACTTTTCGGTAACCCGTCGGAAGATCGGTATCTGTAGCCTTCCGAAACCTCACGCCTCCCGCCCCGCCCGCTTCCGCTCATGCGGGTCCAGATGCCGCTTCCTCAGCCGGATCGCCTTCGGCGTGACCTCGACCAGCTCGTCGTCCTCGACATAGGCGATCGCCTCTTCGAGGCTCATGCGCAAGGGCGGCGTCAGGATCACCGCCTCGTCCTTCCCCGCCGCGCGGATGTTCGTCAGCTTCTTGCCCTTGAGCGGGTTCACCTCGAGGTCGTTGTCGCGGGAGTGCTCCCCGATGATCATGCCGACATAGACCTGTTCCTGCGCGCCGATGAAGAGGCGGCCGCGTTCCTCGAGATTCCAGAGGGCGTAGGCGACCGAGACGCCGTTTTCCATGCTGACGAGGACGCCGACGCGGCGGCCCTGGATCGGGCCCTTGAAGGGGGCCCAGCCGTGGAAGATGCGGTTCAATACGCCGGTGCCGCGCGTGTCGGTCAGAAACTGGCCGTGGTAGCCGATCAGCCCGCGCGAGGGGACATGGGCGACGAGCCGGGTCTTGCCGATGCCCGCGGGCTTCATCTCGATGAGGTCGCCCTTCCGCTCGCCCGTCAGCTTGTCGATGACGGCGCCGGTGAATTCGTCGTCGACGTCGATGATGACTTCCTCGATGGGTTCGAGCCGCTGGCCGTCCTCGTCGCGGAAGATGACGCGGGGGCGGGAGATCGAGAGCTCGAAGCCCTCGCGCCGCATGTTCTCGATCAGGACGCCCATCTGGAGCTCCCCGCGCCCCGCGACCTCGAAGGCCTCGCCGCCCGGCGTGTCGGCGACCTTGATGGCGACATTGCTCTCGGCCTCTTTCAGCAGGCGCTCGCGGATGACGCGGGACTGGACCTTGGTGCCGTCGCGCCCGGCGAGGGGGGAGTCGTTGATGCCGAAGGTGACGGTGATGGTCGGCGGGTCGATGGGCTGGGCAGGGAGGGCGGCGTCGACCTCGAGCGCGCAGAGGGTGTCGGCGACGGTGGCTTTCGACATGCCGGCGAGGGTGACGATGTCGCCCGCGACGGCCTCGTCGATGGCGGTCTGGGTGAGGCCGCGGAAGGCCTGGACCTTGGTGACGCGGAACTGCTCGATGCGGTCGCCGGTGCGGGAGAGGGCCTTGATCGTGGTCCCGGCCGAGAGGCGGCCGGATTCGACGCGGCCCGTCAGGATGCGGCCGAGGTAGGGATCGTAGGAGAGGGTGGTGGCGAGCATGCGGAAGGGCTCGTCCGCCCGGCTCGCTTGAGCGGGCGCGGGGACATGGGCGACGATGAGGTCGAAGAGGGCGTCGAGGGTCTCGCGCGGGCCGCCGAGTTCGGTGTCGGCCCAGCCGGTGCGGCCCGAGGCGTAGAGGTGGGGGAAGTCGAGCTGCGCGTCGGTGGCGCCGAGGTTGGCGAAGAGATCGAAGACCTCGTTCAGCGCCCGGTCGGGTTCGGCGTCGGGCTTGTCGACCTTGTTGAGGATGACGATGGGCCTCAGGCCGAGGGCGAGGGCCTTCGAGGTCACGAACTTCGTCTGCGGCATCGGGCCTTCGGCGGCATCGACGAGGAGGCAGACGCCGTCGACCATCGAGAGGATGCGCTCGACCTCGCCCCCGAAGTCGGCGTGGCCGGGGGTGTCGACGATGTTGATGCGGGTGCCCTTCCACTCCACGCTCGTGCACTTGGCGAGGATGGTGATGCCGCGCTCGCGTTCGATGTCGTTCGAATCCATCGCACGTTCGTTGACCTGCTGGCCCTCGCGGAAGGCGCCCGACTGCTTGAGGAGCTGGTCCACCAGCGTGGTCTTGCCATGGTCCACGTGGGCGATGATGGCGATGTTGCGAAGGTCCATGGGGTCGCCTTTTCCGGATGCGCCGCCGCGATAGTGGAAATCGGCCAGGAAGGCCAGAGGCGGGCGGTCCGGGGTCCGGTCTCGCTTCGGTCGGGGATCGCTCATGAGGCCCTCCGGTCCGGGAAGGGGGCTCTGCCCCCGCCCCCGATCAGGTCGGGGGCTCCCCCCGGGATACTTGGGGACGGAAAGTCCGGTTAACGTTTTCTCAACCCGGCCTGGCGAGGGTGTGGATGCGGTACAGGCGGGGACGCCGATGACCGCGACGGGAAGTGGCGCGCCGTTCCG
Organism: Pseudomonadota bacterium; assembly: GCA_049323795.1. Lineage (GTDB taxonomy): Bacteria > Pseudomonadota > Alphaproteobacteria > Rhodobacterales > Rhodobacteraceae > JAOADN01. Next base: position 37,127 of record JBMOOH010000054.1, read on the forward strand.
GGTCCGGGGCGGCGCGCTTTGTCTTTCCGTCCGGAAATATCCCGGAGGGGCACGGGGAGGCAGCGCCTCCCCGCACCGGTTGGCGCCGCAGGGCGCCGACCCCGTCAGCCCTTGAGCGCCCTGTTCAGGTACTCGTCCACCTTCTCGAGATAGCCCATCGTGGTAAGCCACTTCTGGTCGGGCCCGACGAGCAGCGCGAGGTCCTTGGTCATCCAGCCGTCCTCGACCGTCTGCACCGTCACCTTCTCGAGCGTCTCGGCGAAGCGCATCAGCGCCGCGTTGCCGTCGAGCTTGGCGCGGTGCTTCAGGCCGCCGGTCCAGGCGTAGATCGAGGCGATGGAGTTCGTCGACGTCTCCTTGCCCTTCTGGTGCTCGCGGTAGTGGCGTGTGACCGTGCCATGGGCGGCCTCGGCCTCGACGATCCTGCCGTCGGGCGTCATCAGGACCGAGGTCATGAGGCCGAGCGAGCCGAAGCCCTGGGCCACGATGTCGGACTGCACGTCGCCGTCATAGTTCTTGCAGGCCCAGACATAGCCGCCCGACCATTTCAGCGCCGAGGCCACCATGTCGTCGATCAGCCGGTGTTCGTAGGTGAGTCCGCGCTTGCTGAACTCGTCGGCGAATTCCGCGTCGAAGATCTGCTGGAAGAGATCCTTGAAGCGGCCATCATAGGCCTTGAGGATCGTGTTCTTGGTCGAGAGGTACACCGGCACGTTCCGCGCGAGGCCGTAGTTGAGCGAGGCGCGGGCGAAGTCGATGATCGAGGCGTCGAGGTTGTACATCGCCATCGCGACGCCGGCACCGGGGGCGTTGAACACGTCCTTCTCGATCGTGGCGCCATCCTCGCCCACGAACCTGATCGTGAGCCTGCCCTTGCCGGGGAAGCGGAAGTCGGTGGCGCGGTACTGGTCGCCGAAGGCATGGCGGCCGACGACGATGGGCTTCGTCCAGTGCGGGACGAGCCGGGGGACGTTCCGGCAGATGATCGGTTCGCGGAAGATGACGCCGCCGAGGATGTTGCGGATCGTGCCGTTGGGGGATTTCCACATCTCCTTCAGGTGGAATTCCTCCACGCGGGCCTCGTCGGGCGTGATCGTCGCGCACTTGACCCCGACGCCATGCTTCCTGATCGCGTTCGCGGCGTCGATGGTGACCTGGTCGTTCGTCCGGTCGCGTTCCTCGATCCCGAGGTCGTAGTAGAGCAGCTCCAGGTCGAGATAGGGAAGGATCAGCTTCCTCTTGATGAAGTCCCAGATGATCCGGGTCATCTCGTCGCCGTCGAGTTCGACGACGGGGTTCGCTACCTTGATCTTCGACATCGGGGCTCCCTCCGGCCTGTGGCGCTGACGCGCGCCTCATAGCGGAAAAGGGTTATGGAAGAAAGGCGGTATGCGAAGGTATACCATCATCCTCGGACCGGCCGCCTTGGGCCGCGTCCGCTTCCCCGGTCGCGGGTCAAGGGCTGCTGCCGGGGAGGTCCCTGTCGGTCGGAACATACGGGGTCTTGCCGCCCCCGCGCGCGGCCCGGAGCGTGTCCTCGAGGAACTTCCTGCCGCGCTGTTCGGCCATGCGAAGGCGGCAGGAGGTGAGGAACGCCTCCTGCAGCGAGGGCGAGGACGTTCCGAGCACCTTGCCCACGTCCATGAAGAGCCGGTCGTTGCCGATCTCGACCTGCGCGGCCATCACGTCGTGGGCGAGCGCGTCGGCGAGATCCTCCAGAAGGGCCATGTCAGCGCGTCGACTCGCCGAGGCGGCGGCGGACGTAGTCCTGCACCGCACCGATCATCGGGGTCATGTGCGCCTCGTCGTCCTCGAAGAAATGGCCCGAACCCTCGATCTCCTGATGGGCGATGGTGATCCCCTTCTGCTCGCGGAGCTTGCCGACGAGCGACCGGACGTCCTTGGGAGGCGCGACGCGGTCGGCGGCTCCGTTGATGATGAGGCCCGAGGAGGGGCAGGGGGCGAGGAAGGAGAAGTCGTACATGTTGGCGGGCGGGGCGACCGAGATGAAGCCGGTGATCTCGGGGCGGCGCATGAGAAGCTGCATCCCGATCCAGGCGCCGAAGGAGAAGCCCGCGACCCAGCAGTGCTTGGAGTTCGGATTCATCGCCTGGAGGTAGTCGAGCGCCGAGGCGGCGTCGGAAAGCTCGCCGATGCCCTGGTCGTATTCGCCCTGGCTGCGGCCGACGCCGCGGAAGTTGAAGCGCAGGACGGTGAAGCCGAGGTCGTGGAAGGCATAGTGCAGCCGGTGGACGACACGGTTGTTCATCGTGCCGCCGAACTGCGGGTGGGGATGCAGGATGATCGCGATGGGGGCGTCGGGCTGCTTCTGCGGATGGTAGCGGCCCTCAAGCCGGCCGTCCGGCCCCGCGAAGATCACCTCGGGCATGGCGTGCCGTCTCTCTTTCTCGGTCTGTCACCTGCGGACCGTCATTCTTGACGATTTTGCTCAGGGACCCTAGAACTGTTCTAAAGAGCGGGGGCCTTCCCCGCGCCGTTGGGTGGAAGGGAGTTAGTAATCCCCGCTGCCCGCGTCAATCTCTTTGCTGCGCTGGACCGGGATGCGACAATGAAACTTTCGACCAAGGGGCGCTACGCCATGGTTGCGCTGGCCGACCTCGCCACGGCGGGAGAAGAGTCGCTGACCTCGCTCGCCGCGATCTCGAAGCGGCAGGACATCTCGCTGCCCTATCTCGAGCAGCTCTTCGTGAAGCTGCGCCGGGCGGGGCTGGTCGAATCGGCGCGGGGGCCGGGGGGAGGCTACCGGCTGGCAAAGGCGCCGGAACTGATCCGGGTGAGCGAGGTGCTCGAGGCGGTGGACGAGACGGTGAGCGCGCTGCATACCGGCGCCGGCGCCACGGGCGCGGTGTCGGGCAGCCGGGCGCAGTCGCTGACCAACCGGCTGTGGGAGAGCCTCAGCGCGCATGTCTATGTGTTCCTGCACCAGACGCGCCTGTCGGACGTGATCCGCAACGAACTGACGCCCTGTCCGGCGGTGCCGGCGCTTCTCCATGTGGTGGACGAGGGATGAGCGGGCGCGTCTATCTCGACTGGAACGCGACGGCGCCGCTGAGGCCCGAGGCGAGGGCCGCGATGGCCGCGGCGATGGATCTGGCGGGGAACCCGTCCTCCGTCCATGCCGAGGGGCGGGCGGCGCGGGCGCTCGTCGAGCGGGCGCGGGCGGAACTGGCCGAGGCGGTCGGGTGCAAGGCGGCCGAGGTGGTCTTTACCTCGGGCGCGACTGAAGCGGCGATGGTGCTGGAGCGGCTGGCGGCGCTCGGCCGGGTCGAGGTGGAGCCCACGGCGCATGACGCGCTCTGGTCGCATCGGGGGCGGGGTGCGGGGGATGTGGCCGTCCTTGCGATGGGCCTTGCCAATTCGGAAACCGGCGTGCTGTCGGACCTGCCCGCGAAGCATCAGGGCTGGGCGCTGCCCGGCGGCGGCGCGGCGCGGTTCCTGCTGCTCGACGTGACGCAGGGCCTGGGGCGGGTGCCTTTCGCCTTCGGCTGGTCGGGTGCGGACTTCGCGATCCTCTCGGCGCACAAGTTCGGCGGGCCGAAAGGCGCGGGGGCGCTGATCGTGCGCGAGGGGCTCGACACCGGGCCGCTCGCCACGGGCGGCGGGCAGGAGACGGGGCGGCGCGCGGGGACGGAGAACATCATCGGGATCGCCGGAATGGCTGCGGCGGCCAAGGCCGCGATGCGGGACCTTGCCGATGGCGTCTGGGATGGGGTCGCCGTGCGGCGGGATTTGCTGGAGCGGGCGATGGAATCGGTCTCGCCCGGCACTACGTTTGTGGGGCGTGGGCTTGCGCGGCTGCCGAACACGATCTGCGCCGTCACGCCCGGCTGGAAGGGCGAGACGGAGGTGATGCAGATGGACCTTGCCGGGTTCGCGGTGTCGGCGGGGTCGGCCTGTTCCAGCGGCAAGGTGCGGCCGAGCCGCGTCCTGAAGGCAATGGGGTTCGACGACATTGCGGCGGCCTCCGCGCTGCGGGTGTCGATCGGGCCCGCGACCACGGACGCGGAGGTCGAGCGCTTCGCCGAGGCCTGGGGCGCGGCGGCCGGCCGGCACCGGGCGCGGGCGGCGGCCCGCGCGGATGGGCGGGCGGCGTGAAGGAGACGGACCGATGACGGAAGGAACAGACATGACGCTCGACACCCGAAGAGACGGGGACCGCGATGCGATGGTCCGTGAAGGCGTCGACCGCGAGACGGTCGAGACCGTCCGCAACATGGGCGCCTACAAATACGGATGGGAAACCGAGATCGAGACCGAGTACGCGCCGATGGGCGTGAACGAGGAGATCGTGCGGCTCATCAGCCGGAAGAACGGCGAGCCGGAGTGGATGACCGACTGGCGCCTGGCCGCGTTCCGCCGCTGGCAGGGCATGGAAGAGCCGCGCTGGGCGATGCTGACCTATCCCGAGATCGACTACCAGTCGCAGTACTACTATGCCCGGCCGAAGAGCATGACCGCCAGGCCCAGGTCGCTGGACGAGGTGGACCCGAAACTGCTCGCCACCTACGAGAAGCTCGGGATTCCGCTGAAGGAGCAGATGCTGCTTGCAGGTATCGAGACCGGAACGCCGGCCGAGGCGCGGAAGGTCGCGGTCGATGCGGTGTTCGACAGCGTGTCGGTCGGGACCACGTTCAAGGCCGAGCTTGCGAAGGCCGGGGTGATCTTCTGCCCGATTTCCGAGGCGATCCGGGATTACCCGGACCTCGTGCGGAAATACCTCGGGTCCGTCGTGCCGCCGACCGACAACTTCTTTGCGACGCTGAACAGCGCGGTCTTTTCGGACGGCTCCTTCGTCTACATCCCGCCGGGGGTGCGCTGCCCGATGGAGCTTTCGACCTATTTCCGGATCAATGCCGAGAACACAGGCCAGTTCGAGCGGACGCTGATCATCGCCGACAAGGGGTCGTACGTGTCCTATCTCGAGGGCTGCACAGCCCCGAAGCGCGACACGGCGCAGCTTCACGCGGCGGTGGTGGAGATCGTGATTCTCGAGGATGCCGAGGTGAAGTATTCGACCGTGCAGAACTGGTTCCCCGGCGACGAGGAAGGCCGGGGGGGCATCTACAACTTCGTCACCAAGCGCGCCGACTGCCGCGAGGCGCGGGCCAAGGTGATGTGGACGCAGGTGGAAACCGGATCCGCGATCACCTGGAAGTATCCGTCCTGCATCCTGCGGGGCGAGGGGGCGTCGGGCGAGTTCTACTCGATCGCCATCACCAACAACATGCAGCAGGCGGACACGGGCACCAAGATGATCCATCTTGGGAAGAACACCCGGTCACGCATCGTTTCGAAGGGGATTTCGGCAGGCAAGGCGCAGAACACCTATCGCGGGCAGGTCAGCATGCACCCGAGGGCGGCGAACAGCCGCAACTACACCCAGTGCGACAGCCTGCTGATCGGCGACAGGTGCGGGGCGCATACGGTGCCGTATATCGAGGTGCGCAACACCTCGAGCCGCGTGGAGCACGAGGCGACGACGAGCAAGGTGGACGAGGACCAGCTCTTCTACTGCCGGTCGCGCGGGATCGGCGAGGAGGCGGCGGTGGCGCTGGTCGTCAACGGCTTCGTGCGGGACGTGCTGCAGACCCTGCCGATGGAGTTCGCGCTCGAGGCGCAGAGCCTGGTGGCGATTTCGCTGGAGGGGTCGGTCGGATGAATCCCTGGGACAAGGCGCCGCCCCAAGGCGGCATGATCGTCACCACCACCCCTTCCGTCGAGGGCCGGACGATCCGCGCCTATCACGGCATCGTCGCGGGCGAGGCGATCCTGGGCGCGAACATCTTCCGCGATCTCTTCGCGGGCATCCGCGACATCGTGGGCGGACGGTCGGCGGCCTACGAGCAGGAACTGGGCAAGGCCCGCGAGATCGCGCTTTCCGAGATGCGCGAGCGGGCGATGGCGCTCGGCGCCAATGCGGTCGTGGGCGTGGACCTGGACTACGAGGTCATCAACAACATGCTGATGGTGTCGGCGAGCGGGACGGCGGTGACGCTGGGCGACGCGAAGCCATGATCCTGCGCTGCCCGGAATCGGACATGTTCGGACGCGATTGCGGCCTCAACCGGGCGGACCGCGCGTTGCCTGCCGCGAAAATCCCCCGTTCCCCTCCCGATTCCCGCCTCATGTCGCCCGCAGGTTGCGGGACGGGAACCGGGTACGAAGGATCGGGTCATGCCGGTGGTGGATCAGAAGGCCGCCTTTGCGGAACGGGTGAGACGCATCAACTCGGGCGGGCAGTTCGAGCATCAGGACATTGTCGGCTACCGGACGCAGAAGCTCTACGAGATGAAGGCCGGGCCGAAGCTGAAGCAGCGCCGCCAGCGGACGTTCGCGGACAGGGTGATGGTGGTCGTAGCCTTCCTCAGCGGGATTGCCGCGGTCCTGCTCGGGCGGCTGGCCTATTTCTACATGTCCAGGATCGAGGGGATGCCGGAGGCCTTCGTGACGCTCGGCGGCAAGGGGATGTTGCTGTCCGCGCTGGTCGTGGCCGCATCCCTGACCGCGCTTCTGCATCTGTCCACCAGGGGGCGGATGCCGGCGCTCATTCTCGGCTGCGGCCTCATGTATTTCGGCGAGTCCGCCGTCGCGGCGACCGCTCCGGAGGTCTGGGGCGAACTGTTTCCGCCGGACTACGTGGCGGCGGTCGCGGGCGGGGTGCCGGGCCTCGCGCCAGCAGCCGGCTGACCCCCCATCCGTTCACCATCACCTGCGCGGCCGGGGCGATGCGCGCCCCGCGCCGCCCGACGCATTCGGAGCCTGTCCATGCTTGAGATCGAGAACCTGCACGTCACGCTGACCGAGGAGGTCAAGCCGATCCTGAAGGGAGTCGACCTGACGGTTGAGCCGGGATCGGTCCATGCGATCATGGGGCCGAACGGATCGGGGAAATCGACACTCTCCTATGTCCTGGCAGGGCGCGAGGGCTATACCGTGACGGACGGCGCGGCGCGGCTCGACGGCGAGGACCTGCTGGCGATGGAGCCCGAGGAGCGGGCGGCGGCGGGGCTGTTCCTCGCGTTCCAGTATCCGGTCGAGATTCCCGGCGTGGGGAACATGACGTTCCTGCGCACCGCGCTCAATTCTCAGCTGAAGGCGCGGGGGGAGGAGGAGGTGAGTTCGGGCGACTTCCTGAAACGCGTCCGCGAGAAGGCCAGGGGCCTGAAGATCGACGCCGAGATGCTGAAGCGCCCGGTGAATGTCGGCTTCTCGGGCGGCGAGAAGAAGCGGAACGAGATCCTGCAGATGGCGGTGCTCGAGCCGCGCCTGTGCATCCTCGACGAGACGGATTCCGGGCTCGACGTGGACGCCATGAAGCTTGTCGCGGACGGGGTGAACGCGCTGCGCTCGAAGGACCGGGGCTTCCTCGTCATCACGCACTACCAGCGGCTTCTGGATCATATCCGCCCCGATGTGGTGCACATCATGGCGGACGGGCGGATCGTCAGGACCGGCGGCCCTGACCTTGCGCTCGAGGTCGAGAGGAACGGCTACGCCGGCATTCTGGCCGAGGTGGCCTGATGGTGCAGGTCCTGGCAAAAGACCCCGGCCGCGCGGCGGCGACCGAGGCGCGTCTGGCGGGATTGTCCGTCCGGTCGGCCGGGTTCACGGCGGCGGCGCGGGCCGGGGCGCTGGCGCGGCTGCAGGCGATGGGCCTGCCGTCGCGGCGGGATGAATACTGGCGCTACACCGATCCGGCGGGGCTGGTGACGCCCGAGCCGGTGCGGGCGGGCGCGCTCACCGGGGCGGGCGAGGACCTTCTGTCGCCGTCCGACGGGGTGACGGTCAGCTTCAGCGATGGCGCCTTCGACGCGGGCCGGTCGGACGCGCTGGCGCTCGACGGGGCCGGAATCGAGCGGCTGGCGGCGGTGGCGGCCGACATCCACTGGGCGCGCGATCTCTACGGGGCGATCGAGGCGGCGGGGCAGTCGCCGGTGCCGCGCCCGCTCGCCGCACTCAACACGGCGGCGGCGACGGACGGGGTGCTCGTCCGCGTGACGGGCAGGGCGGCGCATCCCCTGCGGCTGCGCTACGCGCACAGATCGGAGACGTCGGACGTGATGCTGCACCACGTCATCCGGCTGGAGCCGGGGGCGGAGCTGACGCTGATCGAGACGGGGACGGGCGGGGCGCGGTTCAACTCGGTGCTGGAGGTGGACCTGGGCGAGGGCGCGCGGTTCCACCACGTCCGGGCGCAGGGGCGTGACCGCGACCGGCAGCTCGCGACGCACATCTTCGCGCGGGTCGGGGCGGGGGCCACGTTCAAGTCGTTCACCGCGGCGATGAACGGGCGGCTGACGCGGAACGAGGCGGTGATCGACATCGCGGGCGACGGGGCCGTCGCGCATGTGGCCGGAGCGGCGCTCGGCGACGGGGCGACGGGCGCGTTCCATCATGACGACACGGTCTTCGTGACGCATGGCGGCGTGGGATGCGAAAGCCGTCAGGTATTCAAGAAGGTGCTCCGCCACGGCGCGACAGGGGTGTTCCAGGGCAAGATCCTGGTCAAGCCCGGCGCGCAGAAGACCGACGGCTACCAGATCAGCCAGTCGCTTCTCCTCGACGACGAGAGCCAGTTCCTCGCGAAGCCGGAACTCGAAATCCACGCCGACGACGTGAAGTGTTCGCACGGGTCCACCACGGGCGCAATCGACGAGACCGCGCTCTTCTACCTGCGCTCGCGCGGGGTGCGCCGGGACGAGGCGGTGCGGCTTCTGGTCCTCTCCTTCCTCGCCGACGCGATTGGCGAGATCGAGGACGAAGACTTGCGGGCCGAGGTCGTGGCAGGGCTCGATGCCTGGATGCTGAGGCGCGCCTGATGGGGTTCACGGGGCAGATACTCGCGAGCTACCGCGATCCGGGCGGGGTGATGACGCGGATGCTGGCGGCGGGGCAGCGCGAGGACCGCGCACTGGCGATCCTGATGGCGGCGGCCCTCTTCCTTTTCGTCGCGCAGTGGCCGGCCGCGACCCGGGCGGCGTTTTTCGACCCCTCGGTCCCCTTGCAGGGGCGCCTCTCGGGGGCGCTGATGGGCACGCTCTTCCTTCTGCCGCTTTTCGCCTATGGCCTTGCCGGGGCCGCGCACCTTCTGTCGCGGCTTGCGGGGGGGCGCGGAACCTACTACGGGGCAAGGATCGCGCTGTTCTGGGCTCTGCTCTGCATCGGGCCGCTTGCGCTGTTCCAGGGCCTTGTCGCAGGGCTGGCCGGGCCGGGTGCGGCGCTGACCGCAACCGGCGTCCTTGTGTTCCTCGCGTTCCTCTGGATATGGCTGTCGGGGCTCTACGTGGCCGAGTTCGGAGGCGTGGCATGAACCTGACCCTGGCATCGGTTTCCGACCTTCTGCGGGTGACGCTGACCGACCCCGCCGAGGCGGTGCGCCGGCTGGTGGGCCTCGGTCTGCCGATGCAGGCGCGGCTCATCGCCTTCGCGCTGGTCGTGGTCCTGTCGGTCCTGCTCACGCAGATCCTGATCCTCGTCATGCCGATGGGAGCCGGCGCAGCCTGGGGGGGGCTCATGCACAACCCGCTCGGGGCGGCGGCGGTGCAGGCGGGCACGGTGCTCATGTTCACGACCGGCATCTCGGTCGTCGGCGGCTGGTTCGGCGGCCGGGCCCGCTTTGACGATGCGCTCCTGCTGATGGTCTGGCTCGAATTCGTGCTGTTCGTGTTTCAGCTCGTGCAGGTGGTGCTGAGCCTGATCCTGCCACCTGTCGCGCTGATCTTCGGATTCCTGTCCGTCATCGTGTTCTTCTGGCTGCTGGTCAGCTTCACGGCCGTCCTCAACGGGTTCAGCAACCGGGTCAAGGTGCTCGCCGGGGTCCTCGCCACCTTCTTTGCAGCGGCATTCCTCTTTGCCCTGCTTGCGACGCTCCTGGGATTCGGGCCGGCGGAGTTCGGCAATGTATGACGTCGACCGGATCCGGGCCGACTTTCCGATCCTGTCGCGCAAGGTGAACGGGCGGCCGCTCGTCTATCTCGACAACGGCGCGTCGGCGCAGAAGCCGAAGGTCGTGATCGACGCGATGACGAGGATCTATTCCGAGGACTATGCGAACGTCCACAGGGGGCTGCACCACCTCTCGACCGTCGCCACCGAACGCTACGAGGCGGTGCGCGGGATCGTCGCGCGGTTTCTCGGTGTCCTCGATCCCGAGGAGATCGTCTTCACCACGGGCACGACCGAAGGCATCAACCTCGTCAGCTACGCCTGGGCCGCGCCGCGGATGGGGCCGGGGGACGAGATCGTGCTGTCGGTGCTCGAGCACCACGCCAATATCGTGCCCTGGCACTTCCTGCGCGAACGGCAGGGGGTGGTGCTGAAATGGGTCGAGCCCGAGGCCGACGGGGGCCTCGACCCGCAGAAGGTGATCGACGCGATCGGGCCGAAAACGAGGCTAATCGCCGTCACGCAGATGTCGAACGTGACCGGCGCGCGGGTGGACGTGGCGGCGATCGGGCGGGCGGCGCACGAACGCGGCGTGCCGGTGCTGGTCGACGGCTCGCAGGGGGCCGTCCACGCGCCGGTGTCGGTGCCGGACCTGAACTGCGACTTCTACGCGATCACCGGGCACAAGCTCTATGGCCCCTCCGGCTCGGGCGCGATCTGGATCGCGAAGGAGCGGATGGCCGAGATGCGCCCCTTCCACGGCGGCGGCGACATGATCCGCGAAGTGACGCGCGATGCGGTCACCTACAGCGACCCGCCGATGAAGTTCGAGGCGGGCACCCCCGGCATCGTCGAGCAGATCGGCATGGGCGTGGCGCTCGACTACCTGATGGCCCTGGGCATGGAGAATGTCGCCGCGCACGAGGCGGCCTTGCGCGATTGCGTCCAGGAGCGGTTCCGGGGCCTCAACTGGCTCGACGTGCAGGGCACGAGCAGGGGCAAGGGCGCGATCTTTTCCTTCACGCTTCAGGGCCCGGCCCATGCCCACGACATCTCGACCATTCTCGACAAGCGCGGCATCGCCGTGCGCGCGGGAACCCATTGCGCGATGCCGCTTCTGGCGCATTACGGGCTGACGGCGACCTGCCGCGCGTCCTTCGGGCTCTACAACACCAAGGCCGAGGTGGATGCGCTGGTCGACGCGCTGGAGTTCTGCCGCGAGATCTTCGGCTGAAATCGCGTGCTGCGTTGGCGCATTCCGCCGCTTCTGTCGAAAATCCTGCAGAGCGAATCGCGCGTCGGCCGTTGGCTCGGGCCGTGCCATGCAAGGGGGGTCTCATGCGCAGGATGCTCGCCGCTCTGGTTGCCGCCGCCGTTCCGGCCGTCGCCCTTGCCGGCGACCCGACGGTGATCGACGCGAAGGCCCTCTTCCCGGAAGGTCCGGTGATGCTCGACGGCAAGCTCTACTACGCCCAGTATTCCGGGAACGTGGCGACCGTCTGGGACGGCACCACCAACACCGACTTCTGGAAGGAGGACGGCTGTGGCCCGTCGGCCGTCGTGCCGGTCGGCGGGAACTTCGGGATCACCTGCTACGACAGCAACAGGCTCGTCGTCATTACCCGCGACGGGAAGACCGTGGCGAGCTATGACAAGGATGCCTCGGGCCAGCCGCTGATCGGCCCGAACGACGGCGCGCCGGACGGCAGGGGCGGAGCCTGGTTCACGCTGTCGGGGCCCTGGACGCCCGGCCCGGTCGTCGGGCGGATCGTGCACCTGTCGGCGGACGGCAGGCTGACCGGGGTCGCGGACGACCTGAACTACGCCAACGGCATCGCACTCGGGGCGGACGGACGGCTCTACGTCAGCGAAAGCTACGCCGGCACGGTGACGAGCTTCGCCGTGGGCGAGGACGGAACACTCTCGGACCGCAAGAGCTTCGTGCACCTCTACCAGCTCGGCGAGGCGCCCGAGGTCTTCCCGGACGGGGTCAAGGTGGGACCGAACGGCAACTTCTTCATCGGGCTGAACTCGACACCCGCGGTGATCGAGGTCAGTCCGGACGGCTCGAAGGTGGTGGCGCGGCACGAATTCCAGTCGCAGGGGGCGCCCAACATGACCTTCTCGGCCGACGGCAAGACCATGTACGTGATGGCTGTCGATAACGAGTCCGCCCCGCCCTACGAGGGCCGTGTGCTGTCCATGCCGCTCGACTGAGGCCGGCAGGCGCGCGGGACGCCGGCGAAACCCATTGCGACCGCGCCCGTCTGCCCCTATAGAACGGCCCGGATGCACCCGTAGCTCAGCTGGATAGAGTGCTGCCCTCCGAAGGCAGAGGTCACAGGTTCGAATCCTGTCGGGTGCGCCACTTTTCTATCACCGTACCAGATACTTAGCAAGGAACCTCAGTTTGTGAATTGCTAGTTTGTCTGGTTACGGAAGCACCACGGAAGCAGCGATGGGGATATTCTGGCGGGTTGTCGCGAAGGACCGGCGGCATCCCCGTTGACGAGGCAGATACTCCCGCTTACGTCCTGGCTCAGGCACCCGTAGCTCAGCTGGATAGAGCGCCACCCTCCGAAGGTGGAGGCCACACGTTCGAATCGTGTCGGGTGCACCAGACGTGCTTCTGGATTTCATTAGTGTCGCCTCGTCACGAAGGTCGGTGGAGGCGCGCCAGGATGGTGGCGCGCTAAAAATGCTTGTGATTTCTTGGCTATCAGAAATGACCTGGTCGATTTCTCGCAATCCTACATCTCAATCACCGACGGAGTCGTTGGCGGCTGCCTTCTTCGCAAGTTGAAAGGATGGTTGCACGAACCCTCGCATCCCTCTTGAATAGTTCGTTCGAACGAACTATTCAAGAGGGATGATTGATGGCCCGGCTCAGTTCAAGCTCTTGGAGGTCGCGATCGACTTGTTCGGTCAGATGGGCCTGGACGGTGTCGGCACGCGCAGGATCGCCGAGGGTGCCGGTGTCCAGATGTCGGCGATCACCTACTATTTCCGGTCGAAAGAGGGTCTCTATCTCGCCTGCGCCGAGCATATCGCCGCGATGATGAGGGTTCGAATTGCGCCGTTGATGGAAACAGGCGTCGACGGACGGGCGATGGTCGACGCGAAGACGCGCGTCGAGGCGATCGTGAGCGGAATGGCCGTGATCATGATGCAGCCGGAAATGGCGCCGATCGCAAGATTCGTCGTGCGAGAGCAGATGAATCCCACTCCGGCTTTCAGCATCCTCTACGACGGCGCCATGCGCCAGGTTGCGGAGACGGTGATAGCCTTGCTCCACAGCATTTCGAGGGGACGTCTCTCGGACGAGGACATCACCACGCGCTGCTTCGCACTTATGGGCCAAGTCTTCGCATTTCGCTTCGCGCGTGCAACGCTTGAGCGCGTCACCAACTGGTCAGCGGTAGGACCTCGCGAGATCGATCTGGTCCGCCGAACCGTGGTGATACACACCCGCGCGATTATCGCCGATCTCGACGCGGGAGCGTTTAAATGAACCGCTTTTGGCGTCTTCTGGCAGCCATCGCGGTCATGGGCGGTGCACTCGCTTGGTACACTGACGGGTTTGGGTATTTCGCGCGGCAAGCCGATCCCGTGCTAGCACTGAATGGCAACATCGATATCCGTCAGGTCGATCTCGCGTTCAGGGTTGGCGGCCACATCAGCACTCTGCCGGTAGAAGAAGGCGCGAGAGTCGAAGCCGGCGCTGTGCTGGGAACGATCGATCAACGTAGCCTTCGCGATCAGCTTGCCGCTAATGAAGCCCGGGTCGAGACTGCGCTGGCGCAGTTGAACAAACTGCGTAACGGCAACAGGGAGCAGGAGATCGCGCAGGCGGAGGCGGCTGTTGCCGAGGCAGAGGCACAGCTTGTTAGAGCTCAAGCCGATTTCGACCGGCGGACGAGCTTGGTGCAGACCGGCGCTGTCAGTCGTGCAGATTTTGATAGCGCCCGCTCGCAGTTTCGGGCTGCCCAGGCAAGAGTGACCGCCGCAACCGCTGCGCTGTCCTTGCAGCGTGCCGGCGCCCGCCCCGAAGATGTTCGAACTGCGGAAGCTCAGGTCGCGCTTGCGCAGGCAGAGCGCGACAAGACACGTACAGACCTTGTCGACACGGATCTGCGAGCCCCGAATACCGGGGTGATCCTCACCCGCGCCCGCGAACCGGGTGCCATCGTGCAACCTGGTGAGACCGTGATGACGTTGACGATCGACCGCCCCATGCGGGTTCGTGCTTACATCGACGCCATTGATCTTGGACGCATTTCTCCGGGCATGCCTGTGGAGGTCAGCACGGACGGGGTGGATCGCATCTATCACGGCACGATTGGTTTCATTTCGCCGACGGCGGAGTTCACCCCGAAGACGGTACAGACCCGCGAGCTGCGAACGGATCTCGTCTATCGCATTCGCGTCATCGTCAACGACCCGGACGAGGCGTTGCGGCAAGGCCAGCCCGTAACGGTGAGAGTTCCGGCGGCGCGGCCGCTAGGCCTGCGGAGCGTGGGATGACCACGATCATTGCCGAAGCACGCGCAGTGACGAAACGGTTTGCGGTCGGTGCAATGCCGACGTGACCCCGCGATCCCTCACCAACTTCACCGCCTCAAGCTTGAACTCGCGGCTGAACTTCCGTCTCTCCATAGCAAACTCCGATTCCGTTGAAACACCCTATCTCGGTGTCCACGAAACCGGCAGCAGGCCAATCAAGGCTGCGGTCTCGAAGGTGCTCAGCGCCACCTGGCAGCGCTGTCGCGTCCATTTCCAGCGCAATGCCCTCGCCCATGCCGGGAAGAGCGGGCGGCGCGTCGTCTCGGCCTTCATCGCCACCGCCTTTGCGCAGGACACCGCCGAGGCCGCCAGCACCCGGTGGCGTGCCGTGGCCGACCAGATCCGGCCCAAGGGGCCGAAGCTGGCCACCCTCATGGATGGCGCCGAGCATGACGTCCTGGCCTACATGTCCTTCCCGAAGGAACATCGCGCCA
>JBMOOH010000055.1:0-40977 GCA_049323795.1 Pseudomonadota bacterium
CGACGGAGCAATGCTCAACGCCTCCGCCACTGCCCGGACCGTCTCGCCCGCATCAAGCCGCGCCATCGCGCGTTCACGAATGTCCATCGAAAGGGGTTTCGTCATGAGGGCTGGCCTCCACACCCAGCCCCCATCGTGAACCAGAAATCCCAACGCATGGGAATCCCCAAACGATTCACTCAAGCGTCATCACGCTCTAGGGTCACCACCTCGAACACGCTGATCGGCGTGGCGACCGAGGCCCCGGCGGGCGATGGGGTCGGCCGGGTGCGGCTGAACGGGCCTTCTGATCGGCTCTATATCCGGATCAGGTAACGGACCCTCAGTTCCTCAAGATGTGCCTCGAGCCACTCCGGCCCTGTTTTCCGCCAGATGGCCCAGAGTTCCGGATAGCTCATCGCGGCGAACCTCGGCGTCGCTCCCGCAACCCGGTCGGCGAACGCCGCGATCTCCGCGCGGTGGGCGGCGAATTCGGGGCTGGTGCCGGGGTTCTCAGGCTCCCAGAAGAGATAGAGCAGCGTCACGGGCCGATCCGGGAACGTGCGTGCCAGGCCGAAGGCGTGCTTGATCAACTGGGCCGCGTCCAGCCAGACATAACTGTCCGGCGCATCCATCAGCCGGCGCATCTCGCGGAAATAGCCCTGTTCACGCCGCGCATCGCGGATCTGGTCGGCATAGGCTGGCGAGAACGCGGCACGGTGCCTGACAAGATATTCGGTCAGCTTGGACTCGATCCCGACGACACCGGCCGGACCGGAAAGCAGAACGTCAAGGTTCGGGGATCGCCCGCCCCTGAGGCCGGTCGGGCATTTCCGCTCGAACTGCAGCAGATCGAACGCCTCGCCGACGGGAAGGGTCAAGTCGCCGAGACGGCGGCGGAATGGGGCAAAGCCGTTCACGGCGAGGCCCGACGAGGAATGTGCCGCCCGAAACTTGGTCCGAAGCTCGTTGCCGTCACCCGTGCTGAGATCGACCTCGAAATCCCCGGGTGAAACCATCGTCAGCAGGGTGTCGCGGAAATCGGTGGCATAGCCCCTGCCGTCAATCAGAACGTCGGGGCGCTGGCGGGATAGCGCGTCCCGCAAGGCGATGATCACCCGGGTTCGGACCGGGCTTCGGGAAATGGAATGCTGTGTCATGAGAGCAGTAGAGCCGCGAACGCCTTCGCCGCTACAGTCGATGCGCCTTTGAGTGTGATCTTATCCGAAAACCGGCATCCACTTTTCGGGAACATGCTCAAAGGCGCATCGGCTCGGCGGGACGCCTGTCGCGGACCTGTTCGAGGGTTTGCTCGAGGGCCTCGGCATCGGCATTGGTGAGACCCATCTTCCGGCTGGCATCCGATAAGGCTGTGCCGAGCAGCAAGCGACCCTCGGGACGCACGGCGGCCTCGAGGGTGGCGCGCATCTCCGCCTCGGCGCTGCGACCCCGCTGGGCCGCGCGGACCTTCAGGGCGCGATGCGCCTCATCGGAGAGGTTGCGAATGGTGACGGCGACCATGATGGCAGCCTCCACGGAATGACTGCGGCGCCATCAGAATGGGACAGATGATAGCGTTTTTTCAAGACCGGGACTCCTTCCGCACCCGCCCTGCCCAGTTTCTCTTGAAAAGTAACGGCGGTTTCATTATTCATGCTCACATGCCCGAAATCGCATGGCTCCTGCTCACCTACAAGATCCCAACCGAACCCTCGGCCAGGCGCATTGCGGTGTGGCGTCGGCTGAAGGGCATGGGGGCGGTCTATCTGCAGAACGGGGTCTGCCTGCTGCCCCAGACAGACGACCACGTCCGCCGCCTGAAGATGCTGGAGAACGACATACTCGAAGCCAAAGGGGAAAGCGCTCTCCTTCGAGCCGTCGCGCTGGACAAGACGCAGGAAGAGAAGGTCATTGCCCGCTTCAGGGCGGACCGCGACGAGGCCTATGTAGAATTCATCGACAAATGCGACGATTTCGAACGAGAGGTCGCGAAAGAGATTGCCGCCAGCCATTACACTTATGCCGAACTGGAGGAGAATGACGTCGACCTGAAGAAACTCCAGGGGTGGATCGCGAAGATAGAGAAGCTGGATTTCTACGGCGGGGAGAGGGCGCAGGAGGCGCGTGCGCGTCTGAGCGGCTGCGAGGCGGTCCTGGACGAGTATGCCAAGCGGGTGTTCGACGCCCATGACGAGAATGGGTGACGCCATGCGGGCTTTCGCCGCGAACCCAACCCCGACCGCGTTCTTTCCGCATCTTCCACCCGAACGGGCGCGCCGCGCCCCTTCGCGATTCTGGCGCTGGCCGGACCGGCAGCGTCAGCGGAGCGCGCTTGCCAGGCTCGACGAGAGAGTGCTGGCGGACATTGGCGTGAGCCGCGCCGAGGCGGACGTGGGGTGCGCGCGATGGGACTGACAGGCGAATCCACTGGTGCCGCGGAACGAACGAAAACCCCCTGGCGCGGGCTGCCCGCAGGGATTTGGGCGCTCGGTTTCGTGTCGATGCTGATGGACACCTCGTCCGAAATGATTCACGCGCTCCTGCCCGTTTACCTGACGGTCGGGCTCGGCGCGACGGCGCTCGCCGTCGGCGTGATCGAGGGTGTGGCCGAAGCGACGGCGGCGATCACCAAAGTCTTTTCCGGGGCACTTTCCGACCGGATCGGACGGCGCAAGGAGCTTGCCGCATTGGGCTATGGCCTTGCTGCCGTGACCAAGCCCGTCTTCCCCCTGGCGCCCGCCGTCGGCTGGCTGATCGCGGCGCGCTTCATCGACCGGGTCGGCAAGGGTATCCGCGGGGCACCACGCGATGCACTGGTCGCCGATCTCGCGCCCGAAGGGCGGCGGGGAGCGGCATTCGGGCTCCGCCAGTCGCTCGATACGCTCGGCGCCTTCATCGGGCCGCTGGCGGCCATCTGGCTGATGTGGGTTTTCTCCAACGATTTCCGTTCGGTCTTCTGGGTCGCGGTGATACCGGCCTTTCTCGCCCTCGGTCTGATCCTCTTCGCTGTGAAGGAACCCCCGCGGCCCGAGGGAATGCGCCCGGTCAGAAACCCGCTGGCGCAGGCCGAACTGCGGCTCCTGGGCGGCACCTACTGGGCCGTCGTCGCAGTGGCGACGGTCTTCACGCTGGCGCGGTTCAGCGAGGCCTTCCTGATCCTTCGGGCGCAGCAGGACGGGCTCTCCCTCATGTTGGTGCCCTTGGTGCTTGTCGGCATGAACGCGGTCTATGCCCTGTCGGCCTGGCCCGCAGGGGTGCTCTCCGACAGCATGAGCCGGCCGTTGCTGCTGATGGCAGGCCTTGCGGTACTGATGGCTGCCGATCTGACACTTGCCCTGGCGCCCGGCTTCCTCGGGCTCGGGGTCGGCGTCCTGCTCTGGGGGCTCCACATGGGGCTGACCCAGGGGCTCCTGTCGGCGCTGGTGGCCGAGGCGGTTCCGCCAGAGCTGCGCGGCACAGCATTCGGCATGTTCAATCTGGTCACCGGGGGCGCGCTGCTCTTGGCGAGCGTCATTGCGGGTGCGCTTTGGCAGGTCTATGGCGCGCAAGCGACCTTCCTGGCCGGAGCGGCCTTCGCCCTCGCGGCATCAATTGGCCTGATTCCGCTGCGCCAAAGGCTGGCCTAGGCGGCTGGACTCGGACCGCGGGCATCAGCCTCACCGCGACCCTGCCGGCAATCGGGGCGTCCCGCCAAGGGCCCCGCCGCACAAGCGGCCCGGGGATTCGTCCATCCGGCGCGGAAGCTGGTCTGCATGGGCAGGCCGAACGGACCGGCCGGCAAGACCCCGGACTGGCCCGCGCATCCCGGGGCGCTCGGGCGCCGTGCCGCGCCGGCGATCCGGACCGTCCCCCCCCCCCCCCGACCCCGGGGGCCAAGGGGCAGTCTGCCCTTCAGGCCATTGGTGCGGCAGAGCCGGACGTGGACATGCGCGCCCGATGCCGCTCAGCGCCGTCGGGACGCGCCCGGACTGACGGGAGCGGCGTTTCGCCAGGCGTTCAACCCCTTGCAGCGCCGACAGATCCGTTCCCCGAACCCTTCGCTCCAGAATGCGGTGTCGCAGCGAAGGCATCGGCGCACCCGCGGCATGTCGCCCAAGGCCCTTACCGGCGCGATGTCCGGCTTTGCCATTTCAGCCCTGGCCTTGTTCGCCGTCATATCTGTCCCGCGACGAGGCGGTGTCGCGGGGGCGGCGACTCCTCCGATTCCAGAGGAAGGGATTCGTTTTCAACGGCCTGGAGTGACGAATTGTCCCGCGCCCCGCGGCTCACCGGGCTTGACTCCGGCACATCCCCGCCGGACTGGGACGTCCGGAGCCCCGAGTAGAGATGCCGCAGATGCGCCTCGGAGACGCCGTCGGCCGCCATCACGAGACGCACCATCGGATCGGCCAGCATTTCCTCCAGAAAGAAGTCGGACAATGCCCTTCCCGTCAGCTTGTCCCTGGCGCGCGCATGATCGAGGTCGGCAAGCGAGACGGTCAGGGTCCTTGCCAGTCCGGGATGTGAGTCCCGGGGATGCAGCCTCACCAGGACAGAGGCCTTCCAGGTATCGGGATCAAGATGGTCTGGAGGCGAAACCAGCTCGGTTTCGATCTCGTACTCTCCTGGCGGGAGCGTCTCGCCAAATCCCGGAACGGTGAACCGCCGCGAGAAGACGGCAACGGTCTTGCTGGTCCGGTCTTCCATCGGCGTGGTCCTCTTCCGCGTTGGTGCGAGTGGTTCGCGCACCCCTTTCAGGAAGGGGTGCGTGCCCTGCACATGTCTCAGCATGTCTTGGATTTCGGCGTCGTTTCCTTGGCCGCGGCCTCGGGCTCTTCCGCCTTTGCAGGGGTCTTTGCGGTTTCGTCAGGCGTCGGCTTCAGTGCAGCCGCAGCCCTGGCCGTCAGGTCCTTGAAGGACATGTCTTCGATCCTTTTGATTGTCCGCTGCCACTTCCGTGTCCATACCGGACCGGGATACCTGGCATCGGTGGTACCAATATGGGTACTGGTGGCCCCGTTTGCGATGACGCGCGGCGAAGTCCCCGGGCGGAAGCGGCCCGGGCCCACCGATGTCGCTCCGATACCCGGTGCAGCAGCGTGTCGGAACGTTCATGCAGCGGCAGAGGGCACGCTCCGGATCACCGAAGCGCGCGCAGTGCACGTTCAGCATCGCGGCCAGCGGCGTCGGCCAGCGGCGTCGGCTGGGGCAGGCTGCAGGCAGGCCGCCCCCGCTGCGCACGCGCATGCGCCGCCACGCATGGGATTGCCCGCATCATCCTCCGTTCCCGCGAACGGGTCGCACCATCAAACCGCGGGATGACACGGCTAGTCCCGGTAATCCTCGCCATCCTGATCGAGCAGCGCCTTGATCTCGCACAGGAAATGCCCGGCGGTGCTCGGGTAGTCGTCCCAGTCCTTCGCGGTCCTCTCGGCGACCTCGGGCGACAGCATCCTGAGCGGCTGTCCGGTCTGGAGCGCGCGGATGTAGGTCTCGGCGGCGCGTTCGAAGTAGTAGAGCGTGTTGAAGGCATCGGCCACGTCCCTGCCGACGACCAGTACCCCGTGGTTGCCCATGACCATCGCCCGCACCCGCGGGTCCATGAACATCTGGGCACAGCGCGCGCCCTCGGATTCGAAGGCCATCCCGCCATAGCCCGTATCCACCACCTGGCGCGGCCCGTAGAACATGCAGGCGTTCTGATCGAGCGGCGGCAGGCGCGCGTCCTGAAGGCAGGCGAGAACCGTCGCGTGGACGGAATGGACATGCATCACGCAGCGCGCATGCGGCACCCGGCGGTGGATCGCGCCGTGGAGGCCCCAGGCGGTCGGGTCGGGCGCGCCGGGGCGGTTCAGGGTTTCGGGGTCGTTCGCGTCGAGGAGCAGCAGGTCGGACGCCTTCATCCGCGCGAAGTGGCGGGCGAAGGGGTTGATGAGGAACTGCGTACCGTCGCCGTTCACGGCGAGCGAGAAATGGTTCGCCACCGCCTCGTGCATGCCGAGCCGGGCGGTCCAGCGGAAGGCGGCGGCGAGGTCGGTGCGTTCCTCGAGATGGGTGAGGTTCGGGCGGGGATGCGTGTTCATCGGGTCTCTCCCGTTGCGGGCCCGGGCGATGGTGGCACAGGAAGCGGGTCGGGAACAGGCGGTTCCGCCCTGCGTGCGGGCGTGAGAAGGATGGCGGCGAGGACGAGCGCGCCGGCGATGCCCTCGCGCAGGCCCACCGCGTCGCCGAGAAAGAGCCAGCCGACCGTGAACATGGTGGGGAGCTCCAGCGCGCCCACCGCGCCAGACTTCGCCGCCCCGACCTTGGGCACGAAATGGGTGTAGAGGATCTGCGGCAGGAAGGCGGTCAGCACCGTCAGGCCGGCGACGTTCAGCCAGCCGGCGAGGTCGGGCGGAACGACCTGCGAAAGCGGGAGCTGGGCGATCACCGGCAGAAGGCCGAGGGTCGATCCGGTCGAGAACGCGGCGATGCGCGCCGGCGTGGGAAGGGCCGCAAGCTTGTGGGCGAGCACGTTGATGCCGAGGCCGAAGGAGGCGGGCGCGGCGAGCGCGAGGAGGACGGCGGCAGGCGTGATGCCGCCAGTGAGCCCCCCGAAGTCGGTCACGAGCGCGGCGGCGAAGAGGATGAGCGAACCCGCGACCAGGGCGCGCGGATGCGGGCGGTCGCGGAAGGCGGCCCAGCCCACCGCCAGCGTGAAGAGCGGGTAGGTCATGTAGAGGACGCCCGCCACCGGCACCGGGATCATCGTCAGGGCCTTGACGTAGCCGACCCAGCCGAAGGTGACGAGAAGGCCCGACGAGAAGCCCCAGAGCGTCGCCCCGGCCCCCGGTCCCGCCAGCCGCAGGAAGGGCAGGAAGGCGATGGCCGGGAGCATGTAGCGGTACATCGACACGGCGGCGGGGGCGATGCCCGCATCCGTCATCCGGCGCGCGAAGAGCGGCACGAGGCCGAAGCCCACCATCGAGAGCGCGAGCATCAGGACGGCGAAGGTGGCCGCGCTGGGCCTGGTCATGGGGGCGCCGCGGTGTCCGGCAGCGGCGGCCAGCGGCGCGCGGCGAGGGCGGAGATCGCCGTCGTGATCCGGCCGAAGCCCGCCCGCGCCCGGCCGGCCGAGTGGCGGGCGCGGAGCCAGGCGTGGACGAGGCCGGGTTCCTCGATCACCTGCGCCCGGCCCCCGGCGGCGGCGATCCGCGCGGCATAGACGCGGCCGTCATCGGCAAGGGGGTCGCACTGGGCAACGGTCACGAAGGTCGGCGGAAGGCCTGTATAGTCGGTGTCGTCGAGGGGCGAGGCGGTCGGGTCCGGCGCGGTCCGCTCGATGCCGCCGGGGTAGCGGATGCCCGCGTAGAACTCGACGTTCGCCCGGGTGAGCATGGGGGCGTGGGCGTGGGTCAGGTAGCTGCCCCGGCTCCGGTCGCCGCCGAGGCCCGGGTAGATCAGGACCTGGCCCGCGATGTCCAGAGGTTCCCCGCGGCTCGCATGGGCGGCGGCGGCCGCGAGGTTGCCGCCCGCGCTGTCGCCGGCCAGCACGAGGGGGCCGGTGAACCCGGACCGGACGGCGCGGAGGGCCGAGAGCGTGTCGTCGAAGGCCGCCGGGTGCAGGTGTTCGGGGCAGAGGCGGTAGTCCACCGACACGACGCGCAGGCCGGTCGCGCCGCAGATCTCGGCGCAGATCGCGTCGTGGCTGTGCAGGCCGCCGACGACAAGGCCGCCGCCGTGGAGGTAGAGGACGGTTCCTGCCGGGTCGGCGGGCGGGGTGTAGAGGCGGCAGGGAACGCCGCCGAAGCGGCGGTCGGCGGTGGTGACGCCGGGGGGGTGGGGCGCGTCGAAGGCCCTGCACATCCGGTCGTAGACGGCGCGCTGTTCGGCGATGGTGAAGCTGGCGGCTTCGGGCGGATACCAGCTTTCGGTCGCACGGACGAAGGCCCAGGTCTCGGCGTCGATGATCGTCGCGTAGTCGGGCGAGGCGGGCGCGGACTGTTCCATGGCCGGAACGCTAGCCCGCCCGGCCCGCGAAGCATGTCTTTCCGCGACAGCCGGGGACGGGAATCGCCCGCAGGGTCGCCGCCGCCCCGCCGCCCCGCCTCACCGCCGCTCTGCGGCCCCGGCAACCGCGGCGAGGTTGACCCAGAGCGCCAGGGCGCCGGGTGCCTCGGCGCCAACCCCGGCCACGCCGACCGCGGCCGCTCCGGGCGGAACGGTGACGGCCTCGGTATCGGCCGCCGATGCCCGGGCAACCACCCCTGCGGCAAGCGCGAAGACCGCGTGCACAGGCGGCCCCGCCGCCGCGGGCGCCATGCCCGGGCCGGTCAGGACCGAGACCGCCCCCGCGATCCGGGCGGGGTCGAAGATCAGGTTGAAATCCCGCACGGCGCCCGCAACCAGGCGGCAGGCGACCGGTTCGTCACCCGAAAAGGCGACCGGCGAGAGCGGCGCGGCGGTCGTCTCTTCTCCGCGCATCGACAGGACCAGCCCGTCCCCCGCGATCACTGTCAGGATTCGCGCCAGTCCCGGGAAGGACGAGAACGGGCCGTCTGTCGCCACCTCGGCGACCGAGAGCCGCCAGAGAAGCCCCGCGCCGTCCTCGGCGCGGGCGATCTCGTGCGTGACGCCGCCGCCGTTCTTCCACGGCATCGTGACGAAATCCGGGGGCAGGATCAGCCGCATGCGGCGACTTGACCCGGCGCGCCGCGCGGCGTCAAGCAGGGCCCGCGGCCCCGGGGCGCCGACGCCCCCCCCCCTCGAATCCCGCGTGCCGGGCCTATTGACGCCCGGCCGGTGCGGCCGTCATCTGGCGCGGGGCGCGGCCCGGAGACCGCGCCCCAGGGCCGGGGAGGGACGGGTTTGGCTTCAGGTCGGGATGTCGGTTCGATCCGGGCGCTGCCCTGCTGGCGGGGCGCCATCGCCGCCGAACCGATGACCGGGGGCCTGTCGAACGAGATCTGGAAGGTGACGGACGATGCGGGTGCGCATGTCGTCCGCTACGGAACGGACTATCCGTTCCACCACGTGTTCCGCGACCGCGAGGCGATGACGGCGCGGGCGGCGCACCGGGCCGGGTTCGGGCCGGCGGTCGAATACACCGCGCCGGGGGTGATGGTGACGGAGTTCCTCGGATCCCGGACATGGGGCCCGGCGGACGTGGCGGCGCATCCCGGGCGGGTCGGGCGGCTCCTGCGCGGGTTCCACGGCCGGATGGGGGCGGAGGTGCAGGGGGCGGCCTTTCTCTTCTGGCCGTTCCATGTGGTGCGGGACTATGCCCGCACGATTGCGGCCGGCGGGTCGGGCCATGCGGGCGACCTGCCGGCCTATCTCGCGCTGAACGCCGCGCTCGAAGCGGCGCAGGTGCCGCTGCCCATCGTCTTCGGGCACCACGATCTTCTGCCCGCGAACTTCCTCGAGACGCCGGACGGCAGGCTGTGGCTCATCGACTTCGAATATGCGGGCTTCGGCACCGCGATGTTCGACCTTGCCGGGGCGGCGGCGAATGCGGGGATGGACGAGGGGCAGGCGTCGGCGCTCCTCGCCGCCTACTTCGGCGCGCGGCCCGATGCCGCCACGGAACGCGCCTTCGCGGCGATGCAGGTCGCCGCCCTCCTGCGCGAGGCGATGTGGGCGATGGTCTCGGCCCTGCATCTCGGCGCGCCGGGGGTGGACTACGGGGCCTACGCGCAAGAGAACCTCTCGAAACTCGCCGCGGCGAAGGCCGCCTATTCGGACCGCTACGGAAAGCTCCCATGACCCTTCCAACCCACGCCCAGGTCGTCGTCATCGGCGGCGGCATCATCGGCTGTTCGACCGCCTATCACCTCGCCCGCGACCACAGGGCGGATGTGGTGCTGCTGGAGCAGGGGAGGCTGACGAGCGGCTCCACCTGGCACGCGGCCGGACTGGTCGGGCAGCTCCGGTCGAGCGCGTCGATCACGCGGGTGCTCAAGTATTCGGTCGAACTCTACAGGGGACTCGCCGCCGAGACCGGGCTCGAGACCGGGTGGAAGATGACCGGCTGCCTCAGGCTCGCCACCACGCCCGACCGCTGGACCGAGTTCCGGCGGCTCGCCACCACGGCGCGGTCCTTCGGGATGGAGATGGAGCTGATCTCTCCGGCCGAGGTCAAGCGGATGTGGCCGCTCATGGACGTGTCGGACCTGATCGGGGCGTCCTGGCTGCCGACGGACGGGCAGGCCAGCCCTTCGGACATCACGCAGAGCCTCGCCAGGGGTGCGCGGATGCATGGCGCGAAGATCCACGAAGGCGTCCGCGTGACCGGGTTCCGGATGGAGGGGCCGCGGATCACCCGTGTCGTCACGGATCAGGGCGAGATCGGCTGCGGGACGGTGGTGAACTGCGCCGGCATGTGGGCCCGGCAGGTCGGCGCGATGGCGGGGGTGAACGTCCCCCTGCAGCCGGTCAAGCACCAGTATATCGTGACCGAGCGGATCGAGGGCCTGAGCGCGGATGCCCCCACGCTCCGCGACCCCGACCGGCGGACCTACTTCAAGGAAGAGGTCGGCGGTCTGGTGATGGGCGGCTACGAGCCCGATCCGCAGCCCTGGACGACCGGGGATGTGCCCGGCGACTGGGAATTCCGGCTGTTCGACGACGACTGGGACCATTTCGGCCAGCACCTGACGCAGGCCGTCGCGCGGGTGCCGGCGCTCGAGAAGGTCGGCGTGAAGCAGATGGTCAACGGGGCCGAGAGCTTCACCCCGGACGGCAACTTCATCCTCGGCCGCGCCAACGGATGCGCCAACATGTACGTGGGCGCGGGGTTCAACGCCTTCGGCATCGCGTCGGGGGGCGGCGCGGGCTGGGTTCTGGCCGACTGGGCCATGCGGGGCGAGGCGCCGATGGATCTCTGGGTGGTGGACATCCGCCGCTTCTCGGATCTGCACCGCGACCGGCAATGGGTCAGCGACCGGACCTGCGAGGCCTATGGCAAGCACTACACGGTCGCCTTCCCGCACGAGGAATACGAAAGCGGGCGGCCCCGGATCGTCTCGCCGCTCTACGAGCGCCTCGGGGCGCGCCGCGCGGTCTTCGGCTCGAAGCTCGGCTGGGAACGTCCGAACTGGTTCGCGCGACCCGGCGAGGAGGCACGCGACATCCATTCGATGGGGCGGCAGAACTGGTTTCCGGCGGTGGGCGAAGAGCACGCCCATGTGCGGGAAAAGGTCGGGGTCTTCGACCAGTCGTCCTTCGCCAAGTACGAGGTGGAGGGGCGGGATGCGGCCGAGGCGCTGGAGCGCATCTGCGCGAACCGCGTGGCGCGCGACGTCGGCCGGCTGACCTATACGCAGATGCTGAACACCCGCGGCGGCATCGAGTGCGACCTGACCGTGGCACGGCTGCCCCCCTCCGCCAACGGGTCGGACCGGTTCTACATCGTCACCGGCACCGGCTTCCGCACCCATGACTTCGGCTGGATTGCCGATCACCTGTCGGGCGATGCGCGGATCGAGGACGTGACCGAGGGCTGGGGAACGCTCTCCCTCATGGGGCCGAAGGCGCGCGGGGTCCTGGCACGGGTGACGGCGGCGGACGTCTCGGACGCGGCGTTCCCGTTCGGGCATGTGCGGGAGATTTCGATTGCCGGCGCGCAGGTGCGGGCGCTGCGGGTGACGTATGTGGGTGAACTCGGTTGGGAACTGCATGTGCCGCTCGCGGCCACGGGTGCGGTCTTCGACGCGCTGATGGCGGCGGACGGGGATGTGCGGCCCGTGGGCTACCGGGCGCTCGAGTCGCTCCGGCTCGAGAAGGGCTACCGGGCCTGGTCCTCGGACATCACGCCGAACGACACGCCCTGCGAGGCGGGTCTTGCTTGGGCGGTGAAGATGAGGTCGGCGGCGGATTTCATCGGACGCGCGGCCCTGGAGGCGGCGGCGGGCAGGCCGCTTGCGAAGCGCTTCGCGGGATTCGTGCTCGACGATCCGTCCGCGGTGCTGGTCG
The DNA here is from genome assembly GCA_049323795.1 of Pseudomonadota bacterium. Taxonomy (GTDB): domain Bacteria; phylum Pseudomonadota; class Alphaproteobacteria; order Rhodobacterales; family Rhodobacteraceae; genus JAOADN01. Next base: position 11,911 of record JBMOOH010000055.1, read on the forward strand.
GGCGCGAGACGATCCTGAGGGACGGGGCGGCGGTCGGCTACCTGACCTCGGGCGGATATGGCTACACCCTGGGGCGGCCGATCGGCTACGGCTACGTGCGCAACGCCGGCGGGGTGGACGAGGCCTTTCTGACGTCGGGCCGGTACGAATTGGTGGTGGCGGGCGATGTCTTTGCGGCGCGGCTCGAACTCGGGCCCCTCTACGACCCGGCAGGCGCGCGCATCCGCGCCTGAGCTTCATCCTGGACCAAATATCCCGGGGGCGCGGGGGCAGAGCCCCCGCCCGCGGCGCGCCCTCCCCCCCCCCCCCCCCCCCCCCCCCCCCCCCCCCCCCCCCCCCCCCCCCCCCCCCCCCGCGGGGCGCCCGTGCCTCAGAGCGCCCGCCAGCCGATATCCCGCCGGCAGAACCCCTCGGGCCACAGGATCCGGTCCACCATCGCATAGGCCCTGTCCCGCGCCTCGGCGAGCGTCGCGCCCCGTGCGGTGACGTTCAGGACGCGGCCGCCGCTCGCCACGATGTGCCCGTCCTTCTCGGCGGTCCCGGCATGGAAGACCATGTTCCGCGAATCCTCCGGCAGCGCCTCCAGCCCGCCGATGACCGTGCCCTTCGCATAGGCCCCGGGATAGCCCTTCGCCGCCATCACGACGGTCAGCGCGTGATCGTCGGCCCAGCTCACGCGCTGCCCCGAAAGCCGCCCCTCGGCGCAGGCCTGCATCAGGTCGAGCGCCTGCGCGCCCATCCGCATCATCAGGACCTGGGCCTCGGGATCGCCGAAGCGGACGTTGTATTCGACAAGCCGCGCGCGGCCGTCGGCGATCATCAGCCCCGCATAGAGCACGCCCCGGTAGGGCATGCCGCGCCGGACCATCTCGGCGAGCGTCGGGCGCACGATCTCCTCCATCGCCTGCCGCTCGATCGCGGGCGAAAGGACCGGGGCGGGCGAATAGGCGCCCATGCCGCCCGTGTTCGGCCCCCGGTCGCCGTCGAGGGCGCGCTTGTGGTCCTGCGCGCTGCCGATGGCGATGGCCTCGGTCCCGTCGCAGAGGACGAAGAGCGAGGCTTCCTCGCCTGCCATGAACTCCTCGATCACCACCTCGGCCCCCGCCGCGCCGAGGCTGCCCCCGAACATGTCGCGGATGGCCGCCTCGGCCTCGGCCACGGTCATCGCCACCACCACGCCCTTGCCCGCGGCCAGGCCATCGGCCTTGACCACGATCGGCGCACCCTCTGCCCGGACATGGGCCAGCGCCGGTTCCGCCTCGGTGAAGCGGGCGTAACCGGCGGTCGGCGCCCCGCAGGCGTCGCAGATCTCCTTGGTAAAGGCCTTCGATGACTCGAGCCGGGCCGCGGCGGCGGAGGGCCCGAAGGTCAGGATGCCCGCCGCCCCGAGCGCATCGGCAACCCCGGCGGCGAGCGGCGCCTCGGGGCCGACGATCACGAAATCGACCGCGTTCTCCTCGCAGAAGGCGGCGACGACGGTGCCGTCCAGGATGTCGATCCCGGCGCATTCGGCCAGCCCGGCAATCCCGGCGTTCCCCGGGGCCACGATCAGCCGGTCGCATTTGGGGTTCTGCTTCACCGCCCAGGCCAGCGCATGTTCGCGTCCGCCCGATCCGAGGATGAGGATGTTCATGAGGCCCGCCCCTGTCCGATGCGCCAGTTCTGCGGCTCTTACGGGCAGGTCACGGCGCGCACAAGCTCGGGGCGCTGGTCGCCCGCGCCCCGTTCGGTGGCCCGTTCGGTGGCCCATCCTGCCGCGCATGCGGAATCGCGTCGGCGGGCGGGGCGAGGGGCGGGGCGGGGCGAGGGGCGGGGTGGGGCGCAATCGGCTGGCGCCGGAACGGAGATGGAACATGTGCGCCGTTCCGCCGGCGCCGTGCCGTTCCCGTGCGCCGGCGGGTCTGGCAAAGTCGCCGCGCCTCGCCTATGTGGCTGCCGACGGGACTGCAACGGACAGAAGGCTCATGGCGCGCATCACCTACGTGGAATTCGGCGGCAAGGAACACACGGTCGACGTCAAGAACGGCCTGACGGTTATGGAAGGTGCGCGCGACAACGGCATTCCGGGCATCGAGGCCGATTGCGGCGGGGCCTGCGCCTGCTCGACCTGCCACGTCTACGTGGACCCGGCCTGGGTGGACAAGCTGCCGAAGAAGGAGGCGATGGAAGCCGACATGCTCGACTTCGCCTACAAGCCCGACGGGGTCCGCTCGCGGCTGACCTGCCAGCTCAAGGTATCGGACGCGCTCGACGGGCTGAAGGTATTCATGCCGGAAAAGCAGATCTGAGGCGCGGGATTCCGGCGCGACCCCCTTGCCCTGCGGCCCCGCCATGCCGGAGTAGCGGCCGGCCCCGCCTGCATCTGGACCTACCGACCCGCCCATTCTGGCCCTACTGATGCCTCTCCGCAGGACCGACACTGCGCCCGAGCCGCGGCCCCGCCCCTGCGGGGCTGCCCCCCCGTCGCCCGGCCCCGAAGGAGCACCCGCATGAACGCCCCCGTGAACCCCAACGACATCGGCCACGTCGTCGCCGCCGACAAGGCGCATGTCTGGCACCACCTGAGCCAGCACAAGCAGTACGAAACCATCGATCCCCGCGTCATCGTCGAAGGCAGGGGGATGCGCGTCTGGGACGCGAAGGGGAAGGAACACCTCGACGCCGTGTCCGGCGGGGTCTGGACGGTGAACGTCGGCTACGGGCGCGAATCCATTGCCCGCGCAGTCTACGAGCAGCTTCTGAAGATGAACTACTTCGCCGGAGCCGCGGGTTCCGTCCCCGGCGCGCTCTTTGCCGAACGGCTGATCGGGAAGATGCCGGGCCTCAGCCGCGTCTACTTCTCGAACTCCGGCTCCGAGGCGAACGAGAAGGTCTACAAGATGGTCCGCCAGATCGCCCACCGCCACCACGGCGGGCGGAAATGGAAGATCCTCTTCCGCGAGCGCGACTATCACGGCACCACCATCGCGACGCTCGCCTCGGCCGGCCAGCCCGAGCGGGCGATGCAGTACGGGCCCTTCCCGGACGGGTTCGTGCAGGTGCCGCACTGTCTGGAATACCGCAAGCAGTGGGATGTCGCGAACTACGGCGAGCGGGCGGCGGATGCGATCGAGGAGGTGATCCTGCGCGAAGGCCCCGACAGCGTGGGCGCGATCGTGCTGGAACCCGTCACCGCGGGCGGCGGGGTGATCGTGCCGCCTAGGGGCTACTGGGAGCGGGTGCAGGACATCTGCCGCAAATACGACATCCTTCTCCACATCGACGAGGTCGTCTGCGGCGTCGGACGCACCGGGACCTGGTTCGGCTATCAGCACTACGGCATCAGGCCCGACTTCGTGACGATGGCCAAGGGCGTGGCCTCGGGCTACGCCGCCATCGCCTGCACGGTGACGACCGAGGCGGTGTTCGAGATGTTCAAGGACGACGCCGCCGACCCGATGAGCTATTTCCGCGACATCTCGACCTTCGGCGGCTGCACCAGCGGCCCGGCGGCGGCGCTCGAGAACATGCGGATCATCGAGGACGAGGGGCTTCTGGACAACACGCTCGCCATGGGCGAGCGGCTGGTCGGCAACCTCCGCGCCCTGCAGGAAAAGCACCGGGTCATCGGCGACGTGCGCGGCAAGGGCCTGTTCTGCGGGGCCGAACTGGTGTCCGACCGGGCGACGAAGGAGCCGGCGGACGAAAGGAAGGTCGCCGCCGTGGTCGCGGACTGCAACCAGCAGGGGGTGATCATCGGCATGACGAACCGGTCGCTGCCGGGGCTCAACAACACGCTCTGCCTGTCGCCCGCCCTGATCGCCACGCCGGCCGACATCGACCAGATCACGACCGCGATCGACGGGGCGCTGACGCGCGTCTTCGGCTGACACGCCGGGCCGGCCGCTGTCAGGGCGGCCGGATCAGTCCTTCGGGCGTCCGAGCAGGATGCGGCCCACCACCGCCGCGAGCACCACGGCCCCGCCGATCAGCGTGGGGCCGTCGGGCCGCTCGCCCACCCCGACCCATGCCCAGATGCCGCCGATCGGGCCTTCGGCGATGCCGATGAGTGCCGTCAACGATGCCGGGATCAGCGCCGATCCCGCGACGTAGGCGACGATCCCGAGCGTCATCGGCCCGAGCCCGAATCCCGCCGCGACGGCATAGTCCCGCGCCGACAGCGCCCCGAGCTGCTGGCCGAGGACCGCCCCCGCAGCGACCGAGAGGACCTGCGCCACCCAGATCATCGGCAGCATCGTGACCTGCGGGTTGCGGCGGATGGCGACGGTCGCGACCGACTGGGTGAGGGTTCCCGCCACGGCCAGGAGGTCGCCGGTCTGCAACCCGCCGGAACTCGGGCCGACCATGATGAAGACACCCCCCGCCGCGACGAGGCCCGCGAGAAGCGTCAGCCCCGACGGCACCTCGCGGAGCCAGAGCCAGGCGACCAGCGCGGTGACGAAGGGCAGGGCGGAGAGGATCATGAAGGCCTTGGCCACGGTGGTCAGCTGGAAGGCCGCCGGGAAGAGGACGATCGTGCCGAAGACGGCAAGCGCGACGAGCCCGCCCGCCCCTCCGGCCCCGGCGATCCGGGCGGGCAGGCCCCGGCCGAACCGCCAGTAGGCGTAGACCCCGACGAAGATCGTGGCGAAGACGCCGCGCCAGAAGATGATCGTCCAGAGGTCGAAGGGCAGAAGGCGGGTGAAGAGCCCGCCCATGCCCCAGATGACGGTGGACACGCTGACGAGCGCGATGCCGCGCAGGGTGGTGCGGGAGGCCATGGGGCAGGCTAACCGGCCCGACCGCCCCGCTCAATGGGGCTCTCTCCGGGCGGCGGCGGGAATTCCTTGACGACGGAATTTCCCCCGAGATCGGGCCATTCCTGTCTTGACGGACCGCGGGCGCCCTGCGCCACATGGGGCCAGTTCACCGACACCATAGGTCCAGTGTGTCGATCCCCCCCGACGCCTTCCACCTGACCCCCGGCGCGCCCGGCACACTCCAGCAGCAGATCCGGGCGCTGGTCAGCGGAGGCATCGTCACGGGGCGCTTCCGCGCGGGTGAAAGGATGCCCTCGTCCCGCCGCCTCGCCGCACATCTCGGCGTCAGCCGCATCACCGTGACGCTCGCCTATACCGAGCTTGTCTCGGGCGACTGGCTGACCGCGCGCGGCCGGTCGGGCTACTACGTGTCCGACAGCGCGCCCACCCGGCCCGATTTCGCCCCGCCTCCCGACCGGGCCGAGACGGTGGACTGGGCGGGCGCCTTCGCCCGGCGCTTCACCGGCCAGCCCCGCGTGGACAAGCCCGACGACTGGCGGCGCTATCCCTTCCCCTTCATCTACGGGCAGGCGGACGCGAGCCTCTTCGACCACCAGAACTGGCGGCAATGCGCGCTCCGCGCCCTTGGCCTGAGGGACTTCGAGGCGCTGACGTCCGACTATTACGAACGCGACGACCCGCTCCTCATCGACACGATCCGCCGGTCGATCCTGCCCCGCCGGGGGATCGCCGCGCGGCCCGAGGAGATCCTTCTGACGATGGGCGCGCAGAACGGCCTCTGGATCGCCTCGCACCTCCTCCTCGGCCCGGGGCGGCGGGCGGTGCTCGAGAACCCCTGCTATCCCGGCCTCCGCGCCATCCTCGCCGAATCCGGCTGCGACGTGGCGACGGTGGACGTGGACGGCGAGGGGCTGCCGCCCGGCCTGATCCCCGAAGGCGCGGACGTGGTCCTGACGACCGCGAGCCACCAGAGCCCGACGAACGCCACCATGCCCGTCGGCCGCCGCCGCGCGCTTCTGGCGCGGGCCGAGGCCGAGGGCTTCCTGATCGTCGAGGACGACTACGAGTTCGAGCTGAACTTCCAGCGCGCCGCCTCGCCCTCGCTCCGCTCGCTCGATGCGGGCGGGCGGGTGATCCACGTGGGGTCGTTCTCGAAGTCGATCTTCCCCGGCCTGAGGCTCGGCTACCTCGTCGCCTCCGAAGGCTTCATCCGCGAGGCCCGCGCGCTCCGCGCCACCGTCCTCCGCCACCCGCCCGGGCATGTCCAGCGCACGCTCGCCTACTTCCTGTCGCTCGGCCATTACGATGCGCTCCTGAACCGCATGGGGGCGGCCTACCGGCGCCGGCGCGCGGTGATGGACGAGGCGATCCGCGCCCAGGGGCTGAAGGTCGCGGGGCAGGGCGGTACGGGCGGGTCGAGCTTCTGGATGGAGGCGTCCGAGGGGGTGGACACCGAGGCGCTGGCCCTCAGGCTGCGCGGGCGGGGCGTGCTGATCGAGCCGGGCCGGGCCTTCTTCGCACCGGGAGGGGAGCGGCGGAACTTCTACCGGCTCGCCTATTCGTCCATCGCGCCGGGCAAGATCGCGGAAGGCATCGGGATCATCGCAGAGGAGGTGGCGTAGGATGGGTGCAAGCACCCATCTTCGTCAAAATGGGTGAGGAATGGGTGAGATCACCCATCCTACGAAAGTCGCCCCATCTGGCTCTATCCCGCCGCCCCATCTGGCCCTACGGCGCCCCGCGCCCCGGGCGTAGAACCGGGCCCGACAGATCAGGGAGTCCGACCGATGAAGATGACCACCGAAGAAGCCTTCGTGAAGGTTCTCCAGCGCCACGGCATCACCGACGCCTTCGGCATCATCGGCTCGGCCTTCATGCCGATCTCCGACCTCTTCCCGAAGGCCGGCATCCGCTTCTGGGACTGCGCGCACGAAGGCTCGGGGGGCATGATGGCCGACGGCTACACCCGCGCCTCGGGCCGCATGAGCATGATGATCGCCCAGAACGGCCCCGGCATCACCAACTTCGTCACCGCCGTGAAGACCGCCTACTGGAACCACACGCCCGTCCTCCTCGTGACCCCGCAGGCCGCGAACCGGACGATGGGGCAGGGGGGCTTCCAGGAAGTCGAGCAGATGGCGCTCTTCAAGGACATGGTCGCCTACCAGGAAGAGGTGCGCGACCCCTCCCGCGTGGCCGAGGTGCTGAACCGCGTGATCCTGAACGCGAAACGCCACTCCGCCCCCGCCCAGATCAACATGCCGCGCGACTACTGGACGCAGGTGATCGACATCGACCTTCCGGCGATGGTCGAGTTCGAGCGTCCCTCGGGCGGCGAGACCGCCGTGGCCGAGGCCGCGAAGCTTCTCTCCGAGGCGAAGTTCCCCGTCATCCTGAACGGCGCGGGCGTGGTGCTCGGCGGCGCGATCCCGGCATCCATGGCGCTTGCAGAACGCCTCGATGCGCCGGTCTGCGTCGGCTACCAGCACAACGACGCTTTCCCGGGCTCCCACCCGCTCTTTGCCGGCCCGCTCGGCTACAACGGCTCGAAGGCCGCGATGGAACTGATCGCCGGGGCCGATGTGGTGCTGGCGCTGGGGACGCGGCTGAACCCGTTCTCGACCCTGCCGGGCTACGGGCTCGACTACTGGCCGAAGACGGCCAGGATCATCCAGGTCGACATCAACCCCGCCCGGATCGGCCTGACGAAGCGGGTCGCGGTCGGGATCGTCGGCGATGCCAGGAAGGTGGCCGAGGGCATCCTCGCCCGCCTTGCGCCCGATGCGGGCGATGCGGGCCGGGCCGCGCGCAAGGCAAGGATCGCGCAGACGAAATCGGCCTGGGCGCAGGCGCTGTCCTCGATGGACCACGAGGATGACGATGCCGGCACCACCTGGAACCAGCGGGCGCGCAAGGCCAAGCCCGACTGGATGAGCCCGCGCATGGCCTGGCGCGCGATCCAGGCGGCGCTGCCGCGCGAGGCGATCATTTCGAGCGACATCGGCAACAACTGCGCCATCGGCAATGCCTACCCGACCTTCGAGGCGGGGCGCAAATACCTCGCACCGGGGCTGTTCGGCCCCTGCGGGTACGGGCTGCCCAGCGTCGTCGGCGCCAAGATCGCCTGCCCGGACGTGCCGGTCGTGGGCTTTTCGGGTGACGGGGCCTTTGGCATCGCGGTGACGGAGCTGACCGCCATCGGCCGCCCCGAATGGCCGGCGATCACGCAGGTGGTGTTCCGCAACTATCAGTGGGGGGCCGAGAAGCGGAACTCGACGCTCTGGTACGACGACAATTTCGTCGGCACCGAACTGGACGAAGGGGTGAGCTACGCCGGGATCGCCAGGGCCTGCGGGCTGCAGGGCGTGGTGGCCCGCACGATGGCGGAACTGACGGCGGCGCTGCGGCAGGCGATCATCGACCAGAAGGCGGGCAAGACCACCCTGATCGAGGCGATGATCAACCAGGAACTGGGCGAGCCGTTCCGCCGCGACGCGATGAAGAAGCCGGTGGCCGTCGCGGGCATCAGCGCGGCCGACATGGTGCCGCAGGTCGTGGCGTGACCGGGGACGTGGCCCGAACCGCCGGGGCGGGCGAGAGGCGCCCGCCCCCGGAGGGCGGGTCGGGCGCTGCCCGTGCTGCGCAGGGGCGAGCCGGAAACGTCCTGGCCCGCTTCGGAGGCAGGAGGTGAGTGCCTTGGCGGATCGCTCGCCCGCGCGGGCCGGGACACCGCTCCCGCGCCCGACCGGCGCGCACCGCATCCGGGAGGGCAGGGGCGCCGTCCTCCTTCGCCATCGGCGAGGAAACCGTGAACGAACTGTCCGGAGAGGCGTGATGGGTGAACTTCAGGCGGTCGTCTTCGACTGGGCGGGAACGGTGATCGACCACGGCTCGCGCGCGCCGGTGGGGGTGTTCGTGAAGGCCTTCGCCACGTTCGGGATCGGCATCACCGCCGCCGAGGCGCGGGGGCCGATGGGCATGGCCAAGCGCGACCACGTGAAGGCGCTGATGGCGCTGCCCCGCGTGGCCGGGGCGTGGAGGGCCAAATACGGCCACGCCCCGGGCGAGGCCGACATCGACAGGGTCTACGAGGTCTTCGTCCCGATGGGCGTGGACGCCGTGGCGGACTTCTGCGGCATGATCGAGGGCGCGGTCCCGGCAGTGAACGCGCTCCGCGCGCGGGGCCTCAAGATCGGCTCGACCACCGGCTATGTGCGCGAGATCATGGCGCGGATGGCGCCGCTGGCCGCGCGGCAGGGCTATGTCCCCGACACCCTCGTCTGCGCGGGCGACCTCGCGGCGGGCCGCCCGTCGCCGCTGATGATGTGGAGGACATTTGAGGAACTCGGCGTCTGGGGCGGGTGGCGGGCCGTCAAGGTGGACGACACCGAGGCCGGGATCGAGGAGGGGCTGAACGCCGGTGCCTGGACGGTCGGCATCGCGATGACCGGCAATGCCTTCGGCCTGACGCCCGAGGAGACGGCGGCGCTGGCTGCGGCCGAGCTTGCCCGGATGAAGGCGGAGGCGGTCGCGAAGCTGACCCGAGCGGGCGCGCATTACGTGATCGACAGCGTGGCCGACATCCTTCCCGTGATCGCCACGATCGAGGGACGGCTCGCCCGCGGCGAACGGCCATGATGAGGACGCCGACCGGACCCACCCCCACCCTAGGACCTACCCCCGCCCTGAAACTCCCCCGGCGGGGAAGGGAGGGACGCAGCGGAAGCCACCTGCACGCCGCCGCCGCATGGCTGCCCCCTTGCCCCGCTGCCCGCGGCAGGCGAGAGGGCGGCGGCCCGCCCGTGACCGCATCGTGGCGCCCATGACCCTTCCCTTCGACCTCTCTCTCGCCGCCGCCATCTGGATCGCCGCCGCCACCGTCGTCGCGGCCTTCGTGCGCGGCTACTCGGGCTTCGGCTTCTCGGCTCTCGTCATCGCGGCCGCGGGCGTGGTCGCGAACCCGCTCGATTTCGTCGCGGTGGTCGTGATCCTCGAAACCGCGATGTCGCTCCAGGCCTGGAGCGGCCTGAGCCGCGAAGTGGACTGGAAGCGCGTCGGCTGGCTGATGCTCGGCGCCGCCATCGGCCTGCCCCTCGGCCTCTGGGCGCTGACCGGCATCCCCGAGAACGCGGCCCGGGCGGCGATCTCGCTCTACATCCTCTTCATGTGTGCGGTGCTTCTGGCCGGATGGCGGATGCGAGGGCAGGTCGGCGGGACGGGAACAGTCGCCGCCGGCGTCGTCTCGGGCCTCGCCAACGCCCCCGGCATGGGCGGCCTGCCCGTCGCGGCGTTCTTCGCGGCCCAGCCGATCCCGGCCGCGGTCTTCCGCGCGACACTCGTGGCCTACTTCCCGCTGCTCGATCTCTACTCCGCGCCGCTCTACTGGTGGAACGGCCTCGTCACCTGGGACACCCTCTGGGCCTCGCTGATCGCGCTGCCGCTCGTCTTCCTCGGGAACTGGCTCGGCTCGCGGCACTTCTTCAGCACTGACCCGCAGGACTTCCGCCGCTTCTCCATCCTGCTCCTTGCGGGGCTGGCGGCGCTCGGGCTGGCGAGGGCGCTATGGTGAGGCGGTCCCGAGGCGAGGGGCTCTGCCCCTCGTGCTCCCCGGGATACTTGCGGACCGAAAATGCTCAGCCGAGCGCCACCGTGACCGCCGTCGCCGCCACGATGTCATCGACCGACGCGCCCCGGCTCAGGTCGCAGACCGGCCGCCGGAAGCCTTGCAGGAACGGCCCGACCGCACGCGCCCCCATCAGTTCCTGCGCGAGCTTGCAGGCGATGTTGCCGGCGTCGAGGTTCGGGAAGACGAGCGTGTTGGCGTCGGGAAAGGCGATGCCCTTCCTGGCCGCGATGGCGGCATTCAGCGCCGCGTCGGCCTGCACGGGGCCTGCGAATCCCGTCGCCTCGGCCGCGGCGCGGACCTTGTTGACGGATGCGCCCGCGCCCGAGGCAAGCGTCGAGAAGCTGAGAAGCGCCACCCGCGCCTGCCCGAGCAGCGCGCGGGCCGAGGCGGCGGAGGCCGTGGCGATGGCGGCAAGCCGGGCCGCGTCGGGGTCCACCGTCACCGCGCAGTCCGCGAAGATCATCTCGCGGACGCCGCCTTGCCCGCCGGGCAGAACCATCAGGAAGAATGACGACGGCGCGGCGACCCCGTCCGCGAGCCCGATCGCCAGCCCCGCCGCCTCGATCACCCGCCGCGTCGGCGCGGCGATGCCGGCGACCATCGCGTCGGCCTCGCCCGCCGCGACCATCGCGGCCGCCCGGATCAGGGGTTTCTCCAGCATCCGCACGGCGAGGCTCTCCTTCACCCCGCGCGCCCCCACGAGCGCGGCCATCTGGGCGGGTGTCACGGGCGGGAGCGGGACGGGATCGGCCAGCCCCTCGTCCTTCAGTCGTGCAACCGCCCTGGCGATGCGCGGCTCCTCCCATTCGGGGAACACGACGCGCGCCCTGGCGGCACGGGCGGCCTCGAAGGCGCGGGCGAGGGCGGGGGCAGGGGACGGAACGGACATGGGCGGTGCCTCCGGCCCCGGAAAGGCAAGGATATGAGCGACGAAATCAAGATCAATCGTGGCCTGATCGGCGTCTATTTTGCGCGCTCGGGCGCCAGCCGCATCGACGGGGCGAAGGGGGAGTTGAGCTACCGGGGCTATTCGATCCACGACCTCGCCGGGAAGGCGACCTTCGAGGAGGTCGCCTGGCTCATGCTCATGGGCGAGCTGCCCACTTCCGTGCAGCTCGCCGACTTCGACGCCCGCCTCAAGGCCGCCCGCCGCCTGCCGGAGGGGGGTCTCGACATTCTCCGAACGGTGCGGGGCGGCCACCCGATGGACGTGCTCCGCACTGCCGTCTCGGCGCTGGCCGCGTTCGAACCCGAGGCAGGCGACGCCACCGAGGCGGGGTTCCTCGCGAACGGCGTCCGCCTCATCGCGCAGGTGCCGGTGATCGTGGCGGCCCACCACCGCATCCGCGCGGGCCTGCCGCCGGTGCCGCCTGATCCCTCGCTCGCCCACGCCGCCAACTGGCTCTGGATGCTCAAGGGGGAGCGCCCCGATGCCAGGACCGCGCGGCTCGCCGAGGTGGACATGATCCTGCATGCCGAGCACGGCTCGAACGCCTCGGCCTTCGCGGCGCGCGTCACGGTGGGGACCGAGGCGAACCTCCACGGGGCCATCGTCACCGCGCTCTCCACCCTCGCCGGGCCGGCCCACGGCGGCGCGGCCGAGGACGTGATGAAGATGGTGGCCGAGATCGGCGAGCCGGAAAACGCCGCCGCTTACGTCGCCGCCAGGCGCAGGGCGCGCGAACCCGTGACCGGCTTCGGCCACCGCGTCTACCGCGTCGAGGATCCGCGCGCGCGCCACATGCGGGCAGGCGTTGAGCGGCTGGGGCGCGAGATGGGCGAGCCGAAGTGGTACGCGATCCTGCAGGCCGTCGTCGAGGCGATGGAGCCCTATGCCCGCCACGGCCTCAACGTGAACGTCGATTTCTACGCCGGGGTCATGTACCGGCTGGTCGGCATTCCGACGGATCTTTTCGTCCCGGTCTTCGCCATCGGCCGGATGCCCGGCTGGGTCGCCCAGTGCCTCGAGCAGAAGCGCGACAACATCCTGATCCGGCCGCTGACCGCCTATGACGGGCCCGAGGCGCGGGGCTGGGTGCCCCTGGAGGCGCGGTGAGGGTGGCGCTTGTTCGGGCTTCCGGCCCCTCGCCCTTCCTGCACTCCGCCCCCTGGAACGCCGGTCCCCCTGCCCGCTCCGAAACCGGACGAACGGCCGCAAACGGGCTTGCCAACCCCCGCCCTCCATATGAGGGTCGTGGCCCATGAGGACCGCCGCCCCATGACCCCCTGCGCCCGATGACCCATCCTGCCCCGAAACTCGACCTCTCGCCCAAGGTCTCGGACGAGGTGCGCAGGACGACGTGCTACATGTGCGCCTGCCGCTGCGGCATCAACGTGCACCTGAAGTCCGGCAGGGTGAGCTACATCGAAGGCAACCGTGACCACCCGGTCAACAGGGGCGTCCTCTGCGCCAAGGGTGCCTCGGGCATCCGCCAGGTCTTCGCCCCGTCCCGCCTCAGCCACCCCATGCGCCGCGTCGGCCCGCGCGGCTCCGGCGCCTTCGAGAAGATCAGCTGGGACGAGGCGATGGGGCTCGCGGTGCAATGGCTCGCCCCCCTCCGCCGGTCGGCCCCCGAGAAATTCGCCTTCTTCACCGGGCGCGACCAGTCGCAGAGCTTCACCGGCTACTGGGCGCAGAGCTTCGGCACGCCGAACTTCGCGGCCCATGGCGGGTTCTGCTCGGTCAACATGGCGGCGGCGGGCATCTACACGATGGGGGGTGCCTTCTGGGAGTTCGGCCAGCCGGACTGGGACCGGACGAAGCTGTTCCTGCTCTTCGGCGTGGCCGAGGACCATGATTCGAACCCCATCAAGATCGGCATCGGCAAGCTGAAGGAACGGGGCGCGAAGATGATCGGCATCAACCCGATCCGCACCGGCTACAACGCGGTCGCCGACGACTGGTACGGGATCACGCCGGGAACCGACGGCCTTCTGGTCCTCGCGCTCGTCCACTGCCTGATCGGGGCCGGGAAGATCGACCTCGACTACCTCGCCCGCTGGACGAACGCCCCCTGCCTGATCGAGGTCGCCGCTGGCGAGGAAAGGGGCCTTCTCCTCCGCGACGACCTCGGCAAGACGCTGGTGATCGACCGCCGCACCGGCCGGCCCGTTCCCTTCGACACGCCCGGCGTCGAGCCCGACCTCGGCGCCACGCATCGCGGCTGCCGCACCGTCTTCGCGACGATGGTCGAACGCTACCTCTCGCCCGGCCACGCGCCCGAGGCCGTCGCCGGGCGCTGCGGCATCCCCGCCCCCCGCATCCGCGCGCTCGCGGCCGAGATCGCCCATGCGGCCTTCGATGCCCCCGTGGTCATCGACCAGCCCTGGACCGACTTCCGGGGCGAGCGGCACGAGCGCATGATGGGCCGTCCGGTCAGCTTTCACGCGATGCGCGGGATCAGCGCGCATTCGAACGGCTTCCAGACCGCGCGGGCGCTCCACCTCCTCCAGATCCTCATCGGCAGCGTCGAGGTGCCGGGCGGCATGCGCTTCAAGCCGCCGTATCCGAAGCCGAGCCACGCCCACCCCACCCCCCACAGCTACTACGCCCCCGGACGCGCGCTGGACGGCCCGCACCTCGGCTTCCCGCAGGGCCCGGAACACCTCGCGCTCAAGCTCGACGACCTCAGTCCCGCCCGCGTGGACAAGGGGTTCACCTGGGAAAACCCCCTCTCGGCGCATGGCCTCATGCACATGGTCATCCCGAACGCGGTCGCGGGCGACCCGTACGAGATCGACACGCTCATGCTCTACATGGCGAACATGGCGTGGAACTCCTCGATGAACACCGCCGCCGTGATGGAGATGCTGACGGCCAGGCGCGAGGACGGCGAATACAGGATCCCGCGCATCATCTATTCCGACGCCTATGCCTCCGAGATGGTGGCCTATGCCGACCTGATCCTGCCCGACACCACCTATCTGGAACGGCATGACTGCATCAGCCTGCTCGACCGCCCGATCTGCGAGGGCGACCATGCGGCGGATGCGATCCGCTGGCCGGTGGTCGAACCGTCGGACGAGCCGGGCCGCGACGTGCGCGGGTTCCAGTCGGTGCTCGTGGACCTCGGCGGGCGGCTCGGGCTGCCGAACTTCGTCACGCCGGAGGGCAGGCCCCGCTACCGGGACTACGCCGACTACATCGTCAACCACGAGCGCCGCCCCGGGATCGGCCCGCTGATGGGCTTCCGGGGAAACGGCGACAGCGTCGGGCGCGGTGCGCCGAACCCCGACCAGATCGAGCGCTACAAGGAAGCGGGCGGCTTCTTCATCGCCCACATCCCGGACGAGGCGCAGTTCTACAAGCCATGGAACCGCGCCTACCAGGACTGGGCCGTCAGGATGGGCTTCTACGACACGCCCCAGCCCTACCTGTTCCAGGTCTATGCCGAACCTATGCGCCGCTTCCAGCTTGCGGCCGAGGGCTATTCCGAACGCCAGCCCCCCGATCACCTCCGTGCCCGCATCCTGCGCACGATGGATCCGCTGCCCGCCTGGTATCCGCCCTTCGGCGACGAGGCCGCGGAGGGCTTCCCCCTCCACGCCCTCACCCAACGCCCGATGGCGATGTACCATTCTTGGGGCAGCCAGAACGCGTGGCTCCGCCAGATCCACGGGATGAACCCGCTCTACCTGCCGACCAAGGTCTGGGACGGGCAGGGGTTCCGGGACGGCGACTGGGCGCGTGTCACCTCGCCGGACGGCACCATCACCGTCCCCGCCGCCCACATGGCTGCGCTCAACGAGAACACCGTCTGGACCTGGAACGCGATCGGCAAGCGCAGGGGCACCTGGGCGCTTTCCGAAGACGCGCCCGAGGCGACGAAGGGGTTCCTCCTGAACCACCTCATCTCCGAGCTCCTGCCCGAGAAGGGCGACGGCATGCGCTGGTCGAACTCCGACCCCGTCACCGGGCAGGCCGCCTGGTTCGACCTCCGCGTCCGCGTCGAGCGCGTCCCGGCCGAAGCCGCGCCCCCGGCCTCCGACCCGGCCTTCGCCCCGATCCGGTACGAGGGCGTGACATGATCCGCTCCATTTTCGGTCCGCAAGTATCCCGGGGTGTGGGGCAGAGCCCCACGGACGCGCCATGACCACGCTTCCCCCGCCGTCGCCGAAGAAACTCGGCCTCGTCATCGACCTCGACACCTGCGTCGGCTGCCATGCCTGCGTCACGGCCTGCAAGGGCTGGAACGACCAGGGCTACGGCGCGCCCCTGTCCGACACCGACGCCTACGGCGCCGAACCCTCCGGCACCTTCCTCAACCGCGTCCACAGCTACGAGGTGCAACCCGTTGATGGCACGGCGCAGATCGTCAACTTCCCCCGGTCCTGCCTGCATTGCGAGACCGCCCCCTGCGTGACCGTCTGCCCGACCGGAGCCAGCTACAAGCGCGCCGAGGACGGGATCGTGCTCGTCAACGAGGACGCCTGCATCGGCTGCGGCCTTTGCGCCTGGGCCTGCCCCTACGGCGCGCGCGAACTCGACCCGCGGGCGGGGGTGATGAAGAAATGCACGTTGTGCGTCGACCGCATCTACAACGAGAACCTGCCCGAGGCGGACCGCGAACCGGCCTGCGTGCGGACCTGCCCGACGGGGGCGCGCCACTTCGGCGACCTCGGCGACCCTGCCAGCGCGGTGTCGAAGCTGGTGGCCGAGCGCGGCGGCTACGAGCTCATGCCCGAGATCGGCACGAAGCCCGTCAACAGGTACCTTCCGCCGCGCCCCAAGGACCGCCCGTCCGAGGTCTCTCCGCTCGCCCCCCTGCTCGACGTGCAGGCGACGGGACTTGCAGGGTTCCTCGACCGCCTGCTCGGGAGGCTCGGCTGACCGTGCCCTCCCGCCGCAGCAGGTCCCCCGGCCCCGCCGGGGCAGGGGGGCACTGACCCCATGCACCCCGCCCCCTCGGTCATCGTCTTCTCGGTCCTCTCCGGCCTCGGCTTCGGCCTTCTCGCCATGCTTGGCCTCGGTGCCGCCGTCCCGCAGGGGCTCGGCGCGATCCCGGCCTACGGCCTCGGCCTCGCGCTCGCCGGGATCGGCCTCCTCGCCTCGACCTTCCACCTCGGAAACCCGCAGCGCGCGCTTCTCGCCTTCACCCAGTGGCGGACGAGCTGGCTGTCGCGCGAGGCCTGGGCCTCGGTCGCGGCGCTCGCGCTGTCGGCGGTCACTGGCCTTCTGGCGGCGGGCGGCGCGCGCCCGGGCCTCTTCGGCCTCGCCGCCGCCGCGCTCTGCCTTCTGACCGTGTTCGCCACCGCGATGATCTACGCCCAGCTCAGGACCGTGCCGCGCTGGAACCACTGGACGACGCCCGCCCAGTTCCTCGCCTTCGCCATCGCCGGCGGCCTGATCCTCGCCCCCGCGAAAGCGGCCGCCATCGTCGCGCTCGTGATCCTCGGCGCGCTCCTCCTCTTCACCTACGCCACCGCCGACGCCCGCTTCGCCGCCCGCGGCCATACGATCGCCACGGCGACGGGCCTCGGCGCCGCCCCGGACCAGGACATCCGCCTCTTCGCGCCGCCGCACACGGGGCCGAACTACCTGACGCGCGAGATGATCCATGTCGTCGGCCGGAGGCACTCCACGACCCTCCGCCGGATCGCGGTCCTCTGCGCGGCGGTCCTGCCCGCAGTCATCCTCCTCGTCCTTCCGCAGGGCCTCGCGGCGGCCTTCCCCGCGGCGCTCATCCACCTCGCCGGGGCGTTTGCCCACCGCTGGCTCTTCTTCGCCGAGGCCGAGCACGTCGTCGGCCTCTACTATGGCGCGCCGGGGGGTCTTCGGGCCTGACCGGCCGCCTGCGGAAGGCCGCCCGCAGGCCGGCCGTGCCCCTTCACCGGAATGTCACGGGACAGCGGCGGCCGCACCCGCTAGCTTTCCGCCAGGATGGCAGGCAGGGAGGGCGGCATGTCCACGTCGGAGATTGCGGTACGGCAGGGTCGTGGCGGTCTGTCGCGCCGGGCCTTCGGAGCGGCCGGGCTGGCGCTGCTGCCGCTGACGCTTCTGGTGCCGCGCACCGCGGCCGCGGCCTCGGACGCCGCGCCTGCGTCCGTGACCATGCTGGCCCCGGCGGATCTTGCGGCACGGCTGAAATCGAAGGATTTCTTCCTTGTCAACGTTCACGTGCCTTACGACGGCGAGATCGACGGGACCGACGCCTTCGTGCCGTTCGACCAGGTCGATGCGAACCTTGACCGGTTCCCGAAGGACAGATCCGCGCCTGTCGTCGTCTATTGCCGGTCCGGGCGCATGAGCGCGATCGCGGCCCGGCGGCTTGCCGAACTCGGCTTCAGCAAGGTCAGCGACCTGTCCGGCGGAATGAACGCCTGGACCGAAGCGGGCTTCTCGCTGATCCGCCGCTGAGGCAGGCTCACAGGTGTCGGTCCGGGTCCGGGCCCGCGGCGGCGGGGCACCGGCACGCGGCACATCGCTTTGGTGTTGCGAAAGCGCGCGGGCGCGCTAGGCTCTCCCGAAACGCCGGATACAGGCGTCGGCCGCCGTTGGTGCGGCCGGTCAACCAGGACCAGATCCAAGGGGAGAAGCCAAATGCTCAAGAATATCCTGATCTCGACAACCTGTGCGGCCCTGGTCGCGCCCAACCTTGCGCTTGCCGGGTCCGACCTGCCGACCGAGATCGGGCCGGGCGAAGGCCAGGTCGATATCGTCGCCTGGGCGGGCTACATCGAGCGCGGCGAGACCGACAAGAACTATGACTGGGTGACCGGGTTCGAGACGGCGACCGGCTGCAAGGTCAACGTCAAGACCGCCGCCAGTTCGGACGAGATGGTGACGCTGATGAACCAGGGCGGGTTCGACCTCGTGACGGCCTCCGGCGACGCCTCGCTGCGCCTGATCGCGGGCAAGAAGGTCCGGCCGATCAACATCGACCTCATCAAGGACTGGGCCACGGTGGACGACCGCCTCAAGGATGCCCCGTGGAACACGGTGGACGGCGTCCACTACGGCGTGCCCTACCAGTGGGGTCCGAACGTCCTGGCCTACAACACCAAGGTCTTCCCCGAGGCGCCGAAAAGCTGGTCGGTCGTGTTCGAGGAGCAGACGCTCCCCGACGGCAAGTCGAACAAGGGCCGGGTGCAGGCCTATGAGGGCCCGATCTACGTGGCCGATGCGGCGCTCTATCTCATGAAGAAGCGGCCCGAGCTCGGGATCACCAACCCCTACGAGCTCAATGCCGACCAGTTCGCGGCGGCGATCGAGCTTCTCAAGGGGCAGCGCGCGCTTGTCGGGCGCTACTGGAAGGACGCGATGGTGCAGATCGACGACTTCAAGAACGAAGGCGTCGTCGCCTCGAGTTCGTGGCCCTTCCAGGTGAACCTTCTCCAGTTCGACAAGCAGCCCGTCGCCTCGACGATCCCCGAAGAGGGGGCCACCGGCTGGGCGGACACGACGATGATGGCCACCGACGCGCCGCACCCGAACTGCGCCTACCTGTGGCTGAACCAGTCGCTCAACCCCAAGCTTCAGGGCGACCTTGCCGCGTGGTTCGGGTCGGTCCCGTCCGTTCCCGCCGCCTGCAAGGGCAACGCGCTTCTGACCGATGCGGGATGCAGCACCAACGGCTTCGACAACTTCGAGAAGATCTGGTTCTGGCGGACGCCGACCAGCGCGTGCGAGGCGGGCGGCTGCGTGCCCTATTCCGAATGGGACAAGGCCTACCGCGAGGTGATGAGCCAGTAGCGGGCAGGGCACCCCGGCAGGGAAGGACGATGCTCCGGCGGAGCATCGTCGGCCATGGCGGTTGACCCGAAGCCGCCAGCCGCAGGGCGAGGGGTGTGCCACCCGCGCCCTGCCCATCCCCCGGTGCGCGGCCGCGAGCCGAACAGTCCCCTCCCGTCTCGGGCCGTCGCCCGACCGCCCGCTTTCCCCGTCGAAATCCAGTCCCCATGACCCCAGCCGTCCGCTTCCGCTCCGTCTCGCGCCACTTCGGCGCCATCCGCGCCGTCGATGACGTGACGCTCGACATCGCCGAAGGCGAGTTCTTCGCCATGCTGGGGCCGTCCGGGTCCGGCAAGACGACCTGCCTGCGCCTCATCGCCGGGTTCGAGCAGCCGACCTCGGGCCATATCGAGATCTTCGGGATGACCGCCGAGGGGCTCCCCCCCTACAGGCGCAACGTCAACACCGTCTTCCAGGACTACGCGCTGTTCCCGCACATGACGGTGGGCGCGAACGTCGCCTATGGCCTGATGATCAGGGGCGTCGGCCGCTCCGAGCGCGAGGCGAAGGCCGTTCAGGCGCTCGACATGGTGAAGCTGAAGGGCTTCGAGGGCCGCAAGCCCTCGCAGCTCTCCGGCGGGCAGCGGCAGCGCGTGGCGCTGGCGCGGGCCCTGGTGAACCAGCCCAGGGTCCTCCTCCTCGACGAACCCCTGGGTGCGCTCGACCTCAAGCTCCGCGAGCAGATGCAGGAGGAACTGAAAGCCCTGCAGCGCGCGCTCGGCATCACCTTCGTCTTCGTGACGCACGACCAGGGCGAGGCGCTGTCGATGGCGAACCGCGTGGCGATCTTCAACGAAGGCCGCATCGTGCAGGCCGGATCGCCCGCCGAGGTCTACGAACGCCCGCAGTCGCGCTTCGTCGCGGAATTCGTGGGGTCCTCGAACGTCCTGCCCCCCGGTTTCTCTGCCGCCCATGGCGGCCCCCGCGCCTGGGCGAGCCTCAAGCCTGAAAAGATCCGCCTTGTAGGCGCGGGCGACGGGGCCGGAACCGGGCAGGGGAGCGCCGAAGGCAGCGTCTCGGCCATCCACTACCAGGGCGCGGTCACCCGCATCGCCGTGACCGTCGACGGAACCAGGCTGATCGCCGCGCTTCCGGCGGGGAGCGCCGTTCCGGCGGAAGGCGAACGGGTGCGCCTTGCCTGGCGGATCGAGAGCGCCATCCCGATGGAGGGGGCATGACCGCCGCCCCCGTCCCCGCGCCCGCCCGCGCCTCCGGCGCTTCGGACTTCTTCTTCCGCCGCCCCGGTCTCCTGACGCTCGCGCTTCTCCTGCCGCCGCTTCTGTGGATCGGCATCGTCTATATCGGCTCGCTTTTCGCGCTGCTCCTGCAAAGCTTCTACTCGCTCGACGAATTCTCCGGCCTCGTCGTCCACGAATTCACCCTTTCGACCTATGGCGAACTCTTCCGGGCGTCGAACATCGGGATCATCCTGCGCACCGTGACGATGGCCGCGCTCGTCACGCTCGTCAGCGCCGTCATCGCCTTTCCCATCGCCTACTATGCCGCCCGCTACGCCAAGGGCGGCTGGAAGGCGCTCTTCTACCTCGCCGTGATGATGCCCCTGTGGTCGAGCTATCTCGTCAAGGTCTATGCGTGGAAGCTGATCCTTGCGAAGGAGGGCATCGTCACCTGGGCCGCCGGGAAGCTGCGCCTTAGCTGGCTGCTCGAGGGGATCCTCGCACTGCCGACCGTGGGCGGGCCGTCGCTCTCGTTCAGCTACATCGGCACCTTCGTCGTCTTCGTCTACATCTGGCTTCCGTACATGATCCTGCCCACGCAGGCGGCGCTGGAACGGGTGCCGAAATCGCTGATCGAAGCCGCGTCCGACCTCGGCGCGCATCCCGGCCAGACCTTCCGCACGGTGATCCTGCCGCTTGCCTTCCCCGGCATCGTGGCGGGGTCGATCTTCACCTTCTCGCTGACGCTCGGCGACTACATCGTCCCGCAGATCGTCGGAAACTCGCGCCCCTTCATCGGCTCGACCGTCTATGCCCTGCAGGGAACGGCGGGGAACATCCCGCTCGCCGCCGCCTTCACCGTGGTCCCCGTGGTCATCATGGGGCTTTACCTCATGGCCGCGCGGCGTCTGGGGGCCTTCGATGCGCTCTGAGCCCCGCGCCCCCCTTGCGCTGAAACTGGCGGCCATCGGCGGGCTTCTCTTCCTGCACCTGCCGATCCTCCTGATCTTCCTCTATGCCTTCACGACCGAGGAAAAGAGCTTCCAGTTCCCGCCGCCGGGACTGACCGTCAAGTGGTTCGCCGTCGCCTGGTACGACCGGCCGGACATCTGGCCCCCGCTCGTCCTGTCGCTCAGGGTCGCGTTCTTCGCCACCGCCTTCGCGCTGGTTTTCGGGACGCTGGCGGCCGCGGCCCTGTCGCGGGCGCGCTTCTTCGGGAAGGAGACGATCTCGCTTCTCTTCGTCCTGCCGATCGCGCTTCCCGGGATCATCACCGGGATCGCGCTGCGGTCCGCCTTCGACATCGCGGGCATCCCGTTCTCGACCCTGACGATCGTCCTCGGCCACGCGACCTTCTGCATCGTTGTCGTCTACAACAACGCGCTCGCGCGCTTCCAGAAACTGAGCGGAAGCATGGTCGAGGCGTCGATGGACCTCGGCGCGGACGGGTTCCAGACCTTTCGCCATGTCATCCTGCCCCAGATCGGCACCGCGCTTCTGGCCGGCGGCATGCTCGCCTTCGCGCTGTCCTTCGACGAGGTGATCGTCACCACCTTCACCGCGGGCCAGCAGGCGACCCTGCCGATCTGGATGCTCAACGAACTCATCCGCCCCCGCCAGCGGCCCGTCACGAACGTCGTGGCCGTCATCGTGTTCCTCGTCACCTTCGGGCCCATCCTCGCGGCCTACTACCTGACCCGCCCCGGCGAAGACACCGCCGGCGCCGGGAAATGAATGCGGGAATGCGGACGGCCGACCCCTGCCCGGTGATGGTTCACCCGTCCGGACACCGGATGCGGCCTGGTCCTCATAGCCGTGCAGCCCCGCGCCCCGACAGCAGGACGGCCGGTGAGGCGGATGGCCCCTCGCGCTGGGGCTTGTGCTCGCGCCGGACACTTCGCCGGACGCTTCGCCGGACTGGCGGTATGTCCCGCCCGGAGCGCCTACCCCGCCATCCCGAGCACCCCCGCCACGATCCCCGCGACCTCCTCCCGCGCCCCGAGCGGCGCCAGAACCGCCCCCCGGAATCCCGTCGCTTCGACCGCCCGCGGAATGTCCTCCTCGACATGCCCCCAGCGGGCAACGAAGAGCGGCAGCAGGACCGCCCGCCCGCCGCACCCGGCCAGCGCCTCGGCGAGGTAGGGCGGCTCCTCGATATAGCCGAGCCGTACCTCTGCAAAGCCTCGTGCCGCGATCACGGCATCCCGCATCGCGCCTGCCGCTTCCGCAGGCGCGCGGCTCCGTCCCGACCCGTGCGCGGCAAGCACCAGCGTCACCTCTGCGGCCCGCCAGCCCCGCGCCGCCAGCGCCTCGTCCAGCACCTGAAGCATCAGCGCCGCAGTCTCCGGCAGAAGCCCGAAGGGCGTCAGCACGCGCGCTGAGGCCACGCCCGTCGCGTCCAGCCGCCGGGGCAGTTCCGAGCGGATGAACCACCCGTCCGCCATGAAGAAGGGAAACACCACCGGATGGGCCATCCCCTCCGCCGCCCGGGCAACCCCCCCCCGCATGGCGAGCGTCGTGCCCCGCACCGTCCATCCCGGCAGGAGCGCCCCCACACGGTCCGCCAGCGCCACGATCTCGCGCTCCGGCCCCTCGGGATCCGAGGGCTGGCCATGGGCGACGATCAGGGCGTGGCGGGATTCGGTCATCTCGGTTCGGCTTTCCGGGGCTCCGCCGAAGATGGGGCAGGGCCGCCCCGCCGTCCAGTCGCGGACCTCACTCACCCGCGATCGCGACCGATTTCAGGATCGCGTGCGCGGGCACCCCTTCGGCCAGCCCGAGCTGCCCGACCGACCGCCGCGTGACCCGCGCCCGGATCGTGGCCCCGCCCACCGACAGAACCACGTCCGCCGACGCAGCCTCCGGCTGCGCCACCGGATCGACCCGGACGACCCGGCCCGGCAGCACGTTGAGCGCGCTCAGCCCCTCGGGCCGCGGCCCGACCGCCAGCATCACGTCCCGCGCCCGCACGAAGAGCCGCACCCGCGCCCCCGCCGCCAGCGTCACCCCCGGCAGGAACAGCGGCGCCTCCACCCACTCGATCCGCGCCTCGGCGAGCCCGTCCCCGGCGGCGCCCACCACCACCGCCTCGACGATGCTTCCCGGCTCCCCGGCCCCCGCGACCGCCGGATCGGCCCCTCCGCCCAGCACCTCGGCGGGTGCGCCCCGCGCGACGACCCGCCCGCCCGAAAGAAGCACCACCCGCGTCGCCAGCCGCGCCACCTCGGCCAGCGAATGGCTGACATAGAGGATCGGCAGCCCGACCTCGTCCCTGAGCCGCCCGATCAGGGGCAGGATCTCGCCCCGCCGCGCGGCATCGAGCGCCGACAGGGGCTCGTCCATCAGGATCAGCCGCGGCGCGCACAGAAGCGCCCTTCCCAGCGCCACCCGCTGCGCCTCGCCCCCCGACAGGCTTCCCGTCCGGCGCCCCAGGAGCGGCCCGAGGCCCAGCATCTCCACCACCTGCCCGGTATTCGCCGCCCCCGACCGCTCTGCTGCGTAGGCGAGGTTCCCCGCCACGTCGAGATGCGGAAAGAGCCGCGCGTCCTGGAACACTGTCGCCACCCGCCGACGGTGCGGCGGCACGAAGACCCGCGGCCCCACCCAGACCTCGCCTCCGAACGCGATCCGCGCCGTGGCGGCCGGATCGGGCCGCTCGAACCCCGCGATCAGCCGCAGGAGCGTCGACTTCCCCGCCCCGCTCGGCCCGAACACCGCCGTCAGGCCGGTGAGCGGCAGCGCCTCGGCCACATCGAGCGCGAAGCCCGTCCGCCGCAGCCGCAGCTCGAGGTCGAGCACGCTCATCCCTCGCCCCTCGGCCGGTTCACCCAGTAGAGCGCGAGAAGCACCGTGAACGAGAAGGCCACAAGGATCGCCGACAGCGCCTGCGCCGCCGCGTAGTCGATCCGCTCGACGCTTTCGTAGATCGCGACCGAGATCACCCGCGTCTGCCCCGGGATGTTGCCGCCGACCATCAGCACCACGCCGAACTCGCCCACCGTATGCGCGAAGGTCAGCACCGCCGCCGCCAGATAGCCCCGGACCGCCATCGGTGCCGCGACCGTCAGGAAGGCATCGGCCGGCCCGGCCCCGCAGGACGCCGCCGCCTCCATCGGCGCGCGCCCGACGGCCGCGAAGGCCGCCTGGAGCGGCTGCACCGCGAAGGGCAGCGAGTAGAGGACCGAGGCCACCACCAGCCCCTCGAAGGAAAACGTGAGCGGCATCCCGAATACCCGCTCCCACGCGCCGCCGATGGCGGTTGTCGGGTTCAGTGTCACGAGCAGGTAGAAGCCCAGCACCGTCGGCGGCAGGACGAGCGGCAGCGCCGTCACCGCCTCCACCACCGGCCGCACCCGCGACCGTGTCCGGGCGAGCCACCAGGCGAGCGGCGTCGCCAGCACCATCAGGATCGCCGTCACGATCCCGGCGAGTTCGAGCGTCAGCCAGAGCGGGGAAAGGTCGGGCAGGGCTGTCCCTCGGGGTTACGGACCGGCACTGTAGCCGAAGGACCGGATTACGGCGACCGCCCGGGGCGATTTCAGGTAGTCGAGGAATCCCTTCGCCGCCGTTTTGTCCCCGGCTCGCGTCAGCAGGACCGCGCCTTGCGCGATCGGTGCATGATACTCCGCAGGCACCCGCCACGATGCCCCCCTGTTCCCGTTCGCGATGATCGAGGACTCCGCCACGAACCCCACCTCCGCCGCGCCCGAGGCCGCCATCGCATAGGCCTGGCCGATGTTCTCGCCGGTCACGATCTTGGACTTGACCGTTTCTGAAAGACCCATCTTTCCAATAGTTTCCATCGCTGCCCTGCCATAGGGCGCGAGATCCGGGTTCGCCACGGCCACATTGGCAGCGGCCGCCAGCGCCCCGGCCGGGTCCGACAGGTCGCGCGACGCATCCGCCGACCAGAGCACCAGCGACCCGGTCGCATAGGTGAAGGCCGTCTCCCTCTCGCCAAGACCCGCCTCGATCAGCCTGTCCACGGTCCTGAGGTCCGCCGACAGGAAGGCATCGAAGGGCGCCCCCGCCTTGATCTGCGCATAGAGCTTGCCGGTCGCCCCGGCCGTCACCGTGACCTCGTTTCCGCTCGCGGCCCGGTAGTCGGCGGCGAGTTTCTCGGCCGCGCCCGCGAAGTTGGTGGCGACGGCGACGGTGGCGGTCTCGCCCAGGGCGGCAGCGCCGAGGCCGAGGGCCAGCGCGGCAGCGAGCAGGGGGCCGGACAGGCGGGTCATGGCGCGGTCCTTCGATATATCCGTAAGGAAATATCGCCGCCACGCCGGACGCAAGCGCTATTTCCGCATGACCATGCCGGGGGCGCGCGCGCCCGCCCTGCCCCTCCCCGCCCGGGGAAGGGTCGGGGCGGGGGAATCCGGCGACCCCCGGAATGCATGCCCCCGGCCCCCCCCCGGGGGGGGGGGCCAGAACCTACCCCGGCCCCTTCGGCTTCCCCGCCGGATCGGCCCCCAGCGCCCCCATCTCCGCCAGTTCCTCCGCCAGCGCCGCCTCGGCCCGTTCCTGCATCCGCCGGTAGAGCGCCAGCACCCGCTCGCCCTCCGCCGTCAGGCGCGCCCCGCCATGCCCCGCGCCGCCGCGCGCCGCCAAGACGAGCGGCTTCTCGAACATCGCGTTCATCACCTCGGTCAGCATCCAGGCGCGCTTGTAGCTCATCTCCATCCGCCGCCCCGCGGCCGCGATCGACCCCGTCTCGGCGATCCCCTGCAGCAGGTCCGCCTTCCCCGGCCCCATCCAGTCGCCCTCCGACAGATGGATGCGCAGGCGCAGGATCGTCGCGGGCTTCGCGGTATCGGTCATGCGCCGACCATCCCGGCCCGGCGGGCCGTTGGCAAGGGGATCGGTGGGGCTTCCACCGCGCTTCGAGGCGGGGCAGTATCCGACCGGATCGTTCCTGCTGCCTGCCGACAATTGAGCGATAAGGGCAGTGCCCGGACCGGCGGGGCGGGAAGCGAAGCGCCCGCCCCGGGGGGGCGGGTCGGGCGCTGCCCGTGGCCGGGGCCACGGGCGACACTCCACCCCCGGGGACTGGGACACGAGAGCATGAAAACCTTCTTCAGCGAAGACCACCGCCTGCACTTCCCGCAGGCCGAACTGTCGGGCGGCCAGTTCGTCACGCCCTACGAGCGTCCTTCCCGCGTCGAATACGTCCTCCGCCGCCTGAAGGAACGCGGCATGGTCGACATCGCCGACCCCGGCCCCTGCGACATGGGCCCGGTGCGCAAGCTCCTTGCCCCGGACTACCTCAACTTTCTCGAAACCGCCTGGGACCGCTGGAAGGCCGAGGGCATGGCGGGCGAGATCATCAGCCAGGGCAATCCGGCCAGGGGTATGCACACCGACCGGCCGCCCCGCAGTATCGACGGCCTCGTGGGCTATTACAGCATCGCCACCGAAACCGCGATCACCGCCGGAACATGGCGCGCGGCGCTGTCGTCCATGGCCTCCGCCCAGGCCGCCCAGCGTCACGTCGCCGCCGGCGCCCGCGCCGCCTTCGCGCTCTGCCGCCCGCCGGGGCACCATGCGACCGCGACCCAGTTCGGCGGCTACTGCTTCCTGAACAACGCCGCCGTGACCGCGCAGATGTTCCGCGACCAGGGCGCCCGCGCCGCGGTCCTCGACATCGACTTCCACCACGGCAACGGCACGCAGGACATCTTCTACCGCCGGGGCGACGTGTTCTTCGCCTCGCTGCACGGCGCCCCCGAGGATGCCTATCCCTACTTCCTCGGCTATGCCGACGAGGAAGGCGAAGGCCAGGGCGAGGGGACGACGCTGAACCTCCCCATGCTCCCCGGCACCGGCTATGGCACGTGGTCGGCGGCCCTCGACCACGCCATCCGACGGATCACCGACTGGGGCGCCGAGGCGCTGGTCGTGTCGCTCGGGGTCGATGCCTTCAAGGACGACCCGATCAGCTTCTTCCGCCTCGAAAGCGATGACTTCACGGATGCGGGGCGGCGGATCGGGCGGATGGGCCTGCCCACGGTCTTCTGCTTCGAAGGAGGCTACGCCATCGAGGCGGTGGGGGTGAACGCGGTCAACGTGCTGGAGGGGTTCGAGGGGGCCTAGGTGTTCAGTCCCGGCATCTGGTGGATCGGATTTAGGATGAATCGATCTGGTTCTGAAGTCCAGATTTTGCAGATGTATTCGTATGGCGTGAGGCCGCCGAGGGTCTTGAGCCCGCGGGCGAAGTTGTAGGCCGCGAGGAAGAGGCCGGCACATCGGTCGCAGCGGGTGGCGATCCTGCGCCAGTCTTTCAGCCGGACGAACATGTTCTCGATCTTGTGGCGCTGGCGGTAGAGGCCGGCGTCGTGGGGGATCGCGGTCTTGCGGCCCTTGCGGGACGGGATGCAGGGCCGGATATCCCGTTCGGTCACTGCGTTGCCGAACCAGTTGGCATCGTCGCCGCGATCCGCAAGCAAGGCTCCGGCCGATGGCAGAGACGCCAGGAGCGCCCGAGCGCCGATGTGGTCGCCGGCCTGCCCGGCGCTCGGATACAGGCCGATAGGCCGCCCCCTGGCATCCGCGACCGCGTGCAGCTTCGAGTTCAGCCCGCCCCTGGTGCGTCATCGCCGCCGCTTCGACCGCAGGCCTCAGGCCTGCCCGGACGCAAGGCCCGGCAGGATCGCCACCTCGCTGATCCCGGGCTGTGAACGGAGTTCGGCGCCCAGGGGCACGAGGTCGCCCGGCCCGCCCAGCCAGACCGAGGCGGCCAGGCGCACCGGCGCCTCTGCACCGGCCCCGCCCGGCTCGGGCGATGCGGAGGTCCATTCGAGTGGCGTGACCCGCGACGCGCGGTCGCGGAGCAGGTCGAGAAGGGCGGCCGCCGCCGCATCTCCGCTGCAGCGCGCCCGCACGCAGACCTCGATCCGGTCCGGTATGACGATCTGGAAGATCCGGAAGAGCACGAGCACCGCCAGCGTCGCCGCGGTTCCCGCCGCCGCAAGTCCGTTGAGCCCGGCGCCATAGAGAATCCCCAGCGCCGCGGTCATCCACAGCGATGCGGCCGTGGTCAGGCCATGCACCACGGTTCCCTGCCGGAAGATCACCCCCGCGCCGAGGAAGCCGATCCCGGTGAGGACCCCCTGAGCCATCCGCGTCGGATCGCTCACGACGCTCGCCCCCGGGGTCGGGCGGAACTGCCAGTCCGCCTGATTCACCGCAGCCATCATCAGGAGGGCGGAACTGAGGCACACGAGCGTGTGGGTGCGCAGCCCCGCCGACTTCGCATTGAACTCGCGTTCGAAGCCGATCACCGCGCCGGTCGCGGCCGCTGCCGCAAGCGTCATCAGAACCGGAACCCAGTTCGACCCCGCGACCACGTCGAGAAGACTCAGGGTGCACCTCCGGCTGCCATGGCGCCGACCGTGCCCGCCACGGTGCCGCTTCCCGGCACCCCGCCAGGCTCGGAAGACACGTCTGGCTGGCGGATCGGCATGGCGGCTCTCCTATGGGCCTGCGGGACTGGCTTGCGCGCCTCCACCGGCGCGTCCCGCACCCCCGCCCGCCTCGCGGACGGGGGGCAAGTTTCCGGCAGTGTCAGCGGTCTCCGCGGTGCGACGCCTCGCCACCCTTGCGGCCGGCCTCGGCGGCCCGCCGCGGGTTGTTCTTGAAGTTGCCTCCGGAAACCTCGCCCCCCTTGCGGCCGGCCTGCGCCGCCCGCTGGGGATCGTTCCTGAAGTTTCCACCCGAGGCAGAACCGCCCTTGCTGGCAATCTCGCGCTGCTTCTGCCCATCCATCGAGGCGAACCCGCG
>JBMOOH010000055.1:41077-46912 GCA_049323795.1 Pseudomonadota bacterium
CCTCGCCCCCCTTGCGGCCGGCCTGCGCCGCCCGCTGGGGATCGTTCCTGAAGTTTCCACCCGAGGCAGAACCGCCCTTGCTGGCAATCTCGCGCTGCTTCTGCCCATCCATCGAGGCGAACCCGCGTTCGTCGCGTTTCCCGCCCGTGGAACCGCCGTTGCGTCTGTCGTCCTTGCCCGGCATCCCGAATCCTCCTGATTGGCCTGTGTCCGATTCAATGCCGCGGCGCGCATAAGGTTCCGCTGCCCGGCAAAAAGTCTGGCCCTCGGCCCTCGCCGGCCCTCCGTCGCCGCCGGCGACTGCGCGCGAGGCATGCCGCGGCTCCAGATGACAGATAATGCGCCCTGTCCGATCCGGTTCCGCCGCCCGCCGGGCTTCCGTCGCACACCCCTGGTGCGAGGGGGGGGCGTCGCGACCCCACCGCTGCCGAAGACCGTGGAATCTTCGCCCTCGCGCCCGGCGCCGCTTGCAAGCCCGACGGTTTCTGCCGACACAGGGAGGCGACAGGCGGCGGGAAGAACGACGGGGGCGGCGGCGGGGGGGAGGTGCGACCGGCGGCCCCCCCGCCCGAGGATGCGATGGGCACGATCGGGAGACGCCTTTCCGCTGCGAGATTGGCCAGCCTGGTCGTTCCGGCCATCGGCATGGCGCTGTGGGGCGTCTGGTCCTGGCAGCAGGAATACCGGGCGAGCCTCCGCTACGTCTCGGAGACCGCGGCGGTCATCGCCCTCTACGTCGAGCGGCTTCTCGAAGGGCAGGAGATGCTCCTCAGCACGATCGCCGAACGGGCGCGGGGCGAGGCACCCGCATTCCTGTCGACCGAGGATTTCCAGAGGTTCCTTTCGGGAACCAGCCGTGCCAATCCGCTCGGCTACGGGATCGCGGTGATCGACGGGTCGGGCCGGTTCCTCGTGAGCACTTCGCCCCTGCGGTCCGACATCGACGCGAGCGACCGCGACTACCGCAAGGGCATCCTTGCGGGGGCGGACCGGTTCGTCGACCGGATACGCATCCGGCCGTCGAACCAGGACGCCCTCGTGCTGGCAAGGAAGTTCCGGATGCCCGGCTTCGACGGAATCATCGTGTCGGCGATGCGGCTCGAACCGCTGACGCAGTTCCTGTGGGGGGTCGCCACCCGTCCCGGCGAGGCTGCGACGCTCGCCCGGCTGGACGGGCTCGTGCTCGCGCGCACCGCCCTTGGCGGGACCTTCCGCCTGCCCGATACCGCCGCGGGCCTCGTCTCGGCGCGCGCGAGGCCGGAAGGGACCTACCGGACCAGGTCGGTCATCGACGGAATCTGGCGTCTCGGCGCGCACGTGAACATTCCGCGCTACGACCTCGCGGCCTTTTTCGCGGTTCCGATGCGGTCGGTCTGGATCAACTGGATCCGGCAGGCGGCGCCCGTCTGGCTTCTTCTCTTCGTCTCGGCCGGGTTCTCGTACAACCTGTTCCGGATGCTGGAGCGCCAGATCGACGCGCGGATCCGGATCCTCCGGGAATCGCGCCGCGCGGCCGAGGCCGAGAGGCTTTCCGCGCAGCGCATCCACCTGATGCGCGAGATGAACCACCGCGTGAAGAACAACCTCACCCTCATCGCCTCGATGATCCATATCCAGACGCGCCGGCACGGCACCGTCGACGGCGCGATGATCGCCGCGCGCATCCATGCCATCGCCCAGGTTCACGAGATGATATACGACTCGGCGAGCGGAACCGATGTGAGCCTGGGAACGACCCTCAAGAAGCTCTGCGCCAGCGCCGCCGTCATCCCGCCCGAGCGCGGCATCCGGTCCGAATGCCAGGTGGACGAGGATGTGACCCTGGCGCCGGACCGCGCGACGGTCCTCAGCATCGCGGTGACGGAACTGCTGACGAATTCGGTCAAGCACGCCTTCGCGACCTCGCCCGGCAGGATATCGGTGCGCCTGTGGCGGGACGGCGACGAGGCGGTGATCGACGTCTTCGACGACGGGCCGGGCCTGCCGCCCGACCCGTCGCGATCCTCGGGCCTGTCGCTCGTCGAGGCGCTCGTCCACCAGATCGGCGGCTCGATCGAGCGTCTCGGCCCGCCCGGTGCCCGGCTGCGGATCCGCTTTCCTGCCCGCAGCGGGGCCGATGCCCCCCAGGCGGACACCCCCCAGGCGGAAATCCCCGAGGCGGACCCCCCCGGCGCGGAGACTGCGGCGCCGTCCGCGCACTGAGCGCTGCGATGCGCCTTTCCCGCGGCGTTACTGCAGGACAGGGGGCCACCGTTCCGGACCCCCGCAAGACGGGGGGCGCCCGCAGGCGCCCCCCGACCCCGGCCGGATCCGCAGACGGACCGGCGCCGACCGGACCTGCCGCACGGCGCGGCCCGTCGGCGCCTTCGATCAGCGCCCGCGGCCGCCGCCGCGATCGTCGTCCCAGCCGCGGCGCGCAGCGCGCGAATGGCCCTCGGGGTCGCCGAACCAGCCGCCACGCCCGCGGCCGCGCCCGTCGTCGTCGCGCGCGCGGTCATACCCGCCGCCGCCCGCCACGGCGGTCATCGTCGTCGTAGCGGTCCTGTCCGCGGCCCCGACCGCCACCGCCGCGGCCGTCGTCGTCGCTCATGAAGCGTCCGTACTCGTCCCTGTTCCGACCTGAACGTCGATCCATACCGGTTTCCTCCTGTTCACCCGTGCTGCGGACCGCCGCGGCTCCTGCCGCTGCATCCGACACGGTTCCCCGAACCTCCACCTCGGCGCAGGGTTCCTGCGTCCCGCGCAAATGTGCGGCCAGCCGCCGACACGGGCCCGCGGTGAAGCTCGCTCCGATGCCGGGCGGGAACATTGGATTGCTCGGCCGGTTCAGGGGGCTCCAATCCATTCACGAGGAGCACTCGCAATGCGCGGAAGTTCAACTTGGCAAGGCGCGAACGGCAGGGACCGGTATTCCGACTGGGACCACGAGAGATCGGGCACGCGGGGTGACGACGACCGAGAGGATCGCGGCTACCCCTGGTGCTGCCCGTGGTTTCGTCCGTGGTTTCGTCCGTGGTTCCGCCCGAGGCATCCATCGCCAGCACGAAGTCGGAAATCTCTCCGACGCGCTTGCCCTTGGCATCATAGACCGTGGCGCCCTGGAGTTCCTCGAAGGTCAGGGTTGCGATGTCGGACGCCTGGTAGCCTTCCGGCGCGGTCACCGCCGCTGCCGAGCCGGCCGTGGTATCGGTCGTCGCAAAGGCGGGCAGTCCCGCCAGCATGCCCGCAAGGGCCGTTGTCATGAGGATGTGACGCATGTTCTATCCTTCCGGTTTTGCCGATTTCAACGCATTGCCTATCCGGCCTGCGGCGCGAGAACCCGGAGGGGCGTGGAATGTTCGCGCTGCGGCCGGGTGATTCCCCGCGGACCGTCAAGCGTCACGCGCCAGGCAGGCGGAAAGCCGCGTGTCAGAACCGGCCGGCCGCGGCGAGCCGCGCGAGCGCATCGGCCACCGCCCGGGTGAGCGCGGCGGGACGGGGCTCGGGGCGCGTGCCGATCCGCGCGGCCGCCGCCTCGATGCCGAACTGGTCGGCCGAGGCGACCGTTGCAAGCTCGTCCCATCCGAGCGGCACCGCCACCCGCGCGCCCGGGCGTCCGCGGACGCTGAACGGCGCGATTGCCGTCGCCCCGCGCTGGTTGCGCATCCAGTCGACGAAGATGCGCCCTTCGCGCCTCGCCCTGGACATGGTCGCCACGAACCGCGTCGGCTGGCTCGTCCCGAGGTGCAGGGCAACCGCCCGCGCGAAGCCTTCCACCGCCTGCTGCGGCGCGGTCCGCCGGAGCGTCACGACGACATGCACACCCTTTCCGCCGCTCACCATGGGCAGCGACGGCAGTCCCGCCGCGTCGAGAAGCCCGCCGATGTCCTGCGCCGCCATGCGGACCTCTGCGAAGGGCACCGCAGGGTCGGGATCGAGGTCGAGCACCATGCGGTCGGGAAATCCCGGCCGGTCGCGCCGGGTGCCGCGGATGTGGAACTCCACCGCGCCCATCTGCACCGCGCCGAGGATGCCTTCGGCCGAGGTGACATACATGAAGTCCTCGCCATCGGCGTCGTGCCCGACCCTCAGCCCGTCCGGCCAGCCTTCGCCCTTGTGCTTCTGGAAGAAGCCCTTGTGCGCGATCCCGTCCGGAAAGCGCAGCAGCGCCATCGGCCGCCCGGCCAGATCACGCAGCATCGCCGGCGCGGCGGCCTCGTAGTAGGCGGCGAGTTGCCCCTTGGTCAGGCCGCTGTCGGGAAAGACCACGCGGTCGGGATGGGTGATCCCGACCGGCCCGGCGCGCTCCGGATGCTTCTCCATGTCCGCCCCCCTTCCGATGCCTCCGCCACGGGCTTGTCCTCGCGCAGTTGTCCTCGCGCAGGACGACAAAGACCCGGTGGCGGATCCTGCCATCGGCGGCGAATTCCGCAAATCTCGCTTCGGCGACGAGGTCGGACCGCACCCATCGCGCGCCGCGCGCCGCGGCCGGGGGCAGATCGGCCGGCGGCGCGGCCGTCGAAACCCGTCCCGGCCTTCCCCCCGGCAAACGAGCCGCCCCCCGGTGGCGGCCGGGACGCAGCGGCGGGAACGCGCGTCCGGGCCGCCGCCCCAGGCACCCCGTGGCTCCGGATCGTCGCACAACCGGCGGACGGCACACTTGTTCCGCCCGGGGTCGGCTGCTCTCCCGAAGGTCGGCGCGCCCCTTGCCACGCATGCCCGCAGAGGGGCCGGCTCGGGAAGGAACGCCGCGCCCGTTCCGACCCTTTCCGTGACCCTTTGCCAATCCTTGCCCGTCCCATCCGCCGAGGGAGTCGCGGTTTCTGCGTCGGGGCCTTCCCGGGCGCTTTCGCCGGAACCTTCCGCGCCGCCGGTTCGTTGACGGGGCGTTGGCGGAGCGGACTTCCCTTGCGTCCACAGACCGACCCGCACCGCCCCCGCACCATCCCACGGGCGATCGGATTCGCCCGCGTTCTTCATTCCGCGAGAGGAGACAGCGATGAATCACCCGGATGACGACAAGGACATGACGACCCCCGGCTCGGAGCTTGGCGCCAAGGCCAGGCAGACGGCCCGCAAGCTCAAGCAGACGGGCGAAGAGGCTCTCTCGGATGCGCGGGACGCGATCGGCGGCACACTGTCGGACCTCAAGGCCGAGGCCGGTGCGCGGGTGGACGATGCCCGTCAGCGGCTGGCCGACGAAGGCGAGCGCGTGGCGGACTCGCTGCGCGAAGTCTCCGCCCGCGGCCAGGGCGACAGCCTTCAGGCGAAGGTGCTCGACGGCGTGGCGAGCGGCCTGTCCTCGGTCAGCGCCTCGCTGCGCGAGGCCGACATTCCCGCCATCGCGTTAAGCATCCGGACCTTCGCCCGGCGCAACCCCGTTCTCTTCGCCACCGGGGCTGCGGTGGCGGGCCTGGTGCTGGCCCGGCTTCTGGCCGGTCCGACGGGCCAGGGGGAAAGGCGGGCCGATGAGGACGACCGTCTCGCCGGCGGCCCGATGGATGGGTCCATGGCAGGACCGGGTGGCCGCGGGCAGCGCAGCGGGACCAGCGCGGGCCAGACTACGGGCCAGACTACGGGCCAGACTACGGGCCAGAACCCCGATGCGGGACTCAACGTGGCCATGGGCGGCGAGGGGACCGGCTCGTTCCGGGTCGGCGTGTGAACGCGGCCGATCCGATCCGCGACCGCAGCACGGCCGAGGTGATCTCGGCCGTGATGTCGCAGGGTGCCGATCTTGCCGGGGCCGAGGCGCGTCTCCTCGCCGCCGGCCTCAGGCTTTCGGCCCGGCGGGTGGCGGTGGCTGCGGCGGCCGGCATCGCGGCGCTCCTCGCGGCCGGTGCGGGTCTCAATTTC
>JBMOOH010000055.1:46922-50283 GCA_049323795.1 Pseudomonadota bacterium
CTCGTCGCGGCGGACATGGCCCCCTGGGCGGCGGCGCTCGTCGTGGGGATCGTCCTTCTGGTGCTCGCAGGCGGTGCGGCGGCCCTTGCGGTTGCCTCGGTCCGCAGGGCGGGTGACGGCCCGAAGCAGAGCATCCGCAGCATCCGGCAGGATCTGCGCACGGTAATGGAGGCGATGCGCCATGAACCGGGCTGACAGCCACCAGCCACAGGCCGAGGCCGAGATCGCAAGCCACCGGGCGGCACTGGCCGAGGCGCTGGCGGAAACCCGCCGCCGTGCCGCGATCGGCTACATCGGGCGTCAGGCCATCGCGGCCGTGGCGCCCTCGACCGCGCCGGTCTGGCCGGCGGCCGCGCGGCGCATCGCCGACCATCCCGTCGGCTTCGCGCTGACGCTTGCGGGGCTTGCATACCTTGCGATGGGGCCTGAACCGGCCCCGCCGGACGAGCAGTGGCGCCGGCTGAAGGGGGTGGCCCGGAAGTTCGGCGCTTCGGTCTCGGCCAGGGTCCGGGCGGCCGGCACGGGTCTGGAAGAGGCGGCCCGCCCGGTTTCCGGCGTGGTCGGAGATGTCGCCGCCGACATCGCCGACGGGATGCGCGCGACCCTCGGGACCGCAGCCGGGGCCGGTCGCTCCGCTGCTTCGGCTGCGGCCTCGGCCGCCCCGCCGGCGACCGGCACCGCGTCCGAGACGGCCCGCATGGCCTCCGAGGTCGGGGCCGCAGCCCGCCGCGAGGCCGCGTTCCACGCCCGCAAGGCCAGCGCGGCGCTGTCGGACCATATCGGCTACGTTGCGGCGGCCGCCTTCGTGGCGGGCGTCGCGGGCGGGCTTGCCTCGCGGCGGGGCCAGGGGTCCGGGGCAGGGTCCGGGGCGGGGTCCGGGTAGGCCCCGGCGGAGTCGGGCAAGGGGTCGGGCAAGGGGTCGGGCAAGGGGCCCGCGGCACCCGCATCCCCGCCTTCGGGAGGCGCGGCCTGCGCTGCAAGCGCCACGGCAAGCCGGCGTGCCAGATCGGCGAGGCGTCCGGGCACCGGCCCGGCGGCGAGCGAACCGTAGGCCCCGCGCAAGCCTTCCCCGACCCGGCGCGCAAGGCCGTCGTCGTCATCGTCCCCGCTCGCCGTCATCGCGCTGTTCCCTGTGCCGCCCGTCTCGCCGCCCGTCTCGCCGCAGCCGTAACTGCCCGGCCAACTGCCCGGCGGGGCGCCGGTTCCGCCACGTTGCGCTCTTTCATTGCGGGGGGGCACTCCGGCCGCCAGACCACGCCCGCCCTCGTCAGCACCGCCGCCCCGCACCGCCGAGGGCCGCCGCCCGGTCCTCGGACGGCGGCCGGGCCGTCTCTTCGAGGACATCGCCAAGCGAGGTGCAGACGAAATCCGCCCCGAGCGCGCGTGCCTCCTCGAGCTTCACGGGATCCGGACGGAATGGGTCCGGCTCGTCCGGATCGTCCCGCAGGTCGGCGGGCATCGCCCAGATCACGACGCCGAGGCGTGCCTTCGGCGCCACCCGCCGGATCCGCCGCAGCCGCAGGAGCGAGGCGCGGCTCGGGTGAGAGTCGAGGAACGACAGGACGATCACGTCCCCCTCGCCATAGCGTGAGAGTTCCACCGGGACCAGATCGCCCGTCTCGATCGGCTCGGCGTCGAAGCCTGCCGAGCGGAGCGCGAACGAAAGCGCCAGCGCCGAGACCTCGTCGGTGGGCCACCGCCCCCCGATGCACGCAACCCGTATGCCCGATCCGCTGACCGACCCTGGGCCCGATCCGCTCTCCATTTCACCAGCCTCACCAGCCGGCGCACCGTCCGACGGCGCCGCCGGCTCCGCGCCGACGCCCTCGGCGGCCAGTGCCGCGACCTCGCGGACGAGTGCCGCGGCGTCGCCCGCAAGACGCCGCTCCTTCTCGAGATCGAGCGTGCGGCGCTCGCGGTCCCGCTGGGCGAGCAGCAGGGCCGGAAGGGCGATGCGGCGGACGAAGTGCAGCAGGCCGTTCTCTTCGAGTTCCTCCTCGGCCCGCGACAGCGCCTCGATGCGGTCCCCGGCCAGAAGGCGCTGATAGATCTGAGCATGCGGCTTCAGAACGGCCTCGTCCCCGAACAGGATGTCGAAGACCGCGAACTGCGGCACGTAACGGCCGAGCACGACGAGGCAGACGGTGAGCGGGGTCGAGACGACCAGCCCCACCGGCCCCCAGAGGAAGGTCCAGAAGATCGCCGAAACGATCACCGCGAGCGGGCTGAGCCCGGTGCGCGATCCGTAGAGTTGCGGCTCGATGAAGTTCGAGGTCACGAACTCGACCACCCCGAACAGCGCTGCCGTCAAGAGCACGTCCGCCCAGCCGGGCGAGGCGACGAAGGCCATGAACAGCGGAAAGGCCGCCGAAAGGAAGGACCCGACATAGGGAACGAACCGGAAGACCAGGGTGATCATCCCCCAGAGAAGCGGGCTCGGAACCCCGATCAGCCAGAGCCCGACACCGATCGGGACCGCATAGATCACGTTCACCAGCAGCTGGGTCAGCAGGTAGCGGCTCACCCGCTCGGCCGCATCCTCGAGCATCCGCGTCGTCAGTGCCAGGTCGTTCGCGCCGACGATGCGGATGAATCGGTCCCGGACCTGCTCGCGTTCGAGCAGCATGAACACGACCACGACCACCACCAGCCCCGCGGTGGCGACCGGGGCGAGAAGCGGCAGGAGGACGTTCTCGATCGCTCCGGTCGCTCCGGTCCTGCCCACGATCCGGACCGCGAGCGCCTCCTCGCCCTGGCTTTCGGGCAGCATGCCCTGGATGCGCTCGTCGATGATGGTGACAAGCCTCGATACCCGGCTCGCCACGCCCTCGTCCGGTCCGGTGTTCTTCAGCGCGTCGATCTTCTCGACGATGTTGGCCTGGAAGGACGGCAGGTTCTGGGCGATCTGGCCAAGCTGGAGCACCACCACAAGCAGGATCGCCCCGATGGTCAGGAAGGCGGCGCCGACCGGCAGGAACACCGACAGGAACCTCGGCAGTCCGCGCCGCCGGAGGATCGCCACAAGGGGCGAAAGCATGAACGCAATCAGGATGGCGAGCGCCAGCGGCAGGAAGACCTCGCGCGCCGCCCAGAGCACGACGGCGATGACGAC
Organism: Pseudomonadota bacterium; assembly: GCA_049323795.1. Classification (GTDB taxonomy): domain Bacteria; phylum Pseudomonadota; class Alphaproteobacteria; order Rhodobacterales; family Rhodobacteraceae; genus JAOADN01. Next base: position 50,035 of record JBMOOH010000055.1, read on the forward strand.
AGCGGTGACGAAGACGTAGAAGCCGCCCGGAGCGGCAGGGTGGAGGCGCGCATTCATGCCCCGCTGCGCTCCATGGCCCTCATCGTCCCCCTCCCCCGCAGGGTTCCAGCCCTGCCCCCCGGTCGTCCCCCGCCGGATCCTCCGCCCCGCACGGGCCGACACCCGACTGGTGCGCACGGACTGGTGCGCACGGACTGGTGCGCACGGACTGGTGCGCACGGACTGGTGCGCACGGACTGGTGCGCACGG
>JBMOOH010000056.1:0-49648 GCA_049323795.1 Pseudomonadota bacterium
GATCCTGCCCTTCGTCAACACGGCAGCAATGAACGCCCGCCTCGCCGGGATCGCCCGCGCCGCCGCCCCCGGTGCCCATGCGGTCCTCGTCCTTGACGGGGCCGGATGGCACGCGGCCAGGACGCTCTCCGTCCCCGACAACGTCACGCTCCTGCACTTGCCGCCCTATGCCCCGGAACTCAACCCGGTCGTGGCTCGCGCCGCCTGACGGCGGCCTGGCCGGCCCGCGGTGTTCTCCGACGCGGCGATCCAGTTCTGCCTGACGATCAAGGTCTTGTTCAAGCTGCCCTTGCGACAAACGACCGGGATGGTGGCCAGCCTGCTGAAGATGGCGGACGTGGACTGGGCCGTGCCGGATTACACGACCCTGTGCCGACGGCAGAAGACCCTGGCTGTCCAGATCCCATATCGGCGCGCCGATGGCCCCCTGAACCTGTTGGGTGACAGCACGGGCATCAAGTTTCTTGGTGATGGCGCGTGGCAGGCGCGCAAGCACGGAGTTCAGGGTCGGCGCCAATGGCGCAAGGTCCATCTGGCCATGGACACCGCCACTTCAGACGTCCGGGCGGTGGAATTCACACCCAGCAGCGATGGCGACAGCCCGGTCCTGCCAGAACTGCTGGACCAGATCCCCGAAGGTGAAGAGATCGGCACCGTGACCGCCGATGGGGCGTATGACACCCGCCGCTGCCACACGGCGATCATCGACCGGCAGGCCACCGCGATCATCCCGATCCGCAAGAACGGGCGACCGTGGAAAGAGGACTGTCCGGCGGCATGCGCCCGCAACGAAACCCGGCGCGCCACCCGCCACTACGGCCGGGCGTTCTGGAAGCGCTGGACCGGAGACCACGTCCGGAGCCGGATCGAGGCCAAGATGCGCTGCCTCAAGGCCTTCGGGGAACGCATCGCCGCCAGAGACCCGGATCGACAGACAGCAGAGATCCAGATCCGCATCGCCCTGATGAACCGCTTCAACGCCCTCGGTGCCGCCGAAATCGTTCGCGTGGCCTGAGACCGACGGGGAAAGGGGCCGTCATGCCTCAGGCACGAGTTGCGCAACAACGCCCACACGAACCTGGAGTGACGGGCGGGGCCGGAGGGCGGAATGGGCGGGCGGCGGGGGCGGCGGGGGCGGCGGAGGCGATCTGAGATCAAATCCGCGCGGTCTTTGCCGGCGCGGGGCGGATGCCGTGCCAGACAACCGGGGGCCGCCGGGTTGCCCGGGATCCGGGCGTCACCCGGCCGGGCCGGCGCGGCCTGCGGCTTCGAGCTCGGAGACGAGCCGCTGTCGTTCGGCGGCCCGCGGACGCGACAGGCCGGCCAGCAGAAGGTAGGCGACCGGGGTGAGAAACAGCGTCGAAAGCGTCGCCAGGCCGAGTCCGCCGACGATGATCCACCCGAGGACTTCCCGCGCCTCCGCGCCGGCGCCCGTTGCCACCACCAGCGGAAGGCCCCCGAGGACCGTGGCCACCATCGTCATCATCACCGGCCTCAGGCGGATGCGCGAGGCATCCTCGATCGCGTCCCGCACCGATGCCCCCCCGTCCCGGAGCTGGTTTGCGAACTCGACGATCAGGATGCCGTTCTTGGCCATGATCCCCACCAGAAGGACCAGTCCGATCTGGGAATAGACGTTGAGGCTCGCGCCGGTGAGGACCAGCGCGAAGACCGCGCAGGCAAGCCCGAGCGGCACCGTCGCCATCACCACCAGCGCCGAGACGAAGCTTTCGAACTGTGCCGCGAGGACGAGGAACACGATCACGATCGCGAACCCGAAGGTGAGACCGACGCCGCGGTTGCTTTCGCCGAGGATGCGCGCCTCGGCGAGCGGCACGATCCGGCTCGTCTCGGGCAGAACCTCGCGCGCGATGGCCTCGACTTCGCCGATCGCCTGGCCGAGCGGCAGCGCCGGCGACAGGCTTGCGGAGACCGGAACGGACCTCGTCTGCGCCTCGCGCGTCAGTTCCGGCGCGACGGCGCGTTCCTCGAGACGCACGAAGGACGAGATCGGGATCATCTGCCCGTCGCCCGCCCGCACGAACACCCGTTCCAGATCGCCGGGGTCGTTCACCGGATCGGCGGTCGAGAGAAGCTTGATGTCGAAGCTCTGGTCGCCGCGGAAGACCGTCCCGACGGTGCGCCCGTCGAGAACCGCCTGCAGCGCCTCGCCGAGACCCTCGATGTTGACCCCGAGGTCGGACGCCCGGTCGCGGTCCACCTGCACGAAAAGCTGCGCCTGCGTCGTGTCGTAGCCGAGCCGCACCTCGCCGAAGCGGCCGTCCTGCTGCATGCGGTCCACGAGAGCCTTCGCCTGGTCGGCAAGCGCGGCATAGTCGTCGCCCACCACCGCAAAGCTCAGGCCCTGTCCCGCGCCGCGGATGCCGAGCGAGTTCGGCTGGATCGTGCTGGCCCGCACGCCCACGATGCCGCGCAGCCTGCCCTGGATCTCGGCCGAGATCGCAGCCTGCGTACGGTCGCGCGCCGCCCAGTCGGCCAGGGACAGGACCATGAAGCCGCGGTTCGCCGATCCCTGCCCCGCGATGGCGAAGACGCTGCGAACCTCGCCCGAGGCCCGGTAGGGTTCGAGAACCGCCTCGATGTCGCGCATCTTCGCATCGGTGTAGTCGAGCGCGACGCCCTGCGGCGCCTGGACCGAAAGCAGGATGGAGGACCTGTCCTCGGGCGGGGTCAGTTCGCGCTTCAGGCCGCCGTAGAGGAACACCGCCGTGGCGGCGATCAGCGCCGCGGCCGCGACGACGACCAGCGGCGCGCCGAGCGCGGCCCGCAGAAGCCGCGCATAGACCGCGGCGAGCCGGTCCCCCACGGCACCGAGAAGCCCGCCATGCGTCTCGATGTCCTGCTGGCGGAGCAGGCGGCTGGACAGCACCGGACAGAGCGTCAGCGCCGTCACCGCCGAAAGCAGGACCGCGATCGCCAGCGTGAAGCCGAATTCGCGGAACAGGCCGCCGGTCTGGCCCGGCAGGAACGACAGCGGCACGAACACCGCCGCAAGCGTGGTGGTCGTCGCAATCACCGCGAAGAACACCTGATCGGTCCCGAGAACCGCCGCCGCACGCGGCCCGTATCCCTCGGCCCGCCGCCGCACGATGTTCTCGAGCACCACGATGGCGTCGTCCACGACGAGTCCGGTCGCCAGCACCAGCGCAAGGAGCGTCAGGATGTTGACCGAGAAGCCTGTCAGCCAGATCGCCGCGACGGTCCCCAGAAGCGAGACCGGGATGGCGAGGACCGGGATCAGCGTCGCGCGGGCATCCCGCAGGAACAGGAAGATGATCGCCGTGACGATCAGCACCGACAGCCCGAGCGCCAGCTCGACCTCCTTGATCGCGCCCCTGATGAAGGTGGCCGTGTCGTTCGACACGAACACCCGGACATCCGGCGGCATCGATGCCTGCAGATCATCGACGATCGCCCGCACCGCCGCGGAAATCCGGAGCGTGTTGCTCTGGGCCTGCCGCAGGATACCGAGCCCGATGCCGGTCTCGCCGTTCGCCCGGAGGAAGGACGCGCCGGGGGCCGGTCCGAAGGTCACCCGGGCCACGTCGCCGAGCCGGACGTCCGGGGCGATCTGCAGCGCCTCGAACCCCTCGACGGTGGCGACGGCTGCGGTCGCGCGGACGAGCAGCGTCTGGTTCTCGGTCGAAAGCGATCCGGCCGGCGCGTCGAAGGCGACGTTGCGGAGCGCCGCCGACACATCGGCGAGGGTCAGGCCGCGCGCCGCGATCTGCATCTGATCGACATCGACCCGCACCACCTCGGCGCGATCGCCGTGGATCTGGACATCCGCGACGCCCGGCGCGGCCAGAAGCCTGTCCACGACCCTGTCCTCGACGAGGCGCGTCAGCTCCTGCACCGACCGCTTCGCGGATGTCACGGCGATCCGCATGACCGCCTCGCTGTTCGGATCCGCCTTCACCGCGCGCGGCGGGTCGGCGCCGTCGGGAAGACTGCCGGCGACCCTGGCGACCGCGTCGCGCACATCGGTTGCCGCGGTGTCGAGGTTCGCGTCGTCGCGGAACTCGATGGTCACCCGGCTCTGTCCGAAACGCGAGGAGGACGAGATCGACCTGACGCCGGCGACGCGGCCGACGGCGCCCTCGATCACCGCGGTGACTTCGCGGTCCACCGTCTCGGGAGAGGCGCCGCCATAGGCGGTCGTGACGCTGACCACCGGGCTGTCCACCTCGGGCAGCTCGCGGATCTCGACGCCGGAGAAGGCGGCAAGGCCCGCGAGGACGATCATCGCGTTGATCACCAAGGCGAGGATCGGGCGTCCGACCAGCAGGGCGGTGCCTGACCGCGACAGGGCGGCCAGCGACCTCGATGCCGCGGCGGGACGCTCAGCCATTCGACGACACCGGCGCGACCGGGGGGCCGGGGTCGCGCGCCTCGACGGCCACCGCCTCGCTGCCAGGACGGAGCGCCCCCATCCCTTCGGTGACGACGAGATCGCCCGGCGCGAACACCGCTTCGACCAGAACCGCGTCGGCCCCCCGCTCGAGGATGCGGACCGGCAGGCGCGCCGCCTTTCCGTCCCGCAGAACCCAGACGAAGGCACCGTCCGAGCCCCACTGGACCGCCAGCGGGTCGACGGCCGGATACCTCTCGCCGGGAAGGTCGAGTTCGAGCGCGATCGCCATGCCGGGCCGGAGGCGGTCGCCGGCGTTGGCGATGGTGGCCTGCACCCTGAGCGTCCGGCTGGCGGGATCGACCTGGTTGTCCACCGCCGACACGGTGCCCTCGACCGCTGCGGCACGGTCCGCAACCGGGCCGGCCCGAAGCGCCAGCCCGGGGCGAAGGATGCTCGCCACCCGTTCCGGGACGCGGAAATCGACGAGCAGGGACGAGCGGTCCTCGATGTCGGCGATCCGGGTGCCGGGGGCGACGAGATCGCCCGGTCCGACCTCGATGATCCCGACATAGCCCCGCGTCGGGGCAACGATCCGGTGGCGGGACAGGTCGTAGGCGGCCTGCCGCATCTCGAGCGCGGCCGACCGCTCGGCGAGTTCGGCCACCTGCAGCTGCAGGTCGGTCGCCGCCCCCGTTGCCTGAAGCTGTCTCAGGCGCCCGAGGGTGCGGACCGCGTCGTCGTAGACGAGCATCGCGCGGTCCCGGGCGATCGTCGCCGCCTCGTCGTTCAACTCGGCCACCACCGCCCCCGCCGCGACCGGCTCGCCCGAGGCGACCGCGATCCGCGAAATCTGGCCGGATATCTCGGCCGAGAGGGTGATCGAACGCACGCCCCGCGCGGTTCCGATGGCTGCCAGACGGTCGTCCAGCGCGGCGGTGCGGACCGGAACCGCGATCACCTGCACCGGGCCGCCCGCCCGGCCGCCGTTGACCGGCGATGGCGCGCCGCCGCCGCCGTCGGCACCCTCGCCCCCGACCGTCGCCACACCGAGGCGCATCAGGGGCGCAAGAAGCCCTACCCGGTCCAGAAACCCGTACGAGGCCGGAACGAGGGCGCCCCAGGCCAGAACGGCGACGGCCGCGACCGTCGCTACCCCGATCAGCTGTTTCCAGACCGGCATGTGCGCTCCCGCAACTGGGTCCCGGCAGACATGATGCCGCCTGGCAGACTACACATGGACGGGCGCCGCGGAAAACAAACTTGCCGGCGGGCGCCCCGATTCCGCCTGCCCGCGCCGCCTCGCCGCATCCTTGCCCCCTTTGGCGCGGCATCCGCCGGGTTCCGCCGCGGTGTCGGGGTCCGGGTGGACTCAGCCATCCGAGAAGACCACCCAGCCGTGCCGCCATCGCGCCGCGGCGGTCACGGCACAGAGCCCGGCGAAGACGTAGGCGATCACGGGAAACCAGCGGGGAAACAGGCACATGAGCACGAAGGCGGCGATCGTCTCGGCGCCTTCCGTCAGTCCGCCGAGGTAGGGGATACCCTTCGCGGGGAACTTCCCGGACCGGACTCCGCGCTGCGCAGCCACCACGGCGAAGCCCAGAAAGCTCGACCCGGTGGCGACGAAGGCGGCGATCAGCACCGCGGCGGGCAGCGCGTTCGCGCCGGGATCGGCCAGGGCAAAGGCCAGCGGCACGAGCGCGTAGAAGATGAAGTCGAGCACGATGTCGCTGAACGCGCCACGGTCCGTCGGGTGCGTGACCCGCGCGACTGCGCCGTCGAGCCCGTCGGACAGCCGGTTGACGAGCAGCGCCGCAAGGCCCGCCCCGAAATAGCCGAAGGCGATGAGGACGGCGGCGGCCAGCCCCGCGCCGAACCCCGCAAGGGTGACGGCGTCGGCCGGCACGCCGCGCCGGGCAAGCGCCCTCGCGGGTGCATCGAGAAGCCGCTGCTGAAGCGGAAGAAGCGCATTGTCGAACATCGTCAGCCCCTCCGCCAGTCGTGATAGCGCGCAAGCAGCGCCAGCGTCCGCGCCCCGACATGGGCCTTTCGCCACTCGCCGGCGGCAAGCCTGTTTGCCTCGGCCAGGGTGGGATAGGCGTGCACCGTGGACAGGACCCCCCCGAGCCCGATGCCGTGGCGCATGGCCAGCGCGAACTCGGCCACCGTCTCCGCGGCCGCTCCCCCGACAATCACCGCCCCGAGGATGCGGTCACCGCGCGGCGGGGTCAGGACCTTGACGAAGCCCTCCCCGATCCCGTCCGCGACCGCCCGGTCAAGCCGCGACAGATCGAACCGGGTCACCTCGACCGCCGTCCCCGCCGCTCTCGCCTCGTCCTCGCCCATCCCGACGCGCGCAACCTCGGGGTCGGTGAAGATGGCCCGGGGCAGCGCCCGGTAGTCCGGCCGGAAGCGCCGGATCGAACCGAAGAGCGCATTGACGCTGGCATGCCAGCCCTGATGTGCGCCGGCATGGGTCAGCTGGAACGGGCCGGCGGCGTCGCCGGCGACGTAGATGTTGGGATAGAGCGTCTGGAGAAAGCCGTCCGTCTCGATCACGCGGCCCGCGGGAATGCCGAGGTCCTCGAGCCCGTAGCCTTCGGTCCGCGCCTGCCGCCCGACCGCGACGAGCAGCTCGTCGAACAAGATCCGCCGGTCGCCTCCGGGTCCGGCCACGTCGAGCCATCCTCCGTCGCCGTCCGAACCGGCCCGCACTGCCCGGTGGCCCGCCAGCACCTCGACCCCGTCGCGCCGAAGCCCCCGCTGCACGGCGGCGGCGACGTCCGCGTCCTCCTTCGGGAGAATCCGGTCCGCCGCCTCGACGACCCGGACCCTCGATCCGAGCCGCGCGAAGGCCTGCGCCAGTTCGCAGCCGATCGGTCCGCCGCCGAGGATCGCCAGACGGCCCGGAACCGAGCCGCGCTCCTCCATCCTGTCCCACAGCGTGTCCGAGGTGAGATAGCCCGTGGACTCGAGCCCCGGCAGGTCCGGCAGGGCGGGCCGGGCGCCGGCGGCGATCACGATGGCGCGGGTGGTGAGCCGCCGCTCGGGCGCTCCGGGATCAGACGGCGTGATGGCGACCGTCCAGGGATCGAGGATCCGTGCATGGCCCTGCACCACGTCCACCCCGAGCGCGCGGTAGCGCTCGGGGCTGTCGTTCGGCGCAATCCGTGCGATCACCTCGCGGATGCGCCGCAGGACCGCCGGGAAGTCGATCGCGGGTTCGACCGGGGCCGCCCCGAAGCGGTCCGCGGTCCGCATCTCGTGGGCGACCCTGGCCGAGCGGATGAGCGTCTTGGACGGGACACAGCCGTGGTTCAGGCAATCCCCTCCCATGCGCCCGCCCTCGACCAGCGTGACCTTCGCGCGGACTGCCGCCGCGACGTAGGCGGAGACGAGCCCCGCCGCGCCGCCGCCGATCACGACGAGATTGCGGTCGAAGCGCGCCGGACGGGTCCAGCGGGCATAGAGGCGGCGCCGGCGCACCGCGCCCAACGCCCCGCGCGCCACCCACGGGAACGCCCCGAGCATCAGGAGCGAGACGATGACGCCGCCCGACAGCACGTCGCGCAGGGATCCGATGCCGGCCAGATTCGTGCCCGCGTTGACATAGAGCACAGTCGCCGGAAGCATCCCGGCAAAGCTGACCCAGGCGAAGGTCCGCGCGGGGAGGGATGTCAGGCCCATCAGGAGGTTGACGAGAAAGAAGGGCACCGCCGGGATCAGGCGGAGCGTGAAGAGATAGAACGCGCCGTCGCGTCGGAACCCGTCCTCGGTGCGCGCCAGGTGGTGGCCGAACCGCGCCAGCACCCAGTCGCGCAGCAGGAACCGCGATGCCAGGAAGGCGAGCGTCGCCCCGAGCGTCGCCGCGACCGCGACGAGCGCGGTCCCGAGGGCGAGGCCGAAGAGAGCCCCCGCCCCGAGCGTCATCCAGACCGCGAAGGGAAGCGACAGCGCCGCAACCGCGACGTAGACCGCGAAGTAGAGCCCTGCCAGCAGGAGCGGATGGGCACGGTGCCAGGCGGCGATACGCCCGGTCCACGACCGCAATGCGGCGATGTCCCCGCTTTCCCCGCCGAGCAGCAGGGCCGCGAGAAGGATGGCCAGCGCGGCGGCGGCAAACACGAGCGGGCGCCGTACGGAGCGGCCCGGCGCGCCGGGTGACGCCGGGGCCGGCGGGGAAACGTGCTCCGCGCTGTCCTGCCGAAACCTTGTCATGTCCGGCCCCGTTCTGCCCGCGAAGCGCGCCGCCGGCCAGACGGTAACGCCGGCGTCACGGGCAATTTACCGCGTGCCCCGGGCCGGCGTCAGGGCTCGACGCGGTAACCCGCGGCGGCCATCACCCGGTGGAGTTCCCGGTTGCCCCGGGTGGACCATTCGAGCGGCGGCGCCTTCTTGGGGTCCTGCTCGGCCTCGACCACGAACCACCCCTCGTAGCCGTGGCTGGCGAGGCGCCCGACGATCGCCTCGAAGTCGAGGCTTCCGTCGCCCGGCACGGTGAAGGCGCCCTTCCACACGGCGTCGAGGAAGCTGTCCCGCGACCAGTCGAGCGCACGGATCACCTCCATCCGCACGTCCTTGGTGTGGACATGGCTGATCCGCCGGTGGTGCCTGTCGATCACGCCGAACACGTCGCCCCCGGCGAAGGCCAGGTGGCCGGTATCGTAGAGCAGCGGGATACCCTCGCCCGAGTTTGCAATGAAGGCGTCGATCTCGTTTTCGAACTGCACCACGGCGCCCATGTGGTGGTGATAGGCGAGCGGCATCCCCTGTCCGGCGCACCATTCGCCGAAGGCCGTCATGGCGCGCCCGTAGGTCCGCATCTCGTCGTCCGAGAGGCGCCGCTTGCGGGAAAGCGGCGTTCCGCGTTCACCCTGGATCGAGCCTGCGACCTCGCCATAGACGATGCAGGGGGCCCCGGCCGCGATGAAGAGGTCCATCTGGGCGCGGATCCGGTCCTTGTTCGCCTCGATGTCGCCCTCGAGGATCGTGCCCGAGAACCAGCCGCCGCAGACGGCGACCCCGTGCCTCGACAGGATCGGACTGAGTTCGGCATAGCTCATCGGGAAGCGGCGGCCGGTCTCGCAGCCGGTATAGCCGGCATGCGCGACCTGCCGCAGGCACTCATCGAGGCTCACGTCGTCGGAAAGTTCCACGAGGTCGTCGTTCCACCAGCAGATCGGTGAAATCCCCAGCCTGGCCTTCAGCATGTCGCCCCCCGCCTCCCTTCGCGCCGTTTCCTGCGGATCGCGCGCCGCCCGGCACCGGGCTACAGACGACGGGGACGATCGGCAAGGGCATCCTGCCGCCGCCGCCCCTTGCCCGGCCCGGACGCTGACGAAAGATCGGCAGCACCGCCCCCGCCGCCCGGCCCGGCGCGGGCCGCCGCACGGCCGGAGGCAGATTGACTTTCGCCTCCGAGCGCCGCGAATTGGGGCGGGGGCCGGGATTCGGACCCGGATTCGGGCCGTGAACCGCGCCCGCCACCCCGCGGAGACGACGACATGATACCGAACCGCCTGAAGGAGATCTGGGCCGCGGGGCGTGCCACGGCCAATGGCTGGCTGTCGATCGGAAATCCCTTCGTGGCCGAGATCATGGCCGCCCAGGGCTACGATTCGCTCACCATCGACATGCAGCACGGCGCGCTCGACTACGCTGCCGCGCTGCCCATGCTGCAGGCGATGCGCGCCTCGGGGGTCGTCCCGCTGGTCCGCGTGCCGTGGCTTGACCCCGGCGCGGTGATGAAGGCGCTCGACGCCGGCGCCTACGGGATCATCTGCCCGATGATCAACACCCCCGACGAGGCCGCGCGGCTGGTCAGCTACCTCCGCTACCCGCCCGCGGGCCTGCGGAGCTTCGGACCGACCCGCGCCGCCTATGCAGCCGGGCCGGACTATGCCGCCGAGGCGAACGCCAACATCCTTGCCTTCGCCATGGTGGAAACCGCCGAGGCGCTGGAGAACGTGGACGCGATCGCGGCCACGCCGGGGCTCGACGGCATCTATGTCGGTCCCGCCGACCTGGCGATGAGTCTCTCCGCGAACAGGCTTGCGGCCGGGTTCGACCGCGAGGAGCCGATGATGACCGAGGCCTTCCGCAAGGTGGCCGAAGCCTGCCGGCGCGCCGGAATCGTCGCCGCGCTGCATTGCGGCACGGCGGAATACGCCGCCCGCGCGGTCGGCTGGGGCTACCGGATGACCACGCTGGGCGGCGGCGACGCGCGGCTGCTGGCGGCGGCCGCGGCGGCCGGGGTTGCGCGCTTCCGCGACCTGACCTCGGGACAGGCGGCGGCGGTGCCTGCGGGAACCTACTGATGCGCCGTCCGCGCTTCAGAGAATGGGCGAATAACGTCGTTCAGCCAATTGTTTCTGAACCTATCCGTTCCACGTTCCTTACCGACTGGATGGACTGATGGCCAAACCGGCCCTGAACATCGGCCTGATCGGCACCGGCTTCATGGGCAAGGCGCATGCTCTCGCCTTCGTCGCGGCGCCGCGGGTCTTCGACCTTGCCGCCGAGCCGGTGCTTCACACCGTGGCCGACGTGACCCGCGACGCCGCGCAGCGTGCCGCGGATACCTACGGCTTCACCCGTGCGACCGGCGACTGGCGCAGGCTGGTTGCGGACCCCGACATCGACATCGTGTCGGTGACCGCACCGAACGCGCTGCACAAGGAGATGTCGCTCGCCGCGATCGCCGCCGGAAAGCACGTCTACTGCGAAAAGCCGCTCGCCCCGCGGGCGGCCGATGCGCGCGAGATGGTCGAGGCCGCCGAGGCGCGCGGGGTCAGGACACAGGTCGGCTTCAACTATCTCTGCAATCCGATGATGGCACTGGCCCGCGAGATGATCGGGGCCGGCGAGATCGGCGAGATCCGGGGATTCCGCGGCGTCCATGCCGAGGACTACATGGCGGACGCGGCAAGTCCCTTCACGTTCCGCCACGACCCCGCGGGGGGCGGCGCGCTGGCCGACATCGGCAGCCACATCCTCGCCACCGCCGAGTTCCTCGCCGGCCCCATCACGCGCGTCCTCGGCGACTGCGTCACGATGATCCCCGAGCGCAGCGACGGCCGGGGCGGCCGCCGGAGGATCGAGGTCGACGACATCGGCCGCGCCTTCCTGCGGTTTCAGAGCGGTGCCACGGGGGCGATCGAGGCGAACTGGATCTCGACCGGGCGCAAGATGCAGCACGACTTCGAGATCTACGGCACCAGGGGGGCGCTCGCCTTCAGCCAGGAACACTTCAACGTGCTGCACTTCTTCTCGGCCTCGGACGCCCGCGGGCGGCAGGGATTCCGGCGCATCGAGGCCGGACCGGACCACGCCCCCTACGGCCTCTTCTGCGTGGCGGCCGGACACCAGCTCGGCTTCAACGACCTGAAGGCGATCGAGGCGGCGCGCTTTGTCGATGCCGTTGCCGGGCGCCGGCAGGAACCCTTCGGCTTCCGCAGCGGGCTGCGTATCCAGACCCTCGTGGAAGCCGTCGCCGACTCGGCCCGCAGCGGCGGCTGGGTGGACGTCCCGGCCTGACACCGGGCCGCCGGGGCCCATCCGTGCCGCGCCGGGCATCGCGCCGCCGCGCCCCTCCATGACGCCTTACCGTCAGGAAGCGGGCGCTTCGCCGCTCAGGGCGCGGCGGTGGCCGTCATCGTGACCGGTCCCCCGTCCACCCTGACCCGCAGGGCCAATCCGCCGCCCTCGGCGGCATGTGCCTCGGCCAGCGCGGCCTGTCCGCAGATGTGCGGGGCGACCCCCCTGTAGGAAAAGACCGAGGGCGCGCGGCCGAACACGCGGGTGGCGAGGTTGAGCAGGACGATCGCCTGCAGGGGTCCGTGAACGACGAGACCGGCATAGCCCTCGACCCGGCGCGCATAATCGGGGTCGTAGTGGATGCGGTGGCCGTTGAACGTCAGGGCCGAGTAGCGGAAGAGCAGCGTGGGGGTGGACGTGAAGGCGGCCGAGGCTGCCGGCGGGCCGATGTCGGGCGCGGCCGGCGGCGGGGCCGCTCCGGAACCCGGCCTGTGCTCTTCGCGGTAGACGATGTCCTGCCGTTCCTCGACGGCCGGCCGGCCGTCGGCCAGGAACCGGTTGCGGAGCGTCACGAATCCGAGCTTGCCGGAACCGCCCTCCTTCAGGGCGATCTTCTCCACCGTGCTCTCGCGCGTCACCGTCTGGCCGGTCGCGAAGTCGCCGAGAAGGCGCAGCTCGCCCCCGGCCCACATGCGGCGGGCAAGCGGCAGGGCCGGAATGAACAGGCCGGTCCGCGGGTGCCCGTCCCGGCCGAGCAGGGCCGGCGGAACGATTTCGGGGTTCGTGGCCCAGAAAATCCCGAGCGGAACGGGACGGTCCGCGAGGAGGCCGTCGAGCGTCGCACGGAATTCCGCCACCAGACGGGGGGCGAGCGTTTCGCTCCGCTCGGTCCTGCGCCCGATCCAGTCCTCGTAGCCGTCCGTCATCGCCGTCTCCGCCGAAGTGCCGCAATCCCGGCTGCGCCATCCTGCCGGGCACGCCGGGACAGCCGGCGCGGGCAGACCATGGATCGTTGTGACTTTCCTGCGCAAGCCCCGTTCGCCTTCGGGCCGGACGCCCGCCGCCCGCAGTCCCGCCTCCGGCAGGCGTCAACTCCGGTTTCGGGATTGCGGGTCGCGCGGCCCGACCGGCCCCGGGGCATCGGACAGCCGCGGCTGCGGGCGTCCGCGGGTATCTGCGGATGTGTCACCACGGCCCCATGGCACCCGAGGCACGCCGGCGGGGTTCGTGCCCGGCGGCGGCGCCCGTTCAGGACGCAGTCGTTCAGGAAGCGCCCGCCTCGCTTCTCCAGCGGTCGCGGTAGCCCGCCAGCCCCGCCGGCGCCCGAGGGGCAACCGGGCTCAGGACGGCGCGGAAGGGCACGGGGCGCCCTGCCGCCTCGAAGGCCAGCGCCGCGGCGCCCATCGCGGTTCCTTCGGAATTGCCCGTCGCCGAGAGCGTCTGGCCCTCGCGCAGCGCCGCGACGAGCCCGAGCAGCGCGCCGTTCTGCGCAAGGCCTCCGTCGAGCACGATCGGCCCGTGCGAGCGGAGGTTGTCGAGCGTCACGTCCAGCATGAGCGCCACGTAGAGCGTGGCGACGGCGGTCCTCTCGGCGGCGGTCCGGACCGGACCGAGCACCTTCCCCGCGCGGCCCGGACAGGGGCCGCCGGGCGCGAAGGACGGCAGCGCCCGAAGCCCGGCCGAGACCGCGCGCGCGACCGCATCGGGGCCGGCCTCGACGCGCGCCGCGCCCGAGATGACATCGAACTCCCGCCCGCCCATGAAGCGGGCCGTCGCCACGGGCTCGCCCCTCACCGTGACGTTGGCCAGCATGTCGCGCGATGCGTCGAGCACGCTCAGCGGGCAGCCCGGGTTGAACACGATGACCCATGTTCCCGTCGATACCAGCGTGAAGCTCCCGAGCCCGAGACCGCGGTAGAAATGGAAGGCGGCGTTGCTGTCGTGGACGCCGTTGTGGACCGGCACGTCCCGGCCGCCGATGCGGACGGCGCCCATCACCGTTCCTGCCGGCACGAGCGGGGGGAACTTCGCGCGCCAGCCGAAGCCGTCCACGAGGCTGCTGAAATCGCCCGCCAGCGGGTTCCAGAGATGCGAATGGCAGCCGAGGAAGCTGACCTCGGAGGCGAGGGCACCCGTCAGACGCCAGACCCAGTACTGCGGATAGGACAGGATGTGGTCGGCCGAGGCCACCAGCCCCGGCGACTGCCATTCGCGCAGGAAGATGTGGCGCGCATAGTTCAGGCCGCCCGGCAGATCGGGCGAGAAGGTTTCCGCGAAGGCGGGCACGTGCGGGCGGAACGCCGCCTCGGCCTCGTCCGGCATCTCCTGTTCGTAGTCGAGGATCGGCGCGGCGAGCCTGCCGTCGCGGATCAGCGCGAAGGCGCAGCCATGCGTGGCGATCATCACGCCGGTCAGCAGGAAATCCCGTGAAAGCTCCTCGAGCGTGGCCCGGAGCCAGGCCTCGATCCCCTCGGCATCCAGACAGCGCGACCCCGCGACGACGACGGGGGCGCGGTGGGTCCGTCGCTCGGCCAGCGTCTCGCCCGTCGGCGAGAACAGCACGAGCTTGGCATTCGTCTTGCCGAGATCGAATACCGCGAGCGCCTGGGTCATGCGGCGTCCCCTCCTTCCGCGGGCACCTGTGCGACGATGACGGGTATTCCCGCCTCGTCGAGCATCCGCAGCGCCTCGGGCGCGATCCCGTCATCGGTGATGACGATGCCGATGCGGGACAGTCCGACAAGGCCGTAGCGGGCCCGGAGCTTGAACTTGCTGCTGTCGGCGAGCACCACGACCTCGTCGGCGCGCGCCAGAAGCCTTTCCGCCTCGCGCACGATCAGGGGATTTGACTCCATCGACCCGGCGGGGCCGAAGGCCTGCGCGCCGATGAAGAACTTCGAAGCGTAGAACTCGGGCATCGCGCCCGAGGCCGGAAAGAGGATGCCCGGCTCGCGGTAGAGATCGCCCCCCGACAGGGTCAGGTGGCAGGAGCCGTGCTGCGACAGCATGGCGGCCAGCGGCATCGAGTTGGTGAAGATGCGCACGTTCCTGCGGGCGAGCCGCTCTGCAAAGAGCTGGCAGGTCGAACCGCCGTGGATGATAATCGAATCGCCGTCGCTCACGAGCTTCTCGGCCTCGGCGGCGATGGCGCGCTTGGCGGCGACGGCGAGCATCCGGTTCTCGCCGAAGGGGCGCGCCGAGAGGCGCTCGGGCGGAACATGCTCGCGCGCGGCGATCCCGCCGAAGACCTTGCGGACCTGGCCCGCGCCGTGAAGCTTGGCGATGTCGCGGCGGATCGTGGCGGGCGATGCCTGAAGGATGTCCTGGAGGTCGCGCACGGTGGCGAAGGGCCGGGTCCTCAGGACCTGCAGGATGAGAGTATGACGATCATTTTCGCTCATTCATGGCATCCGTCTTTCAGACAAATGATCGTATTTCATCGCAATCGGCGAATATCTGCGGCCGACCCATTGCCACTTGACGAATTTCCCTCAGCCTTGTTTATTGATACTCAGAAGGTGCGGGGTTGTAAAACAGAACCTGCGACAGGAGCGGGTCGGACCGGACCATCACGCAGGCGGGGCCGCCCCGCAGGCGAAGGGAGGATGCGATGGATTGCGCAGCCGGAACGCCCCGCCGCGCCCCCTGGCCGCCCTCTCCGGCGGCGGAGCCGGACCTGTGACGCCGCTGATCGAACTTCGCGGCATCTCCAAGTCCTTCGGACCGGTCCGCGTGCTGTCGGACGTGTCCTTCGATGTCCGTCCCGGCGAGGTCCACGCGCTTCTCGGCGAAAACGGCGCGGGCAAGTCCACGCTGATCAAGATCATGGGCGGCGTTCACAGGCCCGACGGCGGCGAGATCCGCGTCGGCGGCATCCCGGTCGCCTTCCCGACGCCCGGTGCGGCCGCGAAGGCGGGCGTGGCGATCGTCTATCAGGAGCTCCTGCTCTTTCCCGAGCTGAGTGTCGCCGAGAACATCTTCATCGGCCACGCCCCGCGCGCGGCGCTGAACCGGCTCGACTGGAAAAGGATGCGGGCCGAGGCGCGGCGGTTGCTCGACGACCTCGACAGCCCGCATATCGACGTCGATCAGGGCGTCGGAACCCTGTCGGTCGCCAATCGCCAGCGGGTCGAGATCGCCAAGGCGCTGAGCCAGAAGGCGCGCGTCGTGGTGATGGACGAACCGACCGCGTCCCTGACCGAAACGGACGTGGCCCAGCTCATGCAGATCGTGCGGCGCCTGCGCGGACGGGGCGTCGGCATCGTCTACATCAGCCACAAGCTGCCCGAAGTCCTCGCACTCGCCGACCGGGTGACGGTGCTGCGCGACGGAACGCTCGTCGGCACGGCGCCGATCGCGGAGGTGGACGAACCCAGGCTCGTCTCGATGATGGTCGGCCGGTCGATCGACCAGCTCTTTCCGAAGGGCGAGCCGCGGATCGGCGCGCCGGTGCTCGAGGTGCGCGGGCTGAATTCCGGCCCGCTCGTCCGCGACATCTCGTTCACGCTCCGGGCAGGCGAAATCCTCGGGATCGCCGGCCTCGTCGGGTCGGGCCGCACCGAGCTTGCGCTGACCGTCTTCGGCATTACCCCCGCCGCATCCGGGGAAATCCGGCTTGACGGCCGGCCCGTCCGCATCACCAGCCCGCGGCAGGCCCGCGATCTCGGCATCGCCTACGTCCCCGAGGACCGGGGCGGACAGGGCCTCATCCGGTCGCAGACGATCGCGCAGAACATCGCCCATGCGGTGCTGGACCGGCTCACGCGGATGTTCGTCGTGAACCGGTCGGCCGAGGACCGCCTCGCCCGCGATTCGATCGCCCAGTTCGGCATCCGGGCGCGCGGACCGGACCAGGCGGTGCGGCAGCTTTCGGGCGGGAACCAGCAGAAGGTGGTGCTGGCGAAGTGGCTGGCGGTGAAGCCCCGCATCCTGATCATGGACGAGCCCACCCGCGGCATCGACGTCGGCGCGAAGTCGGAGATCCACGCGCTCATGTCGCGGCTCGCGGCGGAGGGTCTTGCCGTGCTGATGATCTCGTCCGAACTGCCCGAGGTGCTCGGGATGTCCGACCGCGTCCTGGTGATGCGCGAGGGCCGGATCGTGGCCGAGTTCGACCGCGCCGACGCGTCACCCGAAGCGGTGGGCACGGCGATGACGCAGTCGCGCCGGGGGGCTGCAGCATGAGCGACGCCGCCCTGCCCTTCCGCCGCCGGAGCCGCCTGTCGCGGACGGTCCAGGCCTACGGACAGGAACTGGTCGTCCTCGGCGGCATCGCGGTCCTGATGATCGTCGTCGGGATCTACAACCCGCGCTTCCTGTCGGACACGAACCTGACCAGCATCTTCGCCGGCAACGCCTACATCGCCGTGGCGGCGATCGGCATGACGCTCGTGATCATCACCGGAAACATCGACGTTTCGGTCGGCTCGCTGATCGGGGTGCTCGCCACCATTGCGGGCACGCTGGCGGTGCAGGGCTATCCGGTCTGGGTCGCATGGACCGTGCCTCTCGCCGTCGGCGTCGTCATCAACGCGGGCCTCGGCTTCATCGTGGCCTATGTCGGCATTCCGTCGATCGTGGCGACGCTCGGGATGCTGTCGATCCTGAAGGGTGGGCTCATCAGCGTGACGGGCGGCACGTGGATCGAAGGCATGCCGTCCGGGTTCTTCCTTGCGCAGAAGCGCCTGTTCGACATCCCGTCGCCGGTATGGTTCATGGTCATCCTCACCACGCTCATGGCGGTCTGGATGCGCTCGTCGCCGCTCGGCCGGTCCTTCTATGCGGTGGGCGGCAACCCCGAGGCGGCCAGGGCGAGCGGCATCGACCCGAGGCGCACCGTCCTTTACGCCTTCATGCTGCACGGCTTCTTCGCAGGCATCGCCGCGATCCTCTTTGCCACGCAGCTCAAGGTGATCCAGTCCACCGTTCCGCCGAACCTCGAGCTTACGGTCATCACCGCCTGCGTGATCGGCGGCGTGTCCATCCTCGGCGGAACCGGAACGGTGATCGGCTCGACCCTCGCCGCGATCCTTTTCGCCTCCATCGGCTCGGCGCTCGTGTTCCTCAACATCTCGGCCTACTGGCTGCGCGCGGTGCTCGGCCTGCTCATCCTCCTGACGGTGCTGGCCGACATGGTCCGGCGGCACCGCAACCGGCGGCCGGGCTGATGGTCAGGCAGATCCTCCGCCACGAAGGCATCCTCGCCCTTCTCCTGATCGTGACGCTCGGCCTGCTTGCAGGCCAGAGCGACAAGTTCCTCACCACCGCCAACCTCCTCAATCAGGGGCGCCTGATGGCCGAGGTCGGGATCGTCGCGCTTGCGATGACCTTCGTGATCGTGACGGGGGGGATCGACCTGTCGGTCGGGTCGATCCTCGGACTCGTCGCGATCATGCTGGGCGTGATGTGGCAGAAGCTCGGTCTGCCCCTTCCCGTGGCGATGGTCCTGGCGCTTGCCATCGGCGCCGCCGCAGGCTGTGCGAACGGGTACGTGATCACCCGCTTCGGTGTTCCGCCGCTGATCGCGACACTCGCGACGCTGGCGCTCTACCGGGGTCTGGCCGAGGGGATCAGCCAGGCGCGGTCGGTCCGCGGCTATCCGGAATGGTTCTACGTCCTCGGCCAGGGCGACCTGTTCGGCGTGCCGGTGCAGCTCTGGGTCTTTCTCGCCCTTGCGGTCCTGGCGGCCTTCATTCTCGGGTTCACCCCCTTCGGGCGGACCGCCTACGCCGCAGGCTCGAACGCGACGGCCGCGGAATTCTCGGGCCTGCCGGTGAAGCGGACGCTCCTCTTGATCTACACGATGGCGGGCCTCTTCTCGGCCATCGCCGCGGTGATCTTCGTCAGCCGGGTCTCGACCACCCGGTCGGACATGGGCACCGGGCTGGAACTCGACGTCATCACCGCGGTGGTGCTCGGCGGCACGAGCATCTTCGGCGGCCGCGGGACCATCCTCGGCACGCTGCTCGGGCTTGTGGTCATGCAGGCGCTCAAGAACGGTCTCCTGCTCGCCGGCGTGAAGGGCGACGCAACCATCGTGGTGATCGGGTTCGTGCTCATGGGCACGATCATCCTGACCAACCTGTTCAGGAGGGATACGGACGGCTGAGACGAATGACCCGGCCCGCCGTCGGAACAGGGGCCGGACAACCAGGAGGAGGACGACCATGCTGAGAAAGACTTTGCTTGCGGCTGTCGCGTTCAGCACGATTGCCAGCACCACCCAGGCCCAGGTCTGGACCGGCGGCGACGACCAGCCGACCAGCCCGCTCGCCTGCGACGGCACCCCCGCGGTTGCCGAGGCCAAGCCCTATGACGGCGGCTCGCCCACGAACCCGCCCGACCGCGCGGGCAAGCCGATCAATGTCGTGGACGTGCCGAAGCTGATCGGCATCGGCTATTTCAACGCGACCTCGAAAGGGATCGCCGAAGCGGCGGCGGAACTCGGCAACGTGACCGCCAAGACCGACGGGCCGACCGAGGCCAACATCGACAAGCAGATCACCTTCATCGACAACTACATCACCAGCGGCGTGGACGGCATCCTCTTTGCGGCGAACGACCCCGTCGCCATCGCGCCCGTCCTGAAGAAGGCGCTCGGGGCCGGCATCAACGTCGTCGGCTACGACGCCAACTCGCAGCCCGACGCGCGGCAGTGGTTCGTGAACCAGGCGCAGTTCAACGGCATCGCCAAGGCGCTCGTCGACAGCATGGTCGCGGAAGTGGGCGAGGATGCGGGGATCGCCATCGTCACCTCGACCTTCACGACGCCCAACCAGGCGCGCTGGATCGCCGAGATGTCGGCCTACGCGGCCCAGTGCCAACCGAAGCTGAAGTTCCTCGAGACGGTCGAGGCGCAGGAAGACAACGTCCTGTCCTTCAACCAGGCGACGACGCTGATCAACAAATACGGCGACGATCTCAAGGGCATCTTCGGGATGACCTCGGTTGCGACCCCCGCATCGGCCGACGCGGTGACGCAGGCCGGCAAGTGCGGCAAGATCGCGGTCGTGGGCCTTGCGACGCCGAACGCGATGAAGCCCTACGTGGAGGCCGGCTGCGTCAAGTCGGTCGTGCTGTGGAACCCGGTCGATCTCGGCTATGCCGCGATGATGGTGCTGCGCGCCGTGGCGGACGGCACGCTCCAGCCGGGCGCGACATCGGTGAAGGCCGGCAAGCTCGGCGACCTGCAGGTCATCAACGGGTCCGAGATCCTTCTTGGTGCGCCTTACGTCTTCACCAAGGACAACATCGGCCAGTTCGACTTCTGACCCGGACGCACGACACCGCCTGCGGGGGCCCTCCCCCGCAGGCATCCAACCGACAATGAAGGATCTGCACCGATGTCCGCTTCCCGCATCCCCGACAGGTGGGACGATGCCGCCGCCGCGAAGCTCGACGAGCCGGGGCTGCTTCTCTACCGCTCGAACCTGCTCGGGTCGGACCTGCGCGTGACGAATTTCGGGGGCGGCAACACTTCGGTCAAGGTGACGGCGAGGGATCCGCTCACCGGCGGGGACGTGACCGTCCTCTGGGTCAAGGGCTCGGGCGGCGACCTCGGATCGATGAAGCTCGACGGCTTTGCCACGCTCTACCTCGACAGGCTCGAACGGCTGACGGGGCTCTACCGCGGTCTCGCCCACGAGGACGAGATGGCGGACATGCTGCCCCACTGCACCTTCAACCTGAACCCGCGCGCGGCCTCGATCGACACGCCGCTCCACGCCTTCGTCCCCCACATCCATGTCGATCACATGCATCCCGACGCCGCCATCGCCTTCGCCGCGGCGAAGGACGGCGAACGGCTGACACGCGAGGCGTTCGGGGACGAGATCGGCTGGCTGCCGTGGCAGCGGCCAGGCTTCGACCTCGGACTGAAGCTCGGGAAGATGGCCACGGAAAACCCGGATCTCAAAGGGGTGATCCTCGGCGGACACGGTCTCTTCACCTGGGGCGAGACGGCGAAGGCGAGCTACCGGACCACCCTGCGGATCATCAACCGGGCGGCAGAGTGGCTGGAGGCGAACCGCAGGGGCCCGGTCTTCGGAGGTGCTGAAGTCAAGTCGCTGTCGGCCGGACACAGGCAGGCGGCCGTCGGGCGGCTGATGCCGGCGATCCGCGCACGCATCTCGAAGGCGGAACGGAAGATCGGGCATTTCAGCGATGCGCCCGAGGTGCTGGAATTCGTGAATTCCGAGCATCTGGAACGGCTGGCGGTGCTCGGCACGAGCTGCCCAGACCACTTCCTCCGCACCAAGATCCGCCCCCTGATCCTGCCCCATGACGCCGACGCCGCGGCGCTGGACCAGTTGATCGCCGGCTATCGCGACGGCTACGCTGCCTATTATGCCCGCTGCAGGCGCCCGGACTCTCCGGCGATGCGCGATCCGAACCCGGTCGTGTATCTCGTGCCGGGAGTGGGCATGATCACCTTCGCCAGGGACAAGGCGACAGCGCGGATCGCGGGCGAGTATTACACCAACGCAATCAACGTGATGCGCGGTGCCGAGGGGGTCGATCACTATACCGGCCTGCCAGAGCAGGAGGCGTTCGACATCGAATACTGGCTTCTGGAAGAGGCCAAGCTCCAGCGGATGCCGAAGCCGAGGGCAATGGCCGGGCGGATCGCGTTCATCACCGGCGGCGCGGGCGGGATCGGGCAGGCAATCGCGCGGCGGCTGATGTCGGAAGGCGCCTGCGTGATGATTGCGGACATCGACGTGCCGGGCGCCGAAGACGTCGTCGGAGAGCTTGGCAAGACCTTCGGGCGGGACAACGTGCGGGCTGTGCGGCTCGACGTCACCGACGAGGCGTCGGTCGTCGCGGCCTTCGCTGAGACGGCCCGCGCCTTCGGCGGGATCGACTATGTCGTCTCGAACGCCGGCATCGCCTCGGCCTCGCCCGTCGAGGACACGACGCTGGCCATGTGGGACCGGAACCAGGACATCCTCGCCAAGGGATACTTCCTTGTCGGCCGCGAAGGATTTCGCCACCTCAAGGCGCAGGCCACTGGCGGCGCCATGGTTTTCATCGCCTCGAAGAACGGCCTCGCGGCCTCGGCCGGGGCATCGGCCTATTGTGCGGCCAAGGCAGCGGAAATCCATCTTGCACGCTGTCTGGCGCTGGAAGGGGCGCCGTTCGGCATCCGGGTGAACACGGTGAACCCCGATGCGGTCCTGCGCGGATCGAAGATCTGGCAGGGCGAATGGCGGGCCAGCCGGGCGGCGTCGAACAAGGTTGACGAGGACGATCTGGAAGAGGTCTACCGTCAGCGGTCGATGCTGAAACTCGGGGTCTACCCCGAGGATGTGGCCGAGGCGGCGGCGTTCCTGCTCTCCGATCTCGCATCGAAGTCGACGGGGAACATCGTCAACGTCGATGCCGGAAATGCCTATGCCTTCACGCGGTAGGGGCACCGGCACGCCCCCCCTGTCCTGATGTTCCCGGCGAGCGGTCGCGGCGGCGCGGTCGGGGGGCCGGTCAGACGATCCCGCCCGACCCGCCGGTGACGGCCGGTCGCACCTGGGCGACGGCGGCGCGGTAGCCCGACTTCCGGTAGGTGTGCACGGGGTGCGCCGCGCCCCCTGCCCTGACCCGCGCCATCGCGAGGATGGGCGAGACATCGGTGCGGAAGGCGGACCGGAGCGAGGCCGAGGCCATCAGGGCGTCGTTGCCGTCCTGGAAGCCGTGGAGCGCCGCGCGGTCGACGATCAGAGCCGAGGCATAGGCGCGCTGGATCTCGATCGCGCTGACCATCAGGCTTTCGATCGGATCGGTCACGTTGTGCGACTGGTCGATCATGTGGGCCG
Organism: Pseudomonadota bacterium; assembly: GCA_049323795.1. Lineage (GTDB taxonomy): Bacteria > Pseudomonadota > Alphaproteobacteria > Rhodobacterales > Rhodobacteraceae > JAOADN01. Next base: position 22,720 of record JBMOOH010000056.1, read on the forward strand.
GGCGGAAGGCCGGGCCGAGGGCAAGCTCGGCCTCGACCAGTTCGTTGAAGACGAGGAACAGCCGGTAGGGATCGACCGAGCCGGAATCGAGGTCGTCGTCGCCATACTTGCTGTCGTTGAAATGGAAGCCGCCGAGCTTGCCCGCGTGGATGAGCCGCGCGACGATCATCTCGATGTTCACCGTGGGCGCATGGTGGCCGAGGTCCACAAGGCACCTGGCCTTGGGCCCGAGCGCCATCGCGGCGAGGCAGCTCGATCCCCAGTCCTGGATGACGGTCGCGTAGAAGGCCGGTTCGTAGATCTTGTGTTCGCTGAAGATCTGCCAGTCGTCGGGCAGCGCCGCATAGATCGCGTGCATCGACTCGAGGTAGCGCTCGAAGGCGCGCGCCAGATGGCTCTGGCCGGGGAAGTTCGACCCGTCGCCGATCCAGACCGTCAGCGCCTTCGATCCGAGCGCCTCGCCGAAGCGGATGCAGTCGATGTTGTGCTCGACCGCCTGCGCCCGGACGGCCGGGTCGGTATGGGTGAGCGATCCGAACTTGTAGCTGAGCCTCTGGCCGGGGCTGTCCTGGAAAGTGTTCGAATTCATGGCGTCGAAGCCGAGACCGTGCGCGGCGGCCTTGTCGCGCAGATCCGCCGGGTCCGGCACCCTGTCCCACGGGATGTGGAGCGAGACGCGTGGGGTGGCGCGGGTGAGCTGCTGGATGACGCCGCAATCCTCGATCTTGTCGAAGACGTTCCGCGGCTCGCCCGGTCCGGGGAAGCGGGCGAAGCGGGTGCCGCCGGTGCCGACGCCCCAGGACGGCAGCGCGACACCGAAGGCGGCGACTTTGGCGGTGATGTCGTCGATGATCCTGCCCGAACGGTCAAGAACCTCGCCGAGGTGGTCGTAGTCGGCCCGGAGCGCCGCCGCGGCGCGATCGTTCTCGGAGGCGATCAGGTCGTCCGCGATCAAGTTCGTCATCTCGTCCACCCTCCCGAAGCGACGTCCGACATGCCCGCGCATCCTATCCCGCGAGTCGGCGGGCATGAAAGGACGATCTCTGAATCCAAAAGGGAAATCCGCGGATGCCGCGCGGTTGCGGCGGGCCGGGACAGGCCGGTCAGCCGCCCGTCAGCCAGGCCAGGGCCTGCCGCCAGAGTCGGGCATAGCCCGGCCAGTCCACGAAGGCCTGGGGAAGCCAGTGCGGCCCGATGTCGGAGGTCCAGGCGAGCGTGCGGCCCCGTCCGTACTGCCCCGCGACGAGCAGCGGGTGGCCGCCCTGATCGGGCGGAAGCGTCGCGATCACGTGGGCCCCGGGCTTCACCGTGACCTCGTTCACGCCAAGCAGCGCGGGCCACGGGCCGGGCAGATCCTTCACGATCGGGTGGTCGGGGTCGGCGATGCGGGCGAGGATTCCCTCGGGCGCCTCGAGACGGTCGTCGCAGGGCAGGCACGCGACCGGAAGCGCCTCTTCCACCGGGGTCCGGCGCCAGCGGGCGCGGCCGTCGATTCCCTGGAACGAGAAGTAGCCGCCGATCATCATCAGGCCGCCCCCGGCATGGGTCCAGTCGCGGATCAGCTTCAGGCGGTTCGGGATGGTCTTGCCATGCAGCCAGACATCGGGGTGCAGGAGCAGGGAATTCGACCCGATATCTGAAAGCAGGATGGCAGAATATGCCTCCAACCCGCCGAGATCGAAAGGAAAGTCGCTCGCGGCCTCGTGCGCGGGCATGTAGGTCAGATCGAACGGGCTGTCCCGCAGCGCCGCGACAAGCGGTTCGGCCCCCTTGTGGAAGGTGACGGACGAGAACGTATCCCAGCCCTTGTGGTGGTTCGCCGCCGAGACCCAGCTCTCGCCGACCAGCAGCACCTTGCGTCGCGCCATTCCGCCCTCCTCCCTGCGGGGACGAGGCTAGTCCATCGCCGGCCCGGGCGGGAGGGGTCGGCTGCCTGCATCAGCGGCCCCCCCCCGGCCCTTCGGACCCCGCGGCGCGGAAGCGGCGCAGAAGCCCCGCAACCGTCCCGGCGACGCTTTCGGCGGCGGCGTCGATCTCGGCGTCGGTGAGAAGCGCGAGCGATTCCCGCATGGGTGCGAGAAAGGCCGTCCGGCCGGTCAGGCGTCCGGCAAGCGCCCGGCAGAACCAGGCGCGGCTGCGGACCGGGTGCATGACCTTTCCCGGCACCGCCTGTGCCACGGCGAGGTCGTGGAGGATGTCGGGATCGGTGGCGAAGCGGCCAGCCTCGAACCAGTCCGGCGCCACATCCTCGAGTGCGCCGGCCGCCAGCTCCGGGTGGGCACGCACGTAGGAGAAACAGAACACCTCGTCGTTCGGCCATGTGCGCGCGCCGATGCCCTGCGCGGCCAGCTTCCGCCGCATCTCGGCGAGGTGGTCGAGCGCACGCCCCGAGAACCGGGTCAGCGGAAACATCGCGCGCCAGACCTCGATCCCGCCGAGCGCGCGGGTGAAGCGGAAGTCGCGCTCGAACGGCCCGTAGCGGAACCCGAGCGCATCGGTCGTGACCGCGTCGAACCGGGCAAAGAAGGGCGCGGGGTCCGAGGTGAAGAACACGTCCGGTTCGATCAGCCAGTAGTGGTCGAACCCGGGGAACGCCGCGCGGGCCGCGTAATGGGCATAGTCGCCGCAGCGCCATCCCCAGTCGGGAACGATCCCGAGGCCCTGCCGCGCCACCCAGCCGCGCGTCAGGTCCACGACGGCCAGAGGCAGGCCGAGGTCGGCCGGCCGGTCGTGGAAGACGACGACGAGATCGTCGCCGAATGCCGGGCGCAGCTGGCCGAGGACCCGTTCCTCGTCCTCGCCCCACTTGTTCGTACGGATCGCGGCGAGCGTCCTCATGCGTCGGGCCTGCGCAGCGTATCGGGCAGAAGTGCCATGTAGCGCCCGGCCGCGTCCGGAGCGACGGCGCCCCGGTCCGAAAGCTGATCGAGGCACCAGACCGCAAGGCCGGCGCTGCCTGCGACCTCGCCGGCCAGAAGCGCAAGCCGCAGGAGCTGCGCGTCCGACATCCGCTCGGGCTGCGCGAGGTCGCGCACGAAGAAGGCGTCGCCGTCGAGCACCTGCCGGTGCGCGCGCGGGCGCAGTCCCTTCTGCGACCGGCTGCGCAGCGGCAGACGCTTCAGGAAGGCGAAGTCGTGGAACATGAAGCCCTGCCGGGCAAGTTCACCGGCAAGCTCGCCGAAGGAAGGTTCGTGGTCGTAGAGGGGCAGCAGGCGGACCTCGGTCTGCACCATGACCGCCTGTCCAAGCTTCGCCGCGCCGTTGGCGATGATCTGCAGTTCCGATCCCTGCACGTCGATCTTGAGGAAGTCGATGGACGGGACGGCATCCACGTCGTCCAGCCGCACCGTGTCGAGAGCGAGCGTTCCGGTCAGCCGCGTTCCCCTGGCGTAGCCGATCAGGTCGGCATTGCGCCGGCATACCGGGAAGGCCGAGGCGAATCCCGAATGGGCGTAGAGATGCAGCGTGACCGGCGCGCCGTCGCCGAGCGCGTGCGGCAGATAGGTTTCGGCCGGGGACTTCCGGGACGCGAGGGCGGCCAGAGCCTCGGGCTGAGGTTCGAAGCCGGTGACGCGCGCACGCCCGCTCCGGAGCAGCGACAGATAGGGCGGATCGCCCTCGATCGGATTGGCACCGACATCGACGACCTCGATCGGGCCATGCGGCGCGCAGAGGGTCCAGAGGTAGTCCGAGGCCTGGCTCACCGGGATGGGATCCGCTTGCTGTTCGGCGACCATATCATCACGCATGTTCCGCCCCGGTCAAAGCCGGCGCGCCGACGCGCCGCGGACGGCGGCCGAGGGTTGCAGGCGCGCTACGGCCCGTCCGCGCGCCGGTCGCGCGGGACGGCAAGCCCCTGCTGCCGGCCGCCGGGCCGGGATGCCGCTCGGGTCCGGCCCCCCTGGGGGCAGTCCGGGGGAACCAGCCGGGGACAGCCGCCGCCGGTCCCTCAGCGGCCCTCGGTCGCACGACCGGTCGGCACCCGCCCCGGGCAGGCCCGGAAGGCTGCGGCGGCCCCTTCGGGGCCCCTGCACCCGCCAGCCCCGCGCCCCGACCGCTCTGCCCTTGAACCCGTCCTCCCCGTCAGGATAAGGAAGGCGCCACGGAGAGGTGGCCGAGTGGTCGAAGGCGCACGCCTGGAAAGTGTGTAGGCGGGAAACCGTCTCGAGGGTTCGAATCCCTCTCTCTCCGCCACCACATAACACATTGATATTAAACGATTTTATGCCTCACGTGTTGTGGCGTGTTTTCCGCGGCTTGCGAGGTCTGCTGGCACCTAGAGACTTGAAATTGCAGGCGAAATAGCCGCCCGGAATGGCGCGAGTCTCTGTTTGGCATTCGGCGCGATACGGTTTTCGGGTGGGCCGTCAGGCGCTGGACTTGACTTCCTGCTGTTTGCAAGCTGACGCGCCTCAGGGTGCCGATCGAATGGTGTCACGAGTGTGCCGGGGATACGGTGGCGGCCGAGGAGGCGACCTCCCTCGATTATCGTGCGGCCCTCCGGCGTCATCGCCTGTAGGAGTGATGACAGGCTGCCGGACTCTAGTCCGAGTCAGGGTTCTGCGGCGGGAGGTTGAGAGGGGCAAGCGAGGAGAGAACATGGCCGAACGCAATGACATTTCCGACCTTCTGGCCTTCATCGGCCGGGAAGGCGACTGGCGGGAACGGCTGCAGGATGTGGTCGCCGAGCATCTGATGCCAGCGCTGGAGGAGTTCGAGATCGACCATGACGACCTCGCCGACCTGCTTGGTGAGCAGTGGTCTGGTGTGCTCTGGGGCTGCGGGTTCGAGGACTTCCTTGGCCAGCACTATGAAGACGGCAACATCGTCGATCTCTATCTGAAGCGGCGCGGCTGGAAGGAAACGGCCTTGAACCGGGAGTATTTCGCCGCCCTGCGGGATACTCCGGTCAGTCTTTACGAGGTCAGCGATGTCCAGCCAGGGGCGTCGATGGTGCTGCGCGATCTGTTGACGGATGCGGCACCGGTCACGGTGAGAGAGAAATCCGCCACGCGCACGTTGAAGCAATGGGACCGGATCGCCGTGCGTGTGGTGCCCGAGCGCGATCACCATGTCATCTCCGGGGCGCTGTTGCCCTTCCGGACCGAGGCGGTGGATTTCCTGTTTGCCGGGCTGCGCGATGCCCTGAAGCTGAAGAAGCGAGATGCGCTGCGGCTTAGCCGCGATCAGCTGATGGGCTGCGCGCCCATCTTCACCGCCGCCTGGCTCTTCATCGAAATCGACCGTGCCCTGACCCCGGCGCAGCCGCAGTTCACCAATTCGGACGGTGACGACGTGCTGTTCCACGATTTGCGGTACCCGCTTGCCAGCGGCGTGACGCAGAAGGCTGTGGCCGAACGGTTGGACCGAGTGAAGGGCTTCCTGTCCGAGGGGCCGAAGTTCTGGAACTGGCTGGCATCGCGGAAGGGGCGCGGGGGCAAGGCGGGCGGCGACATCATGCTTGATACGCAGATGGACGGCGCCACCGTCCTGGGCTCGCTGGAACTGAAGGGCAAGACGCTGCTCGTTACCGTCAACTCGGCCGAGCGCGCGGCCAAGGTCGAGGCCTTGATCAGCGCGGCCGTCGGAGATCTGCTGAGATCACCTTTGACCACGATCCGGACAGTCGATCAGATGCGGGCCGACCAACGGCGTGACGGGCTGCACGAAGAAGCCGACGAAATCCCGCCAGAGATCGCGCGCCAGCTGATGCGGGATCACCTGGACAAACACTACCGCGAAACGCTCGACGCCCCGATCCCGGCACTGGGTGGCAAGTCACCGCGCCAGGCTGTGCGCACGACGGCGGGGCGCGAGAAGGTGATCGACTGGTTGAAGATGCTGGAAAACCATAGCGCCGGGCATGGCGAGGGTGCGATCGCGGAATATGATTTCGGCTGGATGTGGGTCGAGCTTGGGCTTCAAGCGCATCGGCGGTAATGGCAAACATCCCCGCGGTTTGTGGCAGGTGAGATCCGAGAGTTGATCGCATGGCCATGCAGCCTGTTAGGAGGACGGAAAAGTGAGGAATTTCAATAGTCTCTGCGACTTTTCCGGCCGAAATTCTGCCGTGTTTTCAGAGGGTTAGGAAGAGGAACATATCTCTGGTTCGAATCCAGAGTGCTCCGCCACAACATAAGTCATTGATATTGAACGAGTTTATGCCTCTCGCATTGTGGCGTGATTTCCGTGGCTTGCGGGCCGCATCGACGCCTAGAGACCTGAAATTGCAGACGAAATAGCCGCCCATAGTGGCGCGAGTCTCTGTTTGGCATTTGGCGCGATACGGTTTTCGGGTGGGCCGTCAGGCGCTGGACTTGACTTTGGGCCAGTTCGAAGCTGACGCGGCTGTCCGAAGGGCTGGGGTTGCGATCACGGAACCGTCGCTAAGGTGTTCATCCTCGTAGAAGATTCAAGTCTCCGAACCTGCTGGTGATGCAAACCGGGATTGGAATGGGCTGCCTCGGTTTCCGGCCGTCTCTTCCCGGGATCAAAGCCCGCCGACGATCTGCCGCTGCTGATCCCAGCCAGCCGGCAACTGGTGCCGCTTGACCCATTCCGAGGTGAAGGCAACCGGCTGATTGCCTGCAGCGACCTGATCGAGAACATCCGGTGCAAGGAAAGCGAGGCCGATCATCTGCTGGATGCGGCTGGTGGTGGTCTTTTCCCTGGCGGCGAGATCGCCGAAGGAGGCGCCGGCTTTGATGGCGGCATACCAGCGCTGTGCAATCAGGATGTTCTTCGCCAGCACCGGATCGACTTGCGGGACGGCAGCGCCAAGAATGATGCGAGCCTCGACGCCCCGGCGCTGCACCTGGAAGGAGGCGGTGATCCGCCGGGCGGCGCTGTCGATCCGGTCCGGCAGGATGCCGAGCCGTTCCGCCAGAACCTTGCGGTCGAGCCGCAGGAGAATGCTGCCTTGCTGGAGGTCCGCGCGGCGCAGCAGCGGTGCCCAGAGATCGGCACTGCCCTCGAGGTCGCAGTCCTTCGCGAGATACCGCACCTTCTCTTGTAGTCCGGGAATCTCGGCGGCCGACAGATCGCGGATCAGATCGGCGAGCACCGTGGGCTTCATCAGGTGGCCCCGCAGGATCCGAGCAATGCCGGTCTCGAGATCGCGAGCCGGCAGTCTCCAGGCATCGGGATGCCTCTCACGCCGGTCGGTGACCAGCCTGCGCGAGATGTAATAGCGCAGGCGCTTGCCGTTCTTCTGCGAATGGCTCGGGGTCAGTCGATCCCCGGTCTCGTCGAAGAGTTTGTCGACGAGGGGCGAGCGTTCTGCCGCATTCGATCGTCCCCTGCTTCGGGCCGCCTCGGTGGCAAGGCGTTCCTGGAGGGCGTCCCAGGCGACCGGATCGAGGATCGCCGGATGCTGGCCCGGATAAACCTTGTCGCGGTGCCGGATCCGGCCAGCATATAGCGGGTTGGTCAAGATCTGGTAGACATGGCCGCGACTGAAGGGCGTTCCGCCGGTGCGGGTGCCCGCGCCCGACGGCCGGACCCGTGTCCGATAGCCAAGGTCTTCCGCTTCCTCCGCGGCCGCCCGGACCGAGCCGTGCTGGAGATAGAGGTCGTGGATATGGCGTATGATCGGCGCCTCGGCCTCGTCGATCTTCAGGCTGCGGCCGTCGGGCTGGTAGCCGAACGGCACTGTCCCGCCCATCCAGAGCCCCTTCTTCTTCGAGGCCGCGATCTTGTCGCGGATGCGTTCGGCCGTCACCTCGCGCTCGAACTGGGCGAAGGACAAGAGCATGTTCAGCGTCAGCCGTCCCATGCTGGTGGCGGTGTTGAAGGACTGGGTGACCGAGACGAAGGAGGCGCCGGCCGCATCCAGCCGGTCGACGATCTTCGCGAAGTCGGAGAGCGACCGGGTCAGCCGGTCGATCTTGTAGACTACGATCTGGTCGACGAGGCCCGCCTCGATATCCGCGAGAAGGCGCTGCAGCGCAGGCCGCTCAAGGGTCCCCCCGGACAGGCCGCCGTCATCGTAACGGGTCGGGACCAGAACCCAGCCCTCCGCCTTCTGGCTGGTGACATAGGCGGCACAGGCCTCGGCCTGGGCGTCGAGCGAGTTGAAATCCTGATCGAGCCCCTCCTCGGAGGATTTGCGCGTATAGATCGCACAGCGGATCCGGCGCGCCATCTCAGGCCGCCTTTCCACGACGCGAGGATGCGGCCTGCCCATCGCCCACCCGGACCTCCTCGGTCAACCCGAAGAACCGGGGCCCTGACCAGCGGGCCCCGGTGATCTTCCGAGCGATAGCAGAGAGCGAAGCATAGCGCTCTCCCCCCATCAGGAACCCGCCCTCGATCACCTCGATGGTCCAGGTGCGACCCTGCCATTCCCGCACCAGCTTGGCACCAGGGCGCAGCCGGGTACCGACCGATGCATGCGACGCGCTGCCCGCTGCGATGCGACCGAGACCCTCGAGCACGCGGGTCTTAGGACCGCCGCAAACCCGGCATTGCAGCTCAAACGCCAGCGCCCGGCGCAGGAAGGGAGCCGAGAGGTTCTTCGGGGCCGGTGATCCGATCAGGTTGCCCCAGAGATCGAGCAGGTCGGCACGGTCGGCGATCTCAAGCGAGGCCAGGGTTGCGGGCAGGTCCTTCGCGGTAACCGGCGAAACGATCACGCTCATTCCCGCGTTCATTGCGCGGCCTCTGCACGGGTCACGCCATCAGCCTGTTCGTCGGGTTTGGAGGCGACGCGGTAGATCAGCCCGATGCTGCCATCCGCAGGCTTTGCCGTCTCGACCGCATGATCCGCCTTGCGCAGCCCGGTGATCGCCGCGCGGGTCGTGTGGGCCTGCCAGCCGAGTGCCGCGCTGATCGCGGCAATCGTGGTACCCCCCGGCTGGCGCAGCATGCCGATCAGACGCGCCTTCTTGCTCTCCGGGCTGGCTGAAGGTGGCGCTGCGGGCGGTGTGCTGGTGGTTTCGGGGGTGTCGGAAGTGGTGGTGGGTTTCTTTGCCATGGCTGGCCTCCTGGTTCGGGCCGGATCCATTCCGGCCCTTCTACCAGGCAAAGCCCGGAAGTCCGGGCGGTGGTGGCGAGCGGTCTCAGCGCGTCGGCACAACACGACTACCGCTTGCGCGGCCGAACGAAGTCCAGCAGGAAGTGGCCCAACCCCGGAAGAAATGGTGGAAAGCTGTCTGGAGGTAGGGCGGCATGGCAACCGCAACAATCCTGAAATACCGGCGTTTCATGCAAGGCGCAGCGACCGCTCTGCCGGACTCCTCACGATGGGCGGTGTCAGCTTCAGCCGCTCAGAGAACTCCCAGCCGTTCCCGGATTGGTCAATGTCTCCCGCAGTCGCGACGATAGCTAACTCCGTGATCAGACCGACGCCCGGGATCGTGCGCAGTAGGATAACCCGCAGTACTTTCCGCGCCTCCTGTTCCATATGGCCCTCATATCAGCGGAACCGAGGATGGAGCGCCGCGACCTCATGACACATGATTTATTGCTACTTCGCGGGTCGCCTCAGGTAGGCTCATGGCTGCTGCGCTGGGCCCCATGAAGGCCATGTGACAGACGACCGTGACGGCGCGCGCTCGGGACGGCGGTCAAAGCGGAACATAACCATATGATTAAATTCATAAATTTCTTGCGCCTCGGCGGGCACGAAAATGGTGACGCGAGACAGAAGTATCATTATAAATAGCGGAGTGTGACACCGAGGTGCTGCCCATGAGTTCTGTCGAATCAATCCTGCTTGCCGATGGGCCCGCGCTGTCATCGGAGCTTGCGCGCAAGCTGATTTCGCAAGGATGCTCACCCGAAGTCGCGCGCCAACGCATCAGCCGCGCAGGGCCCAATGTGCGCCGTCTTAAGGGACTTGTATTTCCGCGCAACGCCCGTTTCCTTTATCACGCCAAACACGAAGGCGCCGAGCAATACTGGACAGCTCTGTCACGCGACATCCGCGTGGCCAGCCCGGCCTACGGACCGGCGCTCGCTGCGTTGCAAGCGCGTGACGGCGTCGTGCCGCTTAACCAGTTTAGGATCATAAGCGGCTCGCCCATCCGGCAGAAGGGCCAGGTCTCAAGTGACACGGTGCTGCAACGCCTCGAAGCTGTTCACCTCATCGAACGCGGAGAGATGCAGGGCGTCGGGACCGTCGTCGCCCTTCGCGCGGACGGATATCTTGGTCGCCCGAACTTCCAGCGCCTCCGCGCTAGACTTATCGTGGAGAAGATGTTGCTTCTGGCGCTGCGCGATTGGGCTCGCCGCCTCGGTGTCGCGAGCTACGATAAGATCGAGATGCGTGGAGACACCGATCGTCTGCCGACGTTTGGCACGTTCAATTGGGACCTTTGCGGCCCGTCCTACATGGTTCCGATGGTCCGTCGTCAGAAGGATGGACCGCCAAAGCCCGGTTTCTTAGTGGGTGACGTCATCGCAGGCTCGGCGGTCGACGAGTACGCCATCGCCGCCTTCATCCGAAAGTTCAGCCTGTCGGCCAATCTGAAGAACCTTCCACCCTTCATGCCGGTGCTTGTGGCCGACGGCTACACCCAAGCGGCCTTCAACCTGGGTCGCTCTCACGGCCTTATGTTGTCGACACCGAAGAACATGTTCGGTCGGGATGTTGCCGTTGGCCTCGCCACTCTGCTAGAAACTTTGAGCAAGGCGGCCGCAGTCGCGGTCGCGAAACCGGAAGTCATCGGCGAGCTATTCGACAAACTCAGCAGCATTGATGGCGCTGATCGCAACCTGCGTGGTTCACTCTTCGAGCTTGTGGTCGGTCATGTAGTGCAGGCCCGCTTCGGCGGTTCGATCGATATCAATCACCTGATCCGCTTCGACACCTTCAAGGCCGAACTCGATGTTCGCCGGGTCGTTGCCGGCGAAGTCTGGATCTACGAGTGCAAGGGCTATCAGCCAGATCACCTGATCGATGCGCACGAGATCGAGGCATGGCTGACGGAGAAAGTACCCGGCATCTACAGCGCCACCAAGGCAGAGGATCGCTTTAATAGCTCGACAGTGCATTTCGAGTTCTGGACCAGTGGCGGCTTCACTGACGCGGCGATCGCTGCCCTCACAGCCGCACGCGACCGGACCAAGCGCTACGTGATCGGCTGGAAAATCGGAAAAGAGGTCAGGAGCGAACTTGCGAAGCTGTCGTCATCCGGAATGACCGCGATGTTCGATCAGCACTTCCTCAAGCACCCGATCGCCGTCTTCAACCGTCGCCATGATGGAGCTGGCACTCTGGCCGATCTCAATGTCGAAGCCAATAGTCTCGCCGATCCAGACGCGCCGTTCCTGCCGCCGTTGCCCAAGCAGAGATCGCGTCAGGACATCCGTGCAGAGGTCGATGCCTTCATGGCCGACGAACGGTCGCCCCCAACTGCATCGGCAGCTGAATAACCCCTAGGCTAGACCGCGACCAGATCGACCGCGCCACCCATTCCCGCCATCAAATCCCTGAGCCGCGGGGCCTGGGTCCTTGGAAGAGCAATCGCCAAGAGTCGCTGCGCCCGCGACGCGCCGACATAGATCTTGCGCGCTTCCTCATTATCGGCTGCACCATCTCCCGTCAGGAAATCAACGATGCCCTTGGCGGTGCTCGTCGACATCACTACGCAGATGGCGGGAAACTCCATACCCTTCACGCTGTGGATTGTTCGAGCAGCGTGGCCCGATGCGGGTGCAACCGACAACGCCTTGTCGAGATCACCATTGCGAGGAAGCCGCTGATTGATCGATCGACCACCGGCCGGAAGCAGCGGCGCGAGCAGACGACGGGCCTCGTCGTGCCAAGACGCGACAGTCGCGAACCTTTCCGGGCTGAATCTGAGCGCCTGTGCCAGCGCTAGTACTCCTGGACGCCACGCATCCGGGCTGAGGTCCGCGTCCGCGAGATGCTGATGGTAGGTCTTGCTGCCCATCTGGCCACCCAATTCGAGCATAATCCGGTGAATCGCGATCAGCGCCTCCTTTCGACCGCCAAGTTCGAACGAGAAATGAAAGTCGCTCACGGCGACTGCGAGCCGGTAACTTAGGTCGCGCACCCCGGTATCCTGTGGATGTCCGAGCGCGTTTGCGCCGGTACGGCGCGTCGCCGAAACCACGGGGCAATCCCGCGCCTCAAGCCCCATCGCCTTCACGAGTTCCTGAAACTTTGCCCCGATCGTGGCTGGTACGCCTCGTCCTGAATAGGACAGAATCTGAACTGCGGTCGGTTCGTCGCGATGTTCTCCCAATGCCTCATCCACTACGGCTCGCATGCCCGGCGCGCGCAACGCGATCACTCCTTTCGTGATGTGCCCGCTGGACCTGAAGTTTCCGCTCATGGGCAAGCGCTCGTCCGCGCTGAAGGTCTCCGCGAACTGCCCAAGCTCGCGCTTGACGCCGCCACGAAATCCGTAGATCGCCTGGTTCGGATCGCAGATCACCTTCACGGGAACACCCGCTGCCCGGAGCCAAGCAATGATCTCCAGGTCGACCGGATTACAGTCCTGCGCCTCGTCGACGATCAACTCCAAGAAGCGCGCCGCAAGGGCTGGGCCAAGAGCGGCCCCGGTCGCCGAATCGCGTAACCGGGCGAGCGCCACGGTGCGCGCATCGATGAAATCGAGCTCACCGCGTTCAAGGAACCGCGCACGCGCGTTTCGTGCCGCCGTTTCATGCGCATTGATCCTTCCACGAAATCCTTGACGCTGGATCATGGCGGGAATTGCATCCCCGGTCTCTCGGTCGAAGCACTCTAACGGCAAGGCCTGCGCGCCGGCGAACGGCTGGATGGTGCGGTCGTCTTTGTCCGGAATGAGTCTTGGCTTCGCACCGCAGCCGTCGATGCCGAACGGCGCGATGAGAAATTGCCAGAGGAATGCGTCGAACGTCCCGATGAAGTGCGGAAATGCTGGCGTCTCGACAATTCCCTCTCGTCGTAGTCGATCCTCCAACTCTGAGACGGCCGCGATCGTGAAGGACAGAAAGGCGATGCCGCGACCGGTCTGCTGTCCGCTGAGAAGTGTGCGCGCACGTTCGACCATGACACGGGTCTTGCCTGCGCCCGGGCACGCCGCGATGAACGCAGAGCCCGAATGATCGATCACGCGCCGCTGTTCATCGGTCGGCTTGAACGGCACAGCGATCATTTCACGAGCGCCTCGATCGCCGCCTTCAGATAGGCAGGCACAGTGAACGCCTTGCCGTTGTTGATTTCTTCAGCGAGAAGCTGGGCAAAATCGCCCTTGCGCGTGGTCTCGAAGAGCTTCTGAATCGCCACCGCCTGGGCAGCCCCAGTCAACGCGACCGCCGCATCCCATTTATCGACCGATCGCGGGTGAAGCTTGACGTAGACTTCCTTGAGTAGTGCCGCATTGCCCGCGCGGACTAATTCTGTCTCCAGCGAATAGTCGTTGAGGACGACCTCAAAGAGATCGCCGGCGCCAAGCCCCGCGACCATCGCCTCTAGGTCGCGCTTGCGTCCGGCGCCGGGGGCCATCGCTCCTTCTGCGACTTCGCCACCGTCGCCATCAGTCAGAACGATGAGCCGGTCGGCGATCCGGACGTCGTTGAATGGCGAAAGAAGCAGCTTGGCGTATGGCTGAAAATCTACGCCGTCGATCGGCACGAAGACCGCAGAGCGAAACAAGCGAAGCTTGTCCGCGTCATCCTTCAGCACGATCTTCTTCGCCATGATGGGAAGCAGAAGCGCTTCTGCAATGCCTTCCACCAGAAGCACGCGCCCCCCGAACAGGAAGGCCGATTTGGTCACGTCGAGATAACGATCGATCTTGCGACGCTCGACTGGATCGAGCGCCAGCGCTGCGAGCGGGATGCAGCGCGTCTCCCGCCTCGGACTTACCGCCGGCATTCCAAGGTTAGGCTCGATTTCAGGCACGATCTCGGCGGGAACGTCGTCGAGCGCGTGCGTCTTGCCTTCTGCGATAGCCGCCGTAGCGACGGGGAGAAAGGAGCGAAAAAAGACGAGCTTCTTGCTTTCCACCCATGCAGACAGGTTTGGCGAATGGGTTGCGACGATCACCTGCAGCTCGCCCGCTGGTCCCTGATTGTCGACGCGGGGCTTGCGAGACTTCTCTGCCTGTTCATCGAGGAAGCTGAGCACCGCAGACTGAAGCTGCGGATGAAGATGTGCTTCCGGCTCCTCCACGAGGAAGAGTGTCAGGTCAGCGTCATTGACCTTCTCGAGCTCGACCGCGATGGTCGCCATGTAGAGAAGGTTCGCGTAGCCGTGCCCCGAATAGCGGAGGTCTTCCGGTTCGATGCCGTGATCGGAAAGTTTGAAGCGGAGGTCGCGCGCGATATCGATGAGCTTTTCGTCATTCGCAAAACCGAGAGATGCGGCCTGGCGGCGAACTCCCGCTGTCAGCGCGCTCAGCCCCACCTCCACGGCGCCACCGACTTTGCCAAGGATCTCCGCTTCCACGCCGCGTCGAAGTGCCTTGGCTAATGCGTCCGGATCGCCTCCTTCAAGAAAATGATTCAACAGCGCGTAGATGCGCGTCGGATTGCCCGACGCCAGCGCTCTCCTGGCGTCACGCAACGGCGGCAAATAGACATGCCGGATCATCTCGTGGCAGCCCGGCTCCGGATTGCCCTGCTGGTGCCCACCCCACAAGACCGGCCGAACCGGGAAACGACGCGTAGTCTCATCATATTTGATCCCGAAGATGCAGCCGGAAATCGCAGCATCTGTGGCGGCCGAGATCATCCGGCCTTGCTGCGCGGGATTCAGATCGATGAACGTCGCTGTCAGTTCAAACTTTCGGTCAACGCTTCCAAAGCGAATGTCGGTAGCTTCGCAGTAGAGCTCGCGTCGACCGCCGAGCGGCGCGGTCAGGAGCCGTATGGCATCGATGGCATTGCTTTTGCCGCCGTTGTTTTCTCCGACGAGTATCGTCAGATCCTTGCAGAGCGGAATCTCTGACTGACCGAACGAGCGGAAGTTATTTAATCCTAGATTTTTGAGATACATGCCCCCTCCCAACCGGCGAAGATTACCGCATGCCGCGGATCTCTATTCTATTGGAACTGAGGCATTGTCGATCGCCAAGGACAATCCATCCAAGAGCCATCGCTGTCTCGGCCAACCGATCGATTTTTTTCGGCGTGAGAAGGATCGCGGCCCTTCCGTTGGTCGGCGCGCAGGACTACGCGTCCTCACGCCCTGAAGTCCGGACGGATTTGCGGCTGCTCCGATTTCAGGGGGAGGCCATCCCCTGCGACCGGGCCCTACGGGTTTGACCGCCCACTTGTGCAGAACCGGATGCCCCGCAATGTCCCGCAAAGAATGTCGGCGTTGCCGAGGTGAGGATTGCTGCGACTTGGGCGAACGACCGGTTCTGCGAATGCTGCCTTACGGCAGCTAGGCTCAGCGAATGACGACTAAGGGCCGACGGTGCCGGCGTCTTCAGTCCGGACATACGCGGCGTCACGCCTTCAACCGCAGGTCGATCTCGGCCAGGCCGCGCGCAGAGCCGTCGATGATGTGCACGATGTCCTGCAGCAACCTGATGGCCACCTCTCGGGGGAGCCCTGGACGCTGCCCTTCGGCGGCGAGGGCGGCGGCGTCCTCGAACTGGCTGGTCAACCGCGCGAAGAGTTCCTGGACATCGATCTCGTGCACCTCAAGTCGCCTCCACGCCCGACCGGGGTCAGGACCGCTTGCCGGGGCGTGGAAGTCCAGTCGTTCCGGTCGCGGGCCGCCCTCTTTTCTTCCGGCGTTACCCTTCGGCTCCGCGCTGCCGGACCCAGATCGCATAGTCGAGCGTGCGGGGCGTCCAGTCGTGGCCGCGGCGGGCCAGTTCCCGGGCCGCCAGTCTCACCAGGACGGAGGACAGGCGCGGATTGGGTTCTGCCGGCAGATCGAGTGCTGTGGCCACGAAGCGCAGCACCATGCGGTCGGGCTTGATGAAGCTGTCATCGCCGGCGAGCATGCGGAAATAGTCGAAGGCGATGCCGCTGCCTTGACCGGGCAGGCCGAGCACCAGGGCCTCGGCCAGCTCCATGCGATCCGGGGTGATGTCGGCAAAGCTGTCGATCCCGGCAGTCCGCAGCGCTTGGGCGAAGAGCCGCACCGCTTCCGCCTTCAGGATGCCGGACTTGGTCGAGGTCCGCTGCCGGTTGCCGTAGATCTGTTCGGCAACCTCTTCCGCTGTCAGGCCCGCGTGCGCGCCCAGCAGGTCGGTGAGACCCTGCGGACCCGCACCGCGTCCGGCGCGCGACGAGGCCAGCTTCGGCCAGCCAAGCCGGTCGCAGACCCGATCGACCGTGGCTTCGGTGGTTTCGTATTTGACGCCGATCGAGAAGACGGCATCGATCACGCAAAGCGGCAGCGAGGCATAGCGATAGGCCTCGGTGTCCTTGGCCGGGACCAGCCCGATCGCCTCGATGTAATCGGCCAGCCGTTCGACCGGCGTGATCCCCTTTGTCCCAGCAAGCCCCTCACCGTGATGGTCCCGCGTATCTGTACCTGACACTTCCCGCCTCCGCATGTCGTCGATCAGTGACATGACCAGTGCTTGCGTGCGGGCTGGGGTCAAGCGCGAATGTCACGGATCGTCTGTAGACGGATCGACGACATGACTTGCCTTTGGGCGGCATGGAGATCCGCGCCCGCCTGAGCCTCAACATGCGCCGGCTGCGCCAGTCGAAAGGCTGGTCGCAGGAGGAGTTCGCGCATCAGGCGGGGCTGCACCGGACCTATATCAGCGATCTGGAGCGCGGCGCGCGCAATCCGACGATCACCGTGGTCGACAAGCTGGCGGTGGCGCTGGGGGTGCCGGTCGGCGCGCTGCTCGACGCGCAGGACTCTGGCGCGGCCTGACGAATCACGGGGCCGGTTGTGGTCGCCATAACCAGATTTCCTGGCCTCCGGATCCCCGAAATCCGGCCCGGACTGCAGATTCCCTATAAGCCATTTATACATCGCGTCAAAAAGGGCTTGCCACGTCCGGATGGCATGTCCAGATGAGATCCGCCGGGCTTGAAAACCCGCGATACGACAGCGAAGCGAGACGGATCGGAGGTCATCCTCTCATGCGCCGGGAACCCGGCCCTTCGCACCAGGACCGGTGTTGGTCTGGCCTCCCATACATCAGCTGAACCGCTGCAGGGCCCTTGGGCCTGTAGCCTGATCTGTCGCGCCGCCGGCGCGATTGCCAGATGATGGAAAGGAATATCCATGGCTGAAGGACGTCTCGATCTCGAAACCTCTCTGGTCGCGCGGGAGCTGCGCGACAAGCTCTTCCGCGTCAATCCGCGCGGGCTGACCAGCAAGCTACTGGCGCCGAAGCGCTGTAAACCGAAGCACGTGGCGCGTCTTGTCGAAGGGCTCATCGCGATCGGGGTCTGCACCCCGGTGCTTCTGGACAGGGATGGCGCCATCATCGCCGGGCATGGCCTGGTCGCGGCGGCAAACCAGCTCGATCTCGACGATATTCCGGCGATTGCCTATGACGGCCTGACCCTGTCCGAGCTCAAGACCTATGCCCAGTCCATGGCGCGCTTCTTCCATTGTGCCGGTCTCGATCACCGCGCTGTCCAGATCGAGGCGCGACACGCAATGGTGCTGACGGCTTTGCTGGAAACTGCCGTCGAGCAGGCGGATCGCAGGTCGGCCAAGGCGCGGGCCTGAGACGCCGGGTCGGCGTTCTGCGCGCGGCCCGGCATCACTATCGGCGGCAAACGACGCGAAGTGATCGGTGGGGGGCCTGCCGATCTTGTGCCGGGGAACCGGCCCTTCGCAGGGGACCTGAGTGGTCCGGCCTCTCCCTGCAACAGCGCTGACCGGTTCACCCCTTTTGGGCACTGGTCCCCGTTACGGCGAGCCGGCAGCGCAAATCCGAAAGGCCCTCTCATGGCGAATATCACGACCGGGGCGCTTCCCCGGACCCTGCCGGAAAGTACCCGGCTGAAGATCACCTATCGCAAGACCGGTGATCTCATTCCCTACGCGGGCAACGCCCGCACCCATAGTGAGAAGCAGATCGCACAGATCGCGGCGTCGATCCGCCAGTTCGGCTTTACCAATCCGGTGCTGGTTGACGCGGACGGTGGCATCGTCGCCGGCCATGGCCGTGTGGCGGCGGCCAAGCAACTTGGGCTGGCCGAGGTGCCGACCATCGCGCTGGGCCATCTCACCCCGGCCGAGCGGCGCGCCTATGTCATCGCAGACAACCGCCTGGCGGAACTCGCCGGCTGGGACCGCGAGATTCTGAAAATCGAATTCCAGGCCCTTGCCGAAATGGATCTCGACTTCGAGCTGGAAATCACCGGCTTCGAGACCGCCGAGCTCGATCTGCTGCTCGACGACAGCGCGGGCGAAGACGCCGCGGACCCGGCAGATGAGGTTCCAGCGCATGAGCCCGGGCCGGCAGTGACGCGCCCCGGCGATGTCTGGTGCCTTGGGCCGCACCGGCTGATCTGCGGCGATGCGCGCGATCCGGCGACCTATGCCGCGCTGATGGGCAGCGATCGGGCCCGGGCGGTCTTCACCGACCCGCCCTACAATGTGAAGATCGACGGCCATGTCTGCGGCTCGGGCACGGTCAAGCACCGCGAGTTCGCCATGGCCTCGGGCGAAATGGATGCCGCGGCCTTCACCGCCTTTCTCGAGGCCTCGCTCGGCGCCATGGCGGCGGTCAGCCTCGACGGGGCGATCCACTTCACCTGCATGGACTGGCGCCACATGGCCGAACTGCAGGTGGCAGGCCGCAAGGTCTACAGCGAGCTGAAGAACCTCGTCGTCTGGGCCAAGACCAATGGCGGCATGGGCACCTTCTACCGTTCCCGGCATGAGCTGATCTATGTCTGGAAGGTCGGCACCGCGCCGCACACCAACACCTTCGGCCTCGGCGAGACCGGCCGCTACCGCACCAATGTCTGGGACTACCCGGGCGTGAACAGCTTCGGCACCAACCAGAAGGACCTGGTGCTGCATCCGACGGTGAAGCCGGTGGCACTGGTCGCCGATGCGATCAAGGATGTCACCCGGCGCGGCGAGATCGTGCTCGACGGGTTCGGCGGCTCGGGCACCACGCTGATCGCGGCCGAGCGTACCGGCCGCGTGGCCCGGCTGGTCGAACTCGACCCGATCTACTGCGACGTGATCTGCCGGCGCTACGCGGCGCTGACCGGCGTGGCGCCGGTGCTGGTGGCCACGGGCGAGCTGTTCGACGCTGTCGCCGAGGCCCGCACCACAGAAGCCGCAGCCGCCGCGCCGGAGGCCGCCGAATGAGGGATCCGGCCGATCACCCGGCGGGCTATGCCAGCCCGCCGGCGCAGCATCGCTTCACCAAAGGCAAGTCCGGCAACCCGCGCGGGCGGCCCCGCAAGCAGGACGACCTCTGGACCCATCTTACCCGGGTTCTGGACCGCAAGGTCAAGCTGCAGGGCCGTGACGAGCAGATGCCAATCCGCGAGGCACTGATCCGCCGGCTGCGCGAGCTGGCGCTGGCCGGTGACCGCCGCGCGCTGGATATGCAGCGCCGGATCCTGGCCGAGGCCGGCGGCAATGCCGAAGACCGGCCCCTGGAGCCAAAGGAAATCAAGCGGCGCATTCTGGAGGGTTTCCGCCGCATGGGGGTGAAGGTCATCGACGATGGAGGTGGCGATGCCTGACGACTACGATATCGGCTATGGCAAGCCGCCTGAGGCGAGCCGCTGGCAGAAGGGCCGGTCGGGCAACCCGAAGGGTCGCCCGAAAACCCGCGCGGACCATCTGAAGGATGCCGCCGCGATCCTGTCCGAGCCAGTGACAGCCCGGACACCGGACGGCAAGCCCGTCTCCCTCGCCGGGATCGAGGCCGCCTACCTGGCGCTCTGCCGCAAGGGGCTGAAGGGCGATGTGCCAGCGCTCCTCAGGGCCATCAGCATCATGCTGGAAGTCCAGCCCGCCGTAGAGGCTAAGGCCGATGCCGGGCGCCAAAAGCGGGAAGACCTCATCGCCCGGCTCGAACGAATGGGCCTGCCGACAGAGGCCCTGCGCGATCGGCCGATGAAGGGTGACTGAGGCCCGGCCGGTCCGGCACGACGCATGCCGGCCGTCGAGGCCGGGGTGCGGTCACAGCCGATGGTCCGGGGCGGACGCTCAGGGGGAAGCCCCAAGGGGGGGCCTGACGGCCGATTCCGGGTCGCCGATAGTCATGTATCCCGCCACCATTCCGTGACGGCGGCAAGGTCCTTGAAAATTGCCACCGAACCGGCGCGCAGCGGGTCGCCGGCCTCGATCCGGGCCTCCAGCCAGGCAATCCAGTCGGCCAGGCTGCGCCCCTCGATCCGGGCGTCGGGATCATGTGGAAGGGTCTTCACCTCGGCGAGGAACGCGCGCATCCGGCCGATATTGTCCCGCTGATCGGCCAGCTGGCCGAACCGGCGCAGGCGATTGTCCGCGATCTTGCGCTGCCGTTCCGCCTCCCGGCGCCGGGCCTCATCCTCGCGCCGGCAGGCCTCGCGTTCCTCTTCCGCCAGGCGCTCGGCCTCCAGCAGCGGTGCCGCCGCCTGCATTGTGGCGAGGATCTCGCCGACCATCTCTTCCATCCGCCTTGTATCGGTTTCGAGCCAACTGGATTTCAGCTGGCCCGGTAGCCGGGACTGGATCTCGAAGATCAGGAAACCGCTGCCGACGGTTTCCGTGCGATAGCCCTTCTTCGCATGGAAACCCCAGCGCTTTTCGTCATCGGTCAGCGGGCGCTGCACCTGCTTCAGCTTTTCGCGCAGCCGGAACGACACCGGCTTGCCACCGAGCTTGACCTCGAGGCCGCCATGTTGCGCTTCGGTGACGGGATGGTTGCCTGGCTCGAGCGCCCGGAACAGGGCATTCAGGATCCGGTGGCGCCGGTGATCCTCGCCCGAGAAATCCGGAACAGTCGCGCGGCCACTGCCCCAGGCCCGGTGTCGCGAGGTCTCCCGCTCACCTTTGCGGGCATCGATCCAGGCCGCGATGACGGGGTGGGGTTTGTTCAGCCGTTCCGGCACGGCCAGCGTGCCGTCCTTTACACCGGCGCGCGGATTGTCCGCCGGCACTGGCACGGGGGCGGGTTTCTCCTTTGGCGGTGTCGGGTGGATGACAGCCGATAGCGGCGTGTCAGCCTTCGGCTTCAGCAGCCTGAACTGCACCACAGGCTGCCCCGCCTCCTTCCTGGCCCAATAGCCCCGCGGCGGGACGGGCACATCGAGCCGGTCGCAGATCTTCTTCAGGCCGGTCCCCGAGATCCCGTATCCGGCAGCGAGGTGGGTGATCGGGGTTTCCCAGACAAGACGGTAAAGGTCTTCGCGCGTGACAGTCGTGGCAGGCATAGGGGGCGCTCGTATTGAGTTTTGGATGCAGATTCGGGTGTCATCCGGTCTGGTTGCTCCCTGCAACCCTTACAAGATCGGGAAAATTACATGCGCAATTCATAGATGTCAGATGAAGTGAGAACTTGCACTGCACGAGAAGTCGATGCATGCCGCCAAATGAATTCCTAGTGTGTAGCAATTCGGATAAGTGCGGTGGGGTCGGCTTTTGCTGCAAGTTAGATACGAACTACCATCCACATGTGGGTGCGGGCACCTAAACCTGTGTTGTCCCGCATCAACGTTATGAAGCATTACTCACAAAGATCATGGACCTGTGGCGGGTAAGGCAAACGCGGTGGCGGTCGGTGAGGCGAAGGGGGCCATGCCAGCGCAATTCTGCACGTGCGGAATCGCTCATCTTTGGCGAAAACACTGGCAGCCCCTCACCATCGAATGTGACGAGGCCGCTATCGAAGGCCGCATCCCAAAGCGCCGAAAGCAATACACCATTATATACGTCGAGCCGCTCGGCATCGCTTTCGCAATTTGCCCAAGGGATAATGTGGGATGCACGCAGCAGCGCGGGATCGGAGATCCCCGTCAGAGGGCAACGCCCCTGCCAGTAGTCCATCAAGCGATCGCGAAAGATGTTCTGTCCGATCCGCTGCACAACCAGACGCTGGACCTCGGTGGCCCGAGGCAGGTCAGCCACGCGCCGTTCGAATTCTCGCAGAGGCGCGTCAGGAAGGCTTATCGCCAAAGCATAGACGCGGTTCAGGGCCGCATAAAGTTCGCCCAGCGAATTGAAGGCGTAGCGTCGCGTGCCGGGGCCAGGTACGGCGGCGGCTGGCAAATCCAGTTCCGCGACGACGCCGGGATGGTCGGTGGCGAGAAACCAAGGCCCATTACCACTTTCAGCAGCCAGATAGATGGAGCCATGAGCTGTCGTTGACGCGAAGGCCCGCCATCCGGCTTCCTCGCCCTGAACACGACGAAAGCCGTTATGTGAGGCGGCTTTCTCGCATTCTTCTCGAACGATGAAGGATTGGGGTGCTTCAACCATCGGCGGCCTACAAATCGCGTGCCATCAGACGTTCCGAACCTGGCGCACCTTTCAGGGTTAGACTCAGCCAAGGATCACAACGGATATCATCAGGAGGACGTGTCGTAGTCGTCACGATGTACTGAAAGGCTGCGGCGTCGGTCATTGTCTCCAACTCACGCATCAGGCGGAACAACTCATCGTAGATGCTGAGGCCGAGATCGGCCTCGCGGGGACTATCGTGAACGAGGAACGCAGGAAGGCGTGTTGCGCCCTCTATGCTCAGGCAAAGACAGGCAAGATCAAAAGTTAACACTTTCAGGGACTCTATGGCGGCTGTGCGGCGATCTCCATCGACATCTACGACGATTTCGAGTCCATTGCCGCTCAGAGTAACCGTTCCCTTCGCGTTATCATTGACCAGTCGTCGAATGATGGCCGTGAATTTCTGCGTAATCCTGCCGAAAGTCAGACCCTGCTTATCACGGAAGGCGGCGAGCCTTTCGCGCTCTTTGACCAGCTTGTCCTCAAAACCCCGCAATCGCTTTCGCAGTTCATCTCGCTCGGCTGAGAGTTCGCCAAATCGCTCAACGCCTTCCTTGAGGCGGGCCGCCGCTTGCCATGCGGACGTGCGCGCATCACGGACGTCCTCGATGGCTTGTGCGCGTTCCTCCGCCTGCTTAACTTTCTGCTGAGCCAAGGCGATGACTGGTTGGAGAGCCTTCAATCGCGCTTCCAGAGCGCCGATCTTCTTCTGTTGTTCGCCGACTTCTTGGCGCTTCGTCTCAAGCCGGGCTCGGCATTCCGCCTCGCTGTGTAGCTTGTGGGACAGCCCGCATCCCTCCGCCAAGACTCTGTCGATCGGCACCTCACAAATCGGGCATACCTGACTTGCCGCGTTTGCCGCAGCCGTCGAAAGACCGGGGATTTCGCTGGAAAGCAAGGTAAGAACCTGTTTCTCGACGGGCAACTGCGCATCCAGACGAACCCGTTCTTCGTCAGCGCGGCTCAACTCGCCGTTAGCCTCCTGTAATGCCTTCCTGATGGCAGCTAGGTCAGCTGTGTTGCCGCTGGGAAGCTGCGCCGCAGCGGCAAGCCGTTCGTCGCTCGCCTTCCGAAACACTTCTAGGAGTAAAGGCATTTCCGGCAGGGGCTGTTCAACAAGGCCAAGTTGGTTGATCAACCGTGTCTGACGCCGACTGAGATCCCAAGAAATGTGGGATATTTCGCGCTCCGCATTTCCGACTTCAACGCGGAGCGTTTCCTCATTGCGCCGAGCCTCCTGCTCCTCTTCTGTGATTGCCATGAGGAACGCGCGAAGCGCCTCGCGCCGCGGCCCGGTTTCGCGACCGCTCGCCGGTATCGGCGCATCGGAACCTGAGGCGGGAGAGCGCCAAGCCAGAACATCGTCAAAGCGGCACTCCTGGTCGCGCGTCAGCCAAGCAAGCGCGATCGGCCACGCCTTCTGTCCGGGCTGAAGACGTGCCAAGCTCGCGACAGAGGGCGTGACGATGGCCTGCTCGATGGCTTCGATGAGTGGGTCGATGCTTGTCGTTGCGCCATCGCCTGCGGCGATTTCATCGAGGTTGCCACTTGCTATGGCGACGTGGCGACGCCGGATCCCCAATGGCCGGACAACTGCCCAGCACATACCATCGAGCATAACCTCGGCGCCGACGATGCCGTTGGGGAATCCGGTCGCTATTCGTTCACGCTGGGCCTCGTCGGCAAAGCGCTGTTCTCCGAGACAGTAGCGCAGGAGACGGCAGAATAGCGATTTGCCCGCCCCGTGACCAATGGCGCGTGTGCCGCTGGCGCTGTCATCGTCGAAGCCATCAGGTGACCAGACGATGTTGAGGCCTGGCCGAAGCGGGACGTCACGAATCTTCTGGCCGCCCGGTGCATCCCAGATTGCCAAGCGACGCACCCAGAGGCGTGGCTCTTTCACACCTGCCGGGGCAGTCAGGCTGAGTTTCGGAGAGGCGAACAACTCATGCTGCTGTGACATTGGCAATCCAGTCCCGGACCTCATCCGGCATCGAGGAAACGGTCGAAGCGAGATCGAGAGATCGCAGCGCCTCCAGTGCGAAGCTTGCTCGCCCGTCTGGCCAGCCGGCGGTCTCGAATACGTCGAGGCCCGGCCCCGGCGCCCATGTCCCAGCCGACAGGTCTTCGATCAGGCGGCCATTGCCACGGTGGCTTGATACGGAAGTGCCCCAACCCTGGTTGGTGCGCGCCGCGAAGCCGACCACATTGCCTGTCCGTGGTTCCGCTTCTTGCCCTACGAGCCTTCGCCACTCCTGCACCTTGGACATGGGTAGCAGCGCCGTCAGAAGCTGCGGCTCCAGGACCAGCGCCGCAGCGAAACGAATGGTTTCCTTTCGCGTTGGCCCGTTGATGGCCTTCAGGATCGCAGTCAGGGCAGCCCCTGCGTCATGCGGTTGATGGGCAGACCGAGCCCAGGCGCCGTCGGCCAGATTGGCAAGAACGGGTCTTTGGACGATTGGCGCTGGGGCCGAGGACTGATCCGCGCCAAGGCCGAGACCGGCGAACGTTCCATCGGCTTCCATCCGGTCCCAGGCAGCGAGGACGAGACGGCGGGTGCGGTATTCGCCGTGTTGGCGGATTTCCTTTTCCTTCAGGACGCGGAAGGTTTCCGAGGGGTAGCCCTCGCCCTTCACGTCGGCGGGGTCGAGGACGTAGCGCAGTTCGTCGCGGGTCAGGCCGTAGGCGCGGGCGTAGAAGGCGTCGAGATCGGCGCGCAGGAGGGCGCGGCGGTCCTCGTCCCAGGCGAAGGGCGGGCCGTCATGGCCCAGATCGCGGGCGAAGGGGGCGAGGCTGTGCGAGGTGTAGGTGAGTTCCAGCACCTTCGGGGTGATGAAGGCGAGGCGGGGTTCGGTGTAGAAGTCGGGTGGAAAGACCGGAAGTTGCTTTAGAATGAATATGTTTAGGTGAGTGCCGCCCACCTTTTGGCGTGCGACGTAGTCAAACGTCAATGCGGACATGTTCGCTATCAATCCGCCTGCTTTAAAGTATTCATCGCCCTGAACCAAAACAATAGGTAGACTATTCCCAACTCCAATAGCCGGTATTACAGATGTTATGGCAGTTCGTTCGTTTGTTGCGGACGTAACATCCCGCACTCCAATTACCCATCCACGTTGATAGCTCTTAGTCGACAGGCGACTCTTTACTTCAGCTTCTGATACCCAATAATAGGGCTCAATTTCGTATTCTTGGTTTTGGTATAGCTGAATATCTGTCTCTGGCAGAACTCGATATCCCCTTGCGTCAACGTCGATCGCATAGCTTGAAGCTCTATGATCCCAGATATTGCACAGCTTTGCTTCAAGAAGCGGTAAAAAACGTTCATCTTTTTGTTTGCCGCCTTCCCAAACGTTTCCGTTTCTTTTGAAATTCATATCCGACAGTTGGAGTGTTGTCTTGAATCTATCACTATCGCTCGACATGTGGAACATAGACATAAAGCTGACTGCCCATGGATTTCCAGTAGAGCCGGCATTGTCGCTGACGAAAATGGGAGAAGATGTATACATTCTACTCGTCAATTCAGCATCGACTGCAGTTCGGAATATTGGTAACGTTCTGGTGTTCGGGTTGAGAGCAATAGTTCTTTCCGATGACAGGAAGACTATGCGGCGCGGATCAGAGTATTCTTCAAAGGTTCTGGAGAAGAAACTCATTTTGATTTTCTCCGGTCCGCGTCCCTGTGCGCAAAGTGTTATAAGTGAGAACTTGAAACGAGCGTGACCAATGGCATCAAAGAAGCCTCTGCCCGTTTGAAAGTCGTGAAGCTCGACAATTTGCTTCTCGGACATTAGTTTCGCGAAGAACTGAGAAGTAGTTGAGTCCGTGGCAAGGGCTGATGGTATAACAACACCAGCACGACCACTATCGGCTACCAACTGAGAGACAAGCTCAGCAAACAGCGCATAGGTGTTCACGTCGCCTCGCCCGGTCAGGACAAAGCGCCCGCCATCGTCGCCCGGCACACGCACGAACTCGCTCGTTGCCTCGGCCTCGCGCTTGGCCATGGTGAAGGCATCAAAAAGTGCGCGATCCGCGGTGCCTAGCTCGGCTTTCTCCAGCGCCTTGATCAGCCGGTCGCGCGTGGTCTTGTTCGGCGCATTGGCGATTTCGGGCGACAGAGCGGCAAAGAACTCCTGCTCCTGCAGCTTGATCCGCTCCCATGGTGGGTTACCTAGCACCACATCGAACCCGCCCCGCTGCACCACATCGGGGAACTCCAGCGGCCAGTGAAAGGCGCGGGCGCGGCCGGCGGCCTGAGACGTCCTGATGAGAGGACCCCAAACTTCTCCATCATCCAGCGCCTGCCAGACGTCGGACGTCGTCGGGATTGTCCTGGACCCGCTAGATGTCGGAGCCCCACCGGTCTTCGGCGAAAGGAATGCCGCAACGTAAAGATCGCAGGCCATCTCGACTTTGTGGAACGCCTCACTGTCTCGCAAGGCGCGGAACCGGTGTCAACGGCGGAGCAAAACCAGGCCATTGGGCGGCGCAAAAGTAGGCCACTTGGCGGCGCATTCGGGGAACGTCGGGAGGGCGTAGCCCGACCAGAGTTTCCCGAATGCGGCGTCGGCGTTCTTA
>JBMOOH010000057.1:0-37614 GCA_049323795.1 Pseudomonadota bacterium
AGCGCACGAAGGAAGCCGTCTGGCGCAGGATCGGATCAATCCTCGACCACTTCACAGCGCAAGAATGCGAAAACTATATCCGAAACGCCGGATACGGTTCCGTCTAGAGTCATCCCGCTCTAGGCGGGGGCGCCGCCGTCCCGTCCCGGCCTCATGCGCCGGGTCCGGGGCCCTGTGCCCCTCGGATCCTAGACCAGCGAATACATCCCCTCGTAGATCGGCGACACCGTATCGACCTCGAAGAGCGACGACACGCTGGTTCCGTTCCAGATGTTCAGGATGGCCTGCGCGAACATCGGCGCGGTCGGAATGATACGGATGTTCGGGGCCGATTTCACCGCCTGCGTCGGCTCGATCGTGTCGGTGATGACCAGCCGCTTCATGACCGACTTCGACACCCGCTCGACCGCCGGGCCCGACAGGACACCGTGGGTGATGTAGGAATGGACCTCGGCGGCGCCGTGCTCGATGAGCAGTTCGGCCGCCTTGCAGAGCGTCCCGGCGGTGTCGCAGATGTCGTCCACGATGATGCAGATCTGGCCCGCCACGTCGCCGATCACCGTCATCTCGGCCACTTCGCCTGCCCGGATGCGGCGCTTGTCCACGATGGCCAGACCCGAGCCGATCCGCTGGGCCAGTTCCCGCGCCCGCGCGACGCCGCCGACGTCCGGAGAGACGACCGTGACCTTGTCGAGCTTGCCCTTGAACTGGTGCTCGATGTCGAGCGCGAAGATCGGGGCGGCATAGAGGTTGTCGACGGGAATGTCGAAGAACCCCTGGATCTGGGCGGCATGGAGGTCCATCGTCAGGACCCGGTCCACCCCCGCCTCGGTCAGCAGGTTCGCGACGAGCTTGGCGCTGATCGGCGTCCGGGCCTTGGCGCGGCGGTCCTGGCGGGCGTAGCCGAAATAGGGGATCACCGCCGAAATCCGCGCGGCCGACGACCGGCGCAGCGCGTCGGTCATGATGAGAAGTTCCATCAGGTTGTCGTTCGCCGGGTTCGACGTGGACTGGATGATGTACATGTCCTCGCCGCGGACATTCTCGAAGACCTCGACGAAGATCTCCTGGTCGTTGAAGCGTTCGACCCGCGCCTGCACGAGCCCGACGTTCGTTCCGCGGTGCAGCGACATCCGCCGGGCGATGGCGTTGGCGAGCGGACGGTTGGCGTTGCCGGAAATGAGTTTCGGCTCCGTCATCGCAGGCATGGGGGGCTCCTTCCTGCGCCGATCCCCGCGGCGCGTGACGGATTCGTGACGTTGCGCACCGCTTATCACCCCGCTAGCCTGGCGGCAAACCGAAGCCTGCCGCCTTTCCAATCCCGGAGTTCATCTTGGCGCATATCGACTATTTCCTCGCGCCACAGTCTCCCTACGTCTATCTCGCAGGCCGCCGCCCGTGGGAGATCGCGGCACGGCACGGCGCGACGCTGACGGTGAAGCCCCTCGACGTGGCGCAGCTCTTTCCCCGGACCGGCGGAAAGGTCCAGGCCGAGAGGCATCCGTCGCGGAACGAATATGCCGCACAGGACCGTGTGCGGCAGGCGCGGAAGCTGGGCCTGCCGCTCGACGCCGACCCGGTGTTCCGCGGCGCCAATCCCGCGCCCGCCTCCTACGCGATCATCGCGGCGCAGGCGGCGGGCGGGGGCGATCTGGCGGGACTCGTCGCGGCGCTTGCCCGCGCCATGTGGGCGGAGGGAAGGGATATCTCGGAGGACGAGGTGATCCGTCCGGCGCTGGCGGCCAGCGGATTCCCGGAAGACGTCGCCGACCGCGGAATGCTCATGGCTGCCGACACCTATTCCGCGAACCTCGAAGAGGCGGTGCTGCGGGGGGTGTTCGGCGTGCCCTTCTTCATCACGGGCGAGGCGAGGTTCTGGGGGCAGGACCGGCTCGACGATCTCGACGCGCATCTCGGTGGGCGGCTGTGATGGACATGCGCGTGGGGGCGGGAGTGTTCTCGCAGGCCTTCGGGCAGGGGCCGCGGAAGGCGCTTGCGCTGCACTGTTCGCTCGCCCGGTCGTCGGCCTGGGCGGGGATGGCGGCGCGGCTTGCCGACCGGCTGACGATGACGGCGATCGACCTGCCGGGTCACGGGCAGTCCCCGGACTGGGACGGGACCGGGGACTACACCGCGCTCTGCGCCAGGGTCGGATCGGGCTTCATCCCGGAGCCGGTGGACCTGATCGGCCATTCCGGCGGCGCGGTCGCGGCACTGCAGATCGCTCTGGCCCGGCCCGCGATGGTCAGGACGCTCACGCTGGTCGAGCCGGTGCTGTTTGCCGCCGCCGCCGGCACCCCCGCGGGCCGCGCCCATGCCGCGGCGATGGCCCCGGTCTGGGAGCGCGAGAGGGCGGGCGACCGCGACGGGGCGGCCGCGCATTTCACCGGCCTCTGGGGGACGGGCAGGGCCTGGGGCGATCTCGACCCGCGGCAGCGCCGGTACATCTCCGACCGCATCCATCTGATCGGGGCGGGGATGGCGGGGCTTCTCCACGACTCGGGCAATGTTCTCGGGGCCGGCCGGCTTGAAAGCCTGACGATGCCGGTCATGCTGGTTTCGGGTGCGGCCTCGCCCCCGGTGATCCACGCAATCGCCGAGGCGGTTGCGGCGCGGCTGCCGGATGTGGGCGTGGCCGAGGTTCCGGGCGCCGGTCACATGCTGCCGATCACGCATCCCGGGCCTGTGGCGGGCGTCGTGGCCGCCAATCTCGAGCGCGCGCTCGAGCGGATCTGACGCCGAGAGGCCATGCCCAGCCCCCGGCAGGGCCAGGCGCCGCCGGATGCCGGACGCCGGCGTTGGCGGAGGCGTTCCGGCGGCCGGAATCCGGTCGGAATGCAGCCGGAATGCAGCCGGAATGCACGGGCCGCACCGCCGGTTGCCGCTGTCCTGTCATCCCCTGGCCGCGCCGAGAAAGGCCTCGACGTCCGCCTCTGCCGTGCACCACGAGCAGACGAGGCGCGCCGAGAGCGGTTCGTCGCCCGGCCCGTCCATCGACTGGTCGAAGGGCCAGAGGTAGTAGTCCGCGCCCCGTTCCTGTGCCCGGCGATGCCCGGCCCGGGGCCATGCGGCGAAGACGGCGTTGGCCTCGGCCGGGTGAACGAGCGCGCCGCCCGGGAGCGCCGCCATCCCGGCCGAGAGCCGCACCGCCATGGCGTTCGCGTGCGCCGCCAGCTTCAGCCAGAGACCGTCCTTCAGGTAGGCGGCCATCTGGGCCGAGAGGTAGCGGTGCTTCGAGAGGAGGTGCCCGCCGCGCTTGCGGCGCAGCTCGAATTCCCAGGCGCGCCCGGGGTCGAAGAGGACCACGGCCTCGACCCCGAGGCAGCCGTTCTTGGACCCGCCGAAGGACAGGACCTCGACCCCGGCCTTCCAGGTCATCTCGGCCGGGGTGCAGCCCGCCGAGACGAGCGCATTGGCGAAGCGCGCCCCGTCCATGTGGACGGGCACGCCGTGCGCCCTGGCGACGGCGCAGAGCGCGGCGACTTCGGAGGGGCGATAGACGGTTCCGGCCTCGGTCGCATTGGTGATCGTCACCATGCCGCGCTGGACGCCATGGACGACGCCCTGCGCGGTTGCCTTGAGCGCCTGGTCGAGCGCGGCGGGGGTCATCCTGCCGTGCGCGCCGGGGACGAGGGTGAGCTTCGAGCCGCCCGTGTAGAACTCGGGCGCGCCGCATTCGTCGTCCTGCGCGTGGGCGTGTTCGTGGCAGAAGACGGCACCCCATGGCGCGGTCAGGCAGGCGATGGAAAGCGCGTTGGCGGCGGTGCCTGTGGCGACGAGATAGACCGCGGCCTCGGGCGCCTCGAAGATGCGCCGGATCTCGGCCCGCACCTCGTCCATGATCGCGTCGGCGCCGTAGGAGCGGGCGAAGCCCGCGTTCGCGGCCTGAACGGCGGCCATGATCTCGGGCGCGGCGCCCGAGGCGTTGTCGGAGGCGAAATTCATCACGGTTCCTCGATGATGTGGTCTTCCCTGTCCTCTTCGGGGACTTCGAATTCGGGGATCGTCCAGCCCCTGACCGACATGCCCGCCCTGTGCACGCTCTCGGGATCGCCCGAGATCAGGGGGTGCCAGTCGAAGAGGGGCTTGCCTTCGGCCCTGAGGCGGTAGGCGCAGGTCGAGGGCATCCAGTAGGAGATGTCGGCAAGGTTCTTCGGGCTGAGAACGACGCAGTCCGGCACGAGCGTCTTGCGGATGCCGTACTGGCCGCAGCGGCAGGTCTCGCCGTCGAGAAGGCGGCAGGCGATCCGGGTGAAGGCGACCTCGCCGGTGTCGGCGTCCTCGAGCTTGTTCAGGCAGCATTTCCCGCAGCCGTCGCAGAGCGCTTCCCATTCGTCGGGCGTGAGCTTCGACAGGGGCAGGGTCCAGAAACGCGGGCGGAGGGGGGCGGGCATGACCCGGGACATTGGCGAAGGGGCGGGGGAAAGGGAAGGGGCGGGGGTGTCGGTGTCAGAGCGCGGCGAGGATCGCCTTCGCCCTGGCGCTGTCGTCGTCCATCTGCGCGATGAGCGCGGGGAGGCCGCCGAACGTCATCTCGGAGCGGATGTAGTCGATCAGCGCCACCGACAGGTGCTGGCCGTAGAGATCGCCCCGGAAGTCGAAGAGGAAGCTTTCGAGGTTCGGGCGGTTTTCGCCGAACATCGGCCGTACGCCGAGGCTCGCCACGCCGCCGAAGGTGCCGCGGTCGGGTCCGGTCAGGATATCGATCTTGACCGCGTAGATGCCGAGCTTCGGCAGGTGCAGGCCCGCCACGCTCATGTTGGCGGTGGGATAGCCGAGGCCGCGCCCGCGCTTGTCGCCGTGCAGGACCTCGCCGTCGATGCGGTGCCAGTGGCCGAGCATCGCCGCCGCGTCACGGGGGCGGCCCTCGGCCAGGGCGGTGCGGATGGCGGTGGACGACACCTCGAGCCCGCCGATGTCGACGAGGCGCGCGACGGTGACGCCGAAGCCGTGCGCCTGGCCGAGCGCCTCGAGCGTCGCGGCCGACCCGGACCGCCCCTTGCCGAAGCGGAAGTCGGCGCCGACCGTGACGTGCCGGACGCCGAGGCCCGCCACGAGGATCTCGCCGACGAAGGCGTCCGCCGACATGCCGGCGAGCGCGGCGTCGAAGGACAGGACGTAAAGCCGCTCGACGCCCAGCTTTTCCAGCCGGTGCGCGCGCGACTCGGCGTTCATCAGGCGGAAGTCGGGGGCGGCGGGCTGAAAGAACTGCCGGGGATGCGGCTCGAAGGTGGCGACGCCGAGAGGCGCGCCGAGGGCGTCCCCGGCCGCTTTCGCCTGCCCGATCACGGACTGGTGGCCGAGGTGGACGCCGTCGAAGTTGCCAAGCGCCACCGATGCGCCCCGGTCGTCGGGCGAAAGGCCGGTCCAGTGCTGGAATTCGCGCATCGCTCGGTCGCGGGCCCCGTCAGGCGGGCCGCGGGAGAGGCCCGGATCAGTCGAACTTGCGGGATGGCGCCAGAACCAGCGCCTCGCCCTTGAGGACCACCGTATCGCCCACCGCGCACTGGGTTTCAAGCGTCACCCGGCGGCGGGCATGGTCGATCGCCGCCACCTTGACCTCGGCCACCACGAGATCGCCCGGGCGGACGGGGGCCATGAACCTGAGGCTTTGCGAGAGATAGACGGTGCCGTGGCCCGGGAGCTGTTCGCCGATGACGGCCGAGACGAGGGAAGCGGTCAGGATGCCGTGGGCGATGCGGCCCTCGAAGATCGTGTCGCGGGCATAGGCGTCGTCGAGGTGGACAGGGTTCCGGTCGGTCGAGACCTCGGCGAAGAGCTCGATGTCGCGGTCGGTGATCCGCTTCTGCAGATACCGGCTCATGCCGATCTCGATATCCTCGATGCAGATCGTGCCGCGGGGCAGGTTGTCGAGCATCTTCTCACCTTCCGGTCGCATCGCGCGGTCCGTGCTGCGCCGCAGCCAAGAGTCGCCAGCCGGAACGATAGCGCGGTAACAAAATTTCGCAATACTGCATTCAATCGCAACAGAGTTGCGAGACGGATTTCTGCGTCAGCGAAGCTTTCCGATCGCGAAGGTGGGCAGGACCTGTTTCCCGGAGAGCCACGATCCGAGCAGGCCGGGGTCGGGGTTGTCGGGATCGGGGCCGAATCTCCCGGCCTCGATCCCGCCGGTCACGAAGAGCGTGTCGATGCCTTCGCCGACGCCGCCCTCGATGTCGGTGCCGAAGCCGTCGCCGATGGCGAGGATGCGCGTGGGGTCGATGTCGCGGCCCGCGGCGGCGAGGCGGCGCCGGGCGAGGTCGTAGATCGGGGACCAGGGCTTGCCGAAGTAGAGGCTCTCTCCCCCCATCCGGGTGTAGAGCTGCGCGAGCGCGCCTGCACAGTAGATCCGGCGGTCGCCGAAATCGACGACGAGATCGGGGTTGGCGCAGAGGAGCCTGAGGCCCTTCGTCCTGGCAAGGAGGAAGCGGGCGCTGTAGTCCCCGGGGACGTCCCTGTCCTCGTCGAAGGGGCCGGTGCAGACGATGCCTTCGGCGTCTTCGAGGGGGACCCGTTCGACGGGGACCGCGGCGGCGTGTTCGGGCGGGGCGATGAAGAAGCCGTCGTCCTTTGCGGGGCCGAGGTGCCAGACGCGGCGGCCGACGAGTCCGGAGAAGAGCGCGTCCTGCGCGGCGTCGCCCGAGGAGACGATCATGTCCCACGCGGCGCGGGGCACGCCCATGCGGTCGAGTTGGGTCTGGACGGACTGGTGCGGGCGGGGGGCGTTCGTCATCAGGACGACGGTGCCGCCCCCGGCGCGGAAGGCCCGCAGGGCGGCCACCGCGGCGGGGAAGGGGACGCGGCCGTTGTGGAGGCACCCCCAGAGGTCGCAGTAGAGGGCGTCGTAGCGGCCGGAGACGGCGGCGAGGGAGGGGAGGATGTCGGTCATGGGGCCTTCGCTACGCGGGGCGGGGGCGGGATGCAATGGTGGTGGCATGTGGCGCGCACCACCCGCCCTGTCCCTCCCCCGCGGGGGAGGGGAGGCTGTTCGGGACGGGTCCCTCTGCACCCGGCCCGGGCCTGCCGGCGGGAAGGGGCGGGGACATCGGGTGGTGATCCTTCCCTGCCCCGCCGGGGGAGGGACAGGGCGGGGCTCCCCCCCGTCTCAGATCTTCAGCGCCGGGATGATCTGCTTCTTGCGGCTCACGATCCCCGGCAGGACCACCGTATCGCCCGCGACGTGGCAGCCGAAGGATGCCTCGGCGATCCGCTTCACGAAGTCGTTCGGGACCAGCAGCGTCGCCTCCTCCTTCACGATGTCCACGACGAAGAGCATGACCTGATCGGCCCCGTCCTCGCTCGCGACGGCCTTCATGCAGTCCATCAGGCCGGCCTTGCGGTCCAGGACGACCTTCGGCGCGGTCGTCTCGAGGACCGATATGCGAAGCTCCTTGCCGTCGATGGTGTATTCCTTCGAATCCATGCGGAGGAGTTCCGCGTCGGAGAAGGCCGAGACGTCGGACTTTGCCTCGAACATCCTGGCCGCCAGATCGGGAATCGAGACGCCGAGGCCCGCCGCCAGCTTCTCGGCCACGGCCCTGTCGTGCGGCGTCGTGGTGGGCGAGCGGAATGCGAGCGTGTCGGAGAGGATGCAGGAGAGCATCGCGCCGCGGATTTCCTTCGGCGCCTTTGCCACCGCATCGCCCATCAGGTCGAACATGAGCGTCGCAGTGCAGGCAAGCGGTCGGATGGTGATGTCGATCGGCGACCTGGTCCTGAGCCCGCCGACCAGCATGTGGTGGTCGATGATCGCCGTGATCTCGGCGTCGTTGATGCTGGCCGGCAGTTCGGCGGGGTTGTTCGTGTCGACGATCACCACCTTGTCGCCCGCGGCCACGTCCGGGATGATCTCGGGCTTCGGCAGACCCCAGTGCCTCAGCACGAACGCGGCTTCCGTGTTCGGCTCGCCGAGGAGAACAGGCTTTGCACGGGTGCCCATCACCTCGGACAGATACCACGCCCAGATGATGGGCGAGCCGGTCGAGTCCGTATCGGGGGACTTGTGGCCGAAGACCTTGATCGTCATGTGAATCGCTTCCGTGGGCAGACCGGTTCGCGCGCCTTATAGGCCCGCTCCGCGGCCTTGTCATCCGCATCTCGAAGCGGGCGCTGCGCCGCGGCAGCCGGTCAGCCGTAGCCGTCCGGGGCCTTGCGCAGGGCCGGCCACTGCACCGGACAGTGCCCGTAGATCAGAAGCGCCCCCTTGTCCTTCGCCATCGTCCCGAGCCGCCGCGCCGCGGCCAGGGCAAGCGCCTCGTCCCAGCTTCCCCGCATCCCCTCGTCGGGCTCCGAGGGGCGCGATATGGCGTCCGCGGCAAGGATCACCGGTCCCGTCGCGGGAAGGTCCAGCGCCAGCGAGAGGTGGCCGGGCGAATGGCCGGGCGTGGACAGGACGGTGACGCCCCGGCAGAGCGGCGTGTCGGCGTCGATCAGGACATACTCCGCCCCGGGCCAGGGAAGCGGCCGGGCAGTTCCGAAGTAGCGGGGGCGGGGCAGGGCCCGCTCGGCGCGGCCGATGAGGATGGGGCAATGCGTGAAGCGGTCGAGCGATCCCACATGGTCGATGTCGCCGTGCGTCAGGATGACGAGCGAGACATCCGGGGCCGAGAGACCGAGGCTGCCGATCTGTCCCTCGGCGAGGTTCCGTTCCGCAAGCTCCAGCACCTCTCCGAACGACCCGAGCCCGTCCCGCGCCGCAGCGGCGGTGGCGTCGATGGCGTAGTCCGGCGGAAATCCCGTA
Organism: Pseudomonadota bacterium; assembly: GCA_049323795.1. Classification (GTDB taxonomy): domain Bacteria; phylum Pseudomonadota; class Alphaproteobacteria; order Rhodobacterales; family Rhodobacteraceae; genus JAOADN01. Next base: position 8,744 of record JBMOOH010000057.1, read on the forward strand.
TCGACAAGGACATGGCGACCCGAGTCCATCGTCAGAAGGTATCCCTGGATCCCGATGACGCGCCCATCGGAGTGGACGCGGAACAGCCCGAAGTCGAGAATCGCCAGTCTGACGAGGCAGTCTTGCCGCCAGGCGGACCAGGAAAACGCCATCACCTGCACCTCCTGCCTTCCGGTCGTGTCGGTCGCGGCCCGCCGGCTTCCGGGCCCGATCCGCATCCGCACCGCCCGTCGTGCCGGATGACAGCGCCGCCGGCACATCGGAATGGTCTGCCGCGGTGCACAGGCTTGCACGCGCGGCGGCCTTCCGCCAGAGCTTCGGCATGCGGACGCCCGGTGCGGCCTTCCTGTCCGTCGGGGTGTTGACAGCATGCTCGCCCATGCCTATCTACCACGCGTTATCACTCGCCGATGGTGAGTGCTAATCGATTTACCTGGAGACCCAAGGGAGAGTACCCAGATGGCATTCAAACCGCTGCATGACCGCGTCGTGGTCCGCCGAGTCCAGTCGGACGACAAGACCAAGGGCGGTCTCATCATCCCCGATACCGCCAAGGAAAAGCCCGCCGAGGGCGAAGTGATCGCCGTGGGCGAGGGCGCGCGCAAGGATTCGGGCGAACTGATCCCGATGTCGGTCAAGGCCGGCGACCGCATCCTGTTCGGGAAGTGGTCCGGCACGGAAGTGACGCTCGACGGCGAGGAGTTGCTCATCATGAAGGAGAGCGACATCCTCGGCATCATCGAGACCAAGGCCGCCTCCAAGAAGGCCGCCTGAGCGAATACCCCGAAATTTCCGATTTCAAGGAGCAGGAAACATGGCTGCTAAGGACGTCAAGTTCGACACCGACGCCCGCGACCGCATGCTGCGTGGCGTGAACATCCTCGCCGACGCCGTGAAGGTCACCCTCGGCCCGAAAGGCCGCAACGTCGTCCTCGAGAAGTCGTTCGGTGCCCCGCGCATCACCAAGGACGGCGTGACGGTCGCCAAGGAGATCGAGCTTTCCGACAAGTTCGAGAACATGGGCGCCCAGATGGTGAAGGAAGTCGCTTCCCGCACCAATGACGAGGCCGGCGACGGCACCACCACCGCGACGGTCCTTGCCCAAGCGATCGTCAAGGAAGGCATGAAGTCGGTTGCCGCCGGCATGAACCCGATGGACCTCAAGCGCGGCATCGACATGGCGACCACCAAGGTCGTCGCGGCGATCAAGGAAATGTCGCGCAAGGTCAAGGACAGCGACGAAGTGGCCCAGGTTGGCACCATCTCGGCCAATGGCGAGACGGAAATCGGCCGCCAGATCGCCGACGCGATGCAGAAGGTCGGCAACGAGGGCGTGATCACCGTCGAAGAGAACAAGGGTCTCGAGACGGAAACCGAAGTCGTCGAGGGCATGCAGTTCGACCGGGGCTACCTCTCGCCCTACTTCGTGACCAACGCCGACAAGATGATCGCCGAGCTCGAGGACGCCTACATCCTTCTGCACGAGAAGAAGCTGTCGTCGCTCCAGCCGATGGTCCCGCTGCTCGAGGCCGTGATCCAGTCGCAGAAGCCCTTGCTGATCGTGGCCGAGGACGTCGAGGGCGAGGCGCTCGCCACGCTCGTCGTCAACAAGCTGCGCGGCGGCCTGAAGATCGCCGCCGTGAAGGCTCCGGGCTTCGGCGACCGCAGGAAGGCGATGCTGCAGGACATCGCGATCCTGACCGGCGGCCAGGTGATCTCGGAAGACCTCGGCATGAAGCTCGAGAACGTCGGGCTGAACATGCTCGGCCGCGCCCGCAAGATCTCGATCAACAAGGACAACACGACCATCGTTGACGGTCATGGCGACAAGAAGGAGATCAAGGCGCGGGTCGAGCAGATCCGTACCCAGATCGAAGAGACGACCTCCGACTACGACAAGGAGAAGCTCCAGGAGCGGGTTGCGAAGCTCGCCGGCGGCGTTGCCGTGATCCGCGTCGGCGGCATGACGGAAGTCGAGGTGAAGGAGCGCAAGGATCGTGTTGACGACGCGCTGAATGCGACCCGTGCGGCCGTTCAGGAAGGCATCGTCGCCGGCGGCGGCGTGGCGCTCATCCAGGCGTCGAGGAAGCTCGACGGCCTCAAGGGCCAGAACAGCGACCAGGACGCCGGCATCGCGATCATCCGCCGCGCGCTCGAGGCGCCGCTGCGCCAGATCGCCCAGAACGCGGGCGTGGACGGATCGGTCGTCGCGGGCAAGGTGAAGGAGTCGAAGGACAAGAACTTCGGCTTCAACGCCCAGACCGAAGAATACGGCGACATGTTCAAGTTCGGCGTCATCGATCCGGCCAAGGTCGTGCGCACCGCGCTTGAGGATGCGGCCTCGGTCGCGGGCCTTCTCATCACCACCGAAGCGATGGTGGCCGAGAAGCCCAAGGACAACACCCCGGCGATGCCGGGCGGCGGCGGCGGCATGGGCGGCGGGATGGACTTCTGATCCAGCCGTTCAAGCGGAACTGCCGAGGGGCGCCGGCGACGGCGCCCCTTTTCGCAACGCGGCCCCGCCGGCCGGAGGGGACGCCGCCTGTGCCCGGTCAGCCGGCCGGAGCGATGGCCGCGACGTCCAGCCGCACCGTTCCCCCGGGCCTCTGCCACTCGACCGCCTCCCCGACCCGCGCTCCGAGGAGCGCCCGCGCAAGGGGCGAGTGGGGGGCGATCAGACCCCGCGCGGGGTCGGCCTCGTCCTCGCCCACTATGGTGTAGGCCGTCGCGGCCCCGTCCTCGCCGGTGACGGTGACGCGGGTGGCGAAGGCCACCTCTTGCGGCGCCTCGGGCGGCGTCACCGGGATGGCCGACCGAAGCCGGGCCTCGAGGTAGCGGATGTCGCGCTCGGCCGCCTTCTCGGGCATCCGGTCCAGCCGGTCGGCCCGCGCCTTCAGCCGCGCCAGGTCGTCCTGCCGCTCGGCAAGCGCCCGCCGCAGGGCGCGAAGCCCGGCGGGGGTGACGTAGTTCGGATAGGGGCTGACCGGCAGGTCCGGAAGCGGCTCGTTGTCCGGTCCGTCCTCCTTGACGAAGGCGCGGCTCATCCGACGATCTCCTCGAGCGGGTCGTAGACCGCGGGACCGGGCCCGGCAAAGGCGACACCCGGCAGGCTGTCCGGCTTGAGCCGGATGCGGCCCAGTTCGGCCGGCGAGAAGAAGCGCCGGTCCGTCACCACCCTTTCCGGATCGGCCCAGGCATCGTCCAGTGCGCCGCCGGCAACCTCGCAGCGGAAGAACAGCTCCACCTGGTGAAAGCCCGACTGCGGGTCGTGAAACTCGCTGACCAGCGCGAGCGCCCCGACCCGCACGGCAAGGCCGGTTTCCTCGTGAACCTCGCGGATGAGGTTCTCGGGGATGGAGGTGCCCGCGTGGATGCCGCCGCCCGGCGCGCACCAGAGGTCCGAGACGCCCCCCGGATAGGCATTCACCAAGAGAAGCCTCCCGTCGCGGACGACGATCGCGCGGGCGGAGAGGCGTGGAAGGCGGGGTTTCATCATGCCCCATGCTGCCAGATGCAGCCGATCCGCCGCAAGCCGGGCATACGAGCCCTTCCGCTTACCGGAGCGGCCGCACCCGGTTCACATGCCCCATCTTGCGGCCGGCCCGGGCCTCCGACTTGCCGTAGAGATGGATCGCCGCCCCGCCTTCGCGGGCGATGGCCGGAACCTTCAGGATGTCGTCGCCGATCAGGTTCTCCATGGTCACGTCGGAATGCCGCGACCCGTCGCCGAGCGGCCAGCCCGTGATCGCACGGATGTGCTGCTCGAACTGGTCCACCGCAGAGCCGTTCTGCGTCCAGTGGCCCGAGTTGTGGACGCGGGGCGCGATCTCGTTCACCAGAAGCCGGTCCGGCGTCACGAAGATCTCGACGCCGAGGACGCCCACGTAGTCGAGGGCATTGAGGATGCGTGCGGCGATGAGCACCGCATCGCTCCGCTGGGCCGCGGACAGGCGTGCGGGAACCGTCGTTGTCCGGAGGATTCCCGCCTCGTGCACGTTCTCGCCCGGATCGAAGGCGGCCACCGACCCGTCAAGTCCGCGCGCCGCGATGACCGACACCTCGCGCGTGAACGGCACGAATCCCTCCAGGACCGCCGGCACCCCCGCCAGCGCGGCGAAGGCCGCGGCGGCGGCGTCGGGGCTGGTGATCCGGGCCTGCCCCTTGCCGTCGTATCCGAGCCGCGTCGTCTTCAGGATCGATGGCGTGCCCACGGTCGCGAGTGCGGCGGCCAGGTCGCCCTGGCTGTCCACCCGCGCCCAGGGCGCGGTCGCAAGCCCGAGGACGTTCAGGAACGACTTCTCTGCCACCCGGTCCTGGCTGACTTCGAGCGCGCGGCGGTCCGGACGGATCGGACGCAGGCTTTCGATCCGGTCGAGGCTCGCGGCGGGGACGTTCTCGAACTCGTAGGTGACGACATCAACCGAACCGGCGAAGGCCGAGAGGGCGGCGTGGTCGTCGTAAGCCGCGGTCGTGACCCGGTGCGCGACCTGCCCGGCGGGTGGCTCGGGGGCCGGTTCGTAGATGTGCGTGACATATCCCAGCCGTGCGGCCGCGACCGACAGCATCCGGCCGAGCTGACCACCGCCAAGGATGCCGATGGTGCTGCCCGCGGGCAGGGCGCGGGGGTCATCCATCCTCTGGCTCGTCGGCGACCGACCCGGAAAGTGCGGCGCGCCAGGCATCGAGGCGGTCGGCGAGCGCCGTATCGGACAGGGCAAGGATCGCCGCCGCCATCAGCCCGGCATTGGCGGCCCCCCCGATCGCCATGGTGGCGACCGGATAGCCGCGGGGCATCTGGACGATCGAATAGAGGCTGTCCAGACCCGACAGGGCGTGCGTCCGAACCGGCACGCCGATCACCGGAAGGCGCGTCTTCGATGCCATCATGCCGGGCAGGTGTGCCGCCCCGCCGGCGCCCGCGATGATGACCTTCAGCCCGCGCTCGGCGGCGGTCCTGCCGTATTCCCACAGACGGTCTGGGGTGCGGTGCGCCGAGACGATCCGGGCTTCGTGCGCGATCCCGAGTTCGTCGAGCATCTCTGCCGCCGCCTTCATCGTGGGCCAGTCGGACTGCGACCCCATCACGATGCCAACCGATACGCCCATTCCCCGCATTCCCTTCCAGCCCGCAGAGCGCGCACTATAAGGGCCGCCTGCAGCGCTGCAACCGCCGCAAGCCTGGTGTCACGCGATGATGTCGGGGGTCAGTATGTCCTCGATGCGGGCGATCTGGTCCTTCAGCTGAAGCTTCTGCTTCTTGAGCCGGCGGAGCGTGAGCTGGTCGCCACGCCCGGTGGATTCGAGCGCGTGGATCGCCTCGTCGAGATCGCGGTGCTCGCGTTGCAGCACGGCCAGCCGTACCCGCCAGATCTCCTCGGTATCCATTTCGCTATGGGCGTTCATCCGCCTTGCCTGTCCAGCCGACCGAGTCGCCTCGCTGTCCGGACGAGTATAGTGATTCGACCCGCTTCCGGGCAAGCGCGGGGTGCCGGCGGGAAAGCTGCAGCCCGCGGCGGGCTTCCCCCCGGCCCCCCTTGCCGAGATGTCCGGCACCACCCATATCTGCGCCGTAGAGGCCGCCGGTTCGGGGCCGCACATGCAACGTCGCTTGAAGCCGAGGACTTGCCCGAGATGACGAAACTGACCCTGGGTGCCCACCCCTTCCTCTTGGGCTTCGACCAGCTCGAACGCCTGGTCGAGCGCACCGCCAAGGCCGGAGCCGAGGGCTATCCTCCCTTCAACATCGAGCAATCCTCCGAACACGGCTTTCGCATCACGCTGGCCGTCGCCGGGTTCCGCGACGAGGATATCTCGATCACCGTCGAGGACCGCCAGCTCGTGATCCGCGGGCGCCAGTCCGACGATGCCGAGGGCCGCATCTTCCTGCACCGCGGCATCGCGGCGCGTGCGTTCCAGCGGTCCTTCGTGCTCGCCGAGGGGATGGAGGTCGCCGCCGCGACGATGGAGAACGGCCTTCTGCACATCGACCTGAAGCGGTCGGTGCCGGAGCCGGTGGTGCAGACGATCCGCATATCGAAAAGATGAAGGGGCGAGCAGATGAACACGAAATTCGATCTTCCGGACGTCGCGGGCGACCGGATCGTCTATGTCAGGCCCGTGTCGGTGACGGACCTTCCTGCCGAGGTGCGGGCCCAGGCGGGCGGGCGCGAAACCGTCTACGCGCTGCATGACGCCAGCGACGGCGAGCGCATCGCGCTGGTCGCGGACCGCAGGACGGCATTCTTCCTGGCCCGGCAGAACGACATGGAGCCGGTCAACGTCCACTGACGCCTGCATTGCTGCTCACCGTCGCAGCTTCACTCACAGCCGTCCCGGTCGGGGGCGGCTTTCTGCTGCCGCCCTCCGGCCATGCCGGTTCTGCCCGTTCTCGCCGAAAGCAGTGAAAGCAGCGTGCGGGACAGCAGAGCCGTGAAACGGGGATCGGCCGCCGGGGCGGCGGTCACGCCTTGATCAGCCCCATGCCTTCGAGCTTCAGGATCACCTGGTGGGCGCAGCCGTCCACGTCGGTGCCTTCCGTCTCGACGCGGAGTTCGGGCTTCTCGGGAACCTCGTAGGGGTCCGAGATGCCGGTGAATTCCTTGATCTTGCCCTCGCGCGCGAGCTTGTAGAGCCCCTTGCGGTCGCGGCGTTCGCATTCCTCGATGCTGGTCGCCACGTGGACTTCCACGAAGGCGCCGTAGGCCTCGATCATCTCGCGCACCGCGCGGCGGGTCGCGGTGTAGGGCGCGATCGGCGCGCAGATGGCGATGCCGCCGTTCTTGGTGATCTCGGAGGCGACATAGCCGATGCGCTTGATGTTGATGTCGCGGTGTTCCTTGCTGAACCCGAGTTCCGACGACAGGTGCTTGCGCACCACGTCGCCGTCCAAGAGCGTCACGGGGCGGCCGCCCATCTCCATCAGCTTGACCATCAGCGCGTTGGCGATGGTGGACTTGCCCGAGCCCGAGAGGCCGGTGAAGAACACCGTGAAGCCCTGCATGGCGCGCGGGGGCGAGGTGCGGCGGAGTTCGGCCACGACCTCGGGGAAGCTGAACCAGTCGGGGATGTCGAGCCCTTCGCGCAGGCGGCGGCGGAGTTCGGTGCCCGAGATGTCGAGGACGGTGGTGCCCTCCGGCACCTCGTTGACGGGGAAATACTGGGCCTTTTCCTGGACGTAGACCATCTGCTTGAAATCGACCATCTCGATGCCGATTTCACCTTGGTGCCTGGCGACCAGGTCCTGCGCGTCATAGGGGCCGTAGAAATCCTTGCCCTGGCTGTTCTTGCCGGGGCCGGCATGGTCGCGCCCGACGATGAAATGCGTCAGCCCGTGGTTCCTGCGGATGATCGCGTGCCAGAGCGCCTCGCGCGGGCCGCCCATGCGCATCGCGAGGTTCAGAAGCGACAGGTGCGTGGTCGAGGCCGGGTATTTGTCGAGCACCGCCTCGTAGCAGCGGACGCGGGTGAAATGATCGACGTCGCCCGGCTTCGTCATCCCGACGACGGGGTGGATGAGCAGGTTCGCCTGCGCCTCGCGCGCGGCACGGAAGGTCAGTTCCTGGTGCGCGCGGTGAAGGGGGTTGCGCGTCTGGAACGCGACGACGCGCGTCCAGCCGAGCTTGCGGAAGAGCGCGCGCAGTTCGTTCGGCGTGTCCCGGCGGGCCCTGAAGTCGTAGTGCACGGGCGGCTGGATGCCCGTCACCGGGCCGCCCAGATAGACCTTCCCGGCCGTATGGTGGAGGTAGTTGACGGTCGGGTGGGCGAGGTCGTTCGCCCCGAACACCCCTTCGGCTTCCCTCGCCTTGTCGGGCGTCCACTTGTCGGTGACCGACAGGATGGCGAGGATCACGCCTTCCTGGTCGCGGAGCGCGATGTCCCGGCCGGGTTCGACCTTCTCGGCGAAGGATTCAGAGACGTCGAGCGTCACCGGCATCGGCCAGAGCGTGCCGTCGGCGAGCCGCATGTCCCTGACGACGCCGTCGTAGTCCGCCTCGCTCAGAAAGCCCTTCAGCGGGAAGAACCCGCCGTTCATGAGGAGTTCGAGGTCGCAGATCTGCCGCGGCGTCAGATCCCAGGACGGCAGGTTGCCTGCCTCCAGTTTCAGCTTCTGCGCCGAATCGTGGGAAACATAGAGTTCGGGGATCGGGACGAGATTGCTCTGGGCCATGAGTGCGGAAGACCTTCACGAACTGGCGGCAGGGGTGCCGACGCGCGCGGCTTTAGACCCAAATGCGGGGGAATCTCAACACGGTGCCGGCGGCGCGCGGAAAAAAAGTCCAGCCGCGCGCCGGATCGGTCGCAATCCCGGTCGATCGTGCCGATTGTCGCCGCACGCCGGAAACGCCCGTTCCTACTCGGCCGCCCTGGCCGCCGGGGGCGCCTCGGCCGCCAGCCATTCCTCGGCGTCGAGCGCCGCCATGCAGCCCATGCCCGCGCTGGTGACGGCCTGGCGGTAGATGTGGTCGGTCAGGTCTCCGGCCGCAAAGACGCCGGGGATCGAGGTCTCAGAGGTGCCGGGCTTCACCTTCACATAGCCGCCGTTGTGCAGGTCGAGCTGGTCCTTGACCAGTTCGGAGGCCGGGGCATGGCCGATGGCGACGAAGAAGCCTTCGCAGGGAATGACCGAGGTTTCGCCGGTCATGACATTGTGGACCCGCACCCCGGTCACGCCGAGCGGCCCCTCGGTGCCGAGGATCTCCTCGACCGTATGGTTCCAGAGCACGTTGATCTTGGGATGCTTGAGCAGGCGGTTCTGCAGGATCTTCTCGGCGCGGAAGCTGTCGCGGCGGTGGATCACGGTGACTTTCGACGCAAAATTCGTCAGGAACAGCGCCTCTTCCACGGCGGTGTTGCCGCCGCCGATCACCACCACTTCCTTGCCGCGGAAGAAGAACCCGTCGCAGGTGGCACAGGCCGAGACGCCGAAGCCCTTGAACTTCTGTTCCGACGGCAGCCCCAGCCACTTCGCCTGTGCGCCAGTCGCCAGAATGACCGCATCGGCGGTGTAGGTCGTGCCGCTGTCGCCATGGGCCATGAAGGGACGGCGCTTCAGGTCGAGCGTCTGGATATGGTCCGGGATGATCTCGGCCCCCATCGCGCGGGCGTGCTCCTCCATCCGCACCATCAGGTCCGGGCCCATGACATGGGTGTCGCCGGGCCAGTTCTCGACCTCGGTGGTGATGGTGAGCTGGCCGCCGGGCTGGATGCCCTGGATCAGGATCGGGCTCAGCATCGCGCGGGCAGAGTAGACCGCCGCCGTATAACCGGCCGGGCCGGAGCCGATGATCAGAACCCTCGTGTGGCGTGTCTCGCCCATGCCCGTCCCCACAGTCTGCCCCCCGGCTGCCCCCCGGCTGCCCTGGCTCGTCCCCGCAACTGGAGACCCGATATAGGCGCAGTGCGGCGCGGGGTGAAGGCGCAATTGCGCCCGTCCGGCCTTGCATTCCCGTCGGGGATCGGCGCAGATGCGCGCTCTTCCGGGACCGGCAAGCACGAAAGTTGCGCTATTGCGCAATTTTCTTTCTTGTGGCATCCCGTTCGCGCAAGGGAACCCTGACATGGCAGTGCACAAGCTCGACGACATCGACCGGCAGATCCTGGCCGAGCTTCAGGCCGACGGGCGGATGACGAACGTCGAACTGGCCCGGCGGGTCGGGATTTCGGCACCCCCCTGCCTGCGCCGCGTCCGCACGCTGGAAGAGGCGGGCTATATCCGCGGCTACCACGCCGATGTCAATCCGCGCGAGCTCGGGTTCGAGGTTCAGGTCTTCGCGATGGTCGGCCTGAACAGCCAGGCCGAGGCGGACCTGTCGGCCTTCGAGAACCGCTGCCGGGCCTGGCCGCTTGTCCGCGAATGCCACATGCTGAACGGCGAGATCGACTTCATCCTGAAATGCGTCTCGCCCGACCTGTCCACCTTCCAGAACTTCCTGACCGAGGAACTCTTACGCGCACCGAGCGTGGCGAGCGTGAAGACGAGCCTTGTCATCCGCGGCGCGAAGGACGAACCGGGCGTGCCGTTCGATGTGGTCGAGGCGCGCGCGGCCCGGTAGCTGCAAATCCAGCAGGCCGCGCGCGCGAGGCGGCCCCTTACGAAGCGAGCATCTCTTCCGTCTGGTCGAACGTGAGCCGCGGATGCGCCTCGGGGCCGAAATCGTCGAACGAGGTCACCTGCGGGAACAGCGAGAGGAACAGGCCGCCCATCTGCGGATCGATCGTCTCGCCGAAGCCCGCGCCCGGATGGTAGCTTTCGACCTCGAGCCCCGCCGCCCGGATCGTGCCCTGGCGGCGCAGCGCGATGTGGTAGACCGAGATCGGTGCCATCGGTGCGACGGTCACGGCCGTTTCGCCGTCGCGGAAGGCGCGGGCGGGGGCGTAGGCGGCCTCGGACCCGGTGATGGCGCGGACGCGCGGGTCGCGCAGCAGGATGCGGGCGCGCGGACCGAGCACGAGGTCGGGCATGGGGCGGCCAAGTCCGAAGGCATCGGCCGTCACGCGCGTCAGGGTCACCGGTTCGACCTCGGGCAGAACGCGGGACGGATAGACGGTCATCGACCCGGTCCAGACGAGCGTCTCGGTTCCCCCTTCGGCAACCGGAAGACGTGTCCCCGGTTCCAGGTCCTCCACGGCGACAAGTCCGCCCTCGGTCTGGATCAGCGTTCCGCGTGCAAAGGCGGAAACCGCCTCCTCGAACGGTGCGACGGCGGGGGCGAGCCGCGTCGTCGATTGCGCCTCTCCGCGGGCGTCGAGCCAGCGTATCTCGTATCGCCGGGTAAGGACGACGGGGCGGCGGAGGTGCTGGTCGGGGGAAACCGGCCGCGACGGAAGGCTGACCCGTCCGCGGACGAATGCAGGCGATGTACCGGGTGCCGGTATCGGGTAGTACGACATTGGGGAACCTTCCGAACTCGTAACACTAGAACGGCCCCCACCGTCTCAGTGCGTGAACAGATGCCTGACCCGGACGGCCTTGTCAAAGCGGCGCGAAGATTCACCACCCTGGCTGTCCCAATGCGGCGGCAGCCGGGGCGACTGTCCACCGGGGCGGGACGCGGGCTTGGCGGCGACGATTCGTCGCCCCGGTTTCGCCCCGGTGCCGGAGCGCGGGCCGCCCCTGCACCGGTCAGGAGGCGGCAGCCGCCGTGCGGTCACGCGGAAGGGAATCCCCGTCGGCCTGTTCGGTCAGGGCGCGTCCGGCCTTCGCCGTCCGCGACCACGGCAGAACCACCCCGGGCTTCGCGCTTTCGGCCAGGATCGCCTCGATCCAGCGTTTCTTCGGTGTCATCTCCGTGCTCTCCTTGCCTCGCGGAAACGCGCGGTGGTGTTCCACCGTCGCACCCGGTCCACCGGGGTCATGGAGAGTGTCCATCCGCATTCGGGCATGGTTAAGGCCGGCATCGCCGCGGCGCCGGCCGGTCCTGCGCGAAAGCCGCAGCGCACCGGGGCGTGCTAACCACCTGTTTTCCTGAATGGAAACATTAGGCGCCTGAAGGCGGCATTTCAGCGAATTTGGCACAATTGCGGCAGACAGCCGGGTCAGATGACGATGGCCGACATCAGCCGTCCGTAGTCGGCCTCGCGCGCGTGCGTGCTTCGGCGATAGGAAAAGAAGCGGGCGGGATCGGCGTAGGTGCAGTGGCCGGTCCATTCCGCGCGGCCCACACCCGCGGCCCGCAGCCGGCTCAGTCCGAAGCCCGGAAGATCGAAATGCAGCCGGTCGCCGCGCCCCGGGGCAAAGAATCGCGCGGCCCCGCGGTCTCCGGCGAGGAAGGTCTCCCGCATCTCCGGCCCGACCTCGTAGGCCGTCTGGCTGATCGTCGGGCCGATCACGGCAGCGACACGGGACCGCGCCGCCCCGAGCGCCTCCATCGCCTCGATCGTCCTTTCCAGAACGCCAGACAGGGCGCCGCGCCACCCGGCATGGGCCGCGCCGATCACCCCGGCCGCCGCATCGGCGAACAGCACGGGCTGGCAATCGGCGGTCAGGACGGTCAGCGCGATGCCCGGGGTCCTCGTCACCATCGCGTCCGCGCGCAGGCCGCGCGCGGGCGGCTCGGTGACGGTCACGACATCGGCCGAATGGACCTGGTGGACGGCCGCGAGGTTCGACGGGGCGACGCCCAGCGCCGCCGCGACCCGGTCGCGGTTCATCTGCACCGCCTCGGTCTGGTCCGAGGACCCCAGGCCGCAATTGAGGCCGGAGAAGATGCCCGAAGAGGCGCCGCCCCTGCGCGTGAAGAAGCCATGGCGGAACGGGGCGAGGGAGTCGTTCGTGAAGAATTCCAGTGTCGTGGGCATCACGTCTCGAACCCGGGTGGGGGCGGTGCCAGGTGCGGATGGCAGGCAATCACCTTGAATAGGTCGCCCATTTCGAGCGGATCGGTCAAGCGCCGAACCGCGGCGCGATGGGTTTCGAGCGCGGTCCCGGCCAGGCCCCGCGCCAGCCGTTCGGCGCGCCGAAAGATGCCGAGACGGTCCAGCAGCCGGCCTTGCGGCACCGGCCCGGTTACCTGAGCGCCGGCCCCCGAAAATGCCGCCGACAGGGCCTCGAAATCGACATGCGCGGTCAGGTCCGCTTCGCCCGGCGCCGACAGAGGGTCGGTCGGGCGGTGCCCCCTGACGGCCTGGAGCGTGTCGCCGAGCGATCGCCAGGCCCCGTAATCCACGACCAGCGCCGCGCCGCCGTACCGGGCGACCCGGCGCGCGATGCCCCCGGCGATCGGCGCGAGGGCCGGGCAGACCTCGACCACGTCCCCCTCGGCGGTGTCGGAAAGGCGGTGGTCCAGGTCCGCCAGACGCACCGGCGGCGACCGGCCCCGCACCAGCCCCGCGGACCCGAGGCCGATCTGCACCTCGGACCACCCCTCCCCGCGGCGCAGGAACTGCCGGATGGGGAGTGCGTCGAAGAACTCGTTTGCCACCGCAAAGAGCGGCAGGCCGGGCAGGGTGTCGGCGCTGTCGTGCCAGGTCGGCCGGACCCCTTCGAGCGCTGCGGCCTGCCGGGCGCGCAGGGTGGGGGATGCCTCGACCAGATGCACTTCCGCCGCTCCGGTCAGTCCGGGAACCGAGGCCATCGCCCTCAGCATGTCCGACATCAGCGTGCCGCGGCCCGGTCCCAGCTCGGCGAGCGCGATCCGGCCCGGCCTGCCCTGATCGATCCAAGCCTGCGCCAGGCAGAGGCCGAGCAGCTCGCCGAACATCTGGGAAATCTCGGGCGCGGTCGTGAAGTCGCCCGCGGCGCCGAACGGGTCGCGCGTCGCGTAATACCCGTGCTTCGGATGCATCAGGCACTCGGCCATGTAGTCGTGGAGGGGGATCGGTCCTGTCGCCGCGATCCGGGCCGAGAGAAGGCGCCCGAGCGGCGTCGGGCCTTCGCTCACACCTGCCGCCTTGACCGCGCCACGAGCCAGATTCCGACCAGCACCATCGGAACCGACAGGGTCTGGCCCATGCTCAGCCCCCACTGCGCCCCGCCGATGATATAGCCGAAGGGATTGTCGGGCGTGATGAACTGCGCGTCGGCCTGACGGAACAGCTCGACGAAGATCCGCGACAGACCGTATCCGGCAAGAAACACTCCGACCGTCCGTCCCGGCGCCCGCAGCGAGCCGTTGCGCATGAGGATCCAGAGCAGAAGACCCAGGACAAGGCCCTCGAGCCCCGCCTCGTAGAGCTGGCTCGGATGACGCGCGCAGAGGCCGGGCTCCACCCCCGGGCAGTCCTGCGCGGCCGCACCGGGAAAGATCACCCCCCAGGGCATGTTTGTCGGACGCCCCCAGAGCTCGCCGTTGATGAAGTTCGCGATCCGGCCGAGGAAGAGCCCGGGCGGCACGGCAAGGCTGAACGCATCCGCCGTCTGGGCGATCGGGATGCCGTGGCGGCGGCAGAACCACAGCCCGGCGATCACCACGCCGATGAAGCCGCCGTGGAACGACATGCCGCCTTCCCACACCTTCAGGATGTCGAGCGGTCGGGACAGGTACTGGGCCGGCTCGTAGATCAGCACGTATCCGAGCCTTCCGCCGATGACGACACCGAGGATGACGGCCGTCAGCAGGTCCTCGACCTGCTCGGGGCGCATCGGTGCGGTGCCACCGGGCCAGAGATTGGGCCGGCGCATCAGCGCCACCATGATGCGCCACCCCACGAGCAGGCCCACGATGTAGGCAAGCGCATACCATCTGAGGCTGAATTCGGCCCCGAAAAGACTGATCGTGAAGATATTGGGTCCGATGTTCGGGAAGGGCAGAGCTGCGATCATGACGGGTCCTCCGCGCCCCCTATGAGCAGTCTTGGGCCGCCAAGTCAACCGGATCGGACCGCTTGCCCTCGCCGGGCCCGCGGACCATATAGACGGTCAGCACTGCGGGAGTGGAGCCATGCAGACCTCGAGCCGTATCTTCGATGACCTGTCCAGACTCATGACGGGTGCCATGGGCGTCGCGCAGGGGGCACGGGCCGAGGCCGAGACGGCCATGCGGGGCTGGATCGACCGCTGGCTTGCCGACCGCGATCTCGTGACCCGCGAGGAATTCGACGCTGTCCGTGCCATGGCGCTGGCCGCGCGGACCGAGAACGACGAACTCCGGGCCCGGATCGAGCGCCTGGAGGCGGCGCTCGCGTCCCGTTCCTGACCGGCCCCGCGCCGGTTCCGCCTGCCTGCAGCGGGGGTACTGGTCAGATCGTGCGTGCGCCCTGCGGTGCGGGGACGTCGCGGCCGGTCGCAAGGTCGGAATTTCCGGCCCAGCGCGCGATGAGCCCGTTCGTCGAGGGGTGGAAGTAGCGACCGGCCGCATTCGCGCCGAGCCAGTTGCCCACGATCTCGATCGGCCCGTCATAGTTGGGCCTGCCGCCATCCGCCGCCTGCATGGGGAACGACTTGAAGGGGCCGTGATAGCAGACGTTTTCGGTGATGAGCAGGTTCTGGACGGGCCTGTCGGTGCCGTTGTTCCGCACCAGCCGGAAGTAGTTGTTGACCCCGATCGGATTGCCCTTGTCGTTCCAGTCGACGAGGTTCCGCCGGATCACCAGCTGGCCCATTGCGGCCACGGTCGTGAAGGTATCGGCATGCGGCTTGGTTCCGTTCAGGCCCCACTGCGGGCCGAAATAGTTCTCCTCGATCACCTCGGTGCCGCCCTTCACGCCGTGCAGCTTGAAGTGATCTTGGCCGAACCCCTCGAAGCGGGACCGGCGCACCATCCTGACGCGTCCGGCCCGGTATCCCGCCCCGCTGCCCTCTGACCGGCTGTTCAGCACCGACGGCGGGGTCTCCTTCCTTCCGAAGGTGCCGGAGATCTCCACCTGCTCGGCCCATTCGATCTCGCCGTCCGGATAGACCTCGATCCCGTAGAGCGGTCCGCCAGCTTTCTGGCCGGCCACGTTCTGCGACAGCACGTTGAACAGGCGGACCTTGCCATAGACCACGATGCCGCGGCTGCCGATATCCCAGTTCTCGAGCGCCACGTTGCCGGTGAGCTTCACGACACGCTCGTCCGCGGTCGCGCCCGCGGGAAGGGGATCCTGCCCGACCACGCGAAGCCTGGCGCGATCCATGACGCCATTGGGAAGGCTGCGGTCGCGCAGGCCCTCGACATAGGAACGGATTACCCGGTCAGCCAATCCCTGAACTCCTTCTTCATACCGGACACGGTAATGCAAGCGGCCGCGGATGCACAGCGGGCTTGTGAGGCGTGCCGCACCGCTCCCCCGGCCGGCCCGCGGATGGACAGCGCGGTCCGCGACCGGCCGTCGGGGAAAAAACTCCTTTACAGGATTTGGCGGTTGGACCACCATATCTTGTAAAGGCGACAGCGAACTGGCGCTGCCGCTTGTCGGAACACCCAGCTTTTGGTGGGATCGTCCCATCGGAAGCCAATAAACAGAGGCTGGGCATGGCGTTCTCCGAGCATTTCGTCACAGACGATCTCCATCCGATCGACATCGTCGAGTCGCTGGCAGAGCATAACGACTGGGATTTCGACCGTGTGACCGACGACCAGATCGCCATGGCGGTCGAGGGGCAATGGCGCACCTACTCGATCACGCTCGCCTGGTCGGGCAGGGACGAGACGCTGCGCCTCATCTGCACGTTCGAAATGGACCCGCCGGAACAAAAGCTCCCGGCCCTTTACGAATGCCTGAACCGCACGAACGACACGGTCTGGGCGGGCGCCTTCACCTTCTGGAAGGAACAGCGCCTGATGGTCTGGCGCTACGGCCTCGTCCTTGCCGGCGGTCAGATCGCGACACCCGAGCAGATCGACCGGCTGATCGGTCAGGCCGTGATCTCCGCCGAACGGTTCTACCCCGCCTTCCAGCTTGTCGCCTGGGGCGACCACAGCCCGGAACGGGCGATGGACGTCGCCATTGCCGAGGCCTACGGGCGCGCATAGTCTCGGCCTCCGGATCAGGGGGCAGGTCATGGAAATCAAGGGGCTGGACGGGCGCGGGCTCGTTCTTCTCGGATGCGGCAGGATGGGCTCGGCCCTGCTCGCCGGCTGGCTCGGGGGCGGCCTTGCGCCCTCGTCGGTCTGGGTCATCGAACCCAACCCCTCCGGCTGGCTGAAGGCCACGGGCGTGCACCTCAACGCGGCGTTGCCGTCCGATCCCGCCGTCGTCCTCATTGCGGTGAAGCCGCAGATGATGGGGTCCGCCCTGCCTTCGGTGCAGGCGATGGGCGGCGGACGCACGCTGGTTCTGACCGTTGCGGCGGGCACCACGATCGCCGCCTATGAAGGCGTCTTCGGGACCCGCACTCCCATCGTGCGCGCCATGCCGAACACGCCGGCCGCCATCGCGAAGGGAATCACCGCCATCTGCCGGAACGCCTCGGCGACCGAGGCGCATATGGCCGCGGCCGAGGCGCTGTTGTCCGCCGTCGGGCAGGTGGTGCGGCTTGAGGGCGAGCACCAGATGGACGCGGTGACGGCGGTCAGCGGTTCCGGCCCGGCCTATGTCTTTCTCCTCATCGAGTCTCTCGCCGCCGCAGGCGTTGCGGAAGGGCTCTCGCCCGGTCTCGCTATGACGCTCGCCAAGGCGACGGTGACGGGGGCGGGGGCGCTTGCCGAGGCGTCCGAAGAGGCGCCGTCGCAACTGCGCGTCAACGTGACGTCCCCGGGCGGGACGACGGCGGCCGCGCTCGGCGTTCTGATGGACGAGGCCACGGGCTTTCCGGCACTTCTGAAGCGGGCCGTGAAGGCAGCGGCAGACCGCGGCCGGGAACTGGGCAAGGGCTGACGACGGCATGACGATCACCCATGACGACTTTGCGAAGGTCGATATCCGCGTCGGCCGGGTCACCCGCGCCGAACCCTTCCCCGGGGCGCGGAAGCCCGCCTTCAAGCTCTGGATCGATTTCGGCCCCGAACTGGGCGAGAGGAAATCCTCGGCCCAGATCACCCGCCACTACACGCCCGAAACCCTGATAGGGCGCCGCGTCCTCGCCGTCGTGAACTTTCCGCCCCGGCAGATCGGGCCGGTGCGGTCCGAGGTCCTGACGCTCGGGGTTCCCGACGCGGACGGCGAGGTGGTGCTGGTCGTCCCGGATCAGGACGTGCCGCTCGGGGGGAGGCTCTACTGATGGACGTCCTGATCACCCGGCGGCTGCCGGACAGCGTCATCGCGACCGCGACGGCCCGGTTCCGCGTGACCTTCCGCGACCGGACCGATCCGATGTCCCGCGACGAGACGGTGGCTTCGCTCCGCGATTTCGATGCGGTGCTGCCGACACTGGGCGATCTCTACCGCGCCGATATCTTCGACGCCGTGCCCTCGCCCCGCGCCAAGCTGCTCGCGAACTTCGGCGTGGGCTACAACCACATCGACGCCGCCGCCGCCCGCGCCGCCGGAATCGCCGTCACGAACACCCCCGGAGCCGTCACGGACGCGACGGCCGATATCGGGATGATGCTTGTCCTCATGTCCGCGCGCCGCGCCTCGGAAGGGGAGCGGCTGGTCCGGGCGGGGAAGTGGGAGGGCTGGCATCCGACGCAGTTGCTGGGGCTGCATGTCACCGGCAAGACCATCGGGATCGTCGGCATGGGGCGCATCGGCAAGGCCATCGCGCGTCGCGCGCATCACGGCTTCGGAATGGAGGTCGTGTTCTTCAACCGCTCCCCCGTGCCCGACCCCGGCCTTCCGGCGCGGCAGCTTCCGACGCTGCGAGAGGTGATGGCGGCCGCGGACGTGGTGGTCGTCGCCGTCCCCGGCGGGGCCGGGACGCGGCATATCATCGACGCGGCGGCGCTTGCCGCGATGCGGCCCCACGCGCACCTTGTGAACATCTCGCGGGGGGACACGGTGGAGGAGGCGGCGCTGATCGAGGCGCTGGAGGGCCGGCGCATAGGCGGCGCGGGGCTCGACGTCTACGAGCGCGAGCCGACGGTGCCGGAGCGGCTGAAGGCGCTCGACAACGTGACGCTGCTGCCCCATCTCGGGACGGCGGCGCTGGAGGTGCGCGAGAACATGGGGATGATGGCCGTCGCGAACCTCATCGCATTCGCGGACGGCAAGCCCCTGCCCAACCCGGTGAACTGAGATGGTCGACCGCCCCACGATCCTGAACCCGCTCTGCTGGTTCCCCGAGGGGCCGACCCTGCATGGGACGGGGGTGCTCTTCGTCGAATACGGCGCCCACTGCGTCACCTGGTGGGACGGCAAGGAAAACCGCCGCTGGTGGCACCGCGCCGGGACCGGGCCGTCGGCCATCGTCCGCTACAGGGACGGCTACGTCATCACCTGCTTCGACACCGGCGAGATGGAGGTCGTGTCGCGCGACGGGACGACGCTCGCCATCCATTCGCGGAGCGACGAGGGCGTGGCGCTGGAGGGGCCGAACGATTCGGCCCCCGATGGCGCGGGCGGCGTCTATTTCACCTGCTCGGGGACGAATCCGCCCGACCGGATCGACGGGCGGGTGTTCCATCTGTCTGCCGGGGGCCGGATCACCCATCTCTGCGATCAGGTGCAGGTCGCGAACGGGCTGACGCTGTCCCCGGACGGGACGCTGCTTCTGGTCAACGAATCCGTCCTGGGCCGCATCTCGGCCTTCGATGTCGAGCCGGGGCACCGTCTGGTGCGGCGGAGGATGTGGAAGACGCTGGGCCACGACCCCGACTTCGCGCGGGACTCGAACCCGGACGGGCTGAAGTTCGGGCCGGACGGGATGATCTACATCGGGCTTGCGAACGAGGGCGCGATCGCGAAGGTGGACCTGTCGGGCAGGCTGATCGGAAAGCTGGTCGTCCCCGGCGCGCAGGCCTGCCCGAACTTCTGCTTCTCCGGGGACGGGCGGACCCTGTTCATCGCGGCCGTGGACGACATGGGGAAGGCGCCCTGGCCGGGCAAGTTCTGGGCGGCGCCGAACTTCTGATCCGGGGTGGCGGCGGTATCGCTCATCCCCGAGCCGGCGGCACCCGCAGGGTCAGGAGCGATACCGCAACCCCGACCGCCGCCAGCGCCGACCACATCGCGGGCCATCCCGCAAGGTCGATGACCCGCCCGAAGACCGGCGGACTGGCCAGGTAGCCGGTATAGGCGAGCCCCGTCGCCCGGGCGAGCGCGCGGCCGCGTGTCGCCTCGTCGTGCCGCTTCGTCACCGACCGGAACACCGCAGGCTCGACCGGTCCCGCACCGACGCCCGCAAGGAAGAGGCCGATCAGCGCGAAATACGGGTGCGGCGCCAGGGCGAGCAGCAGGAAGGCGGGCACCGCGGCCAGCGCGAAGGTCCGAACGATCACCATGTCGCGCATCCGGTGCTCGATCCGGTGCGCCAGAAGCCGCCCGCCGGTCATGCCGAGCGTGATCGCCGCTGCGCCGAAACCGGCCATCGCGGGGCCGACGCCGAGACCGTCCTCGATGTAGATGGCCGACCAGGAATACGCGCCGCCCTCCATCACCGCCCCCATCGCGGCGAGGATGCCGAGGACGATCAGCACGCCCGTCCAGGGCTGGCGGTCGCCGGTCAGATGGTCCTCGCCCGCCTTCTGATGCCGGCCGGCGCGCCGTTCGATCGCGGCCGCCGCGAGGAAGGCGAGGCTCACGACGGGAAAGATCATCGCCGGGGTCGCCCCGTATTCGCGCAGGAGACCGACCGAGGCCGAGGTCACGAGCATCGAGAAGGGAAAGAGCGCATGGACCCGGTTGAAGAGGCGTACGCCGAAGTCGCTCTCGAGCCGCGCAACCCGCATGTTGAGCGAGATGTCGAGCCCGCCCGAGGCCGCGCCGATCAGCAGAAGCGTGACGCCAATCATCGCCGGGCCGCCGGCGACGGTGAAGAGAAGCTGGCAGAGCCCCATCGCGGCGAGGCAGCCGGGGATGGCCACCGCCTGCACCTTGTGGAGGACGCGCCCCAGCGCCTGCATCGCGACGATGCCGCCGATGGTGGTCGCGGTGATGAGCGTACCGAAGCCCGCGTCGGTGAGGCCCGAGATGTCCTTCAGCGCCGGAAGCGAGGCGATGTAGGCACCCCAGAAGATGCCCGCGACGCCGTAGCCCGCGAAGATCGAGGAGAGCTGGAAGGACCGGCTGGCCGTCACGGCCCGGGGCCGGGGGCGTGGTCGCCCGTCGCCTCGCGCCAGTGGCGGCGGCAGAGCGACTGGTAGGTCTCGTTGCCGCCCACCTGCACCTGCGGCCCTGCGGTCAGCGCGCGGCCGTCCGGCCCCTTGCGGATCACCATCGTGGCCTTGCGCCCGCAGTGGCAGATCGTGCGGACCTCGCGCATCTCGTCGGCGATGGCGAGAAGCGCGGCCGAACCGGGGAACAATTCGCCCCGGAAATCGACGCGGAGGCCATAGGCCATGACGGGCACGTTCAGGTCGTCCACGGCGCGGGCAAGCTGCCAGACCTGGCCGCGCGACAGCCACTGCGCCTCGTCCACGAAGACACAGGCGCAGGGGCCCCGGGCGAGGCGGGCGCGGATCCTGTCGAAAAGATCGGTCGTCGCGCCGAAGGTGTCCGCCTCGGCCCCGATGCCGATGCGGCTGGCGATCCGGCCCCGGCCGGCGCGGTCGTCGAAGGTCGCCGTCAGAAGATAGGTCTCCATGCCGCCTTCGCGGTAGTTGTGGGCGGCTTGCAGCAGCAGGGTCGATTTCCCCGCGTTCATCGTGGAGTAGTGGAAATGGAGCTTGGCCATGCCCGTCTTAAGCCAGAGCGGCGGGTGGCGCGCAAGCCGGGCCTGGACAGGGCTGCGGACGAGGGGCGGGACGCGGCAGGCAGCCGCGTCCCCTTCGCGCGGGATCACGCCGCCATGCGGCTCGTCGTGTTCTGCCAGAGGTTCACCACGAAGACGAGCACGCCGAGCCAGACGATCCCCTCGGCCGCCGGCGCGAGGGGCACCATGCCGGCCTCGCCGATCCATCCGGAGAGAAACAGGTACAGCATCACGACGAGGATGATCGTGCCGACCTGGTGCATCCAGAAGTGCAGCTTCGACAGCACGCTGTCGGCCATCGCCGGAAAGACATGGTAGACAAGCCCGAAGAGCGTCATCAGCACGAAGCCCAGAAGGTTGATGTGGGCATGGAGCGGCACGAACGTCACGCTGCCGCTCGCCCCCATCGCCATGCCGATGCCGACAAGCAGATAGAGCCCGCCGATCACCATGAATGGGCGCGATACGTTCATGTCCCTTTCCCTCCCTGTTTTTTCTTGCGCGTTCAGCAGGCGCGCCGGGGGTGGGTTAGCCTGTCCGGGGCCGGCTCTCCAGAGGGGGCGACTGTATCAAGACTGCAGGCCAGACGGCCAAGCGGGCAATTCTTCCGTGCGAATGCCCCTTGGGTGACCGCGGCCCCGGTCCGGGTCAGCGCGCCAGGCGGCCCCAGAGGTCGTAGTCGCCGGCCTCGTCCACCGTGACGCGCACGATGTCGCCCGGGGCCAGACCCGTGTGGCCGTCGTCGATGAAGAGGTTGCCGTCGATCTCGGGTGCGTCCGCCCTGGTGCGGCAGGTGGCGCCTTCGTCGTCCACCGCGTCCACGATCACGTCGAGGCTGCGGCCGACCCTGGCGGCGAGCTTCGCCGCGGAGATGGCTTGCGCCCTTTCCATGAAGCGGTGCCAGCGGTCGTCCTTGACCTCGTCCGGCACATGGTCCGGCAGCGCGTTCGACCGCGCGCCCCTGACATTCTCGTAGCGGAAGCAGCCGACCCGGTCGAGCTGCGCCGCGTCGAGCCAGTCCAGGAGGGTCCGGAACTCCTCTTCCGTCTCGCCGGGGTAGCCGACGATGAAGGTGGACCGCAGCGTGATGTCCGGGCAGGCCCGGCGCCAGGCGGCGATTTCGTCGAGCGTCTTCGCCGCCGCGGCCGGGCGCGCCATGCGGCGCAGGGTATCGGGGTGGGCGTGCTGGAAGGGGATGTCGAGGTAGGGAAGGATCAGCCCCTCGGCCATCAGCGGGATCAGGTCGCGGACATGGGGGTAGGGATAGACGTAGTGGAGCCGCACCCAGAGCTCGCGCCCCGCGCCGAGCCTGCCCAGTTCGCGGGCGAGGTCGGTGATGTGCGAGCGGACCTCCGCCCCCTTCCACGGGTGGGTGTCGTGCCTGCGGTCCACCCCGTAGGCCGAGGTGTCCTGGCTGATGACGAGAAGCTCCTTCACCCCCGCCTCGGCCAGCCTCTCGGCCTCGCGCAGGATGGCGTGGGCGGGGCGGCTGACGAGGCGGCCGCGCATGTCGGGGATGATGCAGAACCTGCAGGCGTGGTTGCAGCCCTCGGAGATCTTCAGGTAGCTGTAGTGGCGGGGCGTGAGCTTCACGCCGGTGGCAGGCAGGAGGTCGACGAAGGGGTCGGGCTTCGGGGGCGCAGCCGCGTGGACGGCGTCGAGGACCTGCTCGTACTGTTCGGGCCCCGTCACGGCAAGAACCTTCGGGTGCGCGCCGGTGATGTAGTCGGGTTCGGCCCCGAGGCAGCCGGTGACGATGACCCTGCCGTTCTCGCGGAGCGCCTCGCCGATCGCGTCGAGGCTTTCGGCCTTGGCGCTGTCAAGGAAGCCGCAGGTGTTCACGATGACCGCGTCGGCGCCCTGGTAGTCGGGGGAGATGGCATATCCCTCGGCGCGCAGGCGCGTGAGGATGCGCTCGCTGTCCACCAGCGCCTTGGGGCAGCCGAGGCTGACCATCCCGATCGTCGGCTGGCCGGCACGGCGGTGATCGGGCACCACAGCACGGGCGAGGTCGGGGCGGAGGAGGGGCGGTGCGTCGGTCATGGGGGGCGCATATAGCGGTCCGACCCCGGGTTGGGAAGGGGGCCCTCGGCGGCGAGGGCGGCGGCGAGGGCGGCGGCGAGGGCAGCGGGATCCGGCGCGCGGGAAACTGCCTTATTCCAGCAAAATCAACGGCCTGTCGGTAAATTCTCCGATTCCTTCCGTGCCGGCCGTCCGGAGTGCCTGCGGGGCGGAGTTCGCGGGCGCATGTCGCATCCGGGCGCGCCGGCGCGGGTCGGGCGCGGTAGACACGGCCCGAGGGAGAACGGGCGAGGGAGAACGGGCATGACCGCGCCGGAGACGCAGATCGAGGCGCGCGAGAGTGGCAGCCCGACGCTGAGGGCGGCGGGGCTGGTGCTCGTCTACGCGATGGCCATCGGTTTCACCGACAACTTCGTGCGGGTGATCGCGGGGGATATCGGCCTCTGGCAGTTCCATGCGATGCGGAGCGCGATGGCGCTGCCGATGCTCATGCTTGCCGTGCCGCTCTTCGGACTGTCCTTGCGGCCCCGGCGCTGGGCCGGCGTGGTGGCGCGGAGCCTCGTCCAGGGCACCGCGATGGTCATCTACTTCGGCTGCCTCGCGTTCCTGCCCGTCGCGGTCGTGGCGGCGGGGCTGTTCACCGCGCCGATCTTCGTCCTGATCCTGTCGCGCTTTGCCTTCGGGCACCGGATCGGACCGGTCCGCATCATCGCGGTGATCCTCGGCTTCGCGGGCGTCCTGCTGGTCCTCGGCCCCGGGGCGGGCGCGTCGGTGCCGGGGCCGGTGGCGGCGCTCCCTGTCCTCGCCGGCGCGCTCTATGCCCTGGGGAACCTTGCGACGCGGGAATGGTGCGCGGGCGAGACGGCCGAGACGCTGCTGGCCGGGTTCTTCACGGCGCTCGGGGTGTTCGGGCTGATCGGGATCGCGGTGATCGCGGCGGTTGAGCCCGCGGTGCCGGAGGGGCCGGCAAGCTTCGTCCTGAAGGGGCTCGCCATGCCGGGGCCCACGGCGATGTTCTGGGTCTTCATGCAGGCACTCCTGTCGCTGATCGGCGTCGGCATGGTCGTCCGGGCCTACCAGATCGCGGAGGCGACACGGGTGGCGGTGTTCGAATACGTGATCCTGCCCGCAAGCGCGTTCTGGGGCTGGGTGATCTGGGGCGAGACGCTGGGTGTCTCGGCGATGGCGGGGATGGTCCTGATCGCGGCCGCGGGGACGGTGATCGCGATGCGGGGGCAGGGTAAGGCGCAGATGGCCTGAGGCGCGGGCGGGCGGGCGGATTGCCCTGCTGCCGTCACGCGGCCTTTGCCGCCGTGCCGAAGCGCCCGTAGAAGCTCTGGCCCGTCGCCGCCACGTCGCGGAGGAGCTTCGGCGCATCGAACCGCTTCCCGAACCGCCCGGTCAGCGCCTCGCAGATCGCGACCGCGCGGGCCGCGCCGACGATGTCGAGCCAGCCGAAGGGCCCGCCCGACCAGGGCGCGAAACCCCAGCCGAGGATCGCGCCGACGTCGCCTTCGCGGATGTCGGTCAGGACGCCCTCTTCCAGCGCGCGCACCGCCTCCAGCACCTGTGACAGGAGCAGGCGCTGCTGGACGGTCGCCGGATCGGGTTGCACTTTCGCGACTTTCCAATGCGAAGAAAGCCCCTCCCAAAGGCCAAGTCTTTGACCTTTCTCGTCATAGGCGTAGAAACCCGCCTTCGCCTTGCGCCCCAGCCGTCCGGCATCGGCCATTGCGAAGAGAACCGCGTCCACTGCGCCGTCCGGGTAGCTGTCGCCCATCGCGGCCCTGGTCGCCCTGGCGATCTTCACCCCCAGGTCGATCGAGGTTTCGTCCACCAGTTGCAGGGGCCCGAGCGGCATTCCGACGAGCTTGGCCGCGTTCTCGACGAGCGCCGGCTCCACCCCCTCGGCCACCATGCGGATGCCTTCGTTGATGTAGGGGATGATGCAGCGGTTGGCGTAGAAGAAGCGTGAGTCGTTGACGACGATGGGCGTCTTGCGGAGCTGGCGCACGAAGTCGAGCGCCTTGGCGACCGCGACTTCGCCCGTCCCTTTCCCCCGGATGATCTCGACGAGGTTCATCTTGTCGACCGGGCTGAAGAAGTGGATGCCGATGAACTGCGCGGGCCGCCCGGATGCGGTGGCGAGGCTGGTGATCGGCAGCGTCGAGGTGTTCGTCGCGAAGATCGCGGATCCGGGGATCGCCGCCTCGGCCCGTGCCGTCACCTCGGCCTTGACCTTCGGATCCTCGAACACCGCCTCGACCACCAGATCGACGTCCGAAAGCGCGGCGTAGTCGGTCGCGGGCAGGATCCGGGCGAGGGTCTCGGCCTTCTTCTCAGGCGTGGTCCGCCCGCGCTGGAGCTCCCTGGTCAGCAGATCTTCGGAGTGGGCCTTGCCCCGGTCCGCTGCATCCAGGGTCGTGTCGATGAGCACCACCTCGATCCCCGCCATCGCGGCAACATGGGCGATGCCCGCCCCCATCATGCCCGCCCCGAGGACACCCAGGCGCTTCACCGACTGGTCGGGCACCTTCGGGCGGTTCGCGCCCTTTTCCAGCGCCTCCTTGTTGACGAAGAGCGAGCGGATCATGGCGGAGGACGAGGGGTTCATCAGGACATGGGTGAACCAGCGCGCCTCGATCTTGAGTGCCGTGTCGAAGGGGACGAGCGCCCCTTCGTAGACGGCCGAGAGAAGCGCCTTGGCCGCCGGGTAGACGCCCTGCGTCTTGCCCAGCACCATCGCCGAGGCGCCGACGAAGGTCATGTAGCCCGCCGGGTGATAGGGCGCGCCGCCGGGCATCCTGTAGTCCGTGCGGTCCCAGGGCTTCACCAGGTCGGCCGCGGTGGCGGAGCGCACCCAGTCCTTCGCACGGGAGAGGAGGGCGCCAGGCGCGACGACCTCGTCGATCAGGCCGCCGGCCTTGGCGGACTTGGGGTCCGAAAGCCTGCCTTCGAGCAGGAAGGGCGCGGCACCCAGGGGGCCGAGTTTGCGGACAAGCCGCGTGGTGCCGCCGGCGCCGGGGAAGATGCCGACGCGGATCTCGGGAAGGCCGATCTTGGCCCCGGGTTTCTCGGCCGCGAAGATGCGGTGGCAGGCGAGCGGGATTTCGAGCCCGATGCCGAGCGCCGTGCCGGGGAGGGCGGCGGCGATGGGTTTTCCGCCCTTGAGTGTCTTCGGGTCCATCCCGGCGCGCTCGATCTTCCTGAGGAAGGCGTGCGTCCGCATGATCCCCTCGAAGAGGCCGCGCGCGGGGTCGTCGCCCGCCTCGTCGCGCATCCGGGCGAGGATGTTGAGGTCCATGCCGCCGGCGAAATCCTTCTTGGCCGACGTGAGCACGATCCCCTTCACGGCAGGGTCGGCGAGAGCCTGGTCGACCAGCGCCTCGAGTTCGGCGAAGCCTTCGAAGCTCATCACGTTCATCGAGCGGCCGGGGACGTCCCAGGTGATGGTGGCGACGCCATCGGCATCGGTGACAAGGGTGAAGTCGGGCATCGCGTCTTCTCCATCAGGGGGGCACGGCGGCGGTCAGGAGTGGCCGTCGCCGCGCCGGGATCACCGCACGCCGGTCCAGGGCGAGCCGTCGCGGTAGGTGAAGGTGGGCTTGCCGCCCTCGATCTCGATCCGGAAGTCGTGGTCGGAGTAATGCGCGACCTCGGACTTCGCGCGGGTGCCGACGACGAGGAACTTCGCCACCCTGTCGCTGCGGTTGAGGAAGCAGTGGCCGTTCGTGCTGCCCGCCGGGAAGGCCGCGCAGTCGCCCGGGCGCATGAGGCATTCGCCCTCGTCCTGCACCAGCACGCATTCGCCTTCCGTCACCATGACGAACTCGTCCTCGTTCTCGTGCCAGTGGCGCAGGCTGGACCGCGCGCCGGGTTCGAGCATGACGAGGTTCGCGCCGAACTGGGTGAGGCCGCCCGCGTCGCCGAGGCGGAGCGAGGAGCGGCCCTCGACCATGCCGGCATAGGGCTCGGGGTAGATCGAGCCGGTGCGGGGGGTGATCTTCGACTGGTCGATGACGGGCATCGTTCAGATCCTTTCGAGAATGGTCGCCACCCCCATGCCGGAGGCGACGCAGAGCGTGGCGAGCCCGGTGCCCTTGCTGGAGCGCTCGAGCTCGTCAAGGAGCGTGCCGAGGATCATCGCCCCCGTCGCGCCGAGCGGGTGGCCCATGGCGATGGCACCGCCGTTCACGTTGACGCGCCCGTGGTCCACGTCGAAGGCCTGCATGAAGCGGATTACGACCGACGCGAAGGCCTCGTTGACCTCGAAGAGGTCGATGTCGCGGATCGACATGCCCGAATCCCTCAGGATCTTCTCGGTCACCGGCACCGGCCCGGTCAGCATGATCGTCGGATCGGTCCCGATCTTCGCCGTCGCGCGGATGCGGGCGCGGGGCTTCAGCCCGTGCACCGCGCCGAATGCGCGGGTGCCGATCAGCACGGCCGCCGCGCCGTCGACGATGCCGGAGGAGTTCCCGGCATGGTGGATGTGCGCGATCCGCTCGAGGTGGGGATACTTCATGATCGCCACCCTGTCGAAGCCGGGCATGACCTCGCCCATGTCCCTGAAGGCGGGCTTCAGCGCGCCGAGCGCCTGCATGTCGGTGCCGGGGCGCATGTATTCGTCATTGGCGAGGATCGTGAGGCCGTTCTGGTCCGTCACCGGGACGATCGACTTCACGAAACGTCCCTCTTTCCAGGCGGTCGCCGCGCGTTTCTGCGACTCGACGGCGAGCAGGTCGGCGTCGTCGCGGCCGATCCCGTATTCGGTGGCGATGAGGTCGGCGCTGATGCCCTGCGGCACGAAATAGGTCTTCATGGCAAGCGAGGGATCGACGGCGATGGCCGCGCCGTCCGACCCCATCGGCACGCGCCCCATCATCTCGACCCCGCCCGCGATGTAGGCCTCGCCCGCGCCGCCCCGGACCTGGTTCGCGGCCAAGTTCACGGCCTCGAGGCCGGAGGCACAGAAGCGGTTGATCGACACACCGGGGATCGCCTCGTCGAGGTCCGACAGCAGCACCGCCGACCGGGCGAGGCAGCCGCCCTGTTCTCCCACCTGCGTGACGTTGCCCCAGATCACGTCCTCGATCGCGTGGCCCGAAAGGTTGTTCCTCTCCCTGACCGCGTTCAGGATCTTGGCCGAGAGCGACACCGCCGTGACTTCGTGCAGGCTTCCGTCGGCGCGGCCCTTGCCGCGGGGGGATCGGACGGCGTCGTAGATGAAGGCGTCGGTCATCGGTCTCTCCGTTCAGGCGCCTTCCGCGGCCTGCTCCGGGGGGCCACGGCATCAGGCCGCAGGGGTGCTTCCAGCCCTCGATCACGGCGATGCGGGCCAGCCGCCCCGCGTGCAGCCGGAAGTTCATCATAGCAGAGATAGCCGCAGAGCGAGCGGTCCGCGACCGTGACCTCACGTCCGGCGACCCGGTTGCGGGTGGACAGGTGGCCGTCGCGGAGCGCCCAGGCCGATTTCAGGCGGTTCCTTTCCCTGTACCCCGAGGGCAGGGCCGCAAGCGGGGGCGGAGCGGGGAAGTGAAATCCTCTGATGGAGGCGATCACGGAGGGTGAGGGAGCGGGGGGTGGGGGAGGGGGGGGGGTTGGGGGCGGCCCGGCGGCGGACCACCTCGCCGCTGCGCCAGCAGGATCGGCATGGTGGCGCTGGTATGCCGCGGCCACGCACTGGAGGAAGTGATCGGCG
>JBMOOH010000057.1:37624-49563 GCA_049323795.1 Pseudomonadota bacterium
GGGTTTTATCTCCCCCTGGGGGGGGGTGGGGGGGGGGGGGGGGGGGGTGGGGGGGGGTGTCTGCCCCCGCGCCCCCGAGGATACTTGGACCAGGATGAAGCGCGTTAGGGGTTTGCTAACCGTGCCTGCGCAGGATGACCGGGCGGTACAGGCTGGGAAGCCGATGACCGCCCAAGGTGAAGCCCTGTCCCGCGTGTGATCGCGGGACAGGGTGATCGCCTTTCCCCTTCATCT
Organism: Pseudomonadota bacterium; assembly: GCA_049323795.1. Taxonomy (GTDB): domain Bacteria; phylum Pseudomonadota; class Alphaproteobacteria; order Rhodobacterales; family Rhodobacteraceae; genus JAOADN01. The sequence goes on from JBMOOH010000057.1 coordinate 37,859, forward strand.
TGGCGCAAGTATCCCGGGGAGGTCCGGAGGGGCAGCGCCCCTCCGGCTCATGCCTTCCGCTCCTCCAGCTCCGCCTTGAAGAGCCTGAGGCGGTGGGTGAGGTTCTCGCCGTTGATCACGGACGACCAGTGCTCGAAGAGGAAGGTCAGCGCCTCGTCGACGCTCAGGCCCGCTTCGGTCGCGAAGCGGGCAAGCGCGCGGTGGGCGTCGTTGGTGATCGCCACCGGGAAGCGGCGGGTGAGGCGCAGGCGTTTCGGCATTCCGGGTCTCCCTGTCCGGAAAACCCTAGAACGCCTCGGCCGCGAGCGCCATGACCGTGGCCGGACCCGAGCGGATGCGGGCGAGGTGGAGCGCGGTCGCGGGAAGCTGGCGGGTCATGTAGTGGCGCCCGGTGGCGAGCTTCGTTCTGTGGAACTCGGGGTCGCCCGCGCCCGCGGCCAGCGCCGCGGAGGACGCCTTCGCCATCCGCGCCCACATCAGCCCGAGGCAGGTATGGCCGAAGAGGTGGAGGAAGTCGGTAGAGCCGGCGAGGGCCGCATCGGGGGTCTTCATCCCCTGTTCGAGGAAGAACAGGCCCGCCGCCTGAAGGTCTTTCGAGGCCGCCTTGAGCGGTTCGAGGAAGTCTGTCCTGAGCCGCTCGTCGCCCTCGTTCTCTTTGATGAAGCCCTTCACCATCTCGAAGAACCCGAGCATGTGCCTGCCGCCGTCGGCGCCGAGCTTGCGGCCGACGAGGTCGAGCGCCTGCACGCCGTTCGCGCCCTCATAGATCATTGCGATCCGGGAATCGCGGACGAACTGGGCCATGCCGTTCTCCTCGATGTAGCCGTGCCCGCCCCACACCTGCTGGGCGGCGACCGTCACGTCGAAGCCCCTGTCGGTCAGAAAGCCCTTGATGACGGGGGTGAGGAGCGAGATCAGGCCCAGCGCCTGCGCATCGTTCTGGCGGTGGGCCTTGTCGATCAGCATCGCGCCCCAGAGGGTGAGGGCGCGGGCGCCTTCGAGGAAGGACTTCTGGTCCATCAGGCTGCGGCGGATGTCGGGGTGGACGATCAGCGGGTCGGCGGGGCCGGTGCGGTTCGCGGGGCCGGTGACCGCGCGGCCCTGGAGGCGGTCGCGGGCATAGGCGGCGGCGTTCTGGTAGGCGGCCTCGGCCACCGCATAGCCCTGGAGTCCGACGCCGAGGCGGGCCTCGTTCATCATGGTGAACATCGCGCGCATGCCCTTGTGGATCTCGCCCATCAGGAAGCCCGTCGCGCCGTCGTAGTTCATCACGCAGGTGGCGTTGCCGTGGATGCCCATCTTGTGCTCGATCTTGCCGACCGAGAGCGCGTTGCGGTTGCCGGGCGAGCCGTCCGGGTTCGGCAGGAACTTCGGCACGATGAAGAGCGAGATACCCTTCGTGCCCTCGCCGCCGCCGGGAGCTTTCGCGAGGACGAGGTGAACGATGTTCCCGGCGAGGTCATGGTCGCCCGCCGAGATGAAGATCTTCTGCCCGGCGATCCTGTAGGTGCCATCCGGGTGCGGCTCGGCCCTGGTGCGGATCATCCCGAGGTCGGTCCCGGCTTGGGGCTCGGTCAGGTTCATCGTGCCGGTCCAGTCGAGCGCGACCATCTTCGGCAGGTAGGTTCGCTTCTGGTCCTCGGACCCGTGGGCGAGGATCGCGCCGATCGCGCCATGGGTCAGGCCCTGGTACATGTTGAAGGCCATGTTGGCCGAGACGAAGATTTCGCCGACTGCGGTGCCCATGAGGTAGGGCAGGCCCTGCCCGCCGAAGTCCACGGGCAGGTCGAGGCCGTTCCAGCCGCCCTCCTTCAGCTTGCGGAAGGCGTCCGTGAACCCGTCCGGCGTGTGCACGACCCCGTTCTCAAGCCGGCACCCCTGCCGGTCGCCGACCGCGTTCAGGGGAGCGAGCACGCCGGAGGCGAGCCTGCCCGCCTCGTCGAGGATCGCCGAGGTGAACGAGGGGTCGAACTCGCCGTAGCCGGGTATGTCCGAGGCCTGGGCCCCGAGCACGTCGTGAAGGACGAAGGCGAGGTCGCGGACTGGGGCGGCGTAGGCGGTCATCTCAACCTCGTTCCTTGGGCCCGTTCCCGGGTCCATTCCCGGGCCCGTTCCTGGGCCCGTTGCTCGGCGCGCCTCATGCGGCGGAGGCGCCGGGATTGCCGGGAAGCGCCTCGAATCCGGCGATTTCGCCCCGAAGCGCGGCGATCGTCGCATCGATCGCGGCGCGTTCGTCCAGAAGCTCGTTCAGCCGCTTGCGCGCGCAGTCGAGAACCTGGCGAAGCTGCGCCGCCGCGCCGCCTTCGGTCTCGTAGAGGTCGAGAAGCCGGCGGATATCCCCGAGCGGCACGCCGTAGCGCTTGCCCCGCAGGATCAGCTTCAGCCGGGCGCGGTCGCGCCTCGTGAAGAGGCGCTTCTGTCCCTGCCGGATCGGACTGAGAAGCTCCTTGGCCTCGTAGAAGCGAAGGGCGCGGGGCGTCACGTCGAAGGCCTCGCACATTTCCCGGATCGTCATCGTCTGCTTGCTCATCAGGAGCGGCCCCTTCCGTTCGTCCTGCGTCATGGCGGGGCAGATGGGCCATGCTTGCGCAGTGTAACAGACGGGGAAAACCTGCCCCGGGCCGATGACGTTGCGTCACGCGGGATGACGTGACGTCAGCTTCCGCCTGCGTCCGACGCTGCCAGAAGTTCGGCCGTCTGGTCGCGGAGCGCCCTGAGGTCGGCGATGGTCGTGTCGAGGTCGGCGCGCTGCCGTTCGAGTTCGAGGATCTGGCGGTCGGCATACTCGATCCAGACGCGATACTGCGCGTCGGTGCCCTTCTGGTCATAGAGAAGAAGCCACTGGCGGATTTCCTCGAGGCTGAAACCGAAGCGGCGGCCGCGCAGGATCAGCGTCATCCGGGCGACCTCGCGCGGGCCGTAGAAACGGGCGCGATTGTCCTTCCGGGGGCTCAGAAGCTCGATGTATTCGTAGTAGCGCAAGGTGCGCGGCGTCACGTCGAAGCGCGCGCACATCTCCTTGAAGCTGAGTTCCGTATCCGGCACCGCTCAACCCTCCGGTGCAAAGCGTAACGTGGGCGGAAGCGGGCGGCAACGGGGCGCGGCAACGGGGTGCGGCCGTCGGCCGCCCCTTGCGGCGCGCGGGGCGAGAGGACAAGAAGGACGGGCAACCGGGAACGAGGACCATGTCGGACGAGCTGCTGGATGCGCGCGGGTTCCTTGACGCCCTGCCCTATGCGCGGGCCCTCGGGATGCGGTTCACGCATCTGGGCGACGGCGTGGCCGAGATCGTCATGGACTACGCGGCGCGCCTTGTGGGCGACCCCGAGACGGGGGTGATCCATGGCGGGGCGGTCTCGGCGCTGCTCGACACCTGTTCCGGGGCGGCGGTGATGAGCCATCCGTCGAAGACGCTGACCACCGCGACGCTCGACCTCAGGATCGACTACATGCGCCCCGCAGTGCCGGGGAAGGCGATCACCGCGCGGGCGGAGTGCCACCACGTCACCCGCTCGGTCGCCTTCGTGCGGGCCACTGCGGACGACGGGGCAGGCGAGGTGCCGGTGGCGATGGCGACCGGATCGTTCACCGTCGAATGGCCCGCCCCGGGGCCGCCGGATCCGTCGGCGCCGGTCCGTCCTGCGGGGGACGGGCGATGAGCCGCCGGCCCCCGCCCGAACCCGTGCAGGTGGTCAAGGGCCGCCGGGATGCGGCCTTGGCCGCGCTGGTGGCGCGGATCCCCTTCGTCACCTTCCTCGGCGTGCAGTTCGACCGGCGCGGCGACGAACTGACGGCGGTCATGCCCTTCGACGAGAAGCTGATCGGGAACCCGCTGCTTCCGGCGCTGCATGGCGGCGCGACGGCCGGCTTCCTCGAGATCGCGGCGATCGTGGAACTGGGCTGGACCGCGATCTGGGAAGAGATCGAGACGACCCGGCCCGACCCCGACAGCCTCGGGCAGGCGATCCCGGCGCATCTTCTGAAGCTGCCGAAGACGATCGGGTTCACGGTGGACTTCCTCCGCTCGGGCCTGCCCCGCGATGCCTATGCGCGGGCACGGGTGAACCGCTCGGGGCGGCGCTATGCGAGCGTCCATGTCGAGGCGTGGCAGGACAACCGCCTTCGCCCCTTCGCGCAGGCGACGGGGCACTTCCTGATGCCCGGGCCGGCCGTCGGCGGAGAATGACCGGGATCACCCATGGCCGTGTCCTCAGGATCGCGGCGCCGATCGTGCTGTCGAACGCGACCGTCCCGCTTCTCGGGGCGGTGAACACGGGCGTCGTCGGGCAACTCGGGCAGGCCGCACCGATCGGGGCGGTGGGGATCGGGGCGGTGGTCCTCGCCACGCTCTACTGGGTGTTCGGCTTCCTGCGGATGGGGACGAGCGGCCTGGCCGCGCAGGCGCACGGGGCGGGGGACCGGCGCGAGACGGCGGCGGTGCTCTTGCGCGCGCTCATGATCGGCGGCACGGCGGGCCTCGCGTTCATCCTGCTTCAGCACGCGCTTTTCGCGGCGGCCTTCGCCGTCGCGCCCGCCTCGGACGAGGTGGAGGCGCTGGCGCGCGCCTACCTTGCGATCCGCATCTGGGGCGCCCCGGCCACCATCGCCGTCTACGCGGTCGAAGGCTGGCTTCTTGCGACCGAGCGGACTCGGCCGATCTTCCTTCTCCAGGTGTTCCGCAACGGGGCGAACGTGGTCCTCGACATCTGGTTCGTCCTCGGCCTCGGCTGGGGCGTGCCGGGGGTCGCGGCGGCGACGCTGATCGCCGAATGGGGCGGGCTGGCCCTGGGCATCTGGTTCTGCCGGGGGGCCTTCGCGGGCGGCCTCTGGCGGGAATCGGGGCTGATCCTCGATCCCGTCCGCCTGAGGCGGATGGCGGCGGTCAACGGCGACATCATGATCCGCTCGGTACTTCTGCAGGTCAGCTTCACGGCGTTCCTCTTCCTCGGTGCACGGTTCGGCGACGTGACGCTGGCGGCGAACCAGGTGCTTCTCCAGTTCCTCGAGATCACCGCCTACGCGCTCGACGGCTTCGCCTTCGCCGCCGAGACGCTGGTGGGGCAGGCCGTCGGGGCGGGCGCGGTGCTGGCGGTCAGGCGGTCGTCGCTGGTGACGAGCCAGTGGGGCGTGGGCGGCGCGGTGGTGTTGGGGGTGGTGTTCTGGCTGATGGGACCGGCGATCATCGACCTGATGGCGAAGGATCCGGCCGTGCAGGCCGAGGCGCGGAGGGTCCTGCCCTGGGTCGCGCTTGCGCCGGTCATCGGGATCGCGAGCTGGATGTTCGACGGCATCTTCATCGGCGCGACGCTGACGCGCGAGATGCGCCGGACTATGACATGGTCGGTCGCGGTCTATGCCGCCGCGCTGGCGGTGCTGGTGCCGGCGTTCGGCAACCACGGGCTCTGGGCGGGGCTGATGGTCCTGAACCTGACGCGGGGGCTGACGATGGCGCGGCTCTATCCGCTCGCCGAAATCGCGGCGGGTCAGAGCCAGCGGGCGCGGTCGGTGCCCGCGGCCTCGGCGACCGAGGCGAAGCCGTCGCGCGCGAGAAGACGGTCAAGGCCGCGCGCGATGTCCGACACGAGCGACAGGCCGCCATAGACGAGCGCGGTGTAGATCTGCACGGCGGAGGCGCCGGCGCGGATCTTGGCGTAGGCATCCTCGGCGCTGGCGATCCCGCCGGTGCCGATCAGGGGGAGGCGCGCCTCGGTCAGCTTCGAAAGGCGGGCGAGGACGCGGGTGGATTTCCCGAAGAGCGGCGCACCGGAGAGGCCCCCGGTTTCGCCGGCATGCGGCGAGCGGAGGCCGTCGCGCGAGAGCGTGGTATTCGTGGCGATGATTGCGTCGATGCCGACGCCCAGCGCGACCGCGGCCACGTCGGCGAGATCGGCCTCCGACAGGTCGGGGGCGATCTTGAGAAAGACGGGGATGCGGCGGGAAAGGCCGTCTCGGGTGGCGAGGACACCGGTGAGAAGCCCGGTCAGCGCCGCCTTGCCCTGAAGGTCGCGCAGACGCTCGGTGTTGGGCGAGGACACGTTGACGGTCGCAAAATCGACATGCGGCCCTGCGAGCGCCAGCACCTTGGCGAAGTCGCCCGCCCGGTCGGCGCTGTCCTTGTTCGCGCCGAGGTTCAGGCCCAGGGGGACCGTCCGGCGCGCACGGGAGAGGCGGTCCGCGATGACCTCGGCGCCGTCGTTGTTGAAGCCGAAGCGGTTGATCGCGGCGCGGTCCTCGGTCAGCCGGAAGAGGCGCGGCCTGGGGTTGCCGGGCTGCGGACGCGGGGTCGCGGCGCCCACCTCGACGAAGCCGAAGCCCGCGCGGGCGAGCGCCTCCACCGCCTCGGCGTTCTTGTCGTAGCCGGCGGCGAGGCCCACGGGGTTCGGCAGGTCGAGCCCGGCGAGCGAGGTCCGCAGGCGGGGCGATGTGACGGGGCCGGGCAGGGGCACCAGACCCGCTTTCAGCGCGCGGATCGACAGGCCGTGCGCGGCCTCGGGGTCCATCCGGTGCAGGACGGCGAGGCCGAGCCGCTCGACAGGCGTCACAGGACGCCTTCGGGGAAGATATGGCCGGTCGCGCCCAGCGGCAGGGACTTGTCCCAGACCACGTCCGTCAGCCGCAGCATCCGGTAGAGGTGCGGGAAAAGCTGTCCGCCGCGCGAGGGTTCCCACTTCAGGTCCGCGGCCATACGGTCGGTATCGACGGCGACGAGGACGAGGTCGCTCTCGGTGCCGAAGTGCCTCTCGGCCGTTTCGGTGACCTGCTGGGCGGTCGAGAAATGGATGTAGCCGTCCGCCAGATCGACCGGCGCGCCGGCGGTCTTGCCCGCGGCGCGGAACGCGTCCCATTCGGTGCGGCGGAAGATCTTGAAGATGAGCATGGCCCCCTCTCTGCCCCTGCCGCCGGCTCGGGTCAATGGCGAAGGAACCGAGGGGCACCGTCCGGCGCCGGACATGATGGCGCGGGGAAGAGCGAGCGCCAGAGTTGATCGACTCATGCCACCCGTCCAGACTTCCTGCCGCAACCGGAGAGGGAATGACCGACATGAGAGGATCACTGAAGCACCCCCTTGGCGCGGCGCTGCTGGCCGGCGCGGCGGCAATCGCGGCCGGTTCGGACGTGCGGGCAGAGAGCGTCAGGATCACGCTCGTCGCGATCGGCGACGTCTACAGCTTCCAGGAAGAGGACGGGCGCGGCGGCCCGGCCCGGATCAACGCGATCGCACGGGCCGAACGCGCGGCGAACCCCAACACGCTCTACCTCTTCACCGGGGACATGCTCTCGCCCTCGATCCTGTCGGGCTTCGACGGCGGCCAGAACATGATCGACCTGACGAACATCGTGCCCTTCGACCTTGCCGTGCCGGGGAACCACGAATTCGATTTCGGCCCCGACAACTTCATGGCGAAGATGCGGGCATCGAACTACCCTTGGGCCGCGGTCAACATCACCGACGCCGCGGGGCAGGTGCCGGAGGGCCTTGGCGGCGTGACCGTGAAGGACGTGGGCGGCGTGAAGGTCGCGCTGATCCCCGTCGCGCAGGACACGACGCCCGAGGTTGCATCGCCTGGCGAACTCAGGTTCCTGCCCACGGTCGCATCGGCCATCGACGCGGCCAGGGCCGCCCGGAGGGACGGGGCGGACCTCGTCGTGGGACTTGTCCAGACCGACCGGCAGAACGACAGCGAAATCGTCGGCTCGGGGGCCTTCGACGTGGTCCTGTCGGGCGACGACCACCTCTACGCCACCTCCTACGACGGGCGGACGGCCTATGTGGAAACCGGGATCGACGGCCGCTATGTCGCGCCGCTCGACCTGACGGTCGAGGTGGGGACCGACAAGGACGGCAGGCGCACGGTCGGCTGGACCCCGTCGTTCCGGTTCATCGACACCGCCTCGGTCACGCCCGACCCCGAGACCCAGGCGAAGGTTGACGCGCTGAAGGCGCAACTCGACAAGGAACTGGCGGTCGAGATCGGGACGGTCGAGGGGCCGATGGATTCCCGGCGCAACGTCGTGAGGGGCGAGGAATCGGCGGTCGGCAACCTGATCGCCGACGCGATCCGCGAGGCGACCGGGGCGGATGTCGCGATCATGAACGGGGGCGGCATCCGCGCCGACCGGACCTACGATCCGGGCTCCAGGCTCACCCGCGGCGACATCTTCGCGGAACTGCCCTTCGGCAACAGGACGGTGCTGACGGAGCTTCCCGGCCGCCAGATCCTTCTCGCGCTGGAAAACGGCGTCAGCCAGGTCGAGAAGGGATCGGGCCGCTTCCCGCAGGTTTCGGGGATGACCTACATCTTCGACCCGACCGCGCCGGCCGGCAGCCGCGTCTCCGGGGTGACGGTGGGCGGCCGGCCGCTCGACCCCGACAAGGTCTACAGGCTTGCCACCAATGATTACGTGCTCGGCGGCGGCGACGGCTATTCGGCGCTCGGCGGCGGCAAGGTCATCATCGACGGCGGCAACGGCAACCTGATGGCGAATGACGTGATCGCCTACATCGCCAGGACCGGCAAGGCGACGGCGAAGGTCGAGGGGCGGATCAGGAAGCTCGGCGGCTGAGGCGCGCGGAAAAGGGCGGCGGCGAGCCGCCCCCGCCGCGGCCGGGGGAGCAGGCGGAAGGGCCCGCGCTTCCGGGCCTCCGGACGGGTTGCAGGCTTGTGCGGCCATCCTGTCTTCGGCCCGGGTGCGGGCGCCTCGGGATTACCCTGCCTTCCGTTGTCGTGGCGGAACTGTCCGGGGCCGTTCCGGGCAATGACCTGCCGGAGGGGGGCGGGCCGGACCATCACGCAGGCGGGGACGGCGGCGGGGACGGTCAAATTTTAACCGGATCGTAAGGGTGAGGCGGTTCCATGGGTCCCATGACGATCCCGGCGGGTGCCGGCGGTCGGGCCCCGGCAGAAGGTCGATGGACATGGACATGCAGGAAGACAGGGATGTTGCGGGCCGCCATCAGCGGTTCCGCGAACTTGTCGAACGGCAGCGCGAGTTCGACGTCGATCTGCAGGCCATCCTGGCGGCGCAGAAGCTTCAGCGTGACGCGATCGGGCGCGGCATCTGGGAACTGCGGCGCGGACAGAGACCGGTGGGATGGTGCAGCCACTGCGCCGAGCCGATCTATCTTCACGAACTGGCCGGGGCTTCGGCAGGACCATCGACCCAGGCCTCGCTCTGCCATCGCCACAGTGGCGATGCCGGTGCCGGGCAGGCCCTGCCGGACGGTGCAGGCATCGCGGCCGCCCGGCCGGTCCCGCCAGCACAGAGGTTCGCAACGCCGGCCCGGGCGACCGGCTGAACCGGCCGGACCGGACGGCCGCCCCGCGCGACCGGTTCCCGGGGCTTCAGCCCGTTTCCCCGGAGGTCACTCGGCCGCCAGCCCCTCGGTGAACTGGAGACGCGCGAGCCGCGCATAGAGGCCGCCCTGTGCGACCAGCGCGTCATGGGTTCCCTCTGCCACGACGCGTCCGGCATCGAAGACGACGATGCGGTCGGCCTTCTTCACCGTTGCCAGCCGGTGCGCCACGATCAGCGTCGTGCGTCCGCGCGACAGCCCTTCGACGGCACTCTGCACCGCCCGTTCGCTTTCGGCGTCGAGCGCGCTTGTCGCCTCGTCGAGGAGCAGCACCGCCGCATCCCTCAGGATGGCCCGCGCGATCGCGATCCTCTGCTTCTGCCCTCCCGAGAGCATCACTCCGCGCTCGCCCACGTAGGTGTCGTAGCCGTCGGGCAGGGCGGCAAGGAAATCGTGCGCGGCGGCGGCGCGGGCTGCCTGCTCGACCTCGGCGTCCGAGGCATCGGGCCGCCCGAAGCGGATGTTCTCCCGCGCGGTGGCCGCGAAGATCACCGGGTCCTGCGGGACCAGCGCCATGACCTTCCTGAAATCGGACCGTGCCATGTCGCGCAGGTCGATGCCGTCCAGCCTGACGCTGCCGGCGTCGGGATCCCAGAACCGCTGCAGAAGCTGTATCACGGTCGTCTTCCCCGCCCCGGACGGACCGACCAGCGCCACCGTCTCGCCGGGCCGGACGGTCAGGCTGACGCTGTCGAGCGCCGAGACGGTTGGCCGCGACGGATACCGGAAGGTGACGTTCTCGAAGCTGATCGCCCCCTTGGATGGCCTCGGCACCGGCACCGGGGCGGCCGGGTCGCGGACCGTGTCGTCCGCCGCGAGCAGTTCGGCCAGCCGCTCGGCCGCGCCCGCCGCGCGCTGCACCTCGCCCCAGATCTCGGACAAGGCGCCGACCGCCCCCGCGACCATGACCGCATAGATGACGAACTGGACCAGTTCCCCGGCGGTCATCGCGCCGGCGCCCACGTCGCGGGCGCCGATCCAGAGGACGCCGACGATCCCCGCGAACACGAGGAAGATGACGATCGCCGTCATCACCGCCCGCGTTCCGATCCGCACCCGGGCCGAGTCGAAGGCACGTTCGGTCAGGGCGGCAAAGGCGGCGCGGCTCTCGCCTTCGTGGGTGAATGCCTGCACGGTCTGGACCGCCAGCAACGCCTCCGACGCCCCGCCCGCGGAGGCCGCGATCAGATCCTGGTTCTCGCGCGAAAGCCGGCGCAGCCTGCGTCCGAGCGTGACGATCGGAACGATGACGGCCGGCACGATCAGCAGCACGAGGAGCGTGAGCTTGTAGGACGTGACCATGAGCAGGACAAGCCCGCCCGCCAGCATCAGAAGGTTCCGCAGCGCAACCGAAATCGAGGATCCGATGACACTGAGGATGAGCGTGGTGTCGGTCGTGATGCGGCTCAGGACCTCGCCCGTCAGGATCGTCTCGAAGAACGCGGGAGACATGCCGAGCACCCGGTCGAAGACCGCGCGGCGGATGTCGGCCACCACCCGTTCGCCGAGGCGCGTCACGAAGTAGTAGCGCAGGCCGGTCCCGACCGCGAGCACGCCGGCGATGGCAAGGGCCGCTCCGAAGTAGCGGTCGAGGAGGGCGTCCCCGCTCCCGAACCCGTCGATCACCCGCCGGACCGCGAGCGGCAGCGCAAGACTCACGGCCGCGGTGAGGACCAGGGCCGCAAGGGCAAGGACAGCAAGCCCGCGATAGGGCCGGATGAACGGCCAGAGCCCGGCGAGCGCCCCGACACGCCGTGACGCTGCGCGTTCTTCTGTCGTGGGTTCGCCTGAACGGGCCATGTCGTCCCCTGTCTCGGTCGAGAAGGCTTTTCGCCGAACGGGTCGCGGCGGGCAACCCCACTCGTCTCCTGCGCCGGCCCCAGACGGGCAACGCCTCGCAGGTGCCACGACGGCTATGGAGCGGGCGGCGGGAATCGAACCCGCGTCTCCTGCGTGGAAGGCAGGGGTCTTACCATTACACAACGCCCGCAGCGCCTTTTGAGGTATGCCAGCGGCAATCCGGCGTCAAGGGAAGGCGCGGTCTGCGCCTGTGCCCGTCTCGCTCAGTTGGCCAGATCGTCCGCCCGACGCCCGGCCTCAACGGGTCCGAAAAACCGACGCGGCCCGATCCGGCCCGAGTCTTGGGTCGGGCACCCTTGCGAGGCAAGCATGCTCGGCTTCAAGGCGTTTGGTCTGCAAGTTAAATCAATCCGGTCGGATGCTGGGCTTTGTTGCGCAAATGCGATGAAGGATTCACCTTGTGAATCCAGTGTTGTAGCTCGTCTGCATGAGCAGACCGAAGTCCCTGACCTACCGCACCACGACCTGGCCTGAGTACAATGCCGCGCTC
>JBMOOH010000058.1:0-1559 GCA_049323795.1 Pseudomonadota bacterium
GCGGCGATCCTCAGGCACGGGGGCATACCGGCCGAGGCCCTCGAGGCCGCCCTCGGCCGCGGCCTTGCCCTCGCCGGCGATCCCTCGCGCCCGAGCGCACCGGGTCAGCTCGCCTCGCACTACGCTCCGTCGGCGCGCGTCCGGCTCGGGGCGACCTCGGGCGAGCCCGGCGAGATCGTGATCGGCTTCAGCGGCGCGCCGGAGGGCGCCGCATTCGACCTTTCGCCGTCGGGCGACCTCGTCGAGGCCGCGGCGCGCCTGTTCCATCTGCTGCGGGCAGCGGACGCCCTCGCCGGGCCGGGGGGGCGGATCGCGGTGGCGCCGGTCCCCGACACCGGCCTCGGCCGCGCCATCAACGACAGGCTCCGCCGGGCGGCTGCGCCTCGGTAGGCCCGGGGCCCTCCGGCAGCGACCCGCAGCGCCCGGTCGCGGGCGGTGGCCGCCCGCGACGCGGACCGCGACGCGGACCGCGACGGGCGAGAAATTTGCGCACCGGCCGAAAGACCCGCCGAATCGTAACGCCGCATTAACTATCAATGGCCCATGGTGCTCCTGCGAATGAGGCGAAGGCACGGGGCTTCAAGGTTTGTTCTCTTACCTCACCCCCTTCACCCCACCCACCACGGAAGATGACAGACTCTCGTGGCTTCGTCTCATTCGTTCCCGTCGCGTGGGTGTGGCGACGTTCCACCGACTCCTCGCTGAACACGGCACCGCGCAGGCCGCGCTTGCCGCGCTTCCCGAAATCGCCCGGGCCGCCGGGGTGGACAGCTACGAACCCTGCCCCGCAGGCGTCGCCGCGGCCGAGATGCGCGCGGCGCGCAAGGCAGGGGCCCGCCTCGTCTGCCTCGGCGACCCCGACTACCCCGCCGATCTTGCGCAGGTCGCCGATGCCCCGCCGGTCTTCTGGCTCTGTGGCGACGCCGCGCTTCTCGCCCGCCCGATGGTCGCGCTCGTCGGCGCGCGGAACGCCTCCTCGCTCGGCGGGCGCATGGGCCGCGCCCTGGCCGAGGGGCTGGCAGCAGCCGGCCTCGTCGTCGTCTCGGGCCTCGCCCGCGGAATCGACACGGTCGCGCACAGGGCCGCGCTTCCGGGTGGCACCGTCGCCGTCATGGCAGGCGGTCTCGACGTGATCTACCCGCCCGAAAACGAAGCCCTCGCCGCGGAGATCGCGGCCAAGGGCGCGCTCGTGTCCGAACAGCCCTTCGGCCTTGCCGCGCAGGCCCGCCACTTCCCGCTCCGCAACCGCATCATCTCGGGCCTTTCCCGGGCGATCGTCGTGGTCGAGGCCGCGGCGGGGTCGGGCAGCCTGATCACCGCCCGCACCGCGCTCGACCAGGGGCGCGAGGTGATGGCGGTGCCCGGCCATCCCTTCGACGCCCGCGCGGGCGGCTGCAACCAGCTCATCCGCGACGGGGCGATGCTTGTTCGCGGGGCACAGGATGTCCTCGCCGTGCTCGGCATCGCGGCCGAGAGCCCGGCCGGAACGCGCCTCCCCGCGCCGGGTGCCGCCGTCCCGCAGTCCGCCCGGCACCCCGCGCGCGGGCACGCCCCGGACA
>JBMOOH010000058.1:1569-49503 GCA_049323795.1 Pseudomonadota bacterium
CGCGCCGGCGCCGGCGACCCCGCCCCGCCGGAGCGGCCCGCGGCCGAAATCCGCGCCCTCCACGGCCGCATCCTGGACAGCCTCGGCCCCTCCCCCCTGGCCGAGGATCAGCTCATCCGCGATCTCGGAGTTCCTGCCGCGCACATCGCGCCCGAACTTGTCGCGCTGGAGCTCGAAGGACGCATTGCGCGCCAGGCGGGCGGCCTTCTCTCGCGCCTTTCTTGACCGCCGGCACAGTGTCGTTGCGCCTCTCGCCCCGGCGCGCCGCCGCCCCGGGTGGCCGGTCCGGCGACCCCGCCTGCCGCCTGTCGCATTGACAAGACCGCCCTTCCCCTCCACATGACGCGGGCCGCGAAGGCCGGACAGACCCGGCGCAAGAGCGCCCTGTCGACCCGCCCCAAGCCTGTCAGTCAAGGACCAGTCATGGCCGTCGTCGTCGTCGAATCCCCCGCCAAGGCCAAGACAATCAACAAGTATCTGGGCGACGGGTTCACGGTTCTCGCCTCCTACGGCCATGTCCGCGACCTGCCCGCCAAGGACGGATCGGTCGATCCCGAGCACGGATTCGACATGACCTGGGAAGTCGCGCCGGAGTCGAAGAAGCACGTCCGCGCCATCGCCGAGGCGCTCAGGTCCGACGACACGCTGATCCTCGCCACCGACCCCGACCGCGAGGGCGAGGCGATTTCCTGGCACCTGAAGGAAGCGCTCGTGTCCTCGCTCAGGAAGGGCAAGACCGTCCGCCGCGTCACCTTCAACGCCATCACCAAGGCCGCCGTGACCGAGGCGATGGCAAAGCCGCGCGACGTCGACATGGAACTGGTCGAGGCCTACCTCGCCCGCCGCGCGCTCGACTACCTCGTGGGCTTCACCCTCTCGCCCGTCCTCTGGCGGAAGCTCCCCGGCGCGAAGTCGGCGGGGCGCGTGCAGTCGGTCTGCCTCCGCCTCATCGTCGAGCGCGAGATGGAGATCGAGGCGTTCCGCGCCCGCGAATACTGGACCGTCGCCGCCACGCTCGCCACCCCGCGCGGCCAGGACTACGAGGCGAAGCTCACGATCCTCGGCGGCAGGAAGCTCGACCGCTACGACATCCCCACCGGCGAGGCCGCGGAACTCGCCGTGCAGGCCGTGCGGTCACGGTCGCTCAAGGTCGCTGCCGTCGAATCGAGGCCCGCCACGCGGAACCCGTGGCCACCGTTCATGACCTCGACGCTCCAGCAGGAAGCGTCCCGCAAGCTCGGGATGGGCGCCAAGGCCTGCATGTCGGCCGCCCAGCGCCTCTACGAGGCCGGGCACATCACCTACATGCGCACCGACGGCATCGACATGGCGCCCGAGGCCGTGCGCGCCGCACGCGACGAGATCGCCCGACGCTTCGGGGCGGCGTACCTGCCCGACTCCCCCCGCATGTACAAGAACAGGGCCAAGAACGCGCAGGAAGCCCATGAATGCATCCGGCCCACCGACATGTCGGCCTCGCCCGACAGGCTCCGGGTCGAGGATGACCAGCGCAAGCTCTACGACCTGATCTGGAAGCGCACCATCGCGAGCCAGATGGCCTCGGCCCGGCTCGAGCGCACCGCCGTCGACATCCTGTCCGACGACGGAGAGGTTGGCCTGCGGGCCACCGGGCAGGTCGTGATGTTCGACGGCTTCCTCAAGGTCTATGACGAGAGCCGCGACGACCGGACCGACGACGGCGACGAGGAAGACGGCCGCCTGCCGCAGATCATGCAGGGCGAACCCGCCGAAAAGCGGAAGGTGACGCCGGAGCAGCACTTCACGCAAGCCCCGCCCCGTTACACCGAGGCGACGCTGGTCAAGCGGATGGAGGAACTGGGGATCGGCCGCCCCTCGACCTACGCCTCGATCGTCACGACGATCCAGGACCGCGAATACGTGGTCAAGGACAAGGGCCGCCTCATCCCCGAGGACAAGGGCCGCCTCGTCACCGCGTTCCTTGCCAACTTCTTCCGCCGCTACGTGGAATACGACTTCACCGCCGACCTCGAGGAGGAACTCGACGATATCTCGGGCGGGCGGCGGAACTGGCAGGACGTGCTCGCCCGCTTCTGGAACGACTTCGCGGCGGCGGTGGCCGAGACGCAGGAGCTTCGCATCGGCGAGGTCCTCGAGAAGATCGACGACTTCCTCGCCCCCCACCTCTACCCGCCCCGCGCCGACGGGTCCGATCCGCGGCTGTGCCCCACCTGCGGAAAGGGGCGGCTGAACCTCAAGACCGCGCGCTCGGGCGGGGCCTTCATCGGCTGCTCGAACTACCCCGACTGCCGCTATACCCGTCCGATCTCCGCGGCGGGCGAAGGCGACGGCGCGGCAGTGGACGGGCGGGTGCTGGGCCAGGACGAGCACGGGGTCGACATCCTTCTGAAAGCGGGCCGCTTCGGTCCGTACGTCCAGCGCGGCGAGGCGACGGCCGAGACGCCCAAGCCCGACCGGGCGAGCCTGCCCAAGGGCTGGTCGGCCGAGGCGATGGACCTCGACCGGGCGCTCCGGCTGCTGGCGCTGCCGCGTCTGGTCGGCAAGCACCCCGGGGACGGGGCGGATGTCGAGGCCGGGATCGGACGCTACGGACCATACGTGAAGCACAACACGACCTACGCCAACCTGCCCGAGGTGGACGAGGTCTTCACGATCGGCATGAACCGCGCGGTCGAGGTTCTGGCTGCCAAGGCCGCCCGCGGCCCGCGCGCCGGGGGCGGTGCGCCTGCGCCGCTGCGCGGGCTCGGGACGCACCCGGATGGCGGGCCGGTCCAGGTGATGGCCGGGCGCTACGGGCCTTACGTCAAGTGGGAGCGGGTGAACGCGACGCTCCCGAAGGGCGCCGACCCGCAGACCGTGACGCTGGACGAGGCGCTGGCGCTGATCGCCGAAAAGGCGGGCAGGCCCGGCGGCAAGCCGAAAGGCGGTGCGCCTGGAAAGGCCACGGCCGCGAAATCCGCCAAGACCGCCAAGACCGCCAAGACCGCCAAGACCGCCAAGACCGCCAAGGTGGCGAAACCGCCAAGAGCGCGCAAGTCCGCCTGACCGCAGGGCGCGTTCCTCGCTTGCCTGCGGTCGCTTCGCCGGCAAGCGCGGAACGCCCCGTCAGGGAGTGACGAGTGGCCTGGGGCGTAAAGGGGGCCGCCCCTTGGGCCACCCCACACACAGCAAAACGCCCGCCAGCAATTGACGGCCGCGCCCTTCAGGAAGTCCGCTCAGGCCGCGCGGCGGCCTTCCGGCCTTCCGCCCGGGCGGCGCCCCCGCCATTTGCCCGGCTTCGCGCCGGAGGGTTTCGACGGTTCGGCCGAAGGCGATGCGCCACCGGACACGACCCGAGGCTTCGCGGCCTGCGCTTCATCCGCCCGCCCGGCCTGCGATTGCGGCCGGTTGCCGGCCCCCTGCCCGTACGCGGGCTTCTGGCCCTGCGGCTTGCCCCCGCGCGCCGGGCGGCCCTGCGGCCGCGCCTTGGTCTGCGCCGCCGCCGGCGCCGTCCAGTCGGCATCGACCAGAACCGGGATCGCCTGCTTCATCGCCTTCTCGACCGCGCGAAGCTCGTCAAGCTCGGCCGGCGCGCAGAGCGTCACCGCCCGCCCGTCATTCCCCGCCCGCGCCGTGCGCCCGATCCGGTGGACGTAGTTCTCGGGGACATTCGGCACGTCGTAGTTGTAGACATGCGCGACCTTCGGAATGTCGATCCCCCGCGCCGCCACGTCAGTCGCGACGAGGATCCTCATCTCCCCTGCCTTGAACTCGGCGAGCGCCCTGTCCCGCTGGTTCTGGCTCTTGTTGCCGTGGATCGACGCCGCCGCGAAGCCCCACGAGGTCAGGAGCTTCATCAGCTTCTCGGCCCCGTGCTTGGTGCGGGCAAAGACGATGGCGCGTTCGTCCATGTGCTTCAGGAGATAATCCTCGAGTACCTTGGCCTTGTCGCCCTGGCTCACGAAATGCGCGCCCTGTTCGATCCGCTCGACGGGCTTGCCCGCGGGGGCCACCTCGATCCGCACCGGATCGGTCAGGTAGCTTGCCGCGACCTCGGCCATCAGCTTCGGCATGGTGGCCGAAAAGAGCAGCGTCTGCCGCGCCCTGGGGATCACCTGCGCGATCTTCCGCAGCGAATGGATGAAGCCCATGTCGAGCATCTGGTCCGCTTCGTCGAGCACGAGGAACCGCACGTCGTTCAGGAACACC
The DNA here is from genome assembly GCA_049323795.1 of Pseudomonadota bacterium. Lineage (GTDB taxonomy): Bacteria > Pseudomonadota > Alphaproteobacteria > Rhodobacterales > Rhodobacteraceae > JAOADN01. The sequence continues at coordinate 5,758 of JBMOOH010000058.1, forward strand.
GCCCGGCGGTCCATCAGGTCGATAAGCCGCCCCGGCGTCGCCACGAGGATATCGGTCCCCTTCGCCAGCCGGTCGGCCTGCGCATTGAGCGACGCGCCCCCGGTCACGACGCAGATGCGCGTGGGCGTGCCTTGCGCGAACTTGCCCAGGGCTGCCTCGATCTGCTTTGCAAGCTCCCGCGTCGGCGCGAGGATCAGGGCGTGCACCGACCGCGGCGCGGGCTTGCGGCGCTGTGCGGTCAGCATCTGGATGATCGGCAGGCCGAAGGCCGCCGTCTTGCCCGTGCCGGTCTGCGCGAGGCCCATCACGTCGCGGCCCTTCAGGACCACGGGGATCGCCTGTGCCTGGATCGGCGTCGGGTCGGTGAGGTTCTGCTCGGCGAGCCGCTCGAGAAGGCGGTCGATGAGGCCGAGCGATCTGAAATCGGTCATTCTTTTCTTTCTGTGCGGCGGGGACGGGCCCGCCATGATGTGACGCGCCGCTGACCTGCCCGGACGGCAGGGGGCGCTGGTGCCCGAGGTTCGGCTGACGCTCGCCACGGGGCCGGATGCCCGCGTGGCCGTTCGGCCGAATGGAACCCCTGCGTGACGGTGGGAACCTGTTGTGCGGGCCTGAAAGGCAGCCCCTGCCCAAGCCTCCGGCGCCGTGATGCGCCCGCCCTGCTCACGCGGCAGGGGGCCTTGGGGTGGACTTCACATGGGCGGCCGCGGCCGGAAAGTCAACCGGTTTCCGCGGTCTGCCCGCCCGGGCCGCCGCCGTGCCCCCGGTCGTAGCCGTTCACCGCGGGCGGGGTCCAGCCTGCCAGCACCTGCGGATCGGGGGCAAGGATTTCGACCGCCAGGGGATGGCACCGGGCCGCATCCGAGGAATGCTCGGCCGAGCAGTCGCCGCCGGGACAGGCCGACAGGGCCCCGAGCAGGTCGATCTCGGCAAAGAACGCGATGGCGTCGCCGGGGCGCACCGGGCTTGCCTTCATCACGTACTGGCCCGTGGACCGGTCGAACCCCGTGCACATGAAGACGTTGAGGACGTCATGGACGTGGTGCTCGGCGTCGCGCGCCGCCAGGCCGAGATGCGCGCCGAGCGCCCGGGACAGGTTCGAATGGCAGCAATGGTGATACTGCCCGCCGTGGCTCAGCAGGTTGTGCGTGTAGGGATCGCACCGTGTGCCGATCACGTCGTGGACCGAGCACCCGAACGCGTCGAAGCCGTACCAGTCGAGCGTGTCCTCGATGATCGTGGCCATCGGGCGAAGGTGGGGAAAGCAAGACCACATGCGGTCGCCGGTCGACAGGTGCGTGCCGTGCAGCGCCCGCGTCTTGCCGGAATAGAACCGCTCGGAAAGATCGGCCGCGTTCCACAGGTTCAGGTCGCCGACCTGCGGCCCTTCGGTCGAGACGATCCGGAAGACATGGCCTGCGGGGACGTGGAAGACCCGCGCATCGCGCGGAGGAACCGCCAGGCCGCCGACCTTCCGCAGACCCGCCCGCACGCGCGCGAGGAAGTCGGCGTCGGGGGCGGGAAGGTCATCGACCGGATAGCAGATGACCGGCGGAACGGCACGGCGCGCCTCGGCGTCGGAAGGAAGAGGAGTTTCGGGGGTCCGGGGTTTCATCCGGCGCTGCCTCGGCCTGCCGGCGCCCGTGCGGCATCGGCAGCACCTTGGAGCCGCGGCGCAGGGCGTCAAGGGGTTTTCGTGGGTTTTCCCGTCCTGCCCTTCGCCGCTCGGGCCTCAGAGGCTGACCGCCTCGGCCGCCAGCACCGTCGGCAGGCGCCGTGCGGCGAAGACCGAGCCCGAGTTTGCCCCGAAGCAGACCCCCACCGCGCCGGCGTGCCGGCCGACATCGCCTGCCTCAGCACGGCGAAGAAGCGGCTCTCCTGCGGCAGACCTTCGCGCCTTGCCTGCCGGCCCGTCCCTCATCACTCGACACCCGTTACGCGACCGCCACACCGCGCCCCGGCGACGCAGGGACGCCGCGGACACGTCGGGCGCGACATGAGCCAAGCATCCGTCCCCGGGTTCGCCGGGGAACCGGGGGGTGTCAACCGCGGCGCGAGCCGGGGAATGCCAGAACACGCTCGAGCGCGCGCAGGTCGTTGTAATCCCGCGCCAGACGATAGGCGCGCCCCGCCTCGTCGGCGAAGGCAACCGCCCCGGTCAAGGAGGCGACGGCACGAGTGGCGAGACTGCGAAGGGAAGTCATCATGTGATCTCCCGAATGAACTCGTTTCGGACATTTCCGACATGGGCATCCCCGGCGGGCCGGACCAGTCTCGTGCCCGGCAATTCCGTCATGCGCGCCATGCATGGCGCCTCCGCGGGGACATCCGGACGCGCCGGGCCGTCACCGGGGGTCATAGCGTCCGCGGCCTGATGTGCCGTTTGCATGTCTGCGGGCGTCTGCGGCCTTTGCCGTAGCCGGTCTGGCCACAGGCGGAACATGTCCAGCGGCTCAGGCTTGTGTGATTGCCCGCCTTGTCCCGGTTCCACCGGCACGGAGGACGCTCCGGCCTCCGTGCCTTGACGACGGCCCGGACGCCGAGAGCAACCAGAAGCGCCGCAACCACGGCAAGCAGCCCGGCCTGGAGGCCGACCATGCCTGGAACGAACGCGTCCATCGGCTGGCACCTGGCCTGAGTGATGCCTACACCACCCGCTCCAGCATCATCTTCTTGATCTCGGCGATGGCCTTCGCCGGGTTCAGCCCCTTCGGGCAGGTCTTGGTGCAGTTCATGATCGTGTGGCAGCGGTAGAGCTTGAACGGGTCTTCGAGGTCATCCAGCCGCTCGCCCGTCGCCTCGTCGCGGCTGTCGATGATCCAGCGGTAGGCGTGCAGCAGCGCGGCGGGGCCGAGGTAGCGGTCGCCGTTCCACCAGTAGCTCGGGCAGGCGGTCGAGCACGACGCGCACATGACGCATTCGTAAAGCCCGTCGAGCTTCCTGCGGTCCTCGATCGACTGCCGCCATTCCTTGCCCGGCGCATTCGTTTTCGTCTCCAGCCAGGGCATGATGCTCGCGTGCTGGGCGTAGAAATGCGTCAGGTCCGGGATCAGGTCCTTGATGACCGGCATGTGCGGCAGGGGATAGATGCGCACGTCGCCCCTGATCTCGTCGAGGCCGTAGATGCAGGCCAGCGTGTTGATCCCGTCGATGTTCATCGCACAGGACCCGCAGATGCCCTCCCTGCACGACCGCCGGAAGGTCAGGGTGGGGTCGATCTCGGTCTTGATCTTGATCAGCGCGTCCAGGACCATCGGCCCGCAGCGGTCCATGTCGAGGAAATACGTATCCACCCGCGGGTTCTGCCCGTCATCGGGGTTCCAGCGGTAGATCCTGAACTTGCGGACGTTCCTGGCGCCCTCGGGGCGGGGCCAGACCTTGCCGACGCAAAGCTGCGAGTTCTTCGGAAGGGTCAGTTGCACCATCTTACCGTCTCCATCCCGGCTGTGACGCCAGCGGAGTGACAGGGGCCTGCCCCGACCGCCGAAGCACACAGGAATTGTAAACCTCTTCGGGGTTGCGCCCGAACACCCAGTCGGACGAGATCGTCACGTCTGCCTTGCCCTGCGCGCCCTCGCTCGTCGTGCCGAGCGCGATCGTCCCGGTCGGCCCGCGCGCGGCCTTGGCATCTTCGACGCAGGTTTCCTCGGCGCGCCCGACCGACATGTAGGCGCATCCCGACACGGCAAGCGCAAACCCCAGGACAGCCGCCGGGCGCATCAGTAGACCCTCGCCTTAGGCGCGATCTTCTTCAGGCTGATCCCCCCGTCCTCTTCCCTGGTCAGCGGCTCGAGATGCACCGGCCGATAGTCCAGCCGCACCTCCGCCCCCTCGACCCAGGCCAGCGAATGCACCCGCCAGCCCTGGTCGTCGCGCTGCGGGAAATCCTCGTGCGCATGGGCCCCGCGGCTTTCCTTCCGCGCCTCGGCCGCCACGATGGTGGCGAGCGCGTTCGGCATCAGGTTGGTCAGTTCCAGCGTCTCCATCAGGTCGCTGTTCCAGACGAGGCTGCGGTCCGTCACCTTCAGGTCGTCGAGCTTCGCGGCCACGCGCCCCATCTTCTCCACCCCCTGGGAGAGCGTCTCCGAAGACCGGAAGACGCCGGCATCGGCCTGCATCGTCTTCTGCATCTCGATCCGCAGCTCGGCGGTCGGCACGCCCCCGTTCGCGTGGCGCAAGGCGTCGAACCGGGCGAGCGCCCGGTCCACCCCGGCCGTGTTCGTGGCCGGCACCGCGCTGCCCGGATCGACGATCTTGCCCGCCCGGATCGCCGCCGCCCGCCCGAACACCACGAGGTCGATGAGCGAATTCGACCCCAGCCGGTTCGCCCCGTGCACGCTCGCGCAGCCCGCCTCGCCCACCGCCATCAGGCCGGGGAAGACCCGGTCGGGGTCGCCCGCCACCGGCGCAAGCACCTCGCCCCAGTAGTTCGTCGGGATGCCGCCCATGTTGTAATGCACCGTCGGCAGCACCGGGATCGGCTCGCGCGTCACGTCCACGCCGGCGAAGATCCGCGCGCTCTCGGAAATCCCCGGCAGCCGCTCATGCAGCGTCCCGGGCGGGATGTGGCTCAGGTTCAGGTGGAGGTGGTCCCTGGCCTCGCCGACGCCCCGCCCCTCGCGGATCTCGATCGTCATGCAGCGGCTCACCACGTCGCGCGACGCCAGATCCTTGTAGGTGGGGGCGTAGCGCTCCATGAACCGCTCGCCCTCGGAGTTGGTGAGATACCCCCCCTCGCCGCGCGCCCCCTCGGTGATCAGGCAGCCCGAGCCGTAGATGCCGGTCGGGTGGAACTGCACGAATTCCATGTCCTGCAAGGGCAGCCCCGCGCGGGCCACCATGCCGCCGCCGTCGCCGGTGCAGGTATGCGCCGAGGTCGCGCTGAAATAGGCCCGCCCGTAGCCCCCCGTCGCAAGCACCGTCATCTTCGCGTTGAAGACATGGATCGTTCCGTCGTCGAGCTTCCAGCAGACGACGCCGGTGCAGGCCCCGTCGGTCACGATCAGGTCGATGGCGAAGTATTCGATGTAGAACTCGGCCTGCTGCTTCAGGCTTTGCCCGTAGAGCGTGTGCAGGATCGCGTGGCCCGTCCGGTCGGCGGCAGCGCAGGTGCGCTGCACCGGCGGCCCCTCGCCGAACTCGGTCGTATGGCCGCCGAAGGGCCGCTGGTAGATCTTGCCCTCTTCCGTGCGACTGAACGGCACCCCGTAATGCTCAAGCTCGTAGACCGCCTTCGGCGCCTCGCGGGCGAGGTATTCCATCGCGTCCGTGTCGCCCAGCCAGTCCGACCCCTTCACGGTGTCGTACATGTGCCACTGCCAGCTGTCCGGCCCCATGTTGCCGAGCGACGCGGCAATTCCCCCCTGCGCGGCCACGGTATGCGAGCGTGTCGGGAAGACCTTGGTGATGCAGGCCGTCCGCAGCCCCTGTTCGGCCATGCCGAGCGTGGCGCGAAGGCCGGCGCCGCCAGCGCCCACGACCACCACGTCGTAATTGTGCGTCTCGTACGGATAAGCGGTCATCTATGGTCCTCAGAGCGCCAGCCGGACCAGGGCGAAGAGCCCCGTCGCGATGCTGGCATAGGCAAGGCAGGTCACGCCGACGATCAGCCAGCGCCGCGTCGCGCCCTGCCAGTAATCCTCGATCATCACCTGCGCGCCGTTCCTGAAGTGGACGAAGCCCACCACGATCGTCAGCCCGGTCACGATCGCCGGGAAGGGTCGGGCGAAATAGGCGACGACTTCCTCATAGGGTGCGCCGACGATGCGGCCGAAGGTGAAGACGAAGAGCGGGACCAGAACGGCCAGCGATGCCGACGAGATCTGCATCTGCCAGAAGTGTTCGGTCCCGGTCTTGGCCGACCCCATGCCCTCGGCGCGCTTCCTTGCGGTCAGGTAGTGCATCGCCGTCCCCCTTCACAGGATCAGGATAGTGATCACGGTCAGCGCGACCGACCCGCCGATCACGCCCCAGCCCAGTTTTTCGGCCGTCGGAATGTCGAGTCCGCGCCCGGAGTCGAAATAGAGATGTCTCAGCCCGGCCAGCGCATGGTACCAGAGCGCCCAGATCGACCCGAGGAAGACGAGCTTCCCGAACCACGACCGCAGGATGCCGTCGGCGACGGCGAAGTAGTCCGGCCCCGAGGCCGCCGCGAGCAGCCACCCGACGATCAGGAGGCCCGCCACGATCAGCGCGTTCCCGGTAAGGCGGGTCAGGATCGAGGTGATCGAGGTCAGCTGCGGGCGGTAGTAGGGCCCGATCATGAACGGCGAAAGTGGCCGGTTTCCGCGATTGACGTCTGCCATGTCCGTCACCTCCCGTTGCGGCGCCCCAGGCAGCCCCGCGACAGCTCTCTCGTTCCTGCTTAGCGCCTTTGTCCGCCCTGTCACCCCTCAAACCGGTCGGAAAGGGGCCCGCACGGTCGCCTTCCGGCAGAAAGATGTGAATGCGATCACAGATTTTTGGGTCGCGATCACAAATCTAGCCATAGGTTCCGAGGAAGACGGGATACCCGAGCCACCCGTGGATCGTGGCGATGACGCCATAGATCACCACCGTGCCCGCAAGGTTCATCACGTCGCCCTTCAGGCCGCGCCCGTTCGCCGGCGGCACCCACGGACCCGCGGCGTTAATCGTCGCCATCGCCACCAGCGCCCAGAGTCCGATGCCTCCGAACAGGACGACCGAGGCATAGTCGCCGTTGACGAGCAGATGTGCCACTGCCCAGACGACCGTCCCCCAGAGCATCGGGTGCCGCATCCGGGTGTAGAGCACCCCTTTCGTTCCGCCGACACCGAACAGGAAGATCGAGGCCAGCATCAGAAGGTTGTTGAGACGGCCGATGCCCGGCAGCGGGTCATAGAGATTCGGCGCCTGCCAGTTCCTGTAGCCGATCACCATCAGGATGATCGAGATGAACAGCACCGCCGCGACGGCACCCTTGCCGGCGCCGCCCATCGACGTGCGCAGACCCGGCGCGACGCGATTGAAAAGGTGTGCGGCCCACCACAGCACAAGGCCGATGATCAGAAACGTCATTGCTGCTGGTCCTCTGCCCGTCGTCCTCTGCCCGTCGTCCTCTGCCCGTCCCGGCGGGGACTTGGCGGGTTTCCGGCCGAACCTGCAACGAACCAGCCAGACGCGCAAGGCCCCCGGCGGCAATTGCGCAGTCCGGGTCTGCCGCAGTGTCAGAATGAACGCCGTGTTAACCAATTCTTCGCAACGCGGCCCCAGCATTCCTCAGGTTCAGACCGCCGCAAGGTTCCCCGATGCCTCGATCCGCCGCCCTCCGTGTGATCGCCGTTCTCGCCATGACCCTTTCTGCCGCTCCGGCACAGGCCGCCCCGCAGTGCGGCAGGCGCGATGCCGTGGTGGACCTGCTGGCCAGCCGATACGGCGAGACGCCCCGCAGCCGGGGCGGGGCGCCGCGCGGCGCCGTGGTCGAAATCTTCGCCTCGGAGGCGACCGGCACCTGGACGATCACCCTCACCCTGCCCGACGGCACGACCTGCCTCGTCGCTTCAGGCGACCGCTTCCGCTCCGTTGCCCCGTCGCCGCCCGGCGAGGACGCCTGAGCCGTCACAGCCCGGCGGCATCCCAGAGCAGCTTCAGCGACACCGCCAGCAGCGCCCAGGTGACGATCCGGTAGAACAGCGGCTCGGGAATGATCCGCACCAGCCTCACCCCCGCCCAGACGGCCAGCGAGGCCGGCGCGAACAGGAGGGCCGCGACGCGCAGGTTCTCGGGGCTGAACTGTCCGAGCGCGTAGTAGGGGATCAGCTTCACGGCGTTCACATAGGCAAAGAGTATGGTCGTCGTCCCCGCGAAGACCGTCTTCTCGAGACGCTGCGGCTGGACATAGACCTGATAGGGCGGCGCGCCGGCATGGCTGACAAAGCTTGTGAAGCCCGCGAGCGTGCCCCAGAACAGTCCCGGCACCACCCCGGCCCGTCTCGGCGCCCCCGTCCCGGCCCTGCCGAGGAGGATCGTCACCGCGAAGGCCAGCCCGATCGCGCCCACGAGCGCCGTCACCGCCCGTTCGGGCACGCTCGTGGCTGTCGCCCAGCCGATGACGATCCCGACCGTTGCCGCCGGGCCGAGGATCAGAAGGTTCCGCCAGTCGAATGCCCGGCGATAGGCGATCACCCCGAAGATGTCCGACACGACATAGACCGGCAAGAGCAGGCCGGCCGCAGTCACCGGCGAAGTTGCAAGCGACAGGACCGGAACGCCAAGCATTCCGACGACCGGCAGCCCGCCCTTCGAGAGGCCGACGACGACGGCAGCCACCAGCGCAAGCGCGACGAACAGAGGATCCTGCACGGCGAGTCTCCGAAACGGGCGCACCCCGTGATCACAAAGCGGCGTATCCCGACCCCGGTCTAGCGCAAACACCCCCGCCCCGGAAGCCGAACCGCCATGCTGCGGCGCAGCGGCCTTGCGCCAGGGCTGAAACCGGACTACCGATCCCGCCGGGACCTGCCACGGGAGGGAACACGCATGGCCAGACCGAAGATCGCGCTTATCGGCGCCGGACAGATCGGGGGCACGCTCGCCCTTCTCGCGGCGAGCCGCGAGCTTGGCGATGTCATCCTCTTCGACGTCATGGAAGGCGTGCCGCAGGGCAAGGCGCTCGACATCGCGCAGTGCGGCCCGATCGCGGGCTTCGACGCGGGCCTGAAGGGCACGAACGACTACGCCGACATCGCCGGCGCCGATGTCTGCATCGTCACCGCCGGCGTGCCCCGCAAGCCGGGGATGAGCCGCGACGACCTTCTCGGCATCAACCTCAAGGTCATGAAGGCGGTGGGCGAGGGCATCAGGGCGCACGCACCGAACGCCTTCGTCATCTGCATCACCAACCCGCTCGACGCGATGGTCTGGACGCTCCGCGAGTTTTCCGGCCTGCCGCACAACAAGGTCGTCGGCATGGCCGGCGTCCTCGACAGCGGGCGCTTCCGGCACTTCCTGTCGGTCGAATTCGGCGTCTCGATGAAGGACGTCACCGCCTTCGTCCTCGGCGGTCACGGCGACACGATGGTGCCGCTCGCGCGCTATTCGACCGTCGCGGGCATCCCGCTTCCCGATCTCGTGAGGATGGGCTGGACCACGCAGGAGAGGCTCGACGCCATCGTCCAGCGCACCCGCGACGGCGGGGCCGAGATCGTCGGGCTTCTCAAGACCGGCTCGGCCTTCTACGCGCCCGCGACCAGCGCCATCGAGATGGCCGAGGCCTACCTCAGGGACCAGAAGCGCGTCCTGCCCTGCGCGGCCTACGTCAAGGGCGCCTATGGGCTCGACGGTCTTTACGTCGGCGTGCCCTGCGTCCTCGGCGCGGGCGGGGTCGAGAAGGTCATCGAGATCGGCATGGACGCCGCCGAGGACGCGATGTTCCGCAGGTCGGTCGACGCCGTGAAGGGGCTGGTCACGGCCTGCAAGGGGATCGAGCCGTCGCTCGCCTGACGCAAGGCTATCACGATTTTCCAGTCTGGCCGCATCCGACAATGGGTGCGGCCAGTGTCCTTCATGGGGCTGGATCTTTCCGGCCCTGATCCCCCAGATACACCCTGACCGCCTCCTGCACATGCCGGAACCGGTCGCCGCCGAGGTGCTTGCCGCCGAACCAGCGCGTCACGATCACCAGATGATCCCGCACCCCTTCCCGCTCCAGCATCCGCAGGATCACCATCCCCGCCCCAGCCTCGCCGTCGTCGGCCTTGACCGGCCCGTCCGCGCAGATCAGCCCCCAGGAGTTGTGCGTCGCCTGCCGGAACCGCCTGTCGCGCTTCAGTTCCGCCACCAGCGCCTTCGCCCCGGCCTCCGAGGCGCAGGGCGCGCCCGAGACGGCGTAGACCGACCCCCGGTCGGAAATCACCCTGTCGATGATCCTGAGGCCCATGCCGTTCCTCCCGCGGCCGCCTGGCCGCATGCAGCGCCTTGAAAACAGCCCCTGCACGCCGCAGAAGGCAAGCGCCGCCGAGCAGGATGACCCGATGACCCGCCCCTCCTCGCCCTATCTCGTTCCCGGCTTCTACGACGACGCCCTCGCCAGGGGCCGCCACCGCGACATCGTGGGCGGGCGCTGGGACGAGACGGGGCGGGCCCAGATGCGCATCCTCCGCGCGGCGGGCCTGCAGCGCGGCCACCGCCTCCTCGACATCGGCTGTGGCGCGCTCCGCCTCGGCCACCTCGCCGTTCCCTTCCTCGATCCCCTCCACTACTGGGGCACCGACGCCTCCGGTCCCCTCATGCGGCGGGGATGGGAGGTCGAGCTGACCGGCGCGGACCGCGCCCGCCTTCCCGTTTCGCAGCTCGTCGAGGACGCGCACTTCGCCTTCCCCGGCATCCCCGAGCTGATCGACTACGCCATCGCCTTCGGGGTTTTCACCCATCTGCCCGCCCCGGCGCTCGACACCTGCCTCGCCAGCCTCGCCGCCCGCTTCCCGAGCCTCACCGCCTTCCTCTTCACCGTCTTCGAGGGCGACGGCGCCTCGCGCCGCCAGCCCGACGGGGTCGTCACCCACCGCGACCGCGCCCCCTGGCACCGCCCCGCGGACGAGATCGGGGCCGCGATCCGCCGCGCCGGCTTTGCCCCCGACCGCCGCGACGAGCTTCTTCCCCGCGGGCAGCGGCTCTGGATCGCGCAGCCGGGGTGACTGCGCGGAAAGACCGGGGAGGCGCTGCCTCCCCGGACCCCGCCGGGATATTTCCGCCAAGATGAAGAGCGGTCAGCGTACCGCCAGAAGCGCCGCCTCGAGCGAGGCTTCGAGCTTCTCCGCGATCTCCTCCAGGTCCGCATCGCTCGCAGTGTAGGGCGGGGCGAGGATCACGAAATCGCCGTCGACCCCGTTCACGTTGCCGCCCGCCGGGTAGCAGATCAGTCCCCGCTCGAGCGCCTCGGTCCGCACCCGCTCGTTGAGGCGCGACGCCGCCGGAAAGGGTGCCTTCGTCGCGCGGTCCGCCACCAACTCGACCCCGATGAAATAGCCGCGCCCCCGGACGTCGCCCACCTCGCCGAACCGTGCGAAGCGCGCCCGCAGATCCTCCATCCAGACCGGCCCGCGCGCCGCGACGCGCTCGACCAGCTGCTCCTCCGCCACGATCCGCTGCACCGCCACCCCGGCGGCAAGGCAGGCGGTATGGCCGGTATAGGTATGGCCCGTCAGCGGCCCGCCATGCCCCGTCCGCATCGCATCGCCCACGGCCTTCGTGAAGACCGCCGCCCCGAGCGGCAGGTAGCCCCCCGACAGTCCCTTGGCGATCGTCACGATGTCGGGCTCGATCCCGTCCACGGCGCTCGCCCGCCAGACGCCGGATCGGCCCGACCCGCACATCACCTCGTCCGACACGATCAGGATGCCGTGGCGGCGGCAGATTTCGGCAATCGCCCTGGCATAGCCCGGCGGGGCCGGGACGCAACCGCCCGCCGCGCCGACAACCGGCTCGAAGAAGAACGCCGCGACATTGCGCGGCCCGAGCCGCCGGATTTCCGCCTCGAGCTCTGCCGCCAGCCACGGCACCAGCCCCTCGACCGATATGCCTTCGGGCAGACGGTAGACGTTGGCGGGGCTCACCCGGCCCACCTCGGGCAGCGCCCCCGCGAAGGCGCGCCTCCGCGCGGCGAAGCCCGACAGCGCCGTCGCCATCAGCGTGTTCCCGTGCCACGAGCGTTCGCGCGCGATGAATTTCGTCCGCGCGGGCTCGCCCCGGTCGTGGTGATACTGAAGCGCGATCTTCATCGCGCTCTCGTTCGCCTCGGACCCGCCGGTCACGAAGACCATCTCCGACAGGTTCCCCCCGCAGCGGTCGGCGATGATCGCGGTCATCTCCTCGAGCGGATCGGCGGTGAAGAGGTAGCGATAGGCATGTGCGATCCGCTCGAGCTGCGCCGCGATCGCCGCGTTCACGCGCGGGTCGCCGTGGCCGATGCAATAGACCGCAGGCCCGCCCGACCCGTCGATGTAGCGCTTGCCCGACATGTCCCAGATGCAGCTTCCACGCCCGTGCGAGACCCTGGGAAGCCCCTCGTCCGACACGTCGAGCGCGCTGGCCTTCGTCGTCGTCATCCCCGCCTCCGAACCGTTTCCGCCGTCCCTTCCGTCGCATGGCGGCCGCCCGCGGACAAGGCCCGGCACCGCTCCGGCCAGGTCCGGACCGGCACCGGGCTGAAGCGTGTGATCACGACATTTGGACGTGTGATCACTAAGTTTCGATTTTTCCGGAGAAACCGCCTTCACCCCGATTTAGCGTTTTGCATCAAGGTCCGGACATGCCAAACCCCAGCCCAAGCACGGCTCACCCGGGAAGGTACGCGAATGAACATCCACGAATACCAGGGCAAGGCGCTTCTCCGGCACTACGGCCTGCCTGTCTCGGACGGCCGCGTCGTCCTTCGGGCCGAAGACGCCAAGACCGCGGCGGGCGAACTCGACGGCCCGATCTGGGTGGTGAAGTCGCAGATCCACGCCGGCGGGCGCGGCAAGGGCCGCTTCAGGGAACCCGAGGCCGGCGACAAGGGCGGCGTCCGCGTCACCCGCTCGGTCTCGGAAGCCGCGAGCGAGGCCGCCAAGATGCTCGGCAGGACGCTGGTGACGGTCCAGACCGGCCCCGCCGGCAAGCAAGTCAACCGCATCTACATCGAGGAGGGCAGCGACATCGCGCGCGAGCTTTACCTCGCCCTCCTCGTCGACCGGAAGACCTCGCGCATCTCCCTGGTCGCCTCGACCGAAGGCGGCATGTCGATCGAGGAGGTGGCGCACGAGACGCCCGAGAAGATCCTGACTTTCGGCATCGACCCCGCCACCGGCATCCAGCCCTTCCACGGCCGGCGCGTCGCCTTCGCCCTGGATCTCGAGGGCAAGCAGGTCAAGCAATGCGTGGACCTGGTGGCACGGCTCTACCGTCTGTTCGTCGAGCGCGACGCCGAGATGATCGAGATCAATCCCCTCGTCGTCACCGGGGACGGCGACCTCAAATGCCTCGATGCCAAGATCGGCTTCGACAACAACGCGCTTTTCCGCCAGCCCGACATCGTTGCACTGAGGGACGAGAGCGAGGAAGACCCCAAGGAACTCGCCGCCTCGAAGTTCGACCTGAACTACATCGCGCTCGACGGCGAGATCGGCTGCATGGTGAACGGCGCGGGCCTCGCCATGGCGACGATGGACATCATCAAGCTCTACGGCGCCGAGCCCGCGAACTTCCTCGACGTGGGCGGCGGGGCGACGAAGGAAAAGGTGACGGAAGCCTTCAAGATCATCACCTCCGACCCGAACGTGAAGGGCATCCTCGTCAACATCTTCGGCGGCATCATGCGCTGCGACATCATCGCCGAAGGCGTCATCGCGGCAGTGAAGGAGGTGGGGCTGAAGGTCCCGCTGGTCGTCCGGCTGGAGGGGACGAACGTGGACCTCGGCAAGAAGATCATCCGGGAATCGGGGCTGAACGTCATCGCGGCGGATGATCTGCGGGACGGGGCGGAGAAGATCGTGAAGGCGGTGCGGGGGTGACTCATGGGCGGTGGAACTTCAACCCCTCTCTTTCCATTCGACTATCCCAGCCATGCGCTACTTCTTATCGCATTTGGTGGAGTATTTTGGACCGTTGCCACCGCCGTCCGTGCGATCGCCTACCGCAAGGACGATGTTGTTGATATGTCCCGGCACAATCCTTGGTTTGTCCTCTTCAAGGGCCGGAAAATGACCCCTGACGAAGCTGCCGCCCGCCTGCCTCCGCTCTTTTTCATCCTCTATGGCGGGTTAGGGCGTATTTTTCAGTGGATTGGTTTAGCTATTGTTTCTTTCGGAACGATTGGATTGTTCGTTTCACTTATTAGGAAATTCCTTTGATGCCAGTGACCGCATTGCCCGCACCCCGCCCTTCACGCCGCCTCGTCCCGAGCCTCTGGCATTGGTCTTGGCACAATGGTGGCCAGAGCGCGTTGCAACTCCGGGTCCAGACGGGCGACCGAGGCGTCATGGCTCATCCGCAGGTTCATCCAGAACTCGATGCCAGTGCCAAGATAGCGCCCCAAACGATCGGCAGTGTCAGCGGTCAGCGCCGTCTGCTCGCGGATCAGCCGCTCGATCCGGGTGCGCGGCACCCCGACGGCCCGCGCAACCTTGCCCGCCGTCAGCTTCAACGGCTCCATGAATTCCGTCCGCAAAATTTCACCGGGATGGATCGGCGGATTTGTAATCAGCATGGGCGTCGCTCCTTAGTGATAGTCAACAATCTCAACATCAAACGCATCACTGCCCTTCCAGACAAAGCACACGCGCCATTGGACGTTGATGCGGATGGAATGCTGCCCCTTCCGGTCGCCGGACAGGGCCTCCAAATGGTTCGACGGCGGACTTCGCAGCGCCGCCAATGTGCCAGCAGCATCCAGCATCAACAGCTTCTTGATCGCCCCGCGCAGCAAGTCCGGCGGAAACCCCGTCGGCGATTGTCCCGAAAGGATCAGGTCGATCCGCTTGTCGCGTTTCGTGACAATCATCCCAGCCGTGTATCACGTTATGATACATTCGTCAATGCTCCCGTATCACTTCATGATACAACCGTGAGGCCCTGAATGTCCGTCCTCGTCAACGCATCCACCCGCGTCATCTGCCAGGGCTTCACCGGCAGCCAGGGCACGTTCCATTCCGAACAGGCCATCGCCTACGGCACCCGCATGGTCGGCGGCGTCACCCCCGGGAAGGGCGGCACGGAACACCTCGGCCTTCCCGTCTTCGACAGCTGCCACGAGGCAGTGGCCAGGACCGGCGCGGAGGCCTCCGTCATCTACGTCCCCCCGCCTTTCGCGGCCGATTCGATCCTCGAGGCGATCGACGCGGGGATCCCCCTCGTCGTCTGCATCACCGAAGGCATCCCGGTTCTCGACATGATGAAGGTGAAGCGCGCGCTGCAAGGCTCGAAGACCCGCCTCATCGGACCGAACTGCCCCGGCATCATGACGCCCGGCGAATGCAAGATCGGGATCATGCCGGGGTCGATCTTCAAACGCGGGTCGGTCGGCGTTGTCTCCCGCTCGGGCACCCTGACCTACGAGGCCGTGAAGCAGACCTCCGACGTGGGCCTCGGCCAGTCCTCGGCGGTCGGGATCGGCGGAGACCCGATCAAGGGCACCGAGCATATCGACGTGCTGGAATGGTTCCTGGCGGACCCGGAGACGCAGAGCATCATCATGATCGGCGAGATCGGCGGCAGCGCCGAGGAAGAGGCGGCGCAGTTCCTGAAGGACGAGGCGAAACGCGGGCGGAAGAAGCCCGTTGCGGGTTTCATCGCCGGCCGCACCGCACCGCCGGGGCGACGGATGGGCCATGCCGGCGCGATCGTTTCGGGCGGCAAGGGCGACGCCGGAACGAAGATCGACGCGATGCTCTCGGCGGGTATCGTCGTGGCCGACAGTCCTGCCGGGCTGGGCGAGGCGGTGCTGAAGGCAATCGGCTAGCAGCAGGGGTCAATCATGCCGGTGTTCCGCGTGAACGGTCAGCTCCACTACTACGCGCATGTCCCGAAGTGCGGAGGCAGCGCCGTCGAGACCTATCTCGCAGCGCGGTTCGGCAAGCTCGGTTTTCTCGACACGCGCTTCTACGCCGTGCCGGAACGGGAACGCTGGACGAAGAGTTCGCCACAGCACGTCCTCCACGGGGATTTCGCCTCGCTCGTGCCCTCGGAGTGGATCGTTTCGTCCTTCGCGGTGGTGCGCCACCCGCTGAAACGGCTGGTGAGTTCCTTCCTCTTCCAGGCCGAGAAGGAGGGAACCGTGCCCGCAGGCTGGGGAATCGACGAATGGGTCGATGCCTTTCTCGCTTCGGCGGTGTCCGACCCCTTCCAGTACGACAACCACCTTCGCCCGCAGTCGGCGCTGGTCCCGGGTCAGGCGACCGTGTTCCGGCTGGAAGAGGGACTCGCGCCTCTTGTCGCCCACCTCGACAGGGTCGCCGGCAACCGGGAAGGCCCGCGCGAGATCGCGCATGTGAACGAGGCCGGGGACCGCAGGGGCGAGGCACGCAACGCCACGCCGTCGCGCGAGACGCTCGACAAGGTCATCGCCTACTACGCCGCCGACTTCCGCCGCTTCGGCTACGACCCCGACAGCGTCGACCTGACGAAGCCCCGCCCGGCCGGGACGGGATCGGGCACCGGGCTCTTCCGCCGGATCGCCGCCCGGCTGGGGGGGCGGACGTGACCTTGGAGCGGGGTTCACCCCGCGGTCCTGCAACGCGTTCCTCGCGCCGGCAGCGACCGGCCCGCGGCGCGCGAGGCGCAGCATCCGTCCCGCGGCCGGAAGAGGCGGGCCGGACGCTGCAGGTGCCGCGCACCGGCGGGCCTGCCGACGACCCACTCCCCTTTTCCGACCCCCCGAGGTGACCCCATGACCGACCAGTCCCCCAATGACGCCTTCCACGCCTCTTCCCCCCTCGCCGGGGCCAACGGGGATTATGTCGGGCACCTCTACGCCCGCTACGCCGACAACCCGGACTCGGTCGACGCCTCCTGGGCCGCCTTCTTCCGCTCGCTCGGCGACAGCGAACGCGACATCCGCGAGGAAGCCGCCGGTGCCTCATGGTCCCGCCCCGACTGGCCGCCCGCGCCGTCGGACGACATCACCGCCGCCCTGACCGGCCTCTGGCCCGCCCCCGCCGAAGCAAGAGGCACAGAACAGAAGATCCGCGCCAGGGCCACCGAGGCAGCCGCACAGTCGGGCGCGCCCGTCAGCGAGGAGCAGATCAAGCGCGCCGTCCTCGATTCCATCCGGGCGCTGATGCTCATCCGCGCCTACCGCATCCGGGGCCACCTGATCGCCGACCTGGATCCCCTGGGGCTGCGCGACGAGAGGCCCCACCCCGAGCTCGACCCTGCCTCCTATGGCTTCACCGAAGCCGACATCGACCGGCCGATCTTCATCGACAAGGTTCTGGGACTCGACTTCGCCTCGATGCGCCAGATCATGGACATCGTGCGGCGCACCTACTGCGGCACCTTCGCCCTGCAGTACATGCACATCTCCGACCCGGCGCAGGCGGCGTGGCTGAAGGAGCGGATCGAAGGCTACGGCAAGGAAATCGCCTTCACCCGCGAGGGGCGCAAGGCGATCCTGAACAAGCTGGTCGAGGCGGAAGGCTTCGAGAAGTTCTGTCACGTCAAGTTCATGGGCACCAAGCGCTTCGGCCTCGACGGGGGCGAGGCGCTGATCCCCGCGATGGAGCAGATCATCAAGCGGGGCGGCAATCTCGGCGTGAAGGAGATCGTCATCGGCATGCCGCACCGGGGCCGCCTCAGTGTCCTCGCGAACGTGCTCGCGAAGCCCTACAAGGCGATCTTCAACGAATTCCAGGGCGGCAGCTTCAAGCCCGAGGACGTGGACGGCTCGGGCGACGTGAAGTACCATCTCGGCGCCTCCTCCGACCGGACCTTCGACGGCAACACCGTCCACCTGTCGCTGACCGCGAACCCCTCGCACCTCGAAGCGGTGAACCCGGTCGTCCTCGGCAAGGTCCGCGCCAAGCAGGACCATCTCTCCGACCAGGCCGAACGCGCCGCCGTCCTCCCCGTCCTCCTCCACGGCGATGCGGCCTTTGCGGGCCAGGGCGTCGTCGCGGAATGCTTCGGCCTCTCGGGCCTGCGCGGCCACCGCACCGGCGGCACGATCCACATCATCGTGAACAACCAGATCGGCTTCACGACCGCACCGTCCTTCAGCCGCTCTTCCCCCTACCCGACCGACATCGCGCTGATGGTCGAGGCCCCGATCTTCCATGTGAACGGCGACGACCCCGAGGCCGTCGTCCACGCCGCCAAGGTCGCGACCGAGTTCCGCCAGACGTTCCACAAGGACGTGGTCATCGACATCTTCTGCTACCGCCGCTTCGGCCACAACGAAGGCGACGAGCCGATGTTCACGAACCCGGCGATGTACAAGTCGATCAAGACGCACAAGACCACGCTCCAGCTCTATACCGAGCGTCTGGTCAAGGACGGGCTCATCCCCGAGGGCGAGATCGAGGACATGAAGGCCGCCTTCCAGGCCCGCCTCAACACCGAGTTCGAGGTGGCGAAGGCCTTCAAGCCCAACAAGGCCGACTGGCTCGACGGTCGCTGGTCGGGGATCGACCGCGAGGGCGCCGACTACAGCCCGGGCGACACGGCGGTCGCCCCCGAGACGATGGCCGAGGTCGGCGCGGCGCTGACCCGCGTGCCCGAAGGCTTCGAGATCCACAAGACGGTCGGACGGCTTCTCGAAGCCAGGGCCGAGATGTTCAGGACCGGCAAGGGCTTCGACTGGGCCACGGCCGAGGCGCTGGCCTTCGGCTCGCTCGTGACCGAGGGCTTCCCCGTCCGCCTCTCGGGCCAGGACAGCGCGCGCGGCACCTTCAGCCAGCGCCATTCCGCCTTCGTCGACCAGACGACCGAGGAACGCTACTACCCGCTCAATCACATCAGGGCGGGCCAGGCACGCTACGAGGTCATCGACTCGATGCTCTCGGAATACGCGGTTCTCGGCTTCGAATACGGCTACTCGCTCGCGGAACCGAACGCGCTCACCCTCTGGGAAGCGCAGTTCGGCGACTTCGCCAACGGCGCGCAGATCATGATCGACCAGTTCATCTCGTCGGGCGAATCGAAGTGGCTGCGCATGTCGGGCCTCGTGCTGCTCCTTCCGCACGGCTACGAGGGGCAGGGGCCGGAACATTCCTCCGCGCGGCTCGAGCGCTTCCTGCAGATGTCGGCACAGGACAACTGGATCGTCGCCAACTGCTCGACGCCCGCGAACTACTTCCACATCCTCCGCCGCCAGCTCCACCGGCAGTTCCGCAAGCCGCTCATCCTGATGACTCCGAAGTCGCTCCTCCGGCACCCCCTCTGCATCTCGGAGGCCGAGGACTTCACCACCGGCTCGACCTTCCACCGCGTCCTCTGGGACGACGCGCAGAAGGGCCATTCCTCGGCCAGGCTCAAGGCCGACACGGACATCCGACGCGTCGTCATCTCGTCGGGCAAGGTCTACTTCGACCTCCTCGCCGAACGCGACAGGCGCGGGATCGACGACATCTACCTGCTCCGCCTCGAACAGTTCTACCCGTTCCCGGCGCAGGCCATGTCGAAGGAACTCGATCGCTTCAGGGAGGCCGAGATCGTCTGGTGCCAGGAGGAACCGAAGAACCAGGGCGCCTGGGCCTTCGTCGAGCCGAACATCGAATGGGTGCTCGGCCGCATCGGCGCCAGGCACGGCCGCGCGCACTACGCGGGCCGCGACGCGACGGCCTCGGTCGCCACCGGCCTCGCCAGCCAGCACAAGGCCCAGCAGGAAGCGCTCGTCAACGACGCGCTGACCCTTACGTGACGGGCGCGGGCCGGTCGGCCCGCGACCATGGAGATCAACTTCGGGCCGATCGGCCCCGAACCCGACGAGGCAAGACATGACTGACGTGATGGTGCCGGCACTCGGCGAAAGCGTGACCGAAGCGACCGTCGCCACCTGGTTCAAGAAGGTGGGCGAGGCGGTGAAGCAGGACGAGATGCTCTGCGAGCTCGAGACCGACAAGGTCTCGGTCGAAGTGCCCTCGCCGGTGAACGGCGTGCTCGCCGAAATCCTCGCACCCGAGGGCACGACGGTGGATGCCAAGGCGCGGCTTGCCATCGTGACCGAAGGTGCCGCCCCCGCCGCCCCGGCGCCGGCTGCCTCTGCCGCCCCGGTGCCGGCCGGGGCCCCGGTGGCGCAAGCCGCCGCCGCGAAAGACGTCGCCGACGCCCCCTCGGCCCGCAAGGCGATGGCCGAGGCCGGCCTCTCGCGCGATCAGGTCACCGGCACCGGCCGCGACGGCCGCGTGATGAAAGAGGATGTGGCCCGCGCCGTCGCCGCTCCGGCCCCGGCGGTCGCCCCGGCTGCCATCGCAGCCCCCGCCCCCGCCGCCCCCCGCGCCCCCGTCCCCGCCGAGGACGCCGCCCGCGAGGAGCGGGTGAAGATGACGCGGCTGCGCGCCACCATCGCCCGCCGCCTCAAGGAGGCCCAGAACACCGCCGCGATGCTCACCACCTACAACGAGGTGGACATGAAGGCGGTCATGGACCTGCGCACCACCTACAAGGAGCCGTTCGAGAAGAAGCACGGCGTCAAGATGGGCTTCATGTCCTTCTTCGTGAAGGCCTGCTGTCATGCCCTGAAGGAAGTGCCCGAGGTCAATGCCGAGATCGACGGGGCCGATGTCGTCTACAAGCGCTACGTCCATATGGGCGTCGCCGTCGGCACTCCCAACGGGTTGGTGGTGCCGGTCGTGCGTGACGCCGACCAGATGTCCTTCGCCCAGATCGAGAAGAAGATCGCCGAACTCGGAACCCGCGCCCGCGACGGCAAGCTCTCCATGGCCGAGATGCAGGGCGGCAGCTTCACCATCTCGAACGGCGGCGTCTACGGCAGCCTCATGTCGAGCCCCATCCTCAATCCGCCCCAGTCCGGCATCCTCGGCATGCACAAGATCCAGGACCGCCCTGTGGTGGTCGCGGGCCAGATCGTGGTGCGCCCGATGATGTACCTGGCCTTGAGCTACGACCACCGGATCGTGGACGGCAAGGGGGCGGTGACGTTCCTCGTGCGGGTCAAGGAGGCGCTGGAGGACCCGCAGCGGTTGCTGCTGGATTTGTGAGGGGAACATCAAGAGAGGACTCGAGGAAAATGATCGCAAGAATCCTTCTGCTGACCATGCTTTTTTGGCCGACAACTTTGTTCGCGCAGTCCTTGACGTGTCGCACAGATATGTTCGGAACAACTCGCTGTGACGACGGAACCGAATACCGAACGGACATGTTTGGCACGACGCGCGACAACGAAGGTAACTCTTGGCGAACAGACATATTTGGGACAACACGCGGGAGTGACGGTTCCTCGTGCCGCGAAGATGTATTCGGAACACTCCGCTGCGACTAACAGAAAAAGGCCTGAGCTCGTAGCAAGCCGTAGGGTGCGTGCTGGCACGCGCCACTTTCTCAGAGCGATGACCCCATGACCCCCGAACTCCTCGTCCTCACCCTCGCAGCCCTCCTCCAGGCCCTTCAGCACGTTCTCATGTCGGTTGCCGTCAACCTCGATATCGGCCCTGCCCGAACCCTCGCCCCGCGCGACCATGACGACCTCCGCCGCGACCTCTCGCTCACCTCGGGCCGGCTCCTCCGCGCCTTCGAGAACCATTTCGAGGCGCTCGCGCTCTTCACCATTGCCACCCTCGTCATCACCCTCTCCGGCCAGTCCACCGCCTTCACCGCCGCGATGGCCTGGACCTATCTCGCCGCCCGCATCCTCTACGTCCCGGCCTATGCCTTTGGCTGGGTGCCGTGGCGGTCGGTCATCTGGTCGGTCGGCTGGGCGGCCACGCTCGCCATGCTTGTCGCATCGCTTTTCTGACTCCCCATTCCCTTCATCTTGATCCAAATACTCCGGGGAGCGCGAGGGGCAGAGCCCCACGCTCCCGCCCTGAACAGGAGCCCCCCATGCCCGACTTCGACCTCATCGTCATCGGCGCCGGTCCCGGCGGCTATGTCTGCGCCATCCGCGCCGCGCAACTCGGCCTCAGGGTCGCCTGCGCCGAGGGGCGCGAGACGCTGGGCGGCACCTGCCTCAACGTCGGCTGCATCCCCTCGAAGGCGCTGCTCCACGCCAGCCACATGCTGCACGAAACGCATGAAAACTTCGGGAAAATGGGCCTGATCGGCGCGGCGCCAACGGTCGACTGGGCCAGGATGCAGGCCTACAAGCAGGATGTGGTGAACGGCAACACCAGGGGGATCGAGTTCCTGTTCAAGAAGAACAAGGTGACCTGGCTCAAGGGCTGGGCGACGGTCCCCGCGCCCGGTCAGGTGAAAGTCGGCGGCGAGGTTCACGGGGCGAAAGACATCGTGATCGCGACGGGATCCGAGGCATCCAGCCTGCCGGGCGTCACGGTGGACGAGACGGTCGTCGTCACCTCGACCGGCGCGCTGACCCTGCCGCAAATCCCGAAGACCATGGTGGTGATCGGCGCGGGCGTGATCGGGCTCGAACTCGGGTCGGTCTATGCGCGGCTCGGCACGCAGGTCACGGTCGTCGAATACCTCGACGCGATCACCCCCGGCATGGACGCCGAGGTGCAGAAGACCTTCCAGCGGATCCTGTCGAAACAGGGCCTGAAGTTCGTCCTCGGCGCCGCCGTCTCGGGCGTCACGACGGGCAGGGACGGGGCCACGGTGGCGTGGAAGCTGAAGAAGGACGGCGCCGAGGCGAGCCAGACGGCGGATGTCGTCCTCGTCGCCACGGGCCGGAAGCCCTACACGGCGGGTCTCGGGCTCGAGGCGCTCGGGGTCGGGATGGGGCCGCGCGGAACGGTCAGGACGGACAGCCGTTTCGCCACGAACCTGAAGGGCCTCTACGCCATCGGCGACTGCATCGCCGGCCCGATGCTCGCCCACAAGGCCGAGGACGAAGGCATGGCCGTGGCCGAGATCGTGGCGGGCAGGTACGGCCACGTGAACTACGACGTGATCCCCGGCGTCATCTACACGACGCCGGAAGTGGCGAGCGTCGGCAGGACCGAAGAGCAGCTCAAGGAGGACGGCCGGGCCTACAAGGCCGGCAGGTTCCCCTTCATGGGCAATGCCCGCGCAAAGGCGGTGTTCCAGGCCGAGGGCTTTGTGAAGATCCTCGCCGACGCCGAGACCGACCGCGTGCTCGGGTCCCACATCATCGGCCCCGGCGCCGGCGACCTGATCCACGAGGTCTGCGTGGCGATGGAGTTCGGCGCCTCTGCGCAGGACATCGCGCTGACCTGCCACGCCCACCCGACATGGAGCGAGGCGGTCCGCGAGGCGGCGCTGGCCTGCGGCGACGGCGCGATCCACGCGTGACGGGTCATTCCGCCGGCGCGGCCTTGTTCCCGGACGGCGCAGGAACGCCTCGCCGGGGATCAGGTCGACACTTCGCGGAGGAACCGGCGCCACGCGCGATGCAGGGCAGGCGCGGAGGGAAGGCCACGCTCACCGGCGCGCATGTTCACCTCAGCCGCTTCAGGATCTCGAGACTCGCGTATCCGTCCGGGATCATCCCCTGATCGCGCTGGAACGCGCGGAGGGCGGCGATCGTCTTCGGCCCCACCTTCCCGTCCGCGCCGCCGGTGTCGTAGCCCGCCCTGGTCAGACGCTCCTGCAGCTCGATCCGCTCCTCCAGCGCCAGCGCCCGATCGTTGCGGGGCCAAGGATGGCGAATCGGCGGACCGCCCCTGATGCGGTCCGACAGATGGCCGATGGCGATGACGTAGGCATCTGCCGCGTTGTAGCGTTCGATGACGCGGAAGTTCGGAAAGATCATGAACGCCGCACCGCGCGCGCCGGCGGGCAGCAGGATCGACACGGGGCCCCGGTCGCCCACCACCCGCCCCTCGGCATCGCGGATGCCGAGTCTGGTCCATTCGGCGGCGGACTTCGTGATCCCGTCGCCCGTCAGCGAAACGTCGAAGCCGGGAGGCAGCGTGACCTCGGTTCCCCATGGCTGTCCCTTCCGCCAGCCGAACCGCGCGAGATAGGCCGCGGTCGAGGCCAGGGCGTCGGCGGGGTCCTCGCCCCAGATGTCGCGCCTGCCGTCGCCGGTGAAATCGACCGCGTAGGAAAGGTAGGACGTCGGCATGAACTGTGTGTGTCCCATCGCGCCGGCCCAGCTTCCCGTCATCCGCTCGGGCGTGACGTCGCCTGCCTCGATGATCTTCAGGGCCGCGACGAGCTGGCCTTCGAAGAACGGCCCCCGCCGCCCGTCATAGGCGAGCGTCGCAAGTGCCTCGATGAGGTTGTAGCCCCCCATCGCCCGCCCGTAGGCGCTTTCCATTCCCCAGACGGCGACGACAACCTCCTTGTCCACGCCGTAGGTCGCCTCGATGCGCGAAAGCAGCTTGCGGTACGTCTTCAGCGCGGCCTTGCCGTTCGCCACGCGCTCGTCCGAGACCGCCCGGTCGAGGTAGTCCCAGATCGCCCTCGTGAACTCTCCCTGCCTGCGGTCCCTGTCGATCACCTCGGCGCTGTAGCGGACCGAGCGGAACGCGCGGTCGAAGGTGCGCGCCGATATCCCCTCGGCGAGCGCACGGGGGCGGAAGGCGGCGACCCAGTTCTCAAACCCGGCCTCGCTGCCGGTGAGGATCAGCGTCTCGGGTCCGGCCATCGGGGCCTCCGGTTTCAGAAGGATCGGGAGGGGCGCGGTCTGGGCCTGAAGGGCAAGGGGCAGCACGAGCGCGGCCGCGACCACCCCAATCCTGTCTCGTCTGATCATGCTGCCCGCCCCGCCCTGCTTGCTCCTGGGGTGGGAGTGTAGTCGAAGCGCCCCCCCAGACAAGCCGGCGGGCTTCGGACACGCCCCTCAGTCGCGCGTCCGCCGGCTCCGCTCCACCTTGCGGCGGATTTTCGCGTCCTTCGCGCCCCGCCGCGGCGGCACCCGTCGCGCGGGTTTCCCCCGGGCCCTGCCCGGGCCGGCGGGCATGCCCGCCCCGTCGATCCCGAGCAGTTCGAGGACCAGCCCCCCCGTCACCGGCACCGCCTCGGCCAGCCTGACGGTGACGCGCTGGCCGATGCCGAGGACGGTTCCGGTGTCGGCCCCCATCAGGGTCTGCGTCCGCGCGTCGTAGTGGAAGAACTCGCGCCCGAGCGTCCGGATCGGGATCAGGCCGTCGGCCCCCGTCTCGTCGAGTTTCACGAACAGCCCGAACCGCGCCACGCCGCTGACCCGCCCCGTGAACTCGGCCCCCACCCGGTCGGAAAGGTAGGCAGCGAGGTAACGGTCCGTCGTGTCGCGCTCGGCGGCCATGCTGCGGCGCTCGCACTCGCTCACCTGCTCGGCCGTCTCGGGCAGCATCTCGATGTCGGCGGCCGACAGCCCGTCCTTCCCCCAGCCGTGGCCGGAGATCAGCGCGCGGTGAACGATCAGGTCGGAGTAGCGCCGGATCGGCGAGGTGAAGTGCGCGTAGTTCGTCAGCGCGAGCCCGAAGTGCCCGAAGTTCTCGGCGGCGTAGTAGGCCTGCGGCAGCGACCTGAGCGTCGTGATGTTCAGAAGCTCGTCGAAGTCCGACCCCTCGGCCTGCGCCAGAAGCCGGTTCAGATGCGCCGTCTTCAGCACCTGCCCCCTGGCGAGCGTGAACCCCGACGCCTCGGCCACCTCGCGCAGCGCGTCGAGCTTCTCGGCCGAGGGTTCCTCGTGCACGCGGAAGAGAAGCGGGCGGCGGAGACGGATCAGCTCCTCGGCCGCCGCGACGTTGGCAAGGATCATGAATTCTTCGATCAGCCGGTGCGCGTCGAAGCGCTCGCGGAAGGCGACCGAGGCGACCTTGCCGTCGTCGGTCAGCACGATCTTCCGCTCGGGCAGGTCGAGGTCGAGCGGCTGGCGCGCGGACCGCGCCGTGGCGACGGCGGCATGGGCCGCGTAGAGCGGCTCGATCACCTCGGCCATCAGCGGCGCGCAGCGCGCGTTCGGGTTGCCGTCGCGGGCCGTCTGCACCTCTTCGTAGGCGAAGGACGCGACCGACCGGATCATCCCGCGCGTGAAGCGGTGCGAAATCTTGTGCCCGCCCACATCGAGTTTCATCCTGACCGCGATCACCGGACGCTCCAGCCCCTCGTGCAGCGAACAGAGATCGCCCGACAGCCGGTCGGGCAGCATCGGCACCACCCGGTCGGGAAAGTAGGTCGAGTTCCCCCGTGCCCGCGCCTCGCGGTCGAGCGCCGACTGCGGCGTCACGTAGTGGCCGACGTCGGCGATGGCGACCCAGACGATGTGGCCGCCGGGGTTCCGCGGGTCGTCGTCGGCATGGGCGTAAACCGCATCGTCATGGTCGCGCGCGTCGGCGGGGTCGATGGTGCAGAAGGGCAGCCCCCGCAGGTCCTCGCGGTCGTCCAAGACGGCAGGCTTCGCCGCATCCGCCTCGGCGATGGCCGTGTCGGGAAAACTGTCCCTCAGCCCGTGCTGGTGGATCGCGATGAGCGACACGGCCTTCGGCGCCGACGGGTCGCCCAGCCGCTCCACCACCCGCGCGCGCGGCAGGCCGAGCCGCACCTTCGGCCCGGCAAGCTCGCCCTCGACCAGTTCCCCGTCCCTGGCCCCCGCCGTCGCCTCCGCCGCGACCAGCCACTCCTTGTCCGCCCCCTTGTCGATCGGCACGATCCGGCCGCCGTCCGAGGTCCGCCGGAAGATGCCGAGCACCCTGACAGGGTTCGTCCCGATCTTGCGGATCAGCCGCGCCTCGTACTGGTAATCCCCGCCCGCGACCTCGATCAGCTTGGCAAGGATGCGGTCCCCCGCCGCGACCGGCGCATCGGCCTTGCGGGGCAGGAACAGCACGCGCGGCTCGGGGTCGGTCCCCGTCCATTCCATCGGCCGGGCGAACTGGTCGCCGTTCCGGTCGGGCGGCAGGACGGTCAGCACCGTCACGGGCGGCAGCTTCTCGGCGTCGCGGTAGGTCTTGCGCCGCCGCTCGAGCACACCCTCGTCCTGCAGTTCGCGCAGCATCCGCTTCAGCTCGATCCGCTCGGTCCCCTTCAGGCCGAAGGCCCTGGCGATGTCGCGCTTCGCGCTGTCGCCGGGATGCTCGGCGATCCAGGCGAGGACTTCGGACTTTGTGGGGATGCGGGCCATGGGCCCGGCCTACCACGTGCCGGCGGCGAGGTCACGTCCGGGCGAAGTAGTCCCTCAGGATCCGGGCGTAGACACGCTTCAGGGCGAGGATGTCGGCGATCGCGACGTGCTCGTCCACCTGGTGCATGGTCTTGCCGACCAGCCCGAACTCGACCACCGGACAGTGATCCTTGAGGAAGCGCGCATCCGATGTGCCGCCCGAGGTGGAGAGCACCGGTTTCACGCCCGTCTCGGCGGTGACGGCCCCGGCCACCAGATCCACGAAAGCGCCCGGTTCGGTGAGGAAGCTCTCGCCCGAGATCTCGGCCGAAACCTCCATGGCGACACCGGTCCGCGCCTCGACAGCAGCCGCTTCCGCCTTGAGCCAGCCGGTCAGCGACGCTCCGGTATGGGCGTCGTTGAAGCGGATGTTGACGCCGGCCGTCACGGTCGAGGGGATCACGTTCGTGGCCGTGTTGCCGGTGTCGATCGTGGTCACGGCGAGAGTCGAGGGGTCGAAATGCGCCGTCCCCTTGTCGAGGACGGTCTCGGTCAGACGCGAAAGATAGCCGACCATCGCATGGAGCGGGTTCCTGGCGCGGTGGGGATAGGCGGAATGGCCCTGCAGCCCGGTTGCCCGGATGCGGGCCGAGAGCGATCCCCGCCGCCCGATCTTCATCATGTCGCCCAGGACCTCGGGGCAGGTCGGCTCGCCCACGAGGCAGACGCTCATCCGCTCGCCCTCGGCCGCCATCCAGTCGAGGAGGGCGACGGTGCCGTCCCTGGCCGGGCCTTCCTCGTCGCCGGTGATCGTCAGGACGATCGCGCCATCGGGGGGCGTGGCGCGCACGAAGTCGATCGCGGCGGCGACGAAGGCCGCGACGCCGGACTTCATGTCGGTCGCGCCCCGGCCCCATATCCTCGTTCCGTCGCTCTCGCCGCCGAACGGATCGCGGCTCCAGGCCGCGAGGTTGCCCACCGGGACCACGTCGGTGTGCCCGTTGAAGCCGAACGTCCGGCTGGCGCCCTTGCGGCCCCGGCGCGCAAAGAGGTTCGATGTCCCCTTGCGGTCGACCCGGGTGCAGTCGAAGCCGGCCGGGGACAGAAGATCCTGCAAGAGCACCAGCGCGCCGCCCTCGTCGGGCGTCACCGACGGGCAGCGGATCAGCGTCTGGGTAAGCCGGACCGGGTCGATCCCCGGACTGTCCGCATGCCCCGCCATTGCCGCCGTTTCCTTCCCGCCGGGGTCCGTTGCCACCTGCCGGCCGGCCCCATGCACACCGCGCCCGCAGGCCGCGTTCCGTCGGCGCTTCCGTCCCTGCCTGCGTCCGAATACCCGACCGAAAGGCCGCCTGCAACGCCGGTTCCCTGTTGCAGCCCCGCACCGGTCCGGGCCGTTCCCGGACGGCCCCGATTCACAGGACCGGCCGGCTGCGGCATGGTGATGCGGAACGGTGCACGGAGGGATCAGGGTGAGACGCCCCGGACGCGCAAGGAACAGGCTGGACCATGCGACGGGGGCCGTGAGGGGCCGCCGATGAACTGGGCATTCGTGCACTCCAGGGACGGCTGCGTCCGCTACGCGGCACCGCCCTCCGCCGCCGCCTGGGCCTGGACCGTTCGCCCCGTGTCGCTTCTGCTCGAACTCGACCTGTCGAGCGGTGCGCGGCCGGCCTCGGGCCCGATCCTTCACGTCGCCCGGCGGGGTCCGGTCCGGCGCCTGCTCTCGCTTCTTCTGCTCGATGACGGAAGGCTTCATCTCACGCACCGGGCCGGTCCCGTGTCGGTGACGCTCGGCCTGTCCCTGACGGAAGAGGAGCGTCTGACGCTTGTCCGGGTGAGCTATGTCCGCGCTTCCTCCGGGACGGCCCGGCTGACCGCGGAGTTTCCCCTTCTCGGGCGCGTCAAGCAGACCGAAACGGTCGGCGCGCCCGGGCTCGATCCCGGGGACGTGGACATGACGTGTGCGCGGGAGGGGAGTTCCGGCGAAGGGCGCGCGCCTGAAGATGGCGCGCTGGCGCCCGACTGGATGGCGGCCGGATGCGGGGCATATCCCCTCGGCTTCGGTGCGGCCCTCGCGGGTCCGGCCCGGATCGCCACGCCCTATGGGCCGCGCCGCATCGACACGCTGCGGCCGGGGGATCCGGTCCTGACCGCCGACGGCGCGGTCGTTCCCGTTCTCGGTGTGACGCATGTCCGGGTTCCCGCGCTCGGCTCGTTCCGCCCCGTGCGTCTGGCCGCGCCCTATCACGGGCTGGACAGCGACGCACTGGTCAGCCCGTTCCAGCGCCTCGCGCTGAACGACCCCGAGGTCGAGTACCAGACCGGCCACGACGCCGTGCTGATCGAGGCACGGCACCTGCTGGACGACCATTCGGCCATCCCCGAGGACGGGCGGGCGGTTTTTGACTGGCACGGACTGGTCCTGCCGAGGCACGACATGGTTCTGGTCGGCGGCTGCGCGATGGAAACCGTGGATGGCGCAGCGCTGCTCCGTTCCCCCCGCATCGCCGCGATTTCGGCACTGGCGCCGTTCCTTTCGAGCCTGCCGCGCACCCCCGAACGGCGGCCGCTGCCGCGCGAGGTGCACGGAGCGGAGGCCCGTGCGCTGGTCCAGTCCCTGAAGCGGCGCAACGGACCGCTTGCCGCCTAGTCGAAATGCGCCGTGACCTGGGCCACGACGACCGCATTCTCGGCGAGCGCACGCCGCATCAGGTCGCGCTCGGCGGGGTCCACCGGCGGGCCGTCGCGGTCGCGGTCCTCGGGCGTGCCGTAGCCGGTCACGTCGAGCGGCGCCATGTCGGCCTGCCGAAGAATCGCCACCGCCTCGCGCACCGCCTCGTCCTCGGTCACGCCCGAGGAGTAGACCATGAGCGCCGCTCCGGTCGCCCCTGCCGGAAGTCCGTCGCCCGCCTTGCGTCCGACCTCGACGACCAGGGTGTAGACCTTCAGGGCCCTTGGCGGTCGCTTCCGCGGCCGGTCTTCTCCGCCCCCGCCCGGAGGGGGCGCGCCCCTCGGCGGTCCGGGATCAGTCACGCAGAAGCTCGTTGATCGAGGTCTTGGCGCGGGTCTGCGCGTCGACCTTCTTGACGATGACCGCGCAGTAGAGGCTGATCCCGCCCCTGGACGGCATCGACCCCGCGACGACGACCGAGCCCGCCGGAACCTCTCCGTAGAGGACGTCGCCCGTCTCGCGGTCCACGATCCGGGTGGACCGGCCGATGAAGACACCCATTCCGAGGACCGAACCCCGCCGCACGATGCAGCCTTCGACCACTTCCGAACGCGCCCCGATGAAACAGTCGTCCTCGATGATCGTCGGGCCCGCCTGCATCGGCTCGAGGACCCCGCCGATGCCGACGCCGCCCGACAGGTGGACGTTCCTGCCGATCTGCGCGCAGGATCCGACGGTGGCCCAGCCGTCCACCATGCTGCCTTCGTCCACATAGGCGCCGACGTTGACGAACGAGGGCATCAGCACCACGTTCCGGCCGATGAAGGCCGAGCGGCGCACGATGCTCCCGGGGACGGCGCGGAAGCCGGCCGCGCGCCAGTCGGCCTCGCCCCATCCATCGAATTTCGACGGCACCTTATCCCACCAGGTCGCGTTGCCGCCGCCGCCGCCGATCACCGCCATGTCGTGCAGCCGGAAGGACAGCAGGACCGCCTTCTTGGCCCACTGGTTCACCTGCCACGCGCCGTTCGCGCGCGGCTCGGCGACCCGCAGGCGCCCCGTGTCGAGCGCCTCGAGCGTCGCCTCCACGGCGTCGCGGGCGCTGCCCCGCGTCGCCGGTCCGAGCGTGTCGCGGGTTTCCCAGGCCGTCTCGACGGCAGCTTCAAGATCGGCGTGGGTCATGAGCATGGGCTCCGGCTGGCGGCTGGTGCGAAGACGCGCAAGCCTATAGAGCCTTGGCCAGCCCGGTGCAACGAGAGCCACAGCATGACCAGACCCGACAGCCGCGCGCATCCGTTCCGCGACAGCCACGAGGACGCGGCGGTCGCCAGGACGGTGCCGGACACCGCGCAGACCCGCGCTCCGGCCTATCGGCTGGCCTTCACCGACCGCGACTTCATGCTGCGCGAGGAACTGAGGCCGGTGCGGCTGCAGCTCGAGCTGCTCAAGCCGCAGATGATCCTCGACGAGCGCGGCATCGTCTCGACCGTCGTGCTTTTCGGCGGCGCGCGGATTCCCGAACCCGCGCAGAAGGACCGGGCGCGGACCCCGGGGCTTGCCGAGCTCAGCCGCTTCTACGACGAGGCGAGGACGTTCGCCCGCCTGGTGACGGAGCGGAGCCTCGCGGCCTACGGGCGCGAATGGGTGATCTGCACCGGCGGCGGCCCCGGCGTGATGGAGGCGGGCAACCGCGGGGCGGACGATGCCGGCGGACAGTCGATCGGGCTGAACATCGTGCTGCCGCACGAACAGGCGCCGAACCCCTACGTGACGCCGGACCTGTGCTTCAACTTCCACTACTTCGGCATCAGGAAGATGCACTTCCTGATGCGCGCCCGCGCCGTAGCCGTGTTTCCGGGCGGCTTCGGCACGATGGACGAGATGTTCGAGAGCCTGACGCTGATCCAGACAGGGCGGATGGCGCGGATTCCGTTCCTTCTGTTCGGCCGGGCGTTCTGGGAGCAGGTGATCGACTGGAGGATGCTCGCCGGGACGGGCACGATCTCGGAGGAGGACCTCGACCTCTTCCGCTATGTCGAGACGGCAGCCGAGGCGATCGCGGCGATCGACGGCTGGGAGGGCGCGGGCGAGAAGCGCGACGAAATTCCCGGCCGCTGAACAGCGCTTTCGCGGACGAGACGTTGACGCGAGCGGCGAGCTTGCCCAGGTTCGGAGGTGACGGGCCTGTCTGCTCATTCCGGCAGGGTCCTGGCTGCCGCTTGCCCCCTTGCGGAAGGACGCCGATGCCCCACGCGACGCCCCTCATATCGACCCTGGTCGCGGGCTTCGGGCTCGCCTTCGTGTTCGGGCTGGTCGCGTACCGGCTGCGGCTGCCGGCGATCGCGGGATACCTGGTGGCGGGCATCGCCATCGGGCCGTTCACGCCGGGTTTCGTGGCGGACGTCAAGCTGGCGCAGGAACTGGCCGAGGTGGGGGTCATCCTGCTGATGTTCGGAGTGGGGCTGCATTTCTCGGTCAAGCAGCTTCTGGCGGTGCGGGCCCTCGCCGTCCCCGGCGCCATCGGGCAGATCGCCGTAGCCACGGCCGCCGGGACCCTCGTGGCCTACGGGCTCGGCTGGGGCCTCGGGGCGGGACTGGTCTATGGCCTCAGCCTCTCGGTGGCCAGCACCGTCGTGCTCCTGCGGGCGCTGCAGGACCGCGGACTGGTCGAGACGGACCGCGGCCGGATCGCGGTCGGCTGGCTCGTCGTCGAGGATGTGGTGATGGTGGTCACGCTCGTCCTGATCCCGCCGCTGGCGGGAGCTCTGGACGGCCGCGCCGCGCCGGTGGACGCGGCCGCCCGGGAGGTGGCGAAATTCGGCCTGGACCCGATCGCGGCGGCGATCATGCTCACGGTCCTCAAGTTCGGCGCGTTCGTCGCGCTGATGCTCGTCTTCGGCCGCCGGATCGTGCCGTGGGTGCTGCACTTCACCGCCCATACCGGATCGCGCGAGCTGTTCCGGCTCTCCGTGCTCGCCATCGCGCTGGGGGTGGCCTACGGCTCGTCCGCGCTCTTCGGCGTGTCCTTCGCGCTCGGGGCGTTCTTCGCCGGCATGGTGATGTCGGAATCGACGCTGTCTACCCAGGCGATGCGCGAGACGCTGCCTCTGCGCGACGCCTTCGCCGTCCTGTTCTTCGTCTCGGTGGGCATGCTCTTCAACCCGGCTGTCGTGCTGGCCGAGCCGGTGGCGCTTGTGCTGACCGTCCTCGTCATCGTTCTTGTGAAGTCCGCCGCGGCCTTCGCCATCGTCCGCGCATTCGGGCACGACAGGGACACGGCGCTGACCATTTCGGCCAGTCTTGCCCAGATCGGCGAGTTCTCGTTCATCCTGATCGTGCTCGGACGGTCGCTGCAGATCGTTCCGCCGGAGGCCGTGGATCTGGTGGTGGCAGGGGCGCTGGTCGCGATCCTCGTCAATCCATTCCTGTTCGCGGCGCTCGACCGGCGCGCGCTGCGCAGGTCCGGCAAGGCCGAGGGGGGAACCGGGCCGGCTCCGGCCGGACCCCAGCCGCGCGACGGGACGTGAGGTGGGGGTCGTGCTTCTTGCCGGCATGACAAGACGCCGCATCCGTGGCGCGGCTGGGGTGCAGGGCGAGCGGCTTTCGGCAGTGCCGCCGTTCTCCTTCGTGGCGCGGCCGCCCGGCAGGGCGGATGCAGGCCGGACAGTCACCTGCCTGTCCGTGCAGGCGGGGGCGCCCGCGCGCGTCTTCCGTTCCCGGGGCGAGCCTGCATGACCCTCGCCGTCACCCACGATACCTTCCGCCTGCGCGAGGTCTTCACCATCAGCCGCGGGTCGCGGACCGAGGCGAAGGTGCTGACCGTGACCGTCGCCCGCGACGGCGTCCGGGGGCGGGGCGAATGCGTGCCCTATGCCCGCTACGGCGAGACCCCGGCGAGCGTGACGGCGCAGATCGAAGGGCTGCCGGAGACCGTCACGCGCGCCGGGCTCCAGCATGCCCTCCCCGCCGGCGCGGCGCGGAACGCCGTCGATTGCGCGCTCTGGGACTGCGAGGCGAAGCGCGCGGGCAGGCGCGTCTGGCAGCTTGCCAGCCTGCCCGCGCCGGGGCGGCTCGTCACCTGCTACACCCTGTCGCTCGACACGCCCGAGAACATGCGCGCCGCCGCCGCGCGGAACGCGCAGCGGCCGATCCTGAAGATCAAGCTCGGCACGCCCGACGACATGCCCCGGATCGAGGCCGTCCGGGCGGGTGCGCCCAAGGCCAAGATCGTGGTGGACGCCAACGAGGGCTGGACGTCCGAGATCTATTCCGACCTCGCCCCGCACCTCGTCCGGCTGGGGGTGCAACTGGTCGAGCAGCCCCTTCCCGCCGGGAGGGACGACATGCTGGCCGAGATCGCCCGGCCCCTGCCGGTCTGCGCCGACGAAAGCTGCCACGACCGCGCCTCGCTGGCGGGCCTGCGCGGCAAGTACGACGTGGTGAACATCAAGCTCGACAAGACCGGCGGGCTGACCGAGGCGCTGGCGCTCCGCGATGCCGCGCGGGCGGAGGGGTTCGGGGTGATGGTGGGCTGCATGGTGGGTTCCTCGCTCGCCATGGCGCCTGCGGTGCTCGTCGCGCAGGGGGCCGAGGTGGTGGACCTTGACGGGCCGCTCCTTCTCGCCGAAGACCGCGCACATCCGCTGCATTACGATCAGGCCGGGGTCCACCCGCCGGACGCGGCGCTCTGGGGATGAGAGGACAGGACCGATGACCCGCACCGTCTACGTGAACGGCACCTACGTCCCGGAAGGGGAGGCCAGGGTTTCGGTCTTTGACCGGGGTTTCCTGATGGCGGACGGGGTCTACGAGGTGACGAGCGTGCTCGGCGGCAGGCTCGTGGACTTCGACGGGCATGTCCGGCGCCTGGAACGATCGCTCACGGAACTCGACATGACCATGCCGATGCCGGCAGAAGCGCTCCTCCGGATGCACCGCGAGCTCGTCGCGCGGAACGGGATCGACGAGGGGATGGTCTACCTTCAGGTCACGCGCGGGAATCCGGGCGACCGGAGCTTCGTCTTTCCAGACCCGGCGACGACGCCCCAGACGGTGGTGGCCTTCACGCAGGACATCCCCGACCTCGCCGACGCGCCGGCCGCGAAGGTGGGGTTCCGGGTGATCTCGATCCCCGACATCCGCTGGCGGCGGCGGGACATCAAGACGGTGCAGCTTCTCTACCCCTCGATGGGAAAGATGATGGCGAAGAAGGCCGGCGTGGACGACAGCTGGTTCGTCGAGGACGGGTTCGTGACCGAAGGCACCTCGAACAATGCCTGGATCGTGAAGGGCAACCGGATCGTCACGCGGGCGCTCTCGCCCGACATCCTGCACGGGATCACGCGGGCTGCGGTGCTGAAGTTCGCGGAAGCGGCGCAGTTCGTGATCGAGGAGCGGTCCTTCACGATCGATGAGGCCAGGGCGGCGGACGAGGCGTTCTCGACCGCTGCGTCGATCTTCGTGATGCCGGTCGTGGAGATCGACGGAGCGAAGGTGGGGACCGGCAGGCCGGGGCCGGTGGCGACGCGGCTGCGGGAAATCTACATCGACGAGATGCGAAAGGCGGCGGTCTGAGGGCCTCGCCGGACCGTCAGGCCGGCACGCCGAGCACGTGCAGCGTCACGGCCGCATAGATCGTCAGACTCGCGGCCAGCACGAGGACGTGCCAGATCGTGTAGTGGAAGGGCAGGCGGTCGAAGAGGTAGAAGCCCACCCCCAGCGTGTAGAGCGCGCCGCCCGTGCCGACAAGCGCGACGACCGGAGGCGCCAGTTCGTCCAGGAAACCGCCTCCGGCCAGGATGCCTGCCCAGCCCATCCCGAGCGAGAGTGCAATCGCAAGTCCGCGCAGCCGGTCGGGTGCGCAGATCTTCAGCCCGATGCCCGCGGCGGCAGCGGCCCAGACACCGGCCAGAAGGCCGGTGTGACCACCCGTCATCAGGACGAAGGCCGTATAGGTTCCCGCGATCTTCGCATAGATGGCGGAATGGTCGAGCCGCTTCAGCACTCCCGTCCAGCGGTGCTGGCCGAGCGTGTTGTAGAGCGCCGAGAAGACCACCATCGCGGTCAGGGTGGCGGAATAGATGCCCGTCGCGACCAGTGCGGCCCAGTCGCCACGCTTCAGGACCGTCACCGCCACAAGCACGGGCACGGCGAAGAGCACCGCGGCAATCCCGGCGATGTGCACGATCAGGTCGCTCAGCCTTTCGGCGCGGCTGTATTCGGTGCGTTCCGGCAGCATCGTCATGTCGTCTTCCAGCGCGTTGCGGCCCGCGCACGACCCGTGCGCACCTTCGGCCCCCGCAGGCCCGGAGTCCGCCGGGCGAAACGCAGGTGCCGGGGCCCGGGCCAACGGGCAGCCCGGCCGGCCGCCGTTGACCGCCCATCCTGTCGCGGCGACCCGTTACCAAACGCTTGAGTACGCGTCCGGGGCCACCTGCCGGGCCGCATCCTTTTCCGAACGATGCGCGGCACCCGACAGCCAGACCGGCCGGGTCCTGCGCCCTCACCCCCCGGACAGCCCGTCCACGTTCCGGGCGAAGGCTGTCTCGAACGCGGCCTTCTTCTCCGGGCCGGCCTCGGTCTGGTGCCGCGCGACCCAGTCGGCGTAGGGCATTGCGTAGTAGAGTTCCCGCGCCTCGTCCCTGGTCATGTCGATCCCGCGCTCGGCCGCGGCCTCCTGCATCCAGCGGCTGAGGCAGTTGCGGCAGAACCCGGCAAGGTTCATCAGGTCGATGTTCTGCACGTCGGGGCGTCTGTCGATCAGGTGCCGGCGCAGCGCGCGGAAGGCGGCGGCCTCGATCTCGGTGCGGGTGCGATCGTCCATGATGGCGTCCCCTTCTGTCAGTCGATCACGCCTGCTGCACGGGCCCCCGCAAGCAGGCCCGTCGCATGAATATGGGCACGGGGATGCGGATCGGGAAGAAGCACCGTCACATGCACGACGCGCATCCCGGCGGCGAGGGCGCCGGCAACGCCCGAGTGGCTGTCCTCGAACACGAGACAGCGGGCCGGATCGGCGCCAAGCGCGCGGGCGGCTGCGAGAAAGAGATCCGGGGCGGGCTTGGGGCTCTGGACGCGGTCGTGGCCGAAGACATGCGCGGCGTCGAAGAAGCGCGCAAGGCCCGACTGGTCGAGCTTGGCCCGCGCCGACCTGGTGTGGCTGTTCGTGGCGAGCGCACGGGGAATGCCGGCCTCGCGGAGCGCCGCGAGGAGGTCGTGCGCCTCGGGCATGGCAGGGACGCCGTTCGCAAGCGCACCTGCCGCTTCCTCGGCCCAGGCAGCGTCGAAGGCGGTCGAGTCGAAGGCGTCGCCCAGAAGCGCGCCCAGCCGGCGCTGCCCTTCGGCGTCGGAATGGCCGACGAGCGCCAGCATGAAGGCGCGGTCAACGTCGTGGCCAAGCCGGGTCAGGGCGCGCAGTGCGCTGTCGAGATAAAGGCTTTCGCTGTCGACGAGGGTGCCGTCGAGGTCGAAGATGACGGCGTCGCAGGTCGAGGGGTGGCTGCGCAGGGACATGGTCAAACCCGGCAATCGTGAAGGGCGGCGGCGAGGACCGGCGCGAGGCGGGCAGCCCAGCGGCGCTGGCCGTCGGGGTCCTGGACGAGATCGTTCCTGACCTCGACAAGCACGTTCGGGCGGCCGCTCGCAAGCGCGTGGCGGTCGATCGAATCGCCATCGAGGTGGCCCGAATAGGGTTCGTTGTCGCCCACCGTCAGGTCCGGCTCGGCCACAAGCCGGGCGATCAGCGCCCGTGCGAGGCGCGCGTCGCGGTGCGAGTAGAGAACACCGATCTGCCAGGGGCGCGGCCTGCGGCCCCTGAGGCAGGGCGTATAGGTATGGATGGCGCAGACCA
Source organism: Pseudomonadota bacterium (assembly GCA_049323795.1). GTDB lineage: Bacteria > Pseudomonadota > Alphaproteobacteria > Rhodobacterales > Rhodobacteraceae > JAOADN01. The sequence continues at coordinate 42,901 of JBMOOH010000058.1, forward strand.
CGGTATCGGGGCGGCGCCCGGCGAGCGCCTCGAGCGCCTCGTGGTAGGGGCGGTAGAGGCGGTAGAGCCGCTCTTCCGTCTCGGCCGGACCGACGCGGCGGTTCGCGGGGACGATGGTGCCATCGTAGAGCTTCATCACCAGGGTCGGGTCATCCTCGCCCCGGTTGGCGTCTATGACGAGACGCGAGAAGGTGGACAGGATCGCCGGAGAGTCCAGCGCCTCGGCCAGCGCGCGGGTGACGCCGGCCGCCCCCACGTCCCATGCGATGTGGCGGCGCATGTCGGCCGCGCCGATGCCGAGGTCGCCGCCGGCAACCCAGTCCGGGACGGCGTTCGAGGCGTGGTCGCAGGTCACCAGCCAGCGGCCCGGCCTGTCCGGTCCGGCTATTTCGAAGGCGCTTTTCGTCACGTCTCCTGGTCCGATGGGGCTTCCGTCCGGTGTGGGCACTCATTAGGCCAAGCCCGGGGGAAGCGCCAGTTGCCGGACGGGACGAATCCGGCCATAGAGGGCGCGCTTGCCCGCGAGCGGTAACATGTCAGGGGGACGGCGCATGAGACGCCTTCGCAATGTGAAGATCGTGGCCACGCTGGGCCCAGCATCGAGCGACTACGGGACGATCCGGGCGCTGTGGGAGGCCGGCGCGGACGTCTTCCGCCTGAACATGAGCCACGGCACCCACGAGGACCAGAAGGCGCGGTACGACATCATCCGCAAGGTCGAGGCCGATACGGGCCGGCCGATCGCGGTGCTGGCCGACCTGCAGGGCCCGAAGCTGCGCGTCGGGGTGTTCAGGAACGGATCCGAGGAGTTGAAGGAAGGCCAGAAGTTCCGCTTCGACCTGAACCCGGCCGAGGGCGACGCCACGCGCGTCTGCCTGCCGCACAAGGAAATCCTGATCGCGCTCGAACCCGGGGCGGCACTTCTGGTCAACGACGGCAAGATACGGATGAAGGTCGATGCCTGCGGGCCCGACTTTGCCGACTGCACGGTGGTGAACGGCGGCACCATCTCGAACCGCAAGGGCGTGAACGTGCCGGACGTGATCCTGCCGCTCGCCGCGCTGTCCGAGAAGGACAAGAAGGATCTCGAATTCGCCTGCCAGCTTGGCGTCGACTGGCTGGCGCTGAGCTTCGTTCAGCGTCCGCAGGACGTGCGCGAGGCGCGCGACCTGGCGAACGGGCGCGCGGCGATCCTGTCCAAGATCGAGAAGCCGGCGGCGGTAAAGGCCTTTGCCGAGATTCTGGATGTCAGCGACGGGATCATGGTGGCCCGCGGTGACCTCGGGGTGGAACTGCCGGTCTATTCCGTGCCGCCGATCCAGAAGCAGCTCGTGCGGCTGTGCCGCGCCGCCGCCAAGCCGGTGATCGTCGCGACGCAGATGCTCGAATCGATGATCGCGAGCCCCATGCCGACGCGGGCCGAGGTCAGCGACGTGGCGACCGCGATCTACGAGGGAGCCGACGCGGTGATGCTGTCGGCCGAGTCGGCCGCAGGGCAGTATCCCGTCGAGGCGGTCCGGACGATGGACAACGTGGCGAAGTCGGTCGAGAGCGACCCGACCTACCGCCAGATCATCGAGGCGAGCCGGTCGGTGACGCGCATCTCGGTCGCGGACGCGATCGTGTCGGCGGCGCGCGAGATCGCAGAGGCCACGAACATCAACGCGATCTGCTGCTACAGCCAGTCGGGCACCACCGCCAGCCTCGTCGCCCGCGAACGGCCGCGCGTTCCGATCCTGGCCCTGACATCCGAGGTGCCGACACTCCGGCGGCTTTGCCTGACCTGGGGTGTGCACTGCGTTCTGACCGGGCCTGTGGATCGGTTCAAGATGGCTGTGGTGAATGCGGCCCGGGCGGCGCGGGACCACGGCTTCGCGACCGAGAGGGACCAGATCGTGGTGACTGCCGGGGTGCCCTTCAACGTGCAGGGAACGACGAACATCCTGCGCGTGGCGCCGTGCGACGAAAGGTTGATCTTCCGCACCGATCCTGAATAGCCTTGGCTGCGACGTCCGGGCGGACACCATTTCCGGGATCTGCCCGAAATCGCTGCCAGGGTGGCGGACCGCCACCTGACCTGAATGGCACCCGGAGCGCCGATCCATGCTGAAAGTTCTCTCCAACCGGGTGTTCCGGCACCTCTTCGCCGCACAGGCGGTCGCGCTTGTCGGTACCGGGCTTGCGACCGTGGCACTCGGGCTGCTGGCGTTCCGCATCGGGGGCGATCAGGCGGGCCTGATCCTCGGGACGGCGCTGGCGATCAAGATGGTGGCCTACGTGTCGCTGGCACCGGTCGCCGCGGCGATGGCCGCCCGCCTCCCGAGGCGGGGTTTTCTTGTCGCGCTCGATCTGGCGCGGGCCGGTGTCGTGGCGGCACTGCCTTTCGTCACCGAGGTCTGGCAGATCTACGTTCTGATCTTCGTGCTTCAGGCCGCCTCGGCATCGTTCACGCCGGCCTTTCAGGCGACGATCCCCGACCTTTTCCCGGACGAGACGGAGTACACGGGCGCGCTTTCGCTGCTCCGCCTGACCGAGGACCTCGAGCAGGTCGCCTCGCCTCTCGTTGCCGCCGCCCTGCTCACGGTGGTCGGCTTTCCGGTCCTTTTCGCCGGAACCGTCGCGGGGTTCGTCGCATCGGCCGTTCTGGTCGCCACGACAGCCGTCCCGCCGAGGCCCGCGGGCGAGGCGGGGCGGTTCCTGTCCGAGGCGACGAAGGGTGTGCGCCTCTATCTGCGCACGCCGAGGCTGCGTGGCGCCCTGGCGCTGGAGTTCGCCACGGCGGCGGCGGGGGCGATGGTCTATGTGAACACCGTCGTCTTCGTCGAGGCGCGGTTCGCCCTTGCCGAGCCGCAGGTCGCGCTTGCCTTCGCCGCCTTCGGAGGCGGCTCGATGCTGGCCGCGCTTGCCCTTCCGCGCCTGCTTCCGGCGACCGGCGACCGGGCGGCGATGCTGGGCGGGGCGGCCCTCATGCTCGCGGCCGTGGCGGCAAGTTCGCGTGCCGGGGGGCTGGACCTGCTCCTGCCGCTCTGGTCGGCGGTCGGCTTCGGCTTTGCCGCGACGCAGATCCCCATCGGGCGCATCCTGACGCGGTCGGCGCGCCCCGCCGACCGGCCCGCGGTCTTCGCGGCGCAATTCGCGCTTTCGCATGCGGCGTGGCTCGTCGCCTATCCCCTGGCCGGATGGTCAGGGACCGCGCTCGGGCTGCCGGCCACCGCCATCGTCCTTGCCGCCCTGGGTGCCGTGGCGCTGGCGGGGGCGCTTGTCCTCTGGCCGTCGTCCGACCCCGAGATCCTGCCGCACGATCACCCCGATCTTCCGCCCGACCACCCGCATCTGCACGAGTCCGGGCGTCCGCATGCACATGTGTTCGTCATCGACGGCCTGCACCGCCGGTGGCCGCGCAGGTCGCAGGCGGGCATTCCCGCCCTGCCGACCGGCCTGTCCTGACCGGGCCCGTCCTGACCGGGCCTGTCCTGACCGGCCCGCCCCTCCCGACCACCCTGCCGGGGGTTCCGGCTGCCCCGTCTTGCCAAGCCAGCCTCGCCCGCGTATAGGGCGCGTCTCATATCCCGCGCGTCCGGCCGATGTGGCATGCCGAGTCGCGCCTGTAACGACTGGAGTTCGAAATGCCCAAGATGAAGACCAAGTCGGCCGCGAAGAAGCGGTTCAAGATGACGGCCAACGGGCACGTCAAGGCCGGCGTCGCCGGCAAGCGTCACGGCATGATCAAGCGCTCGACGGATTTCGTGCGGAACGCGACCGGGACCATGGTCCTGAGCGATTCCGACGCGAAGATCGTCAAGAAATACATGCCCTACGACCGCTGAGGAGGCTGAGAGATGTCCCGCGTCAAATCCGGCAAGGTCACCCATGCCCGCCACAAGAAGGTCCTGAAGGCCGCGTCCGGCTACTACGGTTTCCGGTCGAAGAACTTCCGCACCGCCACCCAGGCGGTCGACAAGGCCAACCAGTACGCCACCCGCGACCGCAAGCAGCGCAAGCGGAACTTCCGCGCGCTCTGGATCCAGCGCATCAACGCCGCCGTCCGGCTGGTCGATGCCGGGATGACCTATTCGCGCTTCGTGAACCTGCTGTCGAAGGCGGGGATCGAGGTGGACCGCAAGGTTCTGGCCGATCTCGCCGTGAATGAGCCGGCGGCGTTCGGCGCGATCGTCGAGAAGGCCAGGGCCGCGGCCTGAGACCGACCATCTGGCGAAACAGCGGGGGCTTTGCCGGTTTTCGGCGGGGCCCCTTGCTTTTCCGGCGCGGAGCAGGGGCCGGGACGGGCGGCGAGCGGTCTGCGCCATGACGTCGCCGGCCGCAGGAAGCGGCCATGCCGCGGCAGGCCCCCCGCCGGGACCGGCATCGCCCGACGCAGGGCACGGGCGATCCGGGCATGCAGCGCCGTCTCCTGAAGGCGCACCCGCGCCGAGGCCGCCGGGCCTTGCAATCGGACACTCGCAAAGCTAACCCCGGTTCCGCATCCGGGAGGCGCGCATGGACCTGTCCGACATCCGCGGGAAATACGTCGAGGCGGTGGCGAAGGCCGCCGACGAGAGCACGCTGGAGGGCGTGCGCGTGGCCGCGCTCGGCAAGAGGGGCGAGATCAGCGCGCTGATGGCGACGCTCGGCAAGATGGACCCCGAGGCGCGCAAGGCGGCCGGCGCGGCTCTGAACGGGCTAAAGGACGAGATCGACGCGGCGATCCGCGCGCGGAAGGCTGCCCTTGCCGATGCGGCGCTCGACGAGCGGCTGCGGGCCGAGTGGCTGGACGTGACGCTTCCGGGTCGCCCCCGGCGCACCGGTACGATCCACCCGGTGAGCCAGGTGACCGAGGAGGTCACGGCCATCTTCGCCGACCTCGGCTTCGCGGTGGCCGAGGGCCCGCAGGTCGAAAGCGACTGGTACAACTTCGACGCGCTCAACATCCCGCCTGAACATCCGGCGCGGCAGGAGCACGACACGTTCTTCATGGCGCGGGCCGAGGGCGACGGCCGCCCGCCGCATGTGCTGCGCACACATACCTCGCCGGTGCAGATCCGGGCGATGGCCGAACACGGCGCCCCGATCCGGGTGATCGCGCCGGGGCGGGTCTATCGGATGGACATGGACCAGACGCACACGCCGATGTTCCACCAGGTCGAGGGGCTGGCGATCGACCGCGACATCAGCATGGCGAACCTGAAATGGGTGCTCGAGGAGTTCTGCCGGGCCTATTTCGAGGTCGAGCACGTGGAACTGCGCTTCCGCGCCAGCCACTTCCCCTTCACCGAGCCCTCGGCGGAAGTGGACCTGCGATGTTCCTGGGCGGGGGGGCAGCTGAAGGTCGGCGAGGGCGACGACTGGCTGGAGATCCTCGGATCGGGGATGGTGCACCCCAGGGTGCTGCGCGCGGCAGGGGTGGACCCCGATGAGTGGCAGGGTTTCGCCTTCGGCATGGGGATCGACCGGATCGCGATGCTCAAATACGGGATCCCCGACCTGCGGGCGTTCTTCGAAAGCGATCTGCGCTGGTTGCGCCACTACGGATTTGCCGCACTCGACCTGCCGACGCTTGCGGCCGGCCTGAGCCGTTAGCGGTCACTTGTTCTGTACGCTGGCGAAGGTCGTGCGTTCCCGCTGCACCGCCTTGCGTGCTCCCGCGCAGCCGAGCGTGCCGACGATGGTTTCCACCGAATTGGCCTGGCACTTCGCATCCGCGCTGCCCTGCGTGGCGATCATCCGCGGCCCCGTGTCGCCGCCCGTCACGAGGCTGAAGCTGTCCGGAAAGGCAGTGAAAAGCCCGAGAGCCATGATGATGCCGACAGCAAGCGTGACATGCACGATTCCGCCCGGCCCGTCGCGTCTGTAACTGTGCGCCATGTCGCGCCTCACTCACCAACCGCGCAATACATGACCGAAGAATGGGGTTCCTTCATGTCGTCATCCGGTCGCGGTGATGAAAAGATTCCGGCCCCGGGATGCTGTCCCTGAGCGTGGTGTAGGTTCTGGGTGAGGCGGTCACCGGCGATGTTCCGGCAGGGTCTGGGTGCTGACACCGACCTGGACCGGAGATTCCACCGATGACCACCGACATGATGAACCTGCGCGACTTCGTGGAGAAGACCCCCGATGCGGACCTGCTGCGCGAGATGATTGGCTTTGCGGCCGAACGGCTGATGGAGCTGGGGGTCGGCGCCGTGACGGGCGCGGCCTATGGCGAGAAGGACCCGGCACGGCGGGCGCAGAGGAACGGCTACCGCGACAGGGACTGGGAGACGCGCGCCGGGACGGTCGAGCTGCGCATCCCGAAGCTCAGAAAGGGCAGCTACTTTCCGGGCTTCCCCGAGCCCCGGCGGATGGCCGAGAAGGCGCTGACCGCGGTCATCCGGGAGGCCTGCGTTCAGGGCATCTCGACGCGATCGGTCGATGACCTGGTCAGAGCGATGGGCATGTCGGGGATCAGCAAGAGCCAGGTGTCGCGGCTCTGCGAAGATATCGACGGCAAGGTGAAGGCGTTCCTGAACCGACCGCTCGAGGGGGACTGGCCCTATCTCTGGATCGACGCCACCGACCTCAAGGTCCGGCGCGGCGGGCGGATCGTCTCGGTCGCCGTCATCATCG
>JBMOOH010000059.1:0-5188 GCA_049323795.1 Pseudomonadota bacterium
CGGGGGCCGGGGCGGGGGCCGAGCCCGCGATCTGGCCGGGCACGGAAACCGCGCGGCTTCTGGCCCGGGCGACGCATGTGCTGTCCTCCGTCCCGCCGGGGCCCGGCGGCGACCCTGTCCTGTCGCGTGCGGCCGAGGCGCTTGCAGAGGCCGCGCCGCGCCTGCGGTGGGTCGGCTATCTTTCGACAACGGGCGTCTACGGCGACCATCGCGGCGGCTGGGTCGACGAGTCGACGCCGCCGGTGCCGGCCACCGAACGCGGCCGCGCGCGCGTCGCGGCCGAGGCGGAATGGCAGGCGCTCGCCGCCCGGTCGGGGCTGCCCCTTCACATCTTCCGCCTCGCCGGCATCTACGGCCCCGGACGCGGGCCCTTCGAGAAGATCCGTGACGGCACGGCGCGGCGGATCGTGAAGCCCGGGCAGGTGTTCAGCCGCATCCATGTGGACGATATCGCGCAGGTGCTGGCCGCCTCGATGGAACGGCCCGACCCCGGCGCGGTCTACAACCTGTGCGACGACGACCCCGCCCCGCCCGGGGACGTGCTTGCGGAAGCCGCGCGCCTGCTGGGCCTGCCGCCCCCGCCCGAGGTGCCGTACGAGACGGCCGAGATGACGCCCATGGCCCGCAGCTTCTACGCGGAATCGAAGCGCGTCAGGAACGACCGGATCAAGCGCGAGCTTGGCATCCGCCTTCTCCACCCCACATACCGCGAAGGGCTGGCCGCGATCCTGGCCGCCGAGGCCAGGGAGACCGCGACATGACCCGGAAATACGAGAAGACGCCCGAGGCTCTGGCGAAGCTGTCGCCCGAGCAGTTCCGCGTCACGCAGCAGAGCGGGACCGAACGCCCCTTCTCCGGGCAATACACCGACCTCGAGGACGAGGGGCTCTACGTCGACATCGTCTCGGGCGAGCCGCTCTTTTCCTCACGCGACAAGTTCCATTCGGGCTGCGGCTGGCCAAGCTTTGCCCGGCCCGTGGAAGAGGGGCGGGTGGGCGAACTGACCGACACCTCGCACGGCATGGTCCGCACCGAGGTGCGCTCGATCGGGGCCGACAGCCACCTCGGCCACGTCTTCGAGGACGGGCCCGGGGAACTCGGGGGCCTGCGCTACTGCATCAACTCCGCCTCGCTCCGCTTCATCCCCCGCGCGAAGCTGAAGGACGAGGGCTACGGCGACTACGAGACGCTGTTCGGCTGACGGCGCGCGGTCCGCCGCGCTTTTTCCGGTTCACGGACTTGTCAGCCCCGCGAGGGCCCCCATATCGGGTTCTGCGGACCGGGCCCCTCTGACGTCGGATCACTCCGTCGTGATGTCGGACCGCATCGAGAATGAACTCGATGTCCAGCCCGGCGCGTCGTTCCGACCGACCTGCGGCTGCATCGGTGCAGGGAGATGTCGGTCTTGGAGTTCCTCACGCTTCTGTTCCTCGGCACACCCGTCTGGATGTGGCTTGTGTTCGTCGGCATCGTCCTTGGCCTGCTCGTGCTCGACCTCGGGGTCCTGCACAGCGACGACCACGAGATCGGCGTGACCGAAAGCCTGAAGCTCTCGGCCATGTACATCGCGCTGGGCGTGGCCTTCGCGGGCTTTGTCTGGTGGCAGATCGGGGCCGAGGCGTCGGCGCTGTATCTCACCGCCTTCGTGGTCGAAAAGACGCTGGCGATGGACAACGTCTTCGTCATCGCGATGATCTTCTCCTATTTCGCGATCCCGCGGAAATACCAGCACCGTGTGCTGTTCTGGGGCATCCTCGGCGTGATCCTCCTGCGCGGGGTCATGATCGGCGCGGGCGCGACCCTGGTGGCCGAATACAGCTGGCTTCTCTACGTCTTCGCCGCCTTCCTCATCGCCACCGGCATCAAGATGATGGTCATGGGCGAGAAGGAAACGGATGTCTCGAAGAACCCGGTCCTGAAATTCCTGCGCCGCCGCATGAACGTGACGGACGAGATGCACGGGCAGTCGTTCTTCGTGACAAAGCCCGATGCGAAGGGCCGCATGGTCCGCTACGCGACGCCGCTCTTCCTCGCGCTCGTCCTGATCGAGATCGCCGACGTGATCTTCGCGGTCGACTCGGTGCCGGCGGTCTTCGCGATCACCACCGACCCGTTCATCGTCTACACCTCGAACATCTTCGCGATCCTCGGCCTCCGCGCCCTCTACTTCGCGCTGGCGGCGATCCTGCACCGGTTCGAGTACCTGAAATACGCGCTCTCGATCCTTCTGGTCTTCATCGGCTCGAAGATCTTCCTGGCCGACATCTTCGGGTGGGAGAAGTTCCCCGCCGAATGGTCGCTGGGCATCACCTTCGCGATCCTCGGCGCGGGCGTGGTCTTCTCGCTCTGGAAGACGCGGGGCGGGGACCACGGCCCGGGCGGAAACCCCAAGCGGGCGGTGGCGGAACAGCCCACCCCTCCGGCCGCCTCCTGAGGCGCCCGGCCCCGAAGGGAGGGGGCGGGACAGGCACGGGCGGCCACAGGCGGAACGGTGCGTTGCGAAGGTTGAGCTTGCCTTATCCCGCCGCAGCGTGAAGAAAAGGGCCGGAGGCGGAATTCGGTTATCCGACCCTATTCGATATCGGCAACTGGATCGGAGCCGTTGGACAGGACTGCCCGAAACGCAGGTTGGGTCTGCCCCCGCTGCCGCGGCGCTCTCGCCGCGGGGCAGGATCGGTTCCGCTGCGACGCCTGCGACCGGACCTATCCGATCGTGGCCGAGCTGCCCGATTTCCGCGTGGACCAGCCGGCATGGATCGACTTCGGCCGCGATCGCGACCGGGCCATGGCAATCGACGAGATCGTGCGGACCGAGGGACTCGAGGCCGCGATCTTCGATGTCTTCAAGGTGTCGCGCGGGTTCCCGCCCGGGAAATGCCGCTTCCGGCAGGCCCAGGTTCTGGCGGGCGCCGACAAGTACGGGCTTCAGCTCGACGGCTGGCTGGCCGGACTCCGGTCCGATCCGGTCGTCGAGGTCGGGGTCGGACCCGGTCAGCTCGCCGTCGCGCTGGCGCGGCGCGGTTCCGTTCCGCGCGGCATCGACGTGTCGATGGAGTGGCTGGCGGTGGCGAAGCACTGGGTCCGGGCCCAGGGGGTGGAGCCCGTCTTCGCCGGCGGCATGGCCGAAAGCCTGCCCTTGCCGGACCGGTCGGTCATGTCCTACGTCTCGCTCGACGTGATCGAGCATGTCGGCGATCAGGGACGCTATCTGGCCGAGATGACCCGCGTCCTGAAGCCCGGCGGAACCTTCGCGCTCGTCACACCCAATCGCTACAGCCTGGCCCCCGAGCCGCATGTCGGCGTGTGGGGCGTCGGCTACCTGCCCCGGCCCCTTCAGGGCCGCTATGTGCGCATGCGGGCCGGGGTCTCCTACGATTTCAACCGCCTGCTCGGCGTCCGCGAGCTTCGGCGGCTGTTCCGCGACAACAGCGGGCTGGTGCCGGTCATCGACTTCCCGGCCATCGCCGAGGGCGAGATTGCGCTGTTTCCGCCCGGCAAGGCCCGGCTGGCCCGGCTGTACAACCGGATTTCCCGCACTTCGGCCTTCCGTCTGCTTGCGCCGCTTGGCGGAGCCTATTACCGCGTCACGGGCCGCAAACCCGGCGAAGTGTCTGCCGCCGGATGATCGTCGTCGGGGCCATCCAGTTCCTGATCCTGCTCGTCGCGCTGGTCCGGGGCAAGGCGCTTGCCCTGATGCTCGGTCCCGAGGGGGTCGGCGTGGTCGGGACGGTCGATCAGTTCATCGTCACCGTGGCGCAGTTCAGCGCGCTGGGCCTGCCCTTCGCAGCCATGAAGGCGATGTCCGCCGCGCATTCCCAGAGCGACGAGGCCTTCCGCAGGACCTTTGCGACCTTTGCGCGGATGATCCTGTTCATCTCGGCCATCGTCGTGCTTGTCGCGGCAGGGTCGGAGACGCTGGCCCATGCCGCATTCGGCGCGCTGGGCGGATACCGCGATGTGCTGATGCTGGCGCTCTTCGCGGCGCCGCCGATGATGATGACGATTCTCGTCGCGCACACCTTCGCCTCGGCCCAGTTGCCGCGGACGGCCGCGGCCTACAACCTGGTCTTTGCCGCCGTGCCTGCCGCCGCGGCGCTGGCCGGCGCGGCGCTGGGCGGCGTGTGGGGTTTCTACCTCGGAACGGTGGTCGCCGGTGCCGCGGTGATCGGCGCCGCCCTGATCTGGCTGCACCAGAGGCTCGGCGTGCACGTCCTTGACCGCGGCGTTCCCCTCCGGGGCCGGGGCGGCGGCGCGGGCCTCGTCGTCGGCACGGCCGTTTCGGCCTACGCCAACCTCGTCTCGGCCTCGGCCCTGCTCCTCCTCGTGCGCTACGTCGTGCTGGACAGCGAGGGCGAGGCGACGGTCGGGCTCCTGCAATCCGCGCTCGGCGTTGCGCTCAGCGCAGGCTCGATCCTTGCGACGTTATCGTCGCTGCACCTTGCCCCGTCGCTGAACCGCACCACGGCCCCCGAGGAGAAGTTCCGCAGCACCGACCGCTTCGCCAGGGCCACGGCCTTCTACATGCTGCTGGGTGCCGTGCCCGTCGCCCTGCTTCCCGGGCTTGTGCTGACCATCCTCTATACCGGCAGTTTCGTCGGCGCGGGGATGCTGCTCGTCCTCTCGCTGATCTGGCAGGGTCTGTGGCTGCTGATGACGGCCTATTCGCACCTGCTGATCGGGGTCGACAGGCCGATGGCCGCGACAGCGACGACGCTCGTTTCGGTCGCGGCCGGTGCCGCGTCGGCCTTCCTTCTGGTCGACACGTGGGGTGCCATCGCCGCGCCGCTGGCGCTCATCCTTACGGCCGTGGTCAAGGTCGGCCTGATGCTTGCGGTCCTGGTCCGGCGCGAGGGGATGCCGATGCCCTGGGGCGTGCTCGCGCGCTTCCTCGCCATCAGCGCCGCGATCGGCGGCCCCGCCCTGCTGTTCGACATCTCGGTCACGCTTCCCGATGCCGCGGGTTTCGGATACCGCGCGCTCTACGCTCTGGCGGTCATCGGCCTCATGTGGGGCTGGAACCGGCCGGGCCGGAACCCGGGCTGAGCGCCGGTCCGGCCGGGGCGCCTAGAGCGGGATGACTCTAGACGGAACCGTATCCGGCGTTTCGGATATAGTTTTCGCATTCTTGCGCTGTGAAGTGGTCGAGGATTGATCCGATCCTGCGCCAGACGGCTTCCTTCGTGCGCTC
>JBMOOH010000060.1:0-5051 GCA_049323795.1 Pseudomonadota bacterium
TCGGATCCACCCGCGTGACCGCAATTCCCGCCATGCCGTCCTCCATGCCCTCAAGCAGTATTGAGTCAGAACTCGATGGACTTGGAAATCCCCCTTCGTGAGTCATCCAGAAGGGCCGATGGTATAATTGTATTATTTCCAGATGTTTACGATTCCTCAACCAATGGTGACGGCGGATTATCCTGGCCGCCGTCGAGGTGTTCCCGGCGGCTTTCACTTCCCGGTCCGATCGCATAACCTCCGCATGCAGCAGAGGCAGAGAGACGGGACATGCGGCGAAGGCTTGCGGCGGGGAACTGGAAGATGAACGGCACCCGGGCAAGCCTCGCCGAGGCGGAGGCCCTTGCCAGGGCACATCCCGCGCCCGGCGTCGATGTGGTCCTCTGCCCGCCCGCGACGCTTCTGTCGGACCTGGCCCGGCGGCTTGGCGGAACGCCTTTCCTCGCGGGCGGACAGGACTGCCACCCGCGCCCCGCGGGGGCGCATACGGGCGACATCTCGGCTGCCATGATCGCCGACGCAGGGGGGGCCTGCGTCATCCTCGGCCATTCGGAACGCCGGGCGGACCATGCGGAGACCGACGCTCTGGTGCGCGCCAAGGCGGAAGCCGCCCATGATGCCGGGCTCCTTGCGATCGTCTGCGTGGGCGAAACCGGGGCCGAACGCGATGCGGGCAGTACGCTCGAGGTTGTCGGGCGGCAGCTTGCCCGATCGCTCCCGGACAGCGCCACGGCCGCGAACACGGTCATCGCCTACGAACCGGTCTGGGCAATCGGGACGGGCCGCACCCCGACCCCGGACCAGATCGCCGTAGTCCACGACTTCATCAGGAGGGAACTTTCGGAACGCTTCGGTCAGGGGGCCGAGGGATTCCGTATCCTCTACGGCGGTTCGGTGAAGCCGTCGAACGCCGCCGAGATCTTCGCGGTTCGGAATGTGGACGGGGCGCTGGTCGGCGGGGCCAGCCTGAAGGCCGCCGACTTCGGGCCCATCATCGCAGCTCTCGAAGCCGCCTAAACGCCATCGCCTGTCGCGGAGAGGCGCGCGCCCCTGACAGGGCCGTGCGATCCCTCCGCAAGTTCCTGCCGGGCCCCCCGATGACCGATTCCCCGCCTGCCCTGCCTGCCGTGCCGGCCGTTCCCGTCCGATCCGCCCTCGCCGCGAACGGCATCTGCCTTCTGTCGATGCTGACCTGGGCCGCGGGCCTTCCGGCGCTCGGCCATCTCGTGAACTTCGTCCCGCCGCTCACTCTGACCGCCTGGCGCGTCGGGTTGGCGGGAGCCGTCCTGGTCCTCGCCTGGGCTGTCCGGGAAGGTGTGCGCACGGTCGTCCACGCCCCCTGGAACCGTGGCCTCTATGTCGGGTTTCTGGTCATGGGCGTCGGGGCGGTCCTTCTCGTCGTCGCGATCCGGTACACCGACCCGGTCACGGCCGCCATCATCACCTCGTTCATGCCAATCGTCGGGATCGGCACCGAGGTCCTGTTCGACGGCCGGCGCGTGACCCTGCCGCTCGTGGCCGGGCTGCTGCTGTCGCTCGGCGGCGGCGTCGTCGCGGTCGATCCGGCCGCGGCCAACCCGTCCTTCGGACTCGGGGCGCTCGCCGCGCTGGCGTCGCTGTTCTCCTATGCCTGGGGCTCGCGGCTGTCGATCAGCGCCTTTCCGGGGATGAGCGCGCTCGGGCGCTCGGCCATCACCGTCGCCGGAGGCGGCGCGATCCTGACGGCGCTCGCGGCGGGCTGGTCGCTGGCCGGCGGGCCCGGGGTGGACTGGGCGGCGCTCGGACCGGGCGAATACGCCGCGGTCGCCGGGGCGTCGATCGGCTCGGTCGCCGTCAGCCAGACCCTGTGGATCGTCGCGGTCGGCGCGATCGGGATCGGGCTGTCGAGCCTCCACATGAACGCCGTTCCCTTCTACGTGATGCTCATCTCGCTGGCCTTCGGCGGCGACTGGCAGTGGAACCAGGCCCTCGGGGCGGCGATCGTCGTCCTCGGTGTCTCGGTCGCCCAGGGGCTCGTGCCGCTACGCTTCGGGATGCGGTGATGCTGACGCTGGCCCAATCCCCGACCGATCCCGCCTTCGTGCAGGATCCCTATCCGTTCTACGACCGCGCCCGGGCGGGCGGCCCGCTGTTCATCTGGCAGGACTACGGAATTGTGTGCGCAACCTCTGCGGCCGCAGCGGGCGCGATCCTCCGCGACCGCCGCTTCGGCCGCGAGGTGCCGCCCGAGAGGGCCGCCGCGGTGCCGCCCCACCTCGCGCCCTTCTATGCGGTCGAGGCACATTCGATGCTGGAACTCGAACCGCCCCGGCACACCCGGCTGCGCAGTCTCGTGCTGCGCGCCTTCACCTCGCGGCGCATCGCGGCGCTCGCGCCCGAAATCGCCCACCTCGCGCATCAGCTCATCGACGCCTTGCCGGACGGCGACTTCGACCTGCTTCCCGCCTTTGCACAGAAGATCCCGGTCATCGTCATCGCCCGCCTTCTGGGCGTGCCCGAGGACCGGGCGGATGACCTTCTCTCGTGGTCCAACGCGATGGTCGGCATGTACCAGGCCCGGCGGACGCACGAGACCGAGGACCGGGCGGTCGCGGCGACGGAGGCTTTCGTGGCCTTCCTGCGCGCCTGCATCGAGGAAAAGCGCGACCGGCCGGCCGACGACCTGATCACGCATCTCGTCGCGGCCGAATCCGAGAGCGACGGGCTGTCCACCGACGAACTCGTCACGACCTGCATCCTGCTTCTCAACGCCGGGCACGAGGCGACGGTGCACACCATCGGCAACGGCGTGAAGGCACTCCTCGGCTACCGCGGCCGCAGCGCGGCGCTCGCCCCGGACGGGATCGAGGCGACGGTCGAGGAAGTGCTCCGCTTCGACCCGCCGCTCCATCTGTTCACGCGCTGGGCCTACGACGACGTCGAGGTGGGCGGCCACAGGTTCCGCCGGGGCGACCAGGTGGGATGCCTGCTCGCCGCCGCCAACCGCGATCCGCGCGCGTGGGACGACCCTGCCCGGTTCGATCCGCGCCGCACGCCCAAGGCGCACCTGTCGTTCGGCGCCGGGCTCCACTTCTGCGTGGGCGCCCCGCTCGCGCGGCTCGAACTGCAGGTGGCGCTGCCGATCCTCTTCCAGCGCCTGCCGGGCCTGCGGTTCGTCGAGCCGCCCCGCTACGCCGATCTCTACCACTTCCACGGGCTCGCGCGCATGCGGATGGCCCGCCGCTGACGGAACCCCCGCCCCGCGGTCGGCCCGCGGGGCAGTTCGTGGTGCAACCCCGGCCACGGCGCCGAAGCGGGCGCGGGCGCCCGGCTCAGAACACCATGCGCCAACTGTCGCCCGCGCGGGTCAGGCTGACCCGGCTTCCGACCGGGACGCCGCTGACCGGCTGCTGGAACCGGACGAGCCGCCCGTCATCGAGGCGCACCGTCCATTCCGTCGAGGTCTGCACCCCGCCGCCGCGCTGCCGGGCGATCTGCGTTCCCGCGATGGCACCGCCGACCGCGCCCGCGCCGGTCGCAAGGGCATTGCCGCTGCCCTTGCCGAACTGGTTGCCCACCAGCGCACCGGCGAGACCGCCGACGACGGCCCCGGTCAGATCGCCGTTCGGGTTACCGACCTGAACCGGGCGCGAATCCACGACCGTTCCGAGCTGGACGGTCTGGGCCTGGGCGACGCCGGTTCCGTAATAGCCCGATCCGCCGCTCAGCCCGGTGTCCATGCAGGCGGCGAGGGGAAGCAGAAGCAGGGGAAGGACAAGGGTGCGAAGCTTCATGTCGTCAATCCTTCTTGCGGGACTGGTGCAGCCGGAATGGCCCGGCCTGTCATCCCATGGGTCCTCAACGCAGATCTCTTGCAACCGTTTCCCTGAGTTTTGCAACTGTTTCCCTGCATCTTCAAACGATCTCGGAAGAGCGGGCCGCACAGCGGCGGAAGCTTGCCTGCCCGCTTCGCGCGGGCCTCGGCCCGGCCGCTCCGGCTGTGACGGCGCTGCCATAGGGGACGCTGCCCGTGCAGCCGCCGCGCCGGGCGGGGTTGCGCCGGGGCGAAGCGGGGACCAGTCTGCCCGCACGCCCCGAGATCGGGCGCAAAGGTTCCGCGGATGAAGCCGATTTTCGTTCTGAACGGCCCCAATCTAAACCTGCTGGGCACCCGCCAGCCCGAGGTGTACGGCCACGAGACGCTTGCCGACATCGAGCGGCGCGTGACCGAAGCCGCCGCCGCGGAAGGGTTCGGCCTGCGCTTCCACCAGTCGAACCGCGAGGACGCGCTGATCGACTGGATCCACGAGGCGCGGGGCGCGGCGGCAGGGATCGTCATCAACCCGGCCGCGTATACCCACACATCGGTGGCCATCCTGGACGCACTCTCCGCCTACGACGGCCCGGTGATCGAGGTGCATCTGTCGAACGTGCACAGGCGCGAGTCCTTCCGCCACCATTCCTACGTCTCGCTGCGGGCCGACGCCGTGATCGCCGGCGCAGGATCGCAGGGCTACGTGTTCGCGGTGGCCCGCATCGCGGCGCTGGTGAAGCGCTGAGCGGGCGGTGCCCTCAGGCGGCCGAACCCGAACGCCCCGTCCTCAGAGCGCGAAGTCGATCGACAGGCTGAAGTCGTAGGCGGCCCCGGCCAGTTCCTGCGGTGCCCTGGGCAGCCTGCCGGCACGGCGCACGGCCTCGACGGCCGCGCGGTCGAGCTCGGGAACGCCGGAGCTCGCGGTGACGGACACGCCGAGAACGCGCCCGGCTGGCGACACGGTCAGGGCGAGGACGACCCTGCCCGACCGTCCCGACGCCCGGGCGCCTGCCGGATAGCTCTTCGCCCTGTCGATCCGCGCCCGCAGCTTTCCGCCCCAGCGCGCCATCGCCGCGCGGCTCTCGCCCTCCGAGAGCCCGGCTGACGGAGCGGCCGCGGCCCTGTCCTTGCCGCGGGATTGTCCCTGCGCCGCCGCTTCCGTCCGGACGGCGGGCCCGGCCGCGGCCTTCTCCCCGCCGGGCTGCGGCGCCTGTGCACCCGGCCCGGGCAGGGCGGGCTTGCGCGCAACGCGCATGGT
>JBMOOH010000061.1:0-47337 GCA_049323795.1 Pseudomonadota bacterium
CGGATCCACCCGCGTGACCGCAATTCCCGCCATGCCGTCCTCCATGCCCTCAAACAGTATTGAGTCAGAACTCGATGGACTTGGAAATCCCCCTTCGTGAGTCATCCAGAAGGGCCGATGGTATCAGCCGGAATTTCAACGTCGAAGTGTGGTTTGGTGGAGCCAAGGGGAGTCGAACCCCTGACCTCTTGAATGCCATTCAAGCGCTCTCCCAACTGAGCTATGGCCCCACCGAGGTCCGGGCGCCGCCGTCAGGGAAGCGCCCGCGTGGCGCCGCGTATAGGCATCGCCCTGCGGCGGTGCAAGGAGAAAATGCCTGGGTTGCACCGGTCCGTCCGGTTGCCGGCGAGAGGCGCCGGCGAAGGGGGCGGATTGACGGCGCGCGCGACCCGTGCGCCAGGGGACGTGCCGGGGACGTGCCGGGGGGGGGGCGCGACGCTTTCCGCGGAACGGCGAGCGGGGACGTGCCCTTTGCCCGCCCCTGCCTGCCCGCCCTGCCTGGCCCATGCCTGCCTGCCCCGTGCCTGGGGCACGGCCGCGACGGAGGGCGCGGGATGGCGTCCCGGGCCCGCGCTCTCTCAGGGTTCCTCGTCCCCGCCTGCGACGTCGGCAATCTCTTCCAGCGGGACGCTGTCGTCGTCGTCTTCCAGCAGGTCGTCGTCCAGTTCGACGTCACCGCCCTCCTCGTCGAGATCCGGTTCCTCGGCGATGTCATCGAGGTCGAGCTCACGCTCCTTCACGCTCGCCTTCTCGGCAATCATGGCGCGGCCGCGGCCCGACACGAGGCTCTCGGCCGTAAAGATGTGGGCGCAGTTCGGGCAGGTCATCGGATCGCGCTGGAGGTCGTAGAAGCGGGTCCCGCAGTGCGGGCACAGGCGCTTCACGCCCCATTCGTCCTTCGGCATCCGGGCCTCCTTCGGGGTCGATGCGAATCTCGGGAGAGCCGCCAACTGCCACAGGGGCGGTGTGCTGTCAAAGGGTTTCCCGCGCCCTCGCCCGTCCGCCGCGAATGGGCCTTTTCCCGCGGCCCCGGCGGCGGTAGCAAGGGGCAAGGAGACCGGGGCCCGCGAACCCCGCGAACAGAGAGCCCGAGCAGATGAGCGACCGCAGCCTTCCCGGCGATCCCGCCATCACCCTGACGCTGCGCCGGTCGGGTGCGGCGCGGCGGTTCAGCCTGCGGGTCTCGCGGCTCGACGGGCGGGTCACGCTGTCGCTGCCGGCGCGCGCGAGGGAGGCCGATGCGCTCGCCTTCGCCGCGGGGCAGGCGGACTGGATACGTCGCGCGATGGGACGGGCGGCGGCGGCGGTCCCGGTCTCGGTCGGCGCGGTCGTCCCGGTCGCGGGACAGGGGCGCCCGGTCGTCGCTGTCGAGGGGCTGCGCGCCCCGCGCCTGACGAACGCGGCGATCGAGGTGCCGCCCGATCCCGTCCGCGCGGGGGCCCGTGTCGAGGCGCTTCTGCGCGAAACCGCGCGGGCAGATCTGGCCGCCGCCTGCGACCGCCATGCCGCAAGCCTCGGCCGGACGTTCCGGGGCATCACGCTGCGCGACACACGGTCACGCTGGGGAAGCTGCGCCCCGGACGGAAGCCTGATGTTCTCGTGGCGGCTGGTGATGGCCCCGCCGCCGGTCCTCGATTACGTCGCCGCGCACGAGGTGGCGCATCTTGCCGAACTCAACCACTCGCCCGCGTTCTGGGCCGTGGTGGCGCGGCTCTTCCCGGACCATGCCCGCGCCCGCGCCTGGCTCCGCTCGGACGGCAGCAGGCTTCACGCCTTCCGCTTCCGGGGATGAGCGGGGCCCCGTCCTTGACGCGGCGGGGGGATGTGATCACTCTCTTGCCATGCTTCTCCAGACCCGCCCCTCCGATGCCGGCCTCGCGGCGCATGACCGGATCTACCGGGCCCTTCGCCAGCAGATCATGCACGGCGAGCTTGCCCCCGGCCAGGCGCTGACGATCCGGGGCCTCGGGAATGCGAACGGCGTATCGATGACCCCGGTGCGCGAGGCGCTCCGGCGGCTGGCCGCGGAGGGCGCGCTCACGGTGTCGTCGTCGGGCCGGGCCTCGACGCCGGAACTGACGAACGAACGGATCGAGGAACTGGCGGCCGTCCGCGCCCTGATCGAGCCGGAGCTTGCGAGCCGCGCGCTGCCGCGGGCGCACTTTGCCCTGATCGAGCGGCTTCAGGCGATCAACGCCGCCAATGCCGAGGCGGTGGTGAAGCAGGATGCGGTCGCTTACATCCGCACGAACCTCGAATTCCACCGGACGCTCTACCTGCGGGCGCAGGCCCCGGCGATGCTCGTCATCATCGAGACGGTGTGGCTGCAGCTCGGTCCGACGATGCGGGCGCTCTACTCGCGCCTGCGCCGGTCGGAACCGCCGCAGACGCATCGGATGATCATCGCGGCGCTGCGTGCGGGCGACGAGCCGGGGCTGCGGCTGGCCGTGCGCACCGACGTGACGCAGGGGCTGAGGCACCTCGCGACCTGACGATGCGGATTCCCGGCAGGTCACTTCTGGCGGCGCACTTCTGCCGGCGCCGGGGCCATCGCAGGGTCGAACCCGCCGACCGGGCCGGCCTGCCGCGCACGCGCGCCGGGGCGGCCGTCGGGGGCGCGCGTGCTTCTGGCTCCCTTCAGGCACCGCCGGCAACGCCGCCTTTCGCCGTCCGGCCCACATGCGGCCCGAGGAATGCCCAGCAGGCGGCGCGTGCATCCGCTTCGGTCAGAAGCGCGGGCTCGACGCAACGCTGCACGCCCAGCCCGTCGATCAGGCAGATGAACGCCGATGCGACCGCGTCCGCATCGATCGCAAGGCCGTTCCGCCGCGCCTCGTCCCGGAGCGCGCCCGCGATCTCGCCCCGGTAGCTCGCGTAAAGCTTGCGGTGCTCGTCGCGCAGCACCGGGTTGTTCGCGATCTCGCCCCAGAGCGTCAGCCAGATGTTCAGCAGGTCGCGCCGGAACAGCGCCGGCGACACCAGCGCCTCGACGATCGCCTCGATGCGCGACAGGCCGGGGCGAGGTTCGGCGATGGCCTCGATCCATTCGCGGTACATCCGCACATAGACCGCGACCAGCAGGCCATCCATCGACCCGAAGTGATGCGCGATGAGGCCCCGCGACACGCCGGCCTCGGCCGCGATCTTGTCGACCGTGAATTCGCGGATGCCGCCCCGCGCCATGCAGGCGCAGGCGGCATCCTCGATCAGCGCGCGCCGCTCTGCCGGCGTCAGCCGGCGGTGCTTTCGCGGCGTTGCATCCATGCCGCGTCAGGCCCTTCCGAAGGCGACCGGGTCGGGGTGGCCGTCGGCCAGGATCACCGGCTTCAGGTCCGCGTCATGGAGGGCGAGGTAGGGCTCGAAAGCGATGAAGACGAATCCGCCGGACCCCTCCATCAGATCCTCCATGCGGTTGAACATCTGCTTGCGTTTCGCCGGATCGGTCTCGGTCAGCGACTTCTGGTAGAGATCCTCGTATTCCGGGCTGTCGAAGTAGGACCAGTTGTAGACGCCGATCTGGTCGGGCCGGAACCAGACGAGGTTTTCGGTCGGGTCGATGCCGCCCGCGAAGTTCATCAGCACCAGTTCGATCGACTTCCACTGGTCGCCCGCCGTCTTGTCGCCGAGCGCCCAGTAGGCCGCGTCCTCGGTCGGCTGGATCTCGACCGTGATGCCGGCCTCGGCAAGGCTCGCCTGCACGATCTGCGCGATGGTCTGGCTGGTGCCGTCGGTCTGGCTGTAGAGGTTCAGCGTCAGGCCCTCGGCCCCGGCCTCCGCCAGCAGCGCCCTGGCCTTCGCGACGTCGCGGGTGGCGATCCGGTTCGACGCGCGGGCATAGCCCGAGGTCGGCGGCACCACGCCGGTGGACCGCTGGACAAGGCCGTCATAGGCGCCCTGCAGGACCGCATCGCCGTCATAGGCATACTGGATCGCCTGCCGGACGCGGATGTCCCTCAGCGTCTCGGCCTGGGCGTTGATCGACATCCAGACGTAGCGGGTGGAGTTCGCCTCGATCAGGGCGGCGCCGTCCGGCATGTTCGCCTTCAGCTCCTTCGCGCCGCCCACCGTGACGCGGGTGAAGTCGAAGGCGTCGGCCTCGTAGGCCAGTTGCGCCGCCTGGTCGTCGGTGACGATGTAGAACTCGACCGTGGGGAACGCGGGCTTCTCGCCCGTCCAGCCGGGGTTCGAGATCAGCGTGACCTTCTGGTTCTGCTCCCACCGGTCGAACAGGTACGGCCCGCACTGCGCCGGAATCTCGGTCGTGTACCTGCCGCCCACGGCCTCGACCGCCGCCTTGCTGACGATGTGGCCCCCGTAATACGGGAGCGCGATCACCGTGAAGGGCGCGAAGGCCTCGGTCAGGCGGATGACGCCCCTGCGGTCGTCGACGATCTCGACCTCCTTCAGCTTCTCGAACTGGTAGGCCCAGGCGCTGTCCGATCCCCTGATCCGCTCGTAGCTGAACTTCACGTCGGCCGTGGTGACGGGGCCGTAGCCGCCCGTCCATGTCAGCCCCTTGCGGAGCGTGAAGGCGATCTCGGTCGGCGACGTCCACACGAAGCTCTCCGCGGCCCAGTTCCTGATCTTGTTCCCCTCGCGGAAGTCGCCCAGCCTGACGAGCGTCACCTGCGTGCCGCGCGGAATGATGTCGTCAAGCTCGCCGATGATCCCGTAGGGGTCGAGCACCTGAAGGTCGGACGTCACGCGGATGCGCAAGGTGTCGCCCTCGGCGGCCCAGGCGAAGCGGGGCAGCGCAGCGGCCGCGGCGAACCCCGCGCCCGCAACCCTGAGGAAGCCGCGTCTGTCAGTGGTCCAGTGCATGGTCTTCTCCCTTGCTGGTTTGGTTCACGGCAAAATGGCAGCGGGCGCTCCGGCGCGGGCCGACCGCGCAGAGCCCGGGCGCGCTGCGGACGCAGATGTCGCGCGCGATCGGGCAGCGGGTGTGGAATTCGCAGCCCGGCGGGCGCCGCAGGATCGACGGGATCTCGCCCCGGATGGCGAGGTCGGCCCGGCGCTTCCGCGGATCGGGCTTCGGCTCGGACGCGATCAGGCTGGCGGTGTAGGGGTGCGCGGGGGCGGCGAAGACCTCGGCCGTCGGCCCCTCCTCGACCACCCGGCCGAGGTAGAGCACGACGACCCGGTCGGCGACGTGGCGGACAAGCGCGAGGTTGTGGGTGATGATGAGGTAGGAAAGCCCGCGGTCGCGGCGAAGGTCGGCCATCAGGTTCAGGACCTCGGCCTGGACCGACACGTCGAGCCCCGCGGTCGGCTCGTCCGCGATGACGAGGCGCGGGTCGAGCGCCAGCGCACGGGCGACGGCGACACGGCGCGCCTGCCCGCCGGAGATCTCGTGCGGGTAGCGGCGGGTCATTGCGGGCGGCAGGCCTGCGGCGGCCAGGAGCGCCCGTGCCCTGCCCTCGGGGTCGGCGAGCCGCAGGCCGTGGATGCGGAAGGGCTCGGTGACGAGGTAGCCCAGGGTCAGGCGCGGCGACAGCGAGGCGGCGGCGTCCTGGAACATGAGGGCCGAGGCGCGGCGGAACCGGGCGAGGTCGGCGGCCGTCTCGACCGGGGTGCCGTCGAAGACCACGCGGCCGCCGCTTTTCGCCTGAAGCCCCATCGCGGCCCGCGCGAT
Source organism: Pseudomonadota bacterium (assembly GCA_049323795.1). Lineage (GTDB taxonomy): Bacteria > Pseudomonadota > Alphaproteobacteria > Rhodobacterales > Rhodobacteraceae > JAOADN01. The sequence continues at coordinate 5,633 of JBMOOH010000061.1, forward strand.
GGTCGTCTTTCCCGACCCGCTCTCGCCCACGAGCGCGACGCTTTCGCCGGGAGAGACGGCAAGCGAGACGTCCTGCACGATGGGAAGGCGCAGACGGGCGAAGAAGCCGCCGACGGCCACGTCGATGGAGATGCGGTCGAGGTGGAGGAGGGGGGTCACGCGCGGTTCCCCCGTTCAGTGCAGGGCGGAAGGAAAGGCTCTCTTGCCCGGATGGGCAGGTGACTGTCCGGGCCGCCTCCGCCCCTGTGGCGGGCGGAGGCGCCTGCGACGCATCCGCCGGGGCGGGGTCGGCCCGGACGCCCGGCGCAGGGTGAAGCCGATGGCCCTCCGGCCGCCGCCGCCCCTGGTGGCTTCGGGCCGACCGGCATGGCCGGCCTCCCGCCGCAAGGCCGGCCTGCCATGCCGGCGGGCGCGATCGGGCCGCGTGCCATCACCCCGCCCCCGCCACGCAAAGCACCGACCGCCCCGCCCCCGGCACCCACCGCGGCACCGCCCCGGCGCATTCCGCCCGCACCAGCCCGCACCGTGGCGCGAACGCGCAGCCCGGCGGCAGCGCCGACAGGTCGGGTATCCGCCCCCCGATCGCCGGCAGCCGCCCGGTCCCCGGACCGACCCCTGCCGGATCGCAGGCGAGCAGCGCCCTCGTGTAGGGGTGGCGCGGATCGTGGAAGATGTCGTCCGCCGGCCCGTCCTCGACCACCTCGCCCGCGTACATGACCGCCACCCGGTCGCAGAGCTCCGCGATGACCCCGAGATGGTGCGTGACGATCACCAGCGCCCCGTCGAACCGCCCCCGGATGCCCCGGAACAGGTGGATGATCTGCGCCTCCATGGTGACGTCGAGCGCGGTCGTCGGCTCGTCCGCGATCAGCACCTCGGGCCGCACGAGGAGGGCCGCCGCGATGGCGACGCGCTGCCGCATCCCGCCGGAGAGTTCGTGCGGATAGCGGCGCAGGGCGCGCGGCGGATCGGGGATGCCGACATCCTTCAGCATCGCGCCTGCCTCCCGGTCGCCGGCGCCGGTGAAGTCGGCAAGCTGTGCACCGATCGTGAGGACCGGGTTGAAGGCGGTCATCGGGTCCTGGAACACCATCGCGACCGACCGGCCGCGCAGGCGCCGCTGCGCTTCCTTCGGCAGCGCGAAGACGTCGGCCCCGTTCAGCCGGACCGTGCCGCCGGCGACATGCGCGCCGTTCGGCAGCAGGTTTATCATCGCTGCCGCGAGCGTCGACTTGCCGCAGCCGGACTCGCCCATGATCCCGAGGACCTCGCCCTTCGCGACCGACAGCGACACCCCCCTGACGGCGTGGACGACCGACCCGCCCCACCGGTAGTCGACCGACAGGTTCTCGACCGACAGGACCGGTGCGGGCGCGGTCATCCCCACCTCCGGGCGACCGAACGCGGGTCGAGCACGTCGCGCAGGCCCTCGCCGAGGAAGGTGAAGCCGAGCGTCGAGAGGATGAGGGGTATGCCGCCCACGATCACCACATGCGGCGCCTGCCGCAGCGCCGTGTAGCCGTCGGCCAGGATCACGCCCCAGGACGGCGCGGGCGGGCGCACGCCGAGGTTGAGGTAGCTCAGCCCCGCCTCGAACATGATGACGACGGGGATGTCCATGCAGACGAGGATGACGAGCGGACCGACCGCGTTCGGAAGCAGGTGGACAAGGATGATCCGCGGCGCCCCCGCGCCCATCGCGCGCTCGGCCTGGATGAAGTCGGCCCCCGCCAGCGCCAGGGTTTGCGTCCGGATCAGCCGCGCGTAGGCCGGGAACGACACCAGGACGATGACGAGAAGCAGCGTCGAGGTGCCGGGCCCGAGGACGGTGATGACCGCGAGCGCGAGGAAGATCATCGGGAGCGACGACATCGAGTCGAAGACCAGGACGAGGAGCGCGTCGAGCCAGCGCGGCCCCGACCCGGCGACCAGCCCCAGGACCAGCCCCAGCGCGCCCGCGAGCGTGATGGAGGTGACCGCGATCCCCAGCGCCGTTCGCGCCCCCCAGATGATCCGCGACAGCAGATCCCGCCCCAACTGGTCGGTTCCCGCCCAATGCGCGGCCGAGGGCGGCTGGAACCGGGCCCTCACGTCGATGGCGATCGGGTCGTAGGGCGCGATCCAGGGCGCCAGAAGTGCGGTCAGCACGACCCCCCCGACCAGCACCAGCCCGGCGATCCCGAGGGGGTCGCGCATCAGTGCGCCGAGCGCCCCGCGCCGGGCCGGTGCCAGGGCCTCAGCCGCGGAGGACATCGCGCACCCTCGGGTCCAGCCGGGCGATCAGAAGGTCCGCCGCCGTCACCACCGTCAGGTAGAAGGCGGTCATGAACAGCACGGTCCCCATCACCACCGGGTAGTTCCGCTTCTCGACCGCGCCGGTGATCAGCGTCCCGATCCCCGGGCGCGAGAACACCGCCTCGACGAAGACCGCGCTCGACAGGATGCCGCCGAAGCCGACGGCGAGGACCGCGAGCGTCGGCACGACGGCGATGCGGAGCGCATGGCGGACGACGATCCGGCGTTCGGTCAGTCCGAACGCGCGGGCGGTGCGGATGCAGGGCGCCTCCATCACTTCCAGAAGCGCGGCCCGCACGAGGCGCGCAAGGTAGCCGACCCAGCCCAGGCCCACCGCGAAGGCCGGCAGGATCAGCGCCCGGCCCTGGCTGCCGAAGTCCCCCGCCTGCCCGGCCCCGATGGCGGGCAGCCAGTTCAGCCATACCGCGAAGATGATGAGGCCGTAGATCGCCACCACGAAGGACGGGATCGCGATCACGCTGACCGACAGCACGCCCAGCGCCCGGTCGATCCAGCTGTCGCGCCTCATCACCGCAAGGCAGCCGAGCGCGACCCCCGTCACCACCGCCCAGCCAAGGCCCGCGATGCCGAGGATCAGGGTGTTCGGAAAGGCTTCGAGGATCTGGCCGAGGACGGGGCGCCCGGACCAGACGTCGGTGCCCAGATCCCCCCGGACGGCGTTCCAGAAGAACAGGCCCACCTGCGTCAGGATCGGCCGGTCGAGCCCCATGCGCTCGCGCAGCGCCTCTTTCAGCGCCGGCGTCGCACGGGGGCCGAGTGCGACCGACGCCGGGTCGCCCGGCACGAGGAAGACCATCGCATACATCGCCGTCATGACGAGGATCAGGATCAGGACCGACAGGCCGAGACGCCGGATCGCATAGGCGAGCATCAGCGGCCCCGCCTCCGTGCCGGCCGCCCGGAGGGTGATGGGCGCCCGGAGATCGTGCCGGTGGCCCGATGCCGGCGGGGACCGCCGCGCCCGCGGCGCGGCCGGGCCGCAGGGCAGGGGGGGCGACGCCGCGGCCGCCCGTCTCCTTCGTGTTGAGGGCGTTCCGGAGGATGGCCCGCAGCCGCGTCCGCCCCCGGCAGGGCGGACGGGGCGGACGCGGCCCCGACAGTCGCGGGCCTCGCCGGGCGGGCGGGCGGGGGGCAGGAACGCGGCGTCGTCCTACACATGGTCACGCGGTATCCTCTCGTCCCAGTCGCGCGCAAAGACCTCCTGTCCGTTTTCGGTCAGCCGAAGGCTCATCCGCACGCGGAAATGCGTGGCGTCGCAGGTCAGCGACCCCCGGCTTTCGTGGCAGATGGTCGTGTCCGGCCTCTCGATGCTGCTCATGCTGAACGTCTCGCACCGGGCGCTCAGCGGATCGCCATCGGCAATCACGTAGCGCGCGTAGCCCGTCCCCCGATGGGTCTGGTTCAGCGCCGGATAGTGCGCCGCGTAGGTGTTGCGCGGAAAGTCCACCACCATCTCGCCCGACAGAAGGTCGCGCCTGACGCTGCGGCGGAGGGGCCAGCCCCCGGGCAGGGGCAGGTCCTGCACCGGATCGGGCGCGGCGGCCTCGGGCGGATCGAAGGGGCGGAGCGCCGCATCGGCCGGGTCCGGCGGGCGCACGGGCAGGTCGAGCGCGCTCTCGCCCAGCGCGATCGTCAGCGTCGCAAGTTCCGGCGAGGGCCAGGCGATCGGCCAGTAGGTCGTCGAGATCGAGACCGCGATCCGGTTGCCCCTGGCGAAGCCGTGGGCGATGTCGTCGAGTTCGACCGTCGCCTCGGTCCATTCGCCGGGCGTCAGGGCCTTCGGGTCGCCGTGGCCGAGGCGGTGCGCGAGGTTCAGGTGCCCGATCCCTACCCGGGCGGAGGCACCGTCCGGCCAGACCTCGTTCAGCCGGACCGAGGCGAGCGCCTGCGGCCTGTCGCTGCGAAACCGCAGGTGAACCTTGGCGGCGCCGAGGATCTCGATCGGTTCCGTCAGCGGCGCGCTCGCCCAGACGAGCGAGCCGCCGTCATCCTCGCGCTGGTCGGTCGCCCATTCCGCGTCGCCGCCGTAGCGCCCGACCTCGCCGGCGGCGAGGCCCACCCAGAGCGGCGAGCAGACCGACGCCTCTCCCTCCGCCGCGCCGCCGGGGCCGAGCAGCCGCCCGTGCTGCCCGAACGGCATCCGCCGCGCCTCGATCCGCGGCGAGGGCCAGACCGCCTCGCCCACCCAGCGGCCATGCTTCACCGGATAGTTCGTCCGCGGGCGGAAGCTGTCCTCCATCCAGACCCGCAGCACGGGTTCGTCCATGATCCCGGTGTCGCGCCCCTTCAGCCAGTGATCGCACCAGCGCAGAACCTCCTGCAGCCAGCCGATGCCCGGCGCGACCGTCGCGTCGTGCGGGAAGGTGTGGGCCCAGGGGCCGATCAGCCCGCGCCGGGGGCAGGTCAGTCCCGCCAGCAGGCGCGGCACGCTTTCCGAATAGTTGTCCGCCCAGCCCGAGACGGCATAGACGGGGATCCGGATGCGGCTGAAATCCTCGCAGACCGACCCGTGCCGCCAGTAGTCGTCGCGGCGCTGGTGGCGTAGCCAGGTCAGGATCCACGGCACGTTCGCCGCGCGCCGCTCCTCCCACATGCGCCGCCAGCGGTCGCCCACTATGGCAGGATCGGGCGGCAGGTCCATGTAGGCGAACATGGTCGCCGACCAGTCGAAATCGTCCTTCGACAGGCACCCGCCGACGCGGTGGATGTCGGTCGCGAAACGGTCGTCGGTGGAGCCGACGGTGATGACCGTCTTCAGTTCCGGCGGCTGCATCGCCGCGATCTGGAGGCCGTTGAATCCGCCCCAGCTGATCCCGTACATCGCGACCTGCCCGTCGCACCAGTCCTGGCCCGCCAGCCAGCGGATCGCGTCCACGCCGTCCTGCAGCTCGGCCGGCGAGTATTCGTCGGCCAGCACCCCCTCGCTGTCGCCGCAGCCCCGGATGTCGAGCCTGAGGCAGGCATAGCCGTGCCGCGCAAGGTAGCGGTGCATCTTCTCGTCGCGCGTCCGCGTCCCGTCGCGCTTGCGGTAGGGCAGGTATTCGAGGATCAGCGGCACCTTGCCCGCGCCCTCGGGCAGCCAGAGCCGCCCGGCCAGCCGCGTGCCGTCGGGAAGCGGCACGAAGATGTTCTCGGTCTCCGTCAGATCGAAGGGGAAATCGGTGCGGAAGGTCGGCGGCATGATTGCGTCCATCAGTTCATCGGCGCCCCGCCTTCGGCCTTGCGGCGGGTCACGTAGCCGGCCAGCGCCTCGTCGATCCCGGGATCGAGCGGCGGCATCTCGGCGGCGGCCAGCATCTCCTTCCAGATCTGGTTGGCGCGGGTGCGGGCATCGACCGAGCCCTTGAGGAGCCAGTTCGGATGGTTGTCCCAGTTCGACACCATCGGCGCGTGGAAGGCCGTCCCGTATCGCTCCATCGTGTGCGCCGCCCCGAAGAAGTGCCCGGCCGGCCCGACCTCGGCGATGGCGTCGAGCGCAAGGGCCGCGGGGTCGGTCGCCAGCGGCTCGAAATAGGCGTCCATCATCTGCAGCATCTCGGCATCGAGGATCAGCTTCTCGAAGCTCGCCGTCAGCCCGCCATGCAGCCAGCCCGCGCCATGCTCGAGCACATGCGCGCCCCCCATCAGCGCGCCCCAGAGCGCCATCTGGCTTTCCCAGGCCGCCTGCGCGTCCACCTCGTTCGCGGCGCAGACGTTCGACGACCGGAACGGCACCCCGATGTGCCGCGCGAGCTGGCCGGATGCCTGCGCGGCCTTGGTGTATTCCGGCGTGCCGAAGGCGGGCGAGCCCGACCGCATGTCCACGTTCGAGGTGAAGCCCCCGTACATCACCGGCACGCCGGGCCGCACGATCTGCGTCAGCGCGATTCCCGCCAGCGCCTCGGCATGCTGCAGCACCAGCGCCCCCGCGACCGTCACCGGTGCCATCGCGCCGGCCAGCGTGAAGGGCGTGATGACGTTGACCTGGCCGTGCTCGGCCAGCGCGATCAGCCCCTCGGCCATCGGGATGTCGAGCTGCAGCGGCGTGTTGGTGTTGATGATGCCCATCAGGACCGGGCGGCCGACCAGCCCCTCGGGCGTCGTCCCCAGCATGATCGCCGCCATCTCGATCCCGTCCATCGTGCGGGGGCGGCCGAGCGTCTGGGTCTGCCAGCTCTTGTCGAGGTGCCGGATCTGGGCGTGGTAGATGTCGAGGTGGCGGGTGTTCGCGGGCAGGTCCATCGGCTCGAACGGCCCGCCGCCCTCCTGGTGGAGGACGTTCAGCGACTGGACGAGCCGCAGGTAGTCGCACATCTCGGCGAAGGTGCCGTCGCGCCGGCCCCGGTCGTTGTCCATCACATAGGCCGGGCCGCCGACCGAGGTGTAGACGCAGACATTGCCGCCGACGCGCAGGTTCCGGGCCGGATTCCGCGCTTCGAGCGCGAAGGACGCGGGCACCCCGGCGATGAGCGGCGCGAACATCCCGGGGTCGAAGCGGACGATCCGGTCGTCCACCGTCGCGCCCGCCCGTGCATAGAGATCGCGCGCCGGGGCGTGCAGCACCCGCATCCCCTGCCGGGCCAAGACTGTCAGGGCGGCCTCGTGGATCGCCGCCACCTGGTCGTCCGAGATGACCTCGATCGGCCTGTAGCGCCGCCCGACCTGCCCGAAGGGCCGCTGCGCCACCCCGCCCGAGGGGCGGCCGGCAGCGCGGCGGCGGGCTTCGGGCCTTGTCATTCCGCCGCCTCCGGCAAAGCGAGGTCGCGGGGCGCGAAGGGCGCATCCCGGCGGACCATGACCTGCGACGCCGCAAGTCCCAGTTCGCGGGCGGTCTTGTGCCCCTGATAGACCGCGTGCGCGATGGCCCCCGGCGCCCTGGCATCGCCTGTCAGGTGCAGCGACGCCGGGCGGTCCTGACCGGCCGCCAGCGCATCGTGAAGCGCGCTGTCCCCCGCCCGCTGCCCGACGATCACCAGCGACCGGACGGCGATTTCCCCCGGCGCGCCCGTGAAGATGTTCCGGAGCCGCAGCGTCTCGCCGTCGAACCCCGCGACGATCTCCATCGTCCTCAGGCCGACCCCCTTCTCGGCCAGCGAGGCATGCACGAGCGATGTCTCGTTGGTGTTGATCCCCCAGGCCGCCGCCCCGCCCGCCGAGGTGATGTAGGTGACCGCCAGGCCCTTCAGCGCGAGCATCTCCGCGACCGCCGAGCCCATGTAGTAGTTGTCGTAGTCGAACACGGCGACCGGCCCCTTGGGCATCGCCCCCGTCGCCAGATCGCTCGGCGTATGGACGCGCGGCGCGTCGGGCGGCCCCTGCGGCAGTTCGGATGGGGCAAGCAGGTTCGGCAGCCACCGCGCGCCCGTCGCGATCACCACGTGATCCGCCCCGAAGTCGCGCACGTCCTGCGCCCCCAGATCGCTTTCCGGGTAGAGCGAGACGTTGGGCATCCTGCGAAGCTGGCCGAGCCGGTAGTCCACCACCCGGTGCCACTGGTTCAGCCCCGGCAGGGTCGATTCCCACCTCAGCCGCCCCCCGAACTCTCGCGACCTGTCGGCGAGCGCGACGGTGAACCCCCGCCGTGCCATCGTCAGCGCGGCCTCGAGCCCCGCCGGGCCGCCGCCGACCACGAGCACCTGCCCCGCCCCGTCCTTGCGGACCACCTCGGGGTGCCAGCCGCGCCGCCATTCCTCGCCCACGGTCGGGTTCTGCGTGCAGCGCACCCAGACGCCCTCGTGCCAGGACGCGATGCAGATGTTGCAGCCGATGCATTCGCGGATGTCCTCGATCCGGCCCTCCTCGATCTTCCTCGGCAGGAACGGGTCGGCGATCGACGGCCGCGCGCCCCCGATCAGGTCGAGCACGCCGCGCCGGATCATCGACACCATCGTGTCGGGCGACGTGAAGCGGCCGACGCCGACCACGGGCCTGTCCGTCACCGTCTTCATGAAATCGACGACCGGCTCGTGGCTGCCCTCGGCCGTGTAGCGGCTGACGGCGCAGTCGGTCGGCGAATAGTCCATCTTGATGTCGAAGAGGTCCGGCGCGTCCCTGAGATACCCGATCACCTCGTGCGCCTCGGAGGGCGCGGCCTCGGACGGGCGCGACCGCAGCTCCTGCATCGACATCCGCACCGCGACCGCGCAGCGCCCGTGCGTCGCCTCGCGCACCGCGTCGATCAGTTCCTCGACGAGGCGGACGCGGTTGCGGACCGACCCGCCATAGGCGTCGGTGCGCCGGTTGTAGTCCGAGAGCAGGAACTGGTAGGGCAGATAGCCCATGCCCGCATAGACGTAGAGGATGTCGAAGCCGGCGCGCTCGGCCCGCACCGCCGCCTCGGCGTGCCAGCGGATCACGTCGCGGATGTCGCCGGCGTCCATGACGCGGGGACGCGACGACGACATGAACCCCACATGCGTCGCCATCCAGGGCACGCCCGAGGGCGACAGTTGCGGATGGCGCGTCAGCCGGTTCATCGTTCCCGCCCCGCCATGCCAGAGCTCGACCGCCGCGAGTGCCCCGTGCCGGTGCGCGGCCTCGGTCATCAGCGCGTGCGCGCGGATGTCCGTGTCGTCCCAGAGGGTGGCGTAGGGAAAGGGCGTGTCGTCCGAGGTGTCGTGGACCGAACAGATGCCGGTCGAGACCACCGCCCAGCCGCCTTCGGCCTTGGTCTCGCGGAAGGCGGCGCGGACATGCGGGGCGGCGTTGGTCATGCCGCTGGCATGCGGCACCTGGAAGAAGCGGTTCCGTGCGACCTTCGGCCCGATCGTCACAGGCTCGAACAGGATGTCGAAGCGCGGGTCACGTTGCATGGCGACTCCTTGCTGAACGACCGTATAGTATCAGGCGGGGGCCTCTGGCAAGCGTCGTGACGAGGCGCAGGGACCTCTTGCCCGGACGGGCGAGCCGACTGTCCGGGCCGCGCCTGCCTGCCCGCGGGCAGGCTGATCTGCGACGCGCCCGGTCCGGTCAGGCGCCCCCCCCGAGAATGGCACTGTCCGGACGCGCTGGCCCCTTGCCCTGCGCCTTGGGCAGGCGGCAGGGCCCCCCCCCTCAGATATCCAGCGTGTTCTCCGTCTCCCAGCGCGAGAAATGGGCGGCGTAGCTGTTCCATTCCTGCGTCTTGAGCTTGACGTAGGCCTGCGAGAACTCGGCCCCGAGCATCGCCTTCAGCGTCCTGTCGCGGTCGAATTCCCTGAGCGCGTCGAGGAGGTTCAGGGGCAGCTTCGGCGCATTCCTCACGGTATGGCCGAACTGGTACATGTCGATGTCGTGGCGCTTGCCGGGGTCGGCCTTCGTCCTGACCCCGTCGAGGCCCGCCGCGACGACGACCGCCTGGAGAAGGTAGGGGTTCGCCGCCCCGTCGGGCAGGCGCAGCTCGAACCGCCCCGGCCCCGGCACGCGGACCATGTGCGTGCGGTTGTTGCCCGTCCAGGTCACCGTGTTCGGCGCCCAGGTCGCGCCCGAGGTGGTGCGGGGGGCGTTGATGCGCTTGTAGCTGTTGACGGTCGGGTTCGTCAGCGCGGCCATCGCGCTTGCGTGTTTCATGATCCCGCCGAGGAAGCTGCGCCCCCGGTCCGACAGGCCAAGCTCGCTCTTGGCGTCGGCGAAGGCGTTCGTCCGGCCATCCGCCGACCAGACCGAGATGTGGACGTGGCAGCCCGATCCGGTCAGGCCCTTGAAGGGCTTCGGCATGAAGGTGGCGCGGAAGCCGTGCTTTTCCGCGACCGACTTCACCATGAACTTGAAGAACGAATGCTTGTCGGCGGTCGCCAGCACGTCGTCGTATTTCCAGTTCATCTCGAACTGGCCGATCGCGTCCTCGTGGTCGTTCTGGTAGGGCTCCCAGCCCAGTTCCAGCATGTAGTCGCAGACCTCGCTGATGACGTCGTAGCGGCGCATCACCGCCTGCTGGTCGTAGCAGGGCTTTTCGGCGGTGTCGTAGATGTCCGAGGCCGCCGTGCCTTCGGCGTTCAGGATGAAGAACTCGGGCTCGACCCCGGTGCGGACGCGGAGGCCGTCCTTCGCGGCTTCCCTGATGACGGATTCGAGGACGTTCCTCGGGGCCTGATCGACGAGCTTTCCCTCCATCGTCGCGCGGGCGGCGACCCAGGCGACGTCCTTCTTCCACGGAAGCTGGATGACCGCCTCGGGGTCGGGGACCGCCATCAGGTCGGGATGGGCGGGCGTGAGGTCGAGCCAGGTGGCGAAACCGGCAAAGCCCGCGCCGTCCACCGCCATCTCGTTGATCGCCTGCATGGGCACGAGCTTGGCCCGCTGACCGCCCATCAGGTCGGTGTAGGAAATCATGAAATACCTGACGCCCCTGTCCTTGGCCCACTTGGCAAGGTCCCTGACCATTCGCGTGACTCCCCGTCGCTTATGTTTGTTGATCGAATGCTGACCTATCCGCGCTTCGCACGAACAGGCAGGTGACTGTTCGTGCCGCGTTCGCCCCTGCGGGGGGCGGACGCGCCATTCGCGCATCCGCCGGGGCGAGCGCGACACGAAGGAGACGGACGGCGCGGGCGGATGGCCCCTCGGCCGTCGCGGCCCCTGGCCGCTCTGGGCCGACCGGCATGGCCGACCTGCCACTGGCAGGTCGGCTGGTCATGCCGGAAGGGAAGCGCCTCACGCACTCACATCCTCCCGCGCCCCGGTATCCAGGCCGTCCCCGCAAGCGGCACGCCCGCCATCGCCGCCGACTCGACCGTCAGCGCGACGAGGTCCTCGGGCTCCAGGTTGTGCAGGTGGCTCTTCCCGCAGGCCCGCGCGATGGTCTGCGCCTCGAGCGTCATCACCTTGAGGTAGTTCTTCAGCCGCCGCCCGCCGAGGACCGGGTCGAAACGCCCGTAAAGCTCGGGGTCCTGCGTCGTGATCCCCGCCGGGTCGCGGCCCTCGTGCCAGTCGTCGTAGGCATCCGCCGTGGCGCCAAGCTTCTGGTATTCCTCCTCCCAGCGCGGGTCGTTGTCGCCGAGCGCGATCAGCGCCGCCGTGCCGATCGACACGGCGTCCGCGCCAAGCGCCAGCGCCTTGGCCACGTCCGCGCCCGACCGCACCCCGCCCGAGACGATGAGCTGAACCTTCCTGTGCATGCCGAGATCCTGCAGCGCCTTCACCGCCTGCGGGATGCAGGCGAGGATCGGCATGCCGACATGTTCGATGAACACGTCCTGCGTCGCGGCGGTGCCGCCCTGCATCCCGTCCACCACGACGACATCCGCCCCCGCCTTCACGGCGAGCGCCGTGTCGTAGTAGGGCCGGGCACCCCCGACCTTCACATAGATCGGCTTTTCCCAGTCGGTGATCTCGCGCAGTTCGAGAATCTTGATCTCGAGGTCGTCCGGCCCCGTCCAGTCCGGGTGGCGGCAGGCCGAGCGCTGGTCGATCCCCTTGGGCAGGTTGCGCATCTCGGCCACGCGGTCGGAAATCTTCTGGCCGAGGAGCATCCCGCCCCCGCCCGGCTTCGCGCCCTGGCCGACGACGATCTCGATCGCGTCGGCGCGGCGCAGGTCGTCGGGGTTCATGCCGTAGCGGCTCGGCAGGTACTGGTAGACGAGCGTCCTCGAATGCCCCCGCTCCTCCTCGGTCATGCCGCCGTCGCCGGTGGTGGTGCTGGTCCCCGCCGCCGTCGCGCCGCGCCCCAGCGCCTCTTTCGCGGGGCCGGAGAGGGCGCCGAAGCTCATCCCGGCGATGGTGACGGGAATGTCGAGGTGGATGGGGTTCTTCGCGTGGCGCGTCCCGAGCCAGACGTCGGTCGCGCATTTCTCGCGGTAGCCTTCCAGCGGATAGCGGCTGATCGAGGCGCCGAGGAACAGAAGGTCGTCGAAATGCGGCAGCTGGCGCTTGGTGCCGCCGCCCCTGATGTCGTAGATGCCCGAGGCCGCCGCGCGGCGGATCTCGGCGTTCACCTCGGGCGTGAAGGTCGCCGAGAAGCGGGGCGGGGTGCGCGGAAGGTCGGTCATCAGTAGGCACCCGCGTTGTCGATGTTGAAGGTATAGAGCTTGCGCGCCGATCCGTAGCGGCGGAATTCCCCGGGCCGCGCCTTGGTGTCGGCCTCGCCGCGGCGGAGCAGGTCCTCGAGGATCTCGTGGTGTTCGGGGCGCATCTCCTTCTCGATGCAGTCCGCCCCCAGCGACTTCACCCTGCCGCGCACGAAGAGGCGCGCCTCGTAGAGGCTGTCGCCCAGCGCCTCGCCCGCGTCGCCGAGGACGACGAGGTTGCCGGACTGCGCCATGAAGGCCGACATGTGCCCGACCGAACCGTGGACCACGATGTCGATGCCCTTCATCGAGATGCCGCAGCGGGAACTGGCGTTGCCCTTGATGACGAGAAGCCCGCCGCGCCCCGTCGCGCCCGCGTACTGGCTGGCGTCGCCGTCGATGACGACCGTGCCGCTCATCATGTTCTCGGCCACGCCCGGCCCTGCCGAGCCCTTGATGCGGATCGTCGCCTGCTTGTTCATCCCCGCGCAGTAGTAGCCCGTGGATCCCCGCACCGTGATCTCCACCGGGGCGTCCACCCCGGCGGCGATCGCGTGCGCGCCGCGCGGGTTCACGATTTCCCACGCGGTCATGTTCGTCTGGCCCTTCAGGGCGTGCAGCGTGGCATTCAGGGTCCGGAGGCCCTGTGCTGCAAGGTCGAAGGTCTGCATTCCCTCAGCGTTCCCAGAAATAGACGGTTGCGGGCTCGGGTTCCCAGACCCGCGCCTTGTCGATGTTCGGCAGGTTGACGAGCGCCCGGTATTCCGATCCGAAGGCCACGTATTCGTCCGTCTCGGCCATCACCGCGGGCTTGCAGGCGATGGGGTCGCGGACCACGCCGAAGCCGTTCCGGGTGCCGACGACGAAGGTGAAGAACCCGTCGAGGTCGGTCAGCGTCGCCTCCATCGCGTGGCCAAGCGTGTCGCCCTCATCGAGCTTGTGGGTCAGGAAGGCGGCGGCGACCTCGGTGTCGTTCTCGGTCTCGAAGGTCATGCCCGCGCGGATCAGCTCGCGCCGGACGGCGTTGTGGTTCGAGAGCGAGCCGTTGTGGACGAGGCACTGGTCGGGGCCGGTCGAGAAGGGGTGGGCGCCCATCGTCGTCACGGCGGATTCGGTCGCCATGCGGGTGTGGCCGATGCCGTGCGTGCCATGCATCTTCGCGATCTCGAAGCGGGCGGCGACATCCTTCGGCAGACCGACTTCCTTGAAGATCTCGATGCTGTCGCCGACGCTCATCACCCTGACGCCGGGGCGCAGGTGGGCAAGCGCGCTGCGCGCCGCGCCAAGCTGGCCGAGCGGGAGTTCGAGGACGGCATGGGTGTCCTTGCGGAGAAGCAGGACGGGCTGGCCGATCGCGTCCTTCAGGTCCTCGTCGAGGCCGGCGAAGTCGGCGTCGGGCGTGGGCGACTGGATGGTGATCTTGCCCAACCCGTCCTGCGCGCCCGAATAGATCGCGATCCCGGCCGAATCGGGCCCGCGGTCGGACATGGTGACCAGCATGTCGGCCAGCATCGCGCCGAGCCTGGGTTCGAGCTTGGGGTCCTTCAGGAACAGACCGACGATTCCGCACATGGCGTCGCTCCTCTGGCAGCTTCGGATCAAGGCTAGCACCCGTCTCTGCCGCAATCAACTGCAGTGAAACTTTTTGCCCCTTCGGGAAACTTGCGGCTTCTTCCGCAGACACCCCCCAGTTTTTCTTGACAGAATGCCGCACTCGGTCTCACCTGTGGGAAAAAAATTTGCCGGCCAGCAAAACGGCGTCGCGGCCTCGCCTACCGGCAGACGAAGAACCGGCCGAAGGGAGGAAAGTGTGGCTGATCTCAGTGAGAGGATCGGGGCCATGCACAGACGCGACGTGGCGGTGGCCTGGGCGTTTGTGGTCGGTCTCTGGATCTCGATGATCTTCGTCGCCTGGGCGACGTGGAACCTCGCGCCGAACGGAGCGGCGCGGGTCGTGCTTCTGATAGGCGGTGCGATCGTCCTCATCTACAACACCGCGGCCATCCTCGCGATGCTGCGGCACTACCGCGAGGACCGCGACTTCATGTACGGCCTCGACATCAAGTTCCTCGACGAATCCCGGCGGAGGGGCTGAGATGGCGCATTACCAACCCCCGAAACAAAGCAGGTTCAGCCAGCTTTTCGACGTTTTCGTGCTGGTCGTGCTGACACTCGGCGCGCTCTTCGTTCCGCTCAAGCTCGGCCTGTCGGGTGCCGCCAAGACGGTGGCCGCGGTCGACCCCGCGCCGACCTGGGAATCGCTCGGCCAGAACGCCGTGCAGGCCGCCCAGTACGAGGCGCTGGGCTACACCCCCGAAAGCGCCTACGAGCTGATCGCGGCGCGCTTCGACTACAGCTTCACCACCGGCGGGGTGCTGGCGATGATCGTGGTCATCGTCCTCTACTACGTCGTGATGCTGAAGTTCTCGGAAACCGAATACCGCGAGGTCATCGCGGAGAAGTTCGACCGGAAATAGGGGCGGGGACATGCAGACCTGGACATTGATGGAATACCTGGCCTGGGCGATTTCGGCCATTCTCGGCCTCTACATGGTGGTGGACTGGTTCCGCACCGACACGACCTATTCCGAGGACATCCTCACGTCATCGCGCGAGGGCGAACTCGAGGCGATGACCGAAGAGCACAAGGTCTGAGGGGGGGGGGGATCATGGCAGACGTCGACATCACCTCTCCCGTCATCGACGGCATGGGGCCGCACGGCACCAAGGTCGGCCTTCTCCGCGTCCTGGGGCCGGCCCATGTCTGGGCGCTGGGCGTGGGCATCGTCCTTGTGGGCGAATACATGGGCTGGAACTTCGCGGTCGGCAAGGGCGGGGCCTATGCCGCGCTCATCGCCTGCTGGTTCGCGGGGATCCTCTACACCTGCGTCGCCATGATCGACAGCGAGGTCACCTCGACCGTCGCCGCGGCGGGCGGGCAGTACACGCAGGCCAAGCACATCGTCGGGCCGCTCATGGCCTTCAACGTGGGGCTCTACCTGACCTTCGCCTACACGATGCTCGAGGCCGCGAACGCGATCACGCTCGGCTATCTCGTGTCGGTCGTGGCGACGATGACGGGCTACGAGGGGGCGCTCGATCAGCGGCCGTTCATCGTGCTCGCGATCGTCTTCCTCGCCTGGCTCAACTACCGCGGGGTGCTGGCGACCCTGACCTTCAACCTCGTCATCACCGCTGTCGCCTTCGTCGCGATCCTCGTGCTCTTCATCTTCACGAGCGGCATTCTCGGCGGCGGCATCATGCAGCACGAGGCGCTGTTCCAGGGATTCGAGCTCCCCTACGGATGGATCGGCGTGCTGGCGGCGCTGCACTTCGGGCTCTGGTACTACCTCGGCATCGAAGGGACGACGCAGGCGGCGGAAGAGGTGCGCAGCCCCGCGCGCGCGCTGCCCTTCGGCACGCTCGCCGGGATCATGACGCTGCTCATCGCGGCGACGCTGACCTGGTATGCCTCGACCGGCGTCCTGCCGTGGGAATTCCTCGGCGACGGCGTGAACGGGTCGGTGGCGCCGCTCTTCGACACGGCCCGGCTGTCGGGGTCGACCGGGCTGATCTGGCTTCTGGGGATCGGGACGCTCTTTGCCACGCTCGCCTCGGCCAACGGCTGCATCAACGACGCAAGCCGGGCGTGGTTCGCCATGGGACGGGACCGCTACCTGCCCGGATGGTTCGGCGCGGTCCATCCGAAGTTCCGCACGCCCTACCGGTCGATCATCTTCCTCGTGCCGATCGCGCTCATCTTCGCGCTCGGCGCGCCGCTCGACCAGGTGATCACCTTCTCGATCCTGTCGGGCCTTCTGGAATACACGTTCATGCCGCTGAACATCATCCTCTTCCGCAGGAAGTGGCCGATGGGGACGATCAAGCGCGGCTACGAGCATCCGTTCCACCCGCTGCCCGCGCTGACGCTCCTGCTGCTCTGCGCGGTGACGTTCTTCGCCGTGTTCCTCGGCTACGGGACGCAGCTTGTCGCGATGATCGCCTTCTACATCGTCGTGTCGCTGTGGTTCCACTTCTGGCGCTACCGCTTCGTGAACCGCGGCGCGCAGTTCACGATGCCCTGGCCGAAGCCGCTGGGCTATTGAGAGGGGAGAGGCCGGTCCGCCCTGGACATCCCGGGCGGGCCGCCTGATTTTCGGGGCACGAGGTCTTGGCACCGATCCTGCTTCTGGCGCTCGGACTTTCCGTCGCGGTGGCCCTGGCCATCACCGCGGGCCTGCGCAGGCGCGCCCGGGCACGGGCCGACGCCTTCGCGCAGGTCCTGCCGCTCTTCGACGAGACGCGCACGCGGATCGAGCCGACGGGCTTTCCCCGCGTCACCGCCCGGCAGGCGAGCCACCGCTTCGACCTCCAGCTCGTCCCGGATGCGCTCACCTTCCGCAAGCTGCCCGCGCTCTGGCTGATGGTGACGCTGCCCGAGCCGCTGCCGGTCAGGGGCACACTCGACATCATGATGCGCCCCACCGGCCACGAACCCTTCTCGCGCTTTTCCCATCTGCCCGTGTCCGTCGCGGCCCCGCCCTTCCTTCCCGAAGGATCGGGGGTCAGGTCCGACAGCATCGCCGTGCCGGTGCCCGAGCGCCTGATCGCGGGCAACGCCCATGTCTTCGCCGACCCGCGCGTGAAGGAACTCGTGATCTCGCCCAAGGGCATCCGCATCGTCGCGCTGGTGGAAGAGGCCGACCGCGGCCGGTTCCTTCTGTTCCGCGATGCCGAGGTCGGGCTGACCCCGGTCGCGCCCGGCCGCGTGCTGCCGCTCTGCGACGCGATCCTTGCGCTGCGCGAGGACATCGTCGCGGCCGAGCTGCTGCCCGCATGACCCGCGCGCCGCCTCCGCCGCTGCTCGTCGCCGCCGTCGCCGTTGTCCTTCCGGGCGTCGGCCAGGTGCTGAACCGCCAGCCGTTCCGGGGGCTGGGGTTCGTGTTCTTCACGCTGCTTCTGGGGGCGATCACGCTCAAGACCGCATCGCCGGATGTCTCGGTCGTCGGCAGGTTCGCGGGGGGGATCTTCGTCTGGGCGATGTCGGTCCTCGACGCCTACCGCGTGGCGCGGATCCGGCAGGCGCTCTGGGCCGCGAAACCCGGACAGGTCTGAGCGTCAGGTCCGGGCGTCAGGTCCGGGCGTCAGGTCTGGGGATAGGCGATCACCGACAGGTAGCGCGCGGGCAGCCTGACCAGCACTTCCGGCCCGTGCGGGGCGTCGGCGTCGAAGAACAGGCTGTCGCCGGGCTTCAGCGCATAGATCTGGTCGCCGTGGCGGTAATCGACCTCGCCCTCGAGCATG
This sequence comes from Pseudomonadota bacterium, assembly GCA_049323795.1. GTDB lineage: Bacteria > Pseudomonadota > Alphaproteobacteria > Rhodobacterales > Rhodobacteraceae > JAOADN01. The sequence continues at coordinate 23,215 of JBMOOH010000061.1, forward strand.
AAGAGCAGTTCCAGCCCGTCATGCTGGAAGGCGGGGAAGGTGTCGCTCTCGGTCGTCAGCGTGATGATGTAGGGCTCGACCACCACGCCCGACGAGTTCGACCCGATATGGCCGAGCAGGTGGTACTGGTGCCCCGCCCGTGTGCCGCGCCGCTCGATCTCGATATGGTCGCCCGCCTTCACGTGCTGCGCCTCGCGCCGTTCCTCGTAGCCGCGGAAGAAGGCGGTGACGGGGACCGAGAAGGCGTGGCTCAGGACCTGGAGCGTGGTGAGCGAGGGCGAGGTGTTGCCGTTCTCGATCTTCGAGAGCATGCCCACCGACAGCCCGGTGACCGACGACAGGTCCGCCACCGTCATCCCCTGCTTGCGCCGGAACTCGCGCACCTCGCGCCCGATCGCGGCTTCGAGGTTGCGCTCGCTCACCTCGCGGACGCGGTGGGGGTCCTGGCTGAAGGCGGGCTTGCCCTTGGGGATGGGGGTGGCGCGGGACATGGGCTGGCAACTCTGCAACGACGGCATTTTTTACTAGCAGGAAACAGGGGGCCAGACAATTCCAGCCCCGCCCGCGCGCCGGAAACGCCCCGGCCCGCGCCATTTTTCGTGCCCGTCCATGGTCATGGAGGGGCCGGGGCAGTCCGCCCGCCCCGGCCCCACGTTCACTCGGCCGACAGGCGGCTCAGGCGCCCCAGCCGACGATGCCCTTCACCTCGCAGAAGTCGTGGATGCCCCAGTCGGCATATTCCCGGCCGTTGCCGGACTGCTTGTAGCCGCCGAAGGGCGCGAAGGTGTCCCATGCGGGGTAGTTCAGGTTCACCGTCCCGGCCCGGAGCCGCCGGGCCACGGGGCGCGCATCCGCGACCGGTCCGGAGATGAAGGCGGCAAGGCCGTAGGGCGTGTCGTTGGCGATCTCGACCGCCTCGTCGACCGAGTCGTAGGGGAGGATCGACAGGACCGGCCCGAAGATCTCTTCCCGGGCAATGGTCATCTGGTTCGTCACGTCGCCGAAGATCGTCGGCCGGACGAACCAGCCCCGGTTGAGCCCTGCCGGACGGCCGACCCCGCCGCAGACGAGCGTCGCGCCTTCGTCGATTCCCGCCTGGATCAGGCGCTGCACCTTGTCGAAGTGGACCTTCGACACCAAGGGGCCCATCGTCGTCCCGGTGTCCCGCGGGTCGCCCACGACGACAGCCTCCGCCGCCGCCTTCGCGTGGACAAGCGCCTCGTCATGCCACTTGCGGGGAACGAGCATCCGGGTCGGCGCGTCGCAGCTCTGGCCCGTGTTGCCGAAGCAGCCCTCGACCCCGCCCCTGACCGCCTCGGCAAGGCTCGCGGTGGGCAGGATGATGTTCGGCGACTTGCCGCCCAGTTCCTGCGCCACGCGCTTCACGGTCGGTGCGGCTGCGGTGGCGACGGCCGTGCCGGCGCGGGTCGAGCCGGTGAAGCTGACCATGTCCACCTCGGGGTGCGACGACATCCGCGCGCCGACCTCCGCGCCGGTGCCGTTCACGAGGTTGAAGACGCCCGGCGGAACGCCCGCCTCGTGGCAGACCTGCGCGAAGAGGACGCCCGACAGCGGCGCGATCTCCGACGGCTTCAGCACCATCGTGCAGCCCGCGACGAGCGCCGGGGCGACCTTGCAGGCGATCTGGTTCATCGGCCAGTTCCACGGCGTGATGAGCGCACAGACGCCGATCCCTTCGTAGATGATGCGGGTGCTGCCCCGCATGTATTCCCACTGCATCTCCTCGGCGGCCTTGATCGTCGCCTCGATATGAACCTGCCCCGCCCAGGCCTGCGAGCCGCGCGCCCATTCGATCGGGGCGCCCATCTCGGTGGACATGACCTGCGCGAACTCCTCGTATTTCGCGTTGTAGATCTCGAGGATCCGCTTCACGAGCGCGATGCGGCCGGCGACCGGCGTGACGGTCCATTTCGGGAAGGCCCGCCGCGCGGCCATGATCGCCCGGTCGATGTCGGCCTCGTTGCCCAGCGCGACCTCGGCCACGATTTCCTCGGTGGCCGGGTTCTCGACACCCATCCGGTTGGTCGAGATCGGGGCCACCCAGGTCCCGTCGATGTAGAACTTGAGCATGTTGTCGGGGATCATCGCGTCCACTCCCTGATTGACCGGCGGCGCGCCTCGGTTCGGCGCCTTTCGCTTCATCGCCCCATCTGAGGCCAGCGGGGGGACGAGCGCAAGGCCGCGCGCGGTCAGGGGCGGCACGAAAGCGACAGGGCGGGGGCCGGGAGGGGCCGGGGGGGGGGCCAACGGCAAGCGGCGGCAGGCCCGGTGCAGGGCCGCCGTTTCCTGTCCTGTGCAGTCCGTCCGGCCGGAGCGGTCCGGTCGGGGGGCGGTCCGGCCGGCCCCGTTCGGCGGGGCCGGGGGAGGGGAAAAGGTGGAAGCGGGCCCGCATCCTGGCGGGTGTTCCGTCGGGCCGTGGCATCCGGCCCCCTATCGCTGCGATGCCGTCCCCCGCTCGGCCCTTGGCGGGGGCTGTCTGGGCGGGGGGCGGAAACCCTGGTCGTCTGACGCGTCGGAGCGGAAGGTGCGGCGGAGCGGGTAAGGATCGGGTGAAGCGGGCGGACGGCGGGGCCTGCACCTGCCGGGGCCGGACGCGCCTGCAGCGCATCGGCCGGGGCAGCCGCATCGCGAAGGCGACCGAGGGCTGCGGCCTGCCGCCCCTACCCCCGGCGCCCGCGCGCCTCGCCCGGCCTGACCGGGCCGCCCGTCCGCGCCGATGCCAGCGCCGCGAAGGCATTGGCGAGCGAGACCAGGTTGCCCCGCGCCGAATTCTCCGGCTCCTCCCCGGTCTCGATCGCCACCTGCAAGGCCCCCATCGCCCCGGCGAAGCCGTCGTTGAACCACCTGCCGTCCAGCTTCGGCCGCGCCACGCCGGCCGCGGTGCAGAGCGCCACCGACTGGGTGCCGAGATCCGGCCCCGTCGAAACCAGGCTGCCCGCCGACCCCGCGATGTAGGTCGTGTCCTGCGGCCCGAAGGGCGTTGCGGCATCGAAGACGAGCGTTCCCTGCGCGGTGCCGAAGTCGAGGAGCGCGGACGCCATCATCGGCGGCGCAATTGCCGTCGCCGGCGCGCGGACGGCCTGCGCCTGGACCCGCCCGGCCCGGCCCGCGACCGAGGTCACGAAGTCGAACCAGTGCACCCCGAAGTCGAAGAGGACCACGTCCTCCATCGTCTCGAAGGCTGTGCCCCGGATCCAGCGGTGGTCCCAGTGGAGCGCGCAATGCACCCCCAGCACCTCGCCGACGAGGCCGCCGCGCACCGCCGCCCGCATCCAGGCCATGTGCGGCGCCCAGCGGCCGTTCTGGTTGACGGCGAGCTTCACGCCGTTCGTCTCGGCCAGCGCGCAGAGGCGCTCGCCGGTGTCGAGGTCGCTGACGAAGGGCTTCTGGGACAGCACGTGCCTGCCCGCCCGCAGCGCCTGTTCGATCAGCGGCACGCGCGCGTCGGGATGCGGCGTCAGGTCCACGACCTCGATGTCGGGCCGCGCCAGCAGGGCTGCGTAGTCCGTCATCACCTCGGCGTCCGGGAAGAACTCGTCCCGCCGCGCGCGCGCCTTGGCCGCGTCCCGCGACAGGATCGCCGCCACCTCGAACCCATGCGCCCGGTAGGCGTCGAGATGCGCGAAGGATATGCCGCCGGCGCCGACCAGCGCGATGGGATGGACCCTGGCGGGCTTCGGCGGGCGATAGTCCAGTTCGGGCGCCGGAACCTCGGCCGCTTCCGCCGAGACGAGCGCATAGTCGTCGCGGCCCGGTTGGCCCGTGGTCATGTCAGCCCGCCAGCGGCAGGGTGCGGCCGGCCCTGGCCGAGGCGACGGCGGTGTCGACGATCCGCTGGCCGGTGCGCGAGATCTCGGGCGTCAGGGGCCCGTGCAGCGGCCCGCCGTTCGCCAGCACGTCGAGCACATGCTCGACCGGTCCCCGCATCGGGGCGTGCGGGCGGTCGGCGCGGACGGTGTGGTGCTCCGGCCGGGCGCGGGTCTGGACGGTGACGTGGTCGTCGTAGTCCCAGGACGAGATCGTCCCCTCGGATCCCACGATCACGAACCCGCAGCGCGGCTGGGGCTGCAGCGTCCAGGGGTCGCTGAAGGTGCCCCAGCGCGTCTCCATCTTCGACAGGCCGCGGGCGTAGCGCAGCACCGTGACGGAATGCTCGTCCACCTCAAGCCCCGGCGCGGCCCAGGTGGTGGCGGTCACGTCGAGGGGCGCCTCGCCGTCCAGGAACCACGTCCCGAGCGTCGCGCCGTAGCCGAGGTAGTCGAGCAGCGACCCGCCGCCCGAGGCGGCCCTGTACCACCACGAGGCGGGCTTCTGCCGCTCGACCTCCTCTGCGCTCACCTCGACCTTGTCGGCGAGGTGCCAGAGCGGCCCCCGGTTGCCGTCGTAGAAATGCACCTCGCGCACCTCGCCGATCGCCCCCTCGCCGATCAGCCGCTTCGTCGTGCGGTGCGAGGGGTACCAGGCGAGCGGCCAGTTGATGGCGAGCAGCTTGCCCCTGCAGGCGGCGATCATGCGGTCGGCGTCGGCGAGGCTCGCCGCGAACGGCTTCTCGACGATGATCGCGGGGACATGGGGCGCGACCATCTCGGTGTAGCGCGCGTGGTCGGCGGTCGCGGGGCAGAGGATGGCGAGGTCGGGTTTCACGGCGAGGCAGGCGGCCAGGGTGGTGAACACCCGTTCGGCAGGGATGGCGAAGGTGCCGGTCGCCCCGTCCATCCGCGAACGGTCGGGGTCGAAGATGCCTGCGATCTCGGCGCCCGGGTGGTCATGGACCTGCCGCAGCAGGTCGCCCATGTGCATGTGGTCGAAACTGATGCCGACGACGCGAAACGGCCTGGCCACGGGCGCCTCCCTTCGCTCTTGGGGCGTTTGTCCGACGCTAGCCAGCGGGGAGGGGACTGGCAAGGCGGGCCGGCCGTGGCGAAGCCCCGCGCGGACCTCCGCCGCCCCCGGCCCTTCCCTCCCCGCGCCGGACAGGGGAGGGGCGGGGGGACACCCGCACGACGCCGCCGGATCGCACCCCGTTGACACCCGCGCCGCCCCCGCCCCACGCTCGCCCGCGTGGAGGGGGGACCGTGAAGGGGGGGGACGATGCGGGTTGACCTGACGGGGATGGTCGTTCTGGTGACCGGCGCGGCCAGCGGGATCGGCGCTGCCGTGGGACGGCTGGCGGCAGAGTCGGGCGCACGCCTGATGCTGACGGACCTCGACGCGGCGGGGCTTGCGGCCTTCGCCTCGGACATTCCCGGCGCGGGCACCGTCACGGCCGACCTGACCGATCCCGACGCGCCCGCAGGCGTGATCCGCGCCACGCTCGACCGTTTCGGGCGGATCGACGGCCTCGTCAATTCCGCCGGCCGGACCGACCGCGCCTCGGTGCTCGACGGGACGGTGCAGCTCTGGGACAGGCTCCACGCGGTCAACGCCCGCGCGCCGTTCTTCCTGATGCAGGGCGCCATCGCCGACATGCGCGGGCGCGGGGCGCCCGGAACGATCGTGAACATCCTGTCGATGAACGCCCACTGCGGCGCGCCCGATCTCGCCATCTACGCCGCCACCAAGGGGGCGCTCATGACGCTGACGAAGAACGCCGCGAACGCGCACCTGCGGGACCGCATCCGCGTGAACGGGATCAACCTCGGCTGGGTGCTGACGCCGGCCGAGGACCGGATGCAGGCCGAAACGCTCGGGCGCGGGACGGGCTGGGCAGAAGGGGTCGGCGCGCAGTTGCCGCTCGGGCGGCTCCTCGATCCGGACGAGGCGGCGCGGCTGGCGGTCTACCTTCTCGGCCCGGCCTCTGCCCCGATGACCGGCACGGCGATCGACCTCGAACAGCGCGTCCTCGGGGCGCCGTGATGGGCGGGCCGGGGCAGGGGCCGATCCGCGACTACGACGCGCTCGTCCGGGCGCTCGTCGCGCGGCAGGGCACGCTTTCCCGCCGGAACGCGCAGGTGGCGCAGTTCTTCCTCAACCACCCCGAGGACGTGGCGATCAACACCATCGTCCGCCTCGCCACGCTCGCCGGCGTGCCGCCCGCCACGATCACCCGCTTCGCGCAGGAACTGGGGTTCCAGGGCTTTCCCGACCTCCAGCGCGTGTTCCGCGAGCGGCTTCTCGGGCCGCGCCTGCCCTTCGCCGAGCAGATGTCGGAACTGACCGCGAAAGGCGGCATGGGGGAGGTGGATTTCGCCGACCTCGAAGAGCCGGGGCACGTCTTCGACACCTTCGTGCAGGCGGCGGTGAATTCGCTCCTGCGGGTCCGGCAGGGGCTGGACCGGTCGGAGCTCGAAGCCGCGGTTGCGGTGCTGGCCGCGGCCGAGACGATCCACATCGCGGCGGCGCGCGGGGCCTTCGGGATCGGGGCCTATGCCTTCTACGGCCTGGCCAATGTCGGCAAGCGGGCGCAGATGATCGACAACCTCGGCGCCATGCGGGTCGAGCAGGTGGCGGCGATGGGCGAGCGGGACGCGCTTCTGGCGATCACCTTCGACGACTACACGCCCGAGACGGTGCAGATCACGAAGATGGCGGCCGAGAAGGGGCGCAAGGTGGTGGCGATCACCGACAACGAGCTGTCGCCGGTGGTCGGGCTGGCGGCCCACGCGCTCTACGTGAGGGAGGCGCGGCTGGGGCATTTCCGGTCGCAGGTGCCGGCGCTGGTGGTGGCCCAGGCGATGATCGTGAGCATCGGGCGGAGGCTTGCGGCCGAGGCGTGACGGCCCTTCTCGCCCGGACGGGCAGGTGACCATCCGGGCCGCGTCCTGCGGATCCCTGCCGGGGCTGCCGGGGGCGGCCGCGCCCTGCGGCTCCGGGCAGCCGGCATGGCCGGCACCCCGCCCGATGGTCGTCCGGCCATGCCGGAGAGGTTGTGAAAATCCGTTTTCATTTCTGCTGTCCTGAAAACGCCCTTGTGCCGAATCGCGCCTCCCGCCTAGCCTTCACCGAAGCTTGGGAGGGCTGCCGGTTGGCGTCTGGTTTCGACTTTTCGGGCGCCGGGGTTCTGGTGATCGGCGCGAGCCGGGCCGGGATCGGGGCCGCGGTCGCCCGGGCCTTCCAGGACGCGGGCGCCACGGTCGCCATCACCGGGGTCGAGCCGGAACCCGCGCCCGAGGACCGGGGCCGCTTCGCCTATACCCGCCTCGACGTGACCGACATGGCGGCCGTTCAGCGGCTGGCGGATGCGACCCCGAGGCTCGACGTGCTGGTCAACGGCGCCGCCATCACCGCGCGCGGCGAGGAAATGGACCCCGCCTTCTTCCAGCGCGTCGTGGACGTGAACCTGCACGGGTCGTTCCGCACCGCGCTCGCCTTCCATGGCCGGCTCGCGGCGGCGAAGGGATCGGTCGTCAACATCGCGTCCATGTACGCGACCTTCGGCAGCCCGCGGAACCCGGCCTACGGCGCGTCCAAGGCGGCGGTGCAGCAACTGACGAAATCCCTTGCCATCGCCTGGGCGCCGGACGGCATCCGGGTGAACGCGGTCTCGCCCGGCTTCATCGTCACCGAACAGTCCGCGAAGAGCCGGACCGACCCCGAGCACGTCGCCCGCGTGAACGCCCGCACGCCGCTCGGCCGCTGGGGCGAGCCCGGGGACATCGCGGGCGCGGTGCTCTTTCTCGCCTCGCCGATGGCCGCCTTCGTGACCGGGGCCTGCATCCCGATCGACGGGGGGTATTCGGTTGTCTGACCGCCTCTCAGCCGCGATCATCGGCACGGGTTTCATCGGCACCGTCCATCTCTGGGCGCTGCGCCGGCTCGGCGTGCGGATCGCGGGCGTTCTGGGCTCGTCCGGCGAACGCGGCCGGACGCGGGCGCAGGCGCTGGGCGTGGACCTGGCCTATGGCTCGCTCGACGAGCTGCTGGCCGACGGCTCGGTCGATGTCGTCCACGTCACCTCGCCCAACCACCTGCACCACCCGCAGGTCATGGCGGTCCTCGAAGCGGGCAGGCACGTCGTCTGCGAAAAGCCGCTCGCCATGACCGCCGCGCAGTCGGCCGGGATGGTGGCGGCTGCGGCCCGGTCCGGCAGGGTCGCGGCGGTCTGCTACAACACGCGCTTCTATCCGCTGAACCAGCACATGCAGGGGCTGGTGGCGGCGGGCGAGATGGGCGATATCCGTCTGATAACAGGGCACTACCACCAGGACTGGCTCGCCAGGGCGACCGACTGGAGCTGGCGGCTGGAGACGGAAGCCGGGGGCGCGCTGCGCAGCGTGGGCGACATCGGCACCCACTGGATCGACCTGACGAGCTTCATCGCGGGACAGCGCCCCACCGCCGTCCTCGCCGAGCTTTCGACGTTCGTGCGCGAACGCCAGAAGCCGGTCGGCCCGGTCGAGACGTTCTCGCGGTCCGCCGGGCCGACCGAAACCGTTCCCATCCGCACCGACGACGCGGCGCTGATCCTCCTGCGCTATCCGAACGGGGCGCGCGGGTCGCTGACCACCAGCCAGATCAGCCACGGGCGCAAGAACCGGATGACCTGGGAAATCGCCGGGGCCGCGTCGGCGGCGGCGTGGGACAGCGAGCACCCCGACCACCTCTGGCTCGGACGCCGCGACGGGCCGAATGCCATCCAGCAACGCGACCCGGGCGCGATGAACGCCTTCGGCGCGGCGGCGGCCAGCCTGCCGGGCGGACATGTCGAGGGCTTCGCCGACACATTCTTCGCCTTCTTCCGGCAGGTCTACCGCGACGTCGCCGCCGGGGGCCGCCAGCCGGACTCGACCTGGGCCGGCTTCGACGACGGCCATTTCGAGATGCTCTTCTGCGATGCCGTGCTCGCCAGCGCCGCGACGGGCGGCTGGACCCCGATACCGCAAGCCTGACAGGAACCGTGCCCATGATCCTCGGCCTTCTCACCGCCCCCTTCCCCGACACCGACCTGATGGACGTGGCCGACTGGACGGCGGCGAACGGCATGACGGCGCTGGAAATCGCCTGCTGGCCGCGGTCGGGCGGCGAGAAGCGGCGCTATGCGGGCACCTCGCATATCGGCGTGGACGGGCTGACGAAGGGCAAGGCGCAGGACATCGCCCAGGCAATCGCGGGCAAGGGCCTGACGATCTCGGGCCTCGGCTACTACCCCAATCCCCTCCACGCGGACCGGGCCCACCGCGAGACGGTCATCGGCCATCTGAGGAAGGTGATCGCCGCCGCGTCCCTGATGGGAGTGAAGGTCGTCAACACCTTCGTTGGCGGCAACCGCGCGCTCGATGTCGAGGAGAACTGGGCCGAGGCGCAGAAGGTCTGGCCGGAGATCGTCGCCTACGCGGGCGGCCACGGCGTGACGCTCGCCTTCGAGAACTGCCCGATGATCTTCTCCCGCGACGAATGGCCGGGCGGGCACAACATCGCCTATTCCCCCAGGATCTGGCGGCGCATCCTGAACGACTGGGGGCCGGGGGTCGGCATGAACTACGACCCCAGCCACCTCGTCTGGCAGATGATCGACCAGGCCCGGTTCATCCGCGAATTCGGCCCCCGCATGGTCCATGTCCACGCCAAGGACGTGATGATCGACCGCGACGGGCTCTACGAGAACGGGGTGATGTCGGTCGGCATGGGCTGGCAGGTACCGCGGATACCGGGACTTGGCGACATCGACTGGAAGGTGATCTTCGCCGGTCTCTACCGCGCGGGATACGACGGGCCGGTCATCATCGAGCATGAGGACCGGAATTTCGAGGGCTCGGAGGAGAAGGTCAGGCGGGGTTTCCTCTTGGCCCGGGACGTCCTCAGCCCCTATGTTAAGTGACCGGAGTTCAAAGAAGACTCGTGCAAAGGGAGGAAGACCAATGAAGCGATTCTACGCGGGAGCGGCCCTTGCCGCGCTGGCCCTCGGCTGGGCGGGCGCCGCCTCGGCCCAGAGCTACAAGATCGGCATCTCGAACACCGTCCAGGGCAACGGCTGGCGGGAAGAGATGATCTGCGCGATGAAGGCCGAGGCGCTCGCCTCGGGCAAGGTCGCGTCGCTGAACATCGCCCACCGCAACACCGACAGCGCGGGCCAGCTCGAGGATATCCGCAACCTGATCCAGGCGGGCGTGAACGCGATCGTCGTCAACCCGTCGAGCGCCGACGCGGTGAACGCCGCGATCAAGGAAGCGACCGACAAGGGCATCGTCGTCGTGGCGGTGGACCAGGCGGTGACGGAACCCTCGGCCTATGTCATCTCGAACGACCAGGAGAACTACGCCTATCTCGGCGCCAAGTGGCTCTTCGAACAGATGGGCGGCAAGGGCGCGGTCGTCTACATGCGCGGCGCGGCCGGCGCGGGCGCGGACAACGACCGTGACAGGGGCTTCAAGAAGGCGCTGGCGGAGTTTCCCGGCATCACCGTCGCGCAGGAGGTGTTCACCGGCTGGCAGCAGGACCAGGGCAAGCAGCAGATGCTCGACATCCTCGCTTCGGGCATCCCGTTCCAGGGCGTGTGGACGAGCGGAATCGACAACGTGATCGTGGATGCGTTCACCGAATCCGAGGCCCCGCTGGTGCCGATCGTCGGTGCCGACAACGCGGGCTTCGTCGGCCAGTTGTCGAGCGTCGAGGGCCTGAAGGGCGCCGCGGTCACGAACCCCGGATCGGTCGGCGGCGCCGGCGTGGCGCTGGCGATCCGGATCCTCGACGGCAAGAAGCCCGACAGCCAGACGGTGCTCGTGACGCCCGAGCTGTGGGACAACGTGACCGACGAGGGCCGGGCCAAGCTCGCCGCCGCGGCCAACCCGAACCTCGACCCGGAATGGCCGGTCAGCGTGTCGATCCCCGGCTGGACGAGCTACACGATGGACCAGATCATCGCCTGCAAGGGCCCCGGCGAGTAAGTCCTTTCCGGTTCCGGCGCTTGACGGTGCCGGGACCGGAAATCCTTCGCGGGGGATTTCCGGAGGGCAGGATTTCGTGAAATCCTGCCCTTCTGCTGCGAGAGGAACGTCTTGAAAGGCTTCGGCGCGGGGCGATGACAGCGAACACCGACCGACCGGCGGTTCTCGAAGCGCGCGGCGTGCAGAAACGCTTCGGGCAGGTCGTTGCGCTGAGGGACGCGAACCTGGTCCTGAAGAAGGGCGAGATCGTCGCGCTGATGGGCGCGAACGGGGCCGGCAAATCGACGCTGGTGAAGATCCTCACGGGCGCGCTCCGCCATGACGGCGGCACGATCCGCGTCGCCGGCCGCGAAGGCACCTTCGCCTCGCCCGCCGCCGCGCAGAGGGCGGGTCTCGTGCCGGTCTATCAGGAGCCGTCGCTGATCCCGCATCTCGACGTGGGCGACAACCTGCGGCTTCGCGGCACGCCGGTCGGGCCGTTCCGCCGCCGGGTGTCGGACCTGGGCATCGCCGGCCTGCGGCTTGACGACATGGCGGGCGAGCTGCCGCTCGCGACCCTGCGCATCCTCGACCTCGCGCGCGCTCTCGCGGCCGAGCCCGAGGTGCTGATGCTCGACGAGATGACCGCCGCGCTGCCGACCGATCTGGTCGAGCGGGTGCTGGGCGTGATCCGCTCCGAGGCCGACGCGGGCCGGTCGATCCTCTACATCTCGCACCGCTTCGCCGAGATCGCGCGGGTCTGCGACCGCGCGACGATCCTGCGCGACGGGGCGACGGTGGGCGACCTGCCGATCGCGCCGGGGGTCGAGGAGAAGGCGGTGGCGCTGATGCTCGGCGCGGCGCTGGTCCCGGCGCGCGCCGGAGCGCGGGGGGCGGCGACGGCGAGGTCCGGCGCTGCGCCGCGTCTTTCGGTCAGGAACCTGTCGGTCGGATCGAAGCTCTCGGACGTGTCCTTCGATCTGGCGCGCGGCGAGGTTCTGGGCGTCGTCGCGCTCGAGGGGCAGGGGCAGGACGAGCTTTTCGAGGCGCTCGCCGGGTTCCGCCGCGCCGACGGCGGCCGAATCGCCGTGGACGGGCAGGCGCGCGACTTCCACCACCCGGCGGAGGCCATCGCGGCGGGCCTGGCCTTCGTGCCCGGCAACCGTGCCGACGCGCTCGCCATGGTGCGCTCGGTGCGCGAGAACATCGCGCTGCCGGCGCTGGCGCGCCCGTCCGCCTGGGGACCGATCCGCATGGGCGAGGAAGCGGCCCGTGTCGGCGCGGCGATCGGGCGGCTCCAGATCGACACCCGGGCGCAGGGCGAGGTCCGGCGGCTGTCCGGCGGCAACCAGCAGAAGGTGACGATCGCCCGCTGGATCGCCAGGGGCGTCGAGACGCTGCTTCTCTTCGACCCGACGCGCGGGATCGACGTGCGGACCAAGCGGCAGATCTACGACCTGGTCCGCGAGCTTGCGGATCAGGGGGCGGCGATCCTGTTCTACACCTCGGAACTCACCGAGATCGAGGCCGCCTGCGACCGCGCCATCGTCATCTTCGGGGGGCGGGTGGTGGACGAGATCGCCGCGGCCGACGCGACCGAGGCCCACCTGATGCGGGCGGCCTATGGCCTGACGGGGCAGGCCCATGCGGAGGCGGCGGGATGAGCCGGCATCTCGCAAGGAACGGGTGGGTGGCCGGTCTCTTCGTCCTGTTCCTCGTCATGCTCGGCATGACGCGGCTGATCCAGCCCGGGTTCGGCACCTCGGGGCTCGAGTCGCTTGCGCGCGCCGCGCTCCCCTATGCCTTCGCCACGGCGGGCATGGCGATCGTCGTGATCGCGGGCGGGATCGACCTGTCGGTCGCCTCGATGATGGCGGTCGCGTCGGTGTCGGGCGCGCGGATGATGGCGGCCTACGGGCCGGAATACACCGTCCCGGTGGTGATCGCCGTCCTCGTGATCGGGGCCGCGATGGGGGCGGTCAACGGCATCCTCGTGGTGCTGACGCGGGTCCCCGACATCGTGGTGACGCTCGCCATGCTCTTCGTCTGGGAGGGCACGGCGCTCCTCATCCTGAATGCGCCCGGCGGCACCGCGCATCCGGGGCTGAGGGAGATCATCCTCGGGACCGTGGGCCTGCCGTTCCTGTCGGCCTGGCTTCCGAATGCCGTCGTCGTGCTCGCCCTTTGCGCCGGGATCGTCTGGCTGCCGCTTCGCCGCTCGCGCCTCGGCCTCGCGCTCTACGCCATCGGCAGCGACCGGACGGCGGCGTTCCGGTCGGGCGTGGCGATCGGGCCGGTCAAGGTTCTCTCCTATGCGCTCTGCGGCCTCTTCGCCGCGCTCGGCGGGCTTTCGGTGACGATGAGCACCGGCGTCGGCGAGCCGATCCCGGGGCCCTATCTGATGGTCAGCGTGGCCGCGGTCGTCCTTGGCGGCGTCGCCCTGACCGGGGGGATCGGCGGGATCCTCGGCCCCATCGTCGCGGTGTTCATCCTGCGTCTCGTCCGGCTGGACCTGACGCTTCTCAACGTCGATCCGAACGTGACCACCATCGTCGAGGGCACGATCATGGCCGCCGTGGTGATGGTCGGCGGCCTTGTGGCAGTCCGGCAGCGGAGGAACCGATGACCGAATCCGCCGCATCCGCGCCGACCGGCGTACAGAGGACCGTGGCCGTCCTCAGGGACTATCCGGTGCTCACGCTGATCCTTCTCCTGCTGGCGCTCGTGGGGCTTCTCCAGTTCATCAGCCCCGGCATCGTCAACGAGCGCTGGATCGGGAACACGGTGAAGTTCGCGGTGCCGCTCGCCATGCTCGCGGCCTGCCAGACGCTGACCATGTACACCGGCGGGATCGACCTGTCGGCGGCGGTCGTCGCCACGATCTCGTCCTTCGTCATGGCCTCGCAGGTGGGCGATCTGGGAACCGCCGGTGCGATCCTCGTGTCGCTGATGCCCGCGGTGCTGATCGGGCTTCTCAACGGCTTCGGGATCGGCGTCTGCCGGGTGCATCCGCTGATCATGACGCTGGGTTCGGGGCTGATCGGCACCGGGTTCCTGCTGGTCTATCAGCGGACGGTCATCGCCACGGGGTCGAGCGTGCCCGGCCTGCTCCAGTGGCTGGGGACGGGCCGGACCTGGGGAATCCCGAATTCGCTCGCGCTCTTCCTGCCCTTCGCGGTGCTGGTGATCCTCGCACAGGGCCGGTCCGGGTTCGGGCGGCTCCTCTATGCGCTCGGGTCGAACGAGCGCGCGGCGCGGCTGTCGGGGGTGCGGGCGTGGCAGGTGTATCTGGCGCTCTACACGCTCTCGGGGCTGATCGCGGGGGCGACGGGGCTCGTCTATGTGGGCCTCATCAAGGCGCCGTCGCTGTCGCTGGCCGAGCCGCTCCTCCTGCCGTCGGTCGCGGCGGCGGTGATCGGGGGGACGTCGATCTTCGGCGGGCGGGGAAGCTATTCGGGCACCATCGTGGGCGCGCTGATCCTGACGGTCCTGAACACGCTCCTGACGCTTCTCCAGATGCCCGAAGGGGCGCGGCGGATCTTCTTCGGGCTCGTCGTGCTGGGCGTGACGGCGATCTACGTGCGGCTGACCGATCAGGGGTAGTGTCCGGCCTGCGCGCCTTCCTCGCCGGCAGCGCGCCGCCGGCACGGTGTCCGGGCGCCCGTCACCCTCTCCGGGCGCCCGTCACCCTCCGGGCGACCGGCAGGACCGGTGCTCTGCCGGAGCGTCGCCCTGGTCGTGCCCGAGGTGAGGGCCTCTCACCCCGCGAATCCCGCCCGCACCGGCACCCGCCGCACCGTCCCGCCCTCGCCCTCCACGACCGCCGAGCCATCTTCGAGCGTGACCGAGGCCACCGGTTCGCCCGAGGGCCAGGCGATCGCGCCGATGACGTGGCGCACCTCGGCCAGGCCGTCCGGCCTCAGCGCCAGCGCGCCCGGCCCGCTCAGGTCGCCCTCGGAGGAGAGGCCGAGCATGTGCTCCGCCGCCCCCTCCTCGACGCCGAGGCAGCCGACGTGGCGGCCCGACCAGGGCGCATAGTCGCGCCCGCCGTTCGAGTGCCAGAGCATCGTCATCGGCAGCGCGCGGGCATCGCGCAGCGAGAGGTAGAGGTCGCCCTCGGCGGGCCGCGTCACCGCCGTCCAGCCGAGCGCGCGGCCCCGTTCCTCGATCCCGATCGCGAAGTCCTCGTGGCGGGGATTCCAGGGGTAGCGGGTCAGGTCCACCGGCCCCGCGAGTCCCGGAAAGGCGCGCGGGTCGGCCGCCCGCGCGGGGTAGCGCAGGGCCGACCTTCCGCGCGCGGGGTCGCTTTCCTGCGGGGTCCTCGGCGTCTCCCAGTGCGACTTGGGCGAGGTGCGGATCAGGGCGCCGTTCCTCACCGAGAGGTTCGCGTGGTTCGCGACGCTCACCCGTCCCCGCCCGCCGACGAAGACATGGCGCTGATAGACGAAGGGATGGCCGTCCGTCACCGACAGCTCCTTCACCAGCGTCGCGCCCGCCACCGTCCGCCCGAGCACCGCCCGCAGCACGCCGCCGCCGTTCGCCACCACCTCCCACGGCCAGTTCGCGGGCCAGCCGTGGAGGGGCGATCCTTCCTCGCTGCCCGCGAAGGGCGCGCAGAAGAAGTCGCCGCCGAGCTTCGCCAGATGCGGTGCGGCGCCGGGCGGCAGGGCCTCGCCCGTCCCGACCCAGGGCGCGCGATGCAGGGGCGCGACGGTTTTTCCCCGATCCTCCACCGCGAACCCGTCGAGCAGCCCGAAGCCGGGGTCGAAGCCGAAAGAGATGCCCTCCGCCGAGACGCGCATCACGCCGCCGCGTGTTCGCCGGTGATGATGTCCTCCACGTCCTGGATCGAGGAGGTCCTGGGGCTCAGGTCGTCGGCCACCACGGTTCCCCGCCGCATCACCACCATCCGGTCCACGACCTGGAAGACGTGGTGGATGTTGTGGGCGATGAAGATGCAGGAGTGGCCGGTGTCGCGCGCGCCCCTCACGAACCGCAGCACGCCCTGGGTTTCCGCGACGCCAAGGTTGTTCGTCGGCTCGTCGAGAACGATGAGGTCGCTTTCGAAATACATCGCCCGCGCGATCGCGACGGCCTGCCGCTCGCCGCCGGAAAGCGCGCCGATGGGCGTCGTCGGCGGGATGGTCTTCGAGATGCCGACGCGCTTGAGGAGTTCGGCCGCGACCTCGTTCATCCGGTCGAGGTCGAGCCGGTCGAGGACGCCCGCGCCCCTGGTGATCTCGCGTCCGAGGAACAGGTTCCGGGCGATCGAAAGCTGCGGGATCAGCGCCGAGTCCTGGTAGATCGTCTCGATTCCCTGCGCGATCGCGTCGTTGGTCGAGGTGAGTTTCACCTCGCGCCCCTTGATGAAGATCTGGCCCGATGTGTAGGGCACGGCCCCCGACAGGACCTTGATGAGCGTCGATTTCCCCGCGCCGTTGTCGCCCAGGAGCCCGACGATCTCGCCGCGCCTGATGCGCAGGTTGACGCCCCTGAGGGCGTGGACGCGGCCGTAGAACTTCTCGATGTTCCGCATCTCGACGAGCGGCGCATCGGAGAGGCTGCGGGGCGGAGTTCCTTCGTCGGCCATCGGTCAGTCCCCCGCGTTGTGGCGGCGCTCGAGCGCCGAATGGAGCGCCATCATCCCCAGGATGATCGCTCCGATGAAGATGTTGTAGGCAAGGCCGGGCACGCCGATGAGCACGATCCCGTTGCGCATCAGCCGCAGGATCAGGACGCCGAGCACCGTGCCGATGATGGTGCCGCGCCCGCCGGCGAGCGCGGTGCCGCCGATGACCACCATCGCGATGACCTCGAGTTCATACCCCGCGCCCGAGTTCGGGTTCGCCGCCGAGACGCGGATCGACGAGATCGCGCCGGCGAAGGCCGACATGAGGGCCGAGACCATGAAGAGGATGGTCTTGACCCGCCGCGTCGGCACGCCCCGGTTGCGCGCGGCGACGGGGTTGCCCCCCGTTGCCTGGATCCAGTTGCCGAAGCGCGTCCGCGTCAGCGCGTAGTGGAAGACGAGGGCGAGCAGGATGAACCAGATCAGGCTCATGTAGACGCGGAGCCCGCCGATGTAGAAGTCGCCCACCAGCACCCCGGCCAGCCACTGCTCGCCCGCGTCCCAGGTGCGCTGCGGAAAGCCGTCGGTGAGCCAGAGCGCGGTGCCGCGCACGACCAGAAGCATGCCCAGCGTGACGAGGAACGAGGGGATCTTGAGCCGCGTGACGAAGACGCCGTTGACGAAACCGATCCCGACCGCGACGGCGACCGCCGTCAGGAAGGCGGCCGGCAGGGGAAGGAGCCCCGCGTTGAAGAGCGTCCACATCACGACGGGGGCGAAGCCGAAGACCGAGCCGACCGAGAGGTCGAATTCGCCCGCCGTCATCAGGAGCGTCATGGCCAGCGCGATGAATCCGAGCTCGACCGTGAAGGTGAGCGCGTTGCCGACATTCGTGAGCGACAGGAAGGCCGGGTTGATCGAGGTGAAGACGACGAGCATCACCAGAAGCAGGACCAGGGGCCCGAGTTCCGGCTTGGCGATCAGGGTCCGGGCGAGGCCGCCGCCGGATGGGGCGGCTGGCGACGGGGCTCCCGGCGCGGCGGCTGGCGATGGGTCGGACATGGGATTGCGCGCTTCCGTGGCATGGGGGGCCGCCCCCGGGAAGGCCCGGAGGCGGCGGACGGGGGTTACTTGCCGCCCATGATCTTGTCGTAGACCGGCGCGGTGTCCTTCTCGTAGAGGGCGCCGGTGATGATGTCGAAGCCGACCGGGATGCCGTTCGTCTCCATCTGGAGCGCGCTGAGGCACATCCAGGACGTCGCCTGCGGATCCTGCCACATGGCGGCGTTGACGTAGCCGTCCATCACCTCCCGCGTGGTGTCGAGGCTGTTGCCCCAGCCGACGACCGGGATCTCGCCGGGCTTCAGCCCCGCCTGATCCCAGACGCGCTTGACCGAGCCGGTGACCATGTCGCCAAGGCCGATCATCGCCTTGATCCTGTCGCGGTTGGCGGTGACGTAGTCGGTCATGCGGGTGATGATCTCGGCCTGGTCGAGCGTCGCGTCGGTGACTTCCCAGGTGATCCCGAGCGGTTCGAAAACGGACTTGATGCCCTTCTCCTCCTCGACCCCGTAGGACGCGCCGGGAACCTCGACGGGCATCCAGACGAAGTCGCCCTGCTTCACGAGGCCCTTGTCGACGAGGTACTGCGCCCACTGCCGGCCGACCGATAGAAGGTCGCCGCCGACATAGGCATTCCAGTTCGCCTGCGGGTCGGGGGTGTTGAAGTTCACGATCGGGATGCCCGCGTCGCGCGCTTCCCTGACCACGTCGACCATGCTGCCCGGGTCGGGGCTCGTGGAGCAGATGCCGTCGGCCTTGGCGGCGATGGCGGCGCGGATCGCTTCCTGCTGGCTCGGCACGTCGCCCGAGTGGAACGAGGTGTTGACGGTGTTGCCCGTCGCCTTGGCCCAGGATTCCGCGCCCTGGAGGAAGTAGGTCCAGACCGGGTCGGCGGGCGCGCCGTGGGAAATCCAGTAGTAGGTCTTCTTTTCCTGCGCCCCGGCAGATGCGGCCAGGCCGACCGTGACGGCCAGCGCGGCGGCGGCGCCGAGCAGAGTGCGTCTCAGCATTCGTCTTTCCTCCCTACGAGTGACGGGCTTGCTGCCCTTGCATGAGGCGGCCGGGTCGTGCCGGACCGCCGGTCATCTCCGTTCCGTGATCAGCCTGTGCGCCGCACCCCCTTTTCCAGACCGGACAGGAAGGCCTCGCGTTCGCGCGGGTCCATGGAAACAAGGTGGCCCGGTTCGGGATAGGCACCGCTTTCGACGTCGGCCACGAATTCCCGGAAGGCCGCGACACGCTCGGCCTGAAGGCGCCCGTATTCGGCGCGGAAGTTCCGGTAGACCTTCGAATGACGCGGGATGTGACCTTCGGTATAGCCCAGGATGTCGTTGGCAAAGAGGTACTGCGCGTCGCAGCCCGCGCCCGCGCCCATCGACCAGAGCAGGATGTTCACGCGCTTCGAGATTTCCGCGGCAACCTCGTGCGGCACGACCTCGATCTCGACGGCGAAGGCGCCCGCGGCTTCGTGGGCGCGGACCTCGTCGCAGAGGCGGAGCGCGTCGGCAGCGGTCTTGCCGACGGCCCTGAAACCGCCCGTCCAGGTGGCGCGCGACGGGACGAGGCCGACATGGCCGACGACGGGGATGTATTCGCGGGCGAGGCAGGCGACGGTCCGGAGCGAGCCCGAGCAGTAGACCGCGTCCGCGCCCCGGTTGATCGCGTCGCCGCACCAGCGCAGGTAGTCCTCGGGCGTGCCCGCTTCCAGATGTGTCCTGCCGGTCATCGAGAAGACCGAGGGCGCCCGGCGGCGATAGTCGGGGTGGAGCACGATTTCGGGCGGGACCGAGGCGATGTCCACCCCCGCCGCCTCGGCCGCCGCCGCCTCGTCGAGGCTGAAGCAGCGCAGCATCGTGAGCTGCCGCCTGCCCTTCTGGGCGCGAAGGTCGGCGACCGTCGGCAGTTTGCGGGCTGATCCTTCCGGCATCGCTGTCCGCTTCCCCCCCTTGCGCGCGTCAGACCGTCGCCCGTTCGGGCACGGTCCGGTGGAGGTCTTCGCGGTAGGGCCGCGCGGTCGGCGGAAGGTCGCGGCGGAGGTAGTAGCCGGGGTCGCGGCGCTGGCGCATGACGGCGCGCCACATCTCGGCATAGGCCGCGCGGATCGACGGGTTCGGTTCGGGCAGGTCGTGCTTCACGGCCTCGTGCAGTCTGGGGAGCGCGTGGTAGGGCACCATGGGGAACATGTGGTGTTCGACGTGGTAGTTCATGTTCCAGTAGAGCCAGCGGCTGACCGGGTTCATGTAGACCGTGCGGCTGTTCAGACGGTGGTCGAGCACGTCCTCGGCGAGACCGCCGTGCTGGAGAAGCCCGGTCATCACCATGTGCCAGCAGCCATAGAGGCGGGGGCCGCCGATCAAGAGGAACGGGATCGCCGACCTCCATCCGTAGCCGGAGGCGAGCATCCAGACGGTCGCCAGAGCCGTCGCGGCGTAGATCGCCATGTGAACGCGCGCCCAGAAGATCGCCTTCGGCCACTCGGATTGCGGGATGTAGTCCCTTTCGTCGGGCGAAAGCTCGCCGAGGGCGTTCCGGGCGATGCCCCTGAGGGAATTCCAGGCGTCCACGATGCCGACATAGCCGAGCGCCCGGAGCATCAGGCGGATGGGATGCATCCACACGATCTCGGGGTCGCGCCCGACGATGATCGTGTCGGTGTGGTGCCGCGCGTGGCTCCAGCGCCAGTTGACCGGGTTCCGCATCACCTGGAAGGACGCGATGTTGTAGACCCAGTCGTTCATCCATCCGGTGCGGAACGCGGTGCCGTGCCCGCATTCGTGCCAGCGCGAGTCGCAGGCCGAGCCGTACATGACGCCGTAGGCGATCCAGAAGGGCACCGCCCACCACGTGCCCCAGAGGAGGATGCCGCCCGCCGCGAAGACGAGGTGCAACGCGGCCCAGAGGATCGTGTCGCGGACCGCGGGCTGGTCGGAGCGCTGCATCAGGTCCTTCATCACCTTGCGCGGCACCTCGGTGTGATACCACTCGGCCGCGGCGAGCCCTGCGGCGATCGCATGGCGCGCGGCATCGCCGGTGAGCGAGTAGTCCCGGGCCGGGACCGGACGCGCGGGCATGTCGGGCATGTGACTCGTCATCGGGGGATCCGGTGGACCTGCCCGGGCACTGTGGGTGATCGGGGATGCGCCAACAACCGGCGATCACATCAGATCGCATCAGGTTCGGGCAAGGTCACTGACCCAATGGGTGCCGGCAACCCGTTGCCAGGACGGGGAAATCCCCGCATGCCCGGTTGCCCGCGGCGGCCGGGGTGATGTAGGTTTTCCCGTCGCATCAGGAACGGACCGCCGCCATGGGACGCAGCACGATCGCCGACATCGCGGCGAAGGCGATGGTCTCGACCGCGACGGTGGACCGCGTCCTGAACCGCCGGAGCGGCGTCAGCGCGGCCAACCGGCAGCGGGTGGTGCAGGCCGCCAGGGATCTCGGCTACCTGCCGTCCGAGGGGAGGATGCCGCTGCCGTCGCGGCCCGCGCATCTGGAGTTCTTCATCCCGTTCGTGCGCAACGGCTTCATGCGCGAGATGATCGACGGAATCTCGGCCTTTGCCGCCTCGCTGCCGCTCGTCGCGTCCTGCCGCATCACGCCGCTCGAGGGAATCGCCCCCGAGACGCTGGTGGCCGCACTGGAGAAGGTGTCGCTGCAGACGAGCGGCGTCGGGATCGTGGCGGTGGACCATCCGCGGACGCGGCACGCGATCCGGGGGCTGGCCGAATCCGGCGTGCGGGTGGCGACGATCGCGTCGGACGTGCTCTCGACGCCGCGGTCGGCCTATGTCGGGGTGGACAACCTGGTGGCGGGGCGCACCGCCGCGCTGATGATGGGGCTGATGTCGGGCCGGCGCAGGGGAACCGTGGGGCTGTTTCTCGGCGCGCGGGCGTTCCACGGCCACCGCGAGCGCGAGATCGGGTTCCGCGCGCTGCTCGAGGACCAGTTCCGGCACCTGACCATCCTGCCCCCGGTCGAGACCGGCGAGGACAGCGCGCGGTCGAACGCGGCGATGCTGCAGCTCATGCGGTCGGTGCCCGAGCTTCTGGGGGTCTACTGCGTGGGCGCGGGCCGTACCGGCATCACGGATGCGATCCGCCTTGCCGCGTGGCGGCCCCGGCCCTTCGTCATCATGCACGACCTGACGGAAAGCACGCGGCTCTGGCTTGCCGAGGACGTGATCGACGTGGTGATCGACCAGAACGCGCGGCTGGTCGGCGAACAGGCGGTGCTGCGGCTTCTGGGGTCGATCGCCACGAACTCGCCGCTCCTCGCGCTGAAGAACGTCGAGACGCGGATCGTCCTGCGCGAGAACATCCCCGCGGGATGAGCCCGGTGCAGGCTAGAGCGGTTTTCGATCATGTTGGGTCATATCCGCATGCGCTGAAGTGGTTGCCCGCGACGAAGACCTCGAACCGCTCGACGGCCAGCTTCTGCGCCACGGCCATCCGCAGTCGCCCTTCATGTCCAACCCTCCGGAAAATCCGGAGTGTTCCGGTCTTCCGCCCGCGCTGCTAAGGTCCGCGAAAAGAACCGGGCTCCCGATGGCGTCGAAATCCACCCTCAATGCAAAGAACCTGGAGGCGCTGGGCACCGAACGTCTGGCGCTTCTGCTGATCGAGATCAGCACGGGCGACGCCGCCGCCAAGCGCAAGCTGCGGCTGGCTCTCGCCGGAGCGGAGGGCCCGAGGGAGGCCGCGCGGGAGATCACCAAGCGGCTGACCAGCATCGCAAAGGCGCGGACCTTCGTGAACTGGCAGAACCGCAAGCCGCTGGTGAAGGATCTTCAGACCCAGCGCAGCGCCATCATGGAACAGATCGCCCCCCATGATCCCGGTGAGGCGCTGGCGCTCTTGTGGCGGTTCATGGGACTTGCCACGCCCGTGTTCGAACGCTGCGACGACAGCAGCGGCACCGTCATCGACATCTTCCACCAGGCCTGCGCCGATCTGGGCGAGGTTGCCAAGGCGGCAGGTGCTGTGCCCGAGGCGCTGGCGCGGCAGGTTCTCGACGCGCTGCAGGACAACGGCTTCGGTCAGTACGACGGTCTGATCGCCATCATCGCCCCGGCGCTTGGCCCCGAGGGCGTCGCGCATCTGAAGGCACTGGTCGAGGAACTCGGCCGCACGCCGGTGCCGGTGCCGCCAAAGAGCGAGTGGCAGGCAGTCGGCTGGGGCAGCGGCGGCACGCGCTATGCCCACGAGATGGAGGAACGCGCGCGGCAGAGCACGGTCGAGATGGCGCTGAAGGACATTGCCGACGTGCAGGGCGACGTCGATGGCTTCATCGCGCAGTACGACCCAAAGACCCGCAAGGTGCCGAAGATCGCGGCCGAGATCGCGCAGCGCCTGCTGGCGGCTGGCAGGGCAGGGGACGCGCTTGGCTTCATCGAGCGGGCGGAGGTGAACCATGCGCGCTGGATCCCGCCCGAGTGGCAGGACGCGCGCCTGGCCGTGCTGGAGGCGCTCGACCGGAAGGACGAGGCGCAGGCGTTTCGCTGGGCGTGCTTCGAGCGCGACCTGTCGGGTGAGCACCTGCGGGCCTATCTGAAGCGGCTGCCGGATTTCGAGGACATCGAGGCCGAGGAGCGCGCGATGGCGCATGCCGCCGCGCATCCGGACCTGCTGGCCGCCCTGGCCTTCTTCCTGAACTGGCCATCGCTTGCCCACGCCGCCAAGATGCTCGTCGGTCGGCACGACCAGATCGACGGTGACCATTATGAGATCCTCGCCCCGGCAGCCGAGGTGCTGTCAGAGCGCCATCCACTTGCAGCGACAGTGGCGCTGCGGTCGATGATCGACTTCACGCTGATGGAGGCGCGGCAGAAACGCTATGCCTATGCCGCGCAGCACCTTGCGACCTGCGCCGATCTTGCCAACCGGATCGAGGACTTCGCGCCGCTTGAGCCGCACGAGGCCTATGTCGCACGCCTGAGGGCGGCACACGGCAAGAAGACCGGCTTCTGGGGTCAACTCGCATGACGCAAGCTTATGACGTCATTCCCGATATTCACGCGGACATCGGCCGCCTGACACGTACTCTCCTAAGCCTCGGCTATGTGCAGGGCGGCGGGTCCATGGGTACATTCGGAGGGTCGCGTCGCTGCCTTCCTTGGCGATTTCATCGATATGGGTCGCGCGAACCGGTCTGTCCTGACCCTCGTCCGCGCCATGCGCGATCAGGGACATGCTGTGGCGATCATGGGCAACCATGAACTGAACGCGCTGCTCTACCATCGTCCTGGTCTGAACGCCGATGGCACGGACGAGGGCTACATGCGGGCGCATTCGGCCAAGAACAGGGACCAGCACCAGACGTTCCTGGATGAATTCCCGGTCGGGCACCCGGACACGAACGAGATGATGGATTGGTTCCTGTCGCTGCCCCTGTTCCTGGATCTGGGCGGCGTGCGGCTGGTCCATGCCTGTTGGGATGATGCACGCATGGCCACGATCAGGAACCGCCGCCCGAATGGCCTTCTGGCAATCCAAGACCTGCAAGAGATCGCGCTGGAAAATGATGCCACCGGGTTTGCCGCGGATGCTGTCCCGTTGAGTGGTGTAGCTGGCGCTGATCGTCACCGTGATGTTCGGCGCGGGCCTGCTTGATCGGGATGCCACGGCGGGCAGGCTGATGACGGGATCGTCGCCCATCGGCGCGATGGTT
>JBMOOH010000062.1:0-46798 GCA_049323795.1 Pseudomonadota bacterium
GAGCGCACGAAGGAAGCCGTCTGGCGCAGGATCGGATCAATCCTCGACCACTTCACAGCGCAAGAATGCGAAAACTATATCCGAAACGCCGGATACGGTTCCGTCTAGAGTCATCCCGCTCTAGGCGGCGAAGCGCGCCGGCGACAGTGCGGCGAGGATCTCGGGCCCGAACTCGGGATGTCGCCCGGCGACCAGGTCGGCGACCAGACGGCTTGCCCCGGGCGCCGACTGGAATCCGTAGCCGCCCTGACCGGCGACCCAGACGAAGGATGGATCGCCGGCATCGCGCCCGATCACCGGAACGCGGTCCGGCGCGAAAGTCCTGAGGCCCGCCCAGGACGACAGAAGCCGCGTGACCGGTTCCGTCATCATCGCCTCGTAGCGCGCCAGCCCCTCGGCCAGCACCATGTCGTCGGCCCAGGCGTCGTGCGGCTCCATCGGATGTTCCTCGGCCGGCGACACGATGATCGCGCCCGCGTCGGGTTTCATGTACCAGGCCTCGCCCGCCCCGAAGGTCATCGGCCAGCCCGACACGTCGTGCCCGCCCGGCGCCGGCAGCCGCGCCATCGACCGGCGGAGCGGTGTGAAGCCGATGGGCGTGACGCCCGCCAGCGCCGCCACCCTGTCCACCCAGGGCCCCGCCGCGTTGACGAGCGTATGCGCCTCGACATCGCCCCTGGGGGTGATCACGCTCCACCGCCCGCCCGTCTTGCGGATCGCGGTCGCCGGGGCCCCCGTGACGAACTCGGCCCCGCGCGCCTTCGCCTCGCGCACATAGTCCATGACCAGCCGGTCGGTATCGACGTCCCAGGCATTCATCGCATAGGCCGCGCGCTTCACCTTCGCCGGATCGACGATCGGCACGATCGCGCGCGCCTCGCCGACCGAGATATCCTGCAAATGGAAGCCCTGCCGCTCCGCCTCGAACAGATCCGCATCCGACCCGTCCGACAGGATCATCATCCCCCGCGGCGTGAGGACGCCCCCGTTCGCATGCCGCAGGTGCGCGTCGCTCGCCAGCGACAGCGCCACGACGGGGGCCTTGCCGTAATAGGGTTCGAACAGCGCCGCCGACCGCCCCGAGGCGTGATAGGCGAGGTTCGGCTCCTGCTCGATCAGCGTGACCGAGCCCAGTTCGGACAGGCGCGCCGCAGCCGAAACGCCGGCTATGCCACCGCCGATGACGAGGAAATCGCGGGTCATGCGCAGGGTCTAGCCTTGCGCCGCGGCGACTGCAACGCCCCGCGGCCTCAGGCTTCCTCCAGCCGGTCGGTGGCCGGGGGCGGGGCCGGCGAGAGGGCCGACAGCCGGGCATGGAGGTCGTCGTCCATCGGGAACCCGAGGGCGGCGAGCGAGGGCCGCAGCTGCCCGGCCGACCGCGCCGAGATGATCGGGGCGGTGATGCCCGGATGCCGCGCCACCCAGGCGACGGCGAGCGTCGCCGGATGCACGCCGGCGAGCGCCGCGATCTCGGACAGGACCAGGGGCACGTCATGCATCCAGCCGGAGCTGTAGCGCACCCTGTAGTGCGGATCGTCCGTCACCCGCCCGCGTGCCCCGCCCGCGTATTTCCCCGACAGCAGCCCGCCCCCGAGCGGCGAGTAGCTTGCCACCGCGAAGCCCTCGGACCGCGCCATCGGCAGGATCTCGACCTCGGCCTGACGCTTCACGAGGTTGTACATCGGCTGGAGCATCGCGATGCGGATGCCGAAGGACCGCGCCACGGCCCCGGCCTTCATCACCTGCCAGGCGGCGAAGTTCGACACGCCCACCGCCCCGATCCGGCCCGCCGCCGTTTCCTTGGCCAGCGCCCCGAACGACTCCTCGAGCGGCGTCGATGCGTCCCAGCGGTGGAGGTAGTAGAGGTCGATCCGGTCGGTGCGAAGGCGCCTGCGGCTCTCCTCGACCGAGGCGCGGATCGTCTCGGCCCCGTTTCCACGCGTGAAGTTGGCCTTCGAGGCGATGAACAGCTTCTCGCGCTCGCCCGCCGCGAAGCGGCCGAGCAGCGTCTCGGACGCGCCGTCGGTGTAGACATGGGCGGTGTCGAAGAAGTTGATCCCGGCCTCGCGAGAGGCGTCGTACATCGCGCGCGACTCCGCGTCGTCGGCCTTGCCGCCGAACTGCATGCAGCCGAAGCAGAAGCGCGAGATCGGGGTGCCGTCGGGGGTGCGGAGATCGGGTGCCATGGGGCGAGGGTAGCCTAAGTCCCCGGAAGACGGAACCGAAGACCGATCCGGCATGACCAGACGACCTTCCAGTGGAAGGTCGGCCATGCCGGTTGCCCGAAGGCGCAAGCCGCAGGGCAAGGGGGTCAGCCGCAGCCGGACCTCTCCTTCGGGACGCGTGAGCCCCGGCGGATGCGCGAACAGCGCGTCCGTCCCCGCAGGGGCGAACGCGGCACGAACAGTCACTTGCCTGTTCGTGCAAGAAAGAAAAGGCCCCCGCTTGGGGGGCCTTCCCATGTTCCGCGCGCCCTTTCAGGCTGCCCGGATCACTTCGGATATTCCGCGGTGATCCCTTCCACGAAGAAGTTCAGCCCCGACAGCGTCGCGTCGTCGGCCACCTGCCCGTCGGCCAGCCAGTCCGACCCGTCCTGCTTCTTCAGCGGGCCGGTGAACGGATGATAGGTCTTCGCCCCGATCGCGTCGCGCAGCGCCTCGGCCTCGGCCTTCACCTCGGCCGGCACCTCCGACGAGATCTCGCCGATCTTCACCGTGCCCTCGCCGATGCCTTCCCAGATCGCCTTCGACTCCCACGTCCCGTCCAGCACCGCCTGCGTGCGGGCGATGTAGTGCGGGGCCCAGTTGTCGATGATCGAGGAAAGCCGCGGCTTCGGCGCATAGGCCGCCATGTCCGACGCCTGCCCGAAGGAATAGATGCCCGCCTCCTTCGCCTTCTCCTGCGGCGCGGTCGAGTCGGTGTGCTGCATCAGCACGTCCACGCCCTCGGCGATCAGGGCCGAGGCCGCGTCGGCCTCCTTGGCCGGGTCGAACCAGGTATAGGCCCAGACCACCCTCATCTCGACCGCCGGGTTCACCTTGCGGGCGTGGATGAAGGCCGAGTTGATGCCCTGGATGACCTCGGGGATCGGGAACGACGCGAGGTAGCCGATCTTGTTCGACTTCGTCATCCGGCCCGCGATGGTGCCGATCACCGCGCGGCCCTCGTAGAAGCGCGCATCGTAGGTCGAAAGGTTCGGGGCCAGCTTGTAGCCCGTCGCATGCTCGAACTTCACGTCGGGGAACTTGCCCGCGACGTTGACGGTCGCGTCCATGAATCCGAAGGAGGTGGTGAAGATCAGTTTCGATCCGTCGAGCGCGAGCTGGGTGATCGCCCGCTCGGCGTCCGCGCCTTCGGGCACGTTCTCGAGGTAGCTCGTCACCACCTTGCCCGCGAAATACTTCTCCATCTCCTGGCGGCCCTGGTCGTGCTGGTAGGTCCAGCCGCCGTCGCCGGGCACGCCGACATAGATGAAGCCGACCTTCAGCGGCTCCTGCGCGAAGGCGGGAAGGCCCAGCGCTGCGGCGGTTCCGGCGAGTGTCGTGCCGGCAAGGAATTCTCTGCGTTTCATTTCGGTCTTTCCCCCGTTGGTAGGGCCCCGGGCCGGGGCCGTGGCTGGCAGCTGCCTCAGGTCGAGGCGTGGAAGGTCTTTCCGAGTGCGGCAGGCGCGCCGGGCGCCGACCTGCCGCGCGGTGCGGACATGATGACGAGCACGAGGATCGTTATCAGATAGGGCGCCATCGACAAGAGTTGGACGGGAATGGCAAAGCCCGCCGCCTGGAGCCGCAGTTGGAGCACGGTGATGCCGCCGAACAGATAGGCGCCGAGAAGCACCCGCTCGGCCCGCCAGTTCGCGAAGACGACGAGAGCCAGCGCGATCCATCCGGCGCCGGCCGTCATCCCCTCCTGCCACTGCGGCACCCGGATGAGCGACAGGCAGGCCCCCCCCATTCCGGCGAGCGCGCCGCCGAACATCAGCGCCAGCATCCGCACGCGGACGACGCGATAGCCGAGCGCATGGGCCGCGTCGTGGCTCTCGCCCACCGCGCGCAGGATCAGCCCCGCCCGCGTGTATCTGAGCCACGCCCAGATGGCGACGACGAGGAGGAGCGAGAGATAGACCACCCAGTCGTGCCCGAAGAGAACCGGCCCGAGGAACGGCAGGTCGGCCAGCGGTCCGAACGGCACCTTGCCCGTGGCCGGCGGCTGAACCCCCTGATAGCCCTGCCCGAACAAGGCCGACAGGCCGAGGCCGAAGAGCGTCAGCGCCAGCCCCGTCGCCACCTGGTTCGACAGCAGGAACTGCGTGAGGATGCCGAACAGAAGGGCCATCACCGCCCCCGCCCCCGCCGCGCCCGCAAAACCCAGAAGCGGCGAGCCCGTGGCGACCGCCGCGGCGAACCCGCTGATCGCCCCCATGATCATCATCCCCTCGACCCCGAGGTTCAGGACCCCCGCCTTCTCGACCACCAGCTCGCCCAAGGCGGCCAGCAGGATCGGCGTCGCCGCCGCCATCATGGACGCGATGAGAAGGGCGATGTCGATGCCGCCGAAGGTCATCCCCGACCCTCCCGAAGGGTCGCACCCTGAGCACCCCCGCCCCCTCCCCCGCCCTGACCCCCCGCCGGGGGAGGGGGCGGCGGGTCGCCGGATCGTCCGTTCCGGCCCTTCCGGCGGGGGGGCAGGGTGGGGGCAAGCGCGCCAGTCATGCCGCCACCCTCCCCACCCGCACCCGGAAGTTCACCAGAAGGTCGAAGGCCAGCAGGAAGAAGAGCAGCATCCCCTGGAACGCCTGGATCGCCGCCTTCGGCAGATTGAGCGCCAGCTGCGCCGTCTCGCCCCCGATGTAGGTCAGCGCCATCAGGAGCCCCGCAAAGAGGATGCCGACGGGATTGAGCCGCCCGAGGAAGGCCACGATGATCGCCGTGAACCCGTAGCCCACGTTGAACGCCGCCGAGACCTGCCCCGACGGCCCCGCCACCTCGAACAGGCCCGCAAGCCCCGCCAGCGCCCCCGAAATCCCCATGCAGACGGCAACCAGCGTGTTCGGGCTCACGCCCGCGAACCGCGCCGCCTTCGGCGCCTGCCCGGCGACCTTGATCTGGAACCCCAGGATATGCCGGTTGAGCAGCACATAGGCCGCCACGACCGAGGCGAAGGCCGTCAGCACCCCCCAGTGGATGCCCGTGTCCCTGAACCAGTCAAGACCGCTGGGCACAAAGATCTCGGCGTTCTGCGCGCTCGGATACTGGCTCAGGTTCCGGCTGCCGGGGAAGTTGAAGCCCTCGGGGTTTTTCATCGGACCGAAGGCCATCCACGACTGGATGTTCACCGCGACATAGACGAGCATCAGCGACACGAGGATTTCGTTCGTCCCGAACCGGATCTTCAGGAACGCGGGGATCATCGCCCAGAGGAACCCGCCGAGCGCCCCGGCCAGGATCATCGCCGGGAAGAGGACCGCGCTCTCGGCCGGATAGACCGCCAGCGCCACCCCCGCGCCCGACAGCGCCCCCATGATATACTGCCCCTCGGCCCCGATGTTCCAGATCCCCGCCCGGAAGCCCAGCGAAAGCCCGATCGCGATCAGGATCAGCGGCCCCGCCTTCACCAGGAGCTGCGGCCGGAAATAGCCCGCGTTCGGACCGAAGAGCGGGTCCCAGAAGATCGCCTTCATCGCGAGGAACGGATCCTTCCCGAGCAGCGCGAAGAGCACGCCCCCCGCGATCATCGTGGCGATCACCGCGACGACGGGCGTGGCCCAGACCCACATGTCCGACGGCTGGGGCCGCTTCTCAAGCCGGAGCATGGGCCACCTCCGCCGCATGCTGCAGGTCCGCCACATGCATACCGTGCGCACCGCCGAGCATCAGCCCGATCCGCTCGACCGTCAGCCCCTCGGTCGGCACCGGCTCGCTCAGACGCCCCTCGTTCAGCGCCGCGAAGCGGTCCGCGATCTCCATCAGCTCGTCGATGTCCTGGCTGATGACGACGATCGCCGCCCCTTCCGCCGCCCGGTCGAGCAGCGCCTGCCGGATGAAGGCCGCCGCCGCCGCGTCCACGCCCCAGGTCGGCTGGTTCACCACGATCACCGACGGCGCCTGCATGATCTCGCGCCCGATCACGAACTTCTGGAGGTTCCCGCCCGACAGCGCCCGCGCCGCCGTGCCGACGCCCGGCGTGCGGACGTCGAAGGTCTTGACGATCCTCTCGGCCCAGGCCCGCGTCGCGCCCCAGTCGATGAACCCGCGCGAGGTCAGGCCCTTCCGCGCCGCGCCCGACAGAAGCGCGTTCTCGGTCAGGCTCATGTCCGGGCAGGCCGCATGGCCCAGCCGCTCCTCGGGCGCCGTCACCAGCCCCGCGCGCCGCCGCGCGGTCGGGCCGAGCGCACCGGTATCGACGCCCGCCACACGGACCGCCGAGGGGGCCGACCGCACTTCGCCCGACAGCGCGAGCAGAAGCTCGTCCTGTCCGTTCCCGGCCACGCCCCCGATCCCGAGGATCTCGCCCTTCCGCACCGCCATCGACACGTTCTTCAGGCTCGTCCCGAAAGGGTTCAGCGGCTTCATGCTCAGGTCGCGCACCTCGAGCGCGACCTCGCCCGGCGCCTTGGCCGCCCGCGACGGCGCATTGAGCGCAGCCCCGACCATCATCTCGGCCAGGTCCTTCGCCGACTTCTCGCGCGGGTTGCAGCTTGCGACCACCTTGCCCCGGCGCAGGATCGTGGCCCCGTCGCACAGCGCCCGGATCTCCTCGAGCTTGTGGCTGATGTAGAGGATCGAGGTGCCTTCCCTGGCAAGCTGCCGCAGCGTCCCGAAGAGGATCTTCACCTCCTGCGGGGTCAGCACGCTCGTCGGCTCGTCCATGATGAGAAGCCTGGGGTCCTGCAACAGGCAACGGATGATCTCGACCCTCTGCCTCTCGCCCGCCGACAGGTCGCCCACCAGCCGGTCGGGGTCGAGCGGCAGGCCGTAGCCCCCGCTCACCTTGCGGATGCGCGCCGACAGCGCGTTCTGCGGCGGCGGGCTGTCCATCCCGAGCGCCACGTTCTCGGCCACGGTCAGCGCGTCGAACAGGCTGAAGTGCTGGAACACCATGGCGACGCCCGCCGCCCGCGCCGCCCGCGGCTCGTGCGGTTCATAGGCCGCCCCCCGCAGCGTCATCCGGCCCGTGTCCGGCCGGACCAGCCCGTAGATCATCTTCACGAGGGTCGACTTGCCCGCGCCGTTCTCGCCCAGAAGTGCATGGACCTCGCCCGCGCCCACGCGGAACGACACGTCGTCGTTCGCCTTCACCCCCGGATAGGTCTTGGAAATGCCCTCGATCGCAAGCAGCGTCGCCGGCACCGTTCCCGTTCCCGTCCCCGTCACGATGCGCGTTCCCTTGCTGTCGCCGCGGCGCGCTTGGCTTTCAGTAGCGCGGCCGCCACCCCCACGGCAATGGCCTGCGGGTGCTTGCCCAGGGCCGGATCGCCTATCGGGCAGGCAATGCGCGAAATCCGGGCCTCGCTGTGCCCCAGCGCCGCCAGCCGCGACCGGAAGCGCGCCCGCTTGGTCTCCGACCCGATCAGCCCCAGCGCCGCGAACCCGTGGCTGAGCAGCCGGTGGCAGAGGTCGAGGTCGAGCGCATGGCTGAAGGTCAGCACGTAATGCTCGGCGCCGGCCGGCGCCTCGGGCACGAGGTCGCCGGGGGTCTGCGACATGCGCACCTTCACGCCGGCCGGGATCACCGCGGGAAACCGCTCCGCCGCAGTGTCGATCCAGGTGATCGCAAGGCCGGGCAGGGGGGCGAGCACGGCCACGATCGCCCGCCCGACATGCCCCGCACCCCAGACCCAGATGTCGCGCGGCGGCGGGGCCACGGCTTCCACGAGCCAGCCATGGACCAGCCGCGTTCCGGGAACCACCCCCTCGGCCCGCGCCGCGGCGAGGAGGCGCCGCACCGCCAGCGGCATCCCGCCCGCCGTGCCGGGCAGGGGCCGCGCCAGTACCGGGCCGTCCAGCCGGTCCAGCGCGGCCGCATCCCAGCGCTCCGCCAGAAGCGTCACCGACCCGCCGCAGCACTGCCCGAGCGCCGGCCCGAGCGCGAGGCGCATCACCTCCGCCGCGCCGCCCGCGGCAAGCATCGACCGCGCCCGGGTCGCCGCCTCCCATTCGAGCGCCCCGCCGCCCACGGTCCCCGACTGCCCGCCACCGTCCTCGGCCGCCCAGACCAGCATCGCCGCCCCCGCCTCGCGCGGTGACGACCCGGCGACCTCGGCGATCACGACCCGCACCAGCGTCCCGTGGTCGGCGACGGCCTGTCCGATCTCGCGGGGATCGAGGCTCATGCCGGGCACTCCGCGACGCCGGACCTGATCCGGGACCGGGCGCGCCGGAAGCCCGCCACCCGGGCTTGCGGCGGCAAGCTGTCCGGACGGATGCCATGCCTCTGCCGCACGCGAACCCGACGCAAGGCCGAGGCAGGTTCTCGTGCGGCACGTCTCATCCCGCCGCCCCCCGCGCACGGGCCACCGCGGCCAGAACCCGCTCGGGTGTCGCGGGCGCATCGAGCGCCGGATACTGCGGTCCGCAGGCGGCGCAAGCGTCCGACAACGCCAGGAAAGCCGAGATCCCGAGCATGAACGGCGGCTCTCCCACGGCCTTCGAGCGATAGATCGTGTCCTCGCGGTTCTCGCCTTCCCAGAACGAGACGTTGAAGATGCGCGGACGGTCCGAGCAGGCCGGTATCTTGTAGGTCGACGGCGCGTGCGTCGTCAGCCTTCCTTTCCCGTCCCAAACCAGTTCCTCGGTCGTGAGCCAGCCTGCGCCCTGCACATAGCCGCCTTCGATCTGGCCCAGATCTATGGCGGGGTTCAGGGATTTGCCCGCGTCGTGCAGGATGTCCGCCCTGAGGATGCGGTTCTCGCCGGTCAGCGTGTCGATCACCACCTCGGTCACGGCCGCCCCATAGGCGAAGTAGTAGAACGGCCGCCCCCGGCCCGCCTTGCGGTCCCAGTTCAGGTCCGGCGTCGCGTAGTAGCCGGTGGACGACAGACTGACCCGCGACTGGTAAGCGATCGCCACGGCCTCGGAAAAGGTCATGTCCGCCGCGCCGACGCTGACCTTTCCGTCCGCGAACCGCACGTCTTCGGGCCTGGCCTGATGCACCCGCGCCACCGCCTCGGCGATCCGTCCCCGGATCGTCTCGGCCGCCGCCTTGACGGCCATCCCGTTCAGGTCCGCCCCCGACGAGGCGGCGGTGGCCGAGGTGTTCGGCACCTTGCCGGTGTCGGTCGCGGTGATGCGGACGACCTCCTCCGGAACGGCAAACACTTCGGCCGCGACCTGCACCACCTTGCGGTGCAGGCCCTGGCCCATCTCGGTTCCGCCGTGGTTCAGGTGGACCGACCCGTCCTGGTACACATGGACGAGCGCCCCGGCCTGGTTCAGATGGGTCAGGGTAAACGAGATCCCGAATTTCACCGGGCTCACCGCGATCCCCCGCTTCAGGATCGGGTTCCTGGAATTCCACTCGCCGATCTCCGATCTTCTTCGCCCGAAACTGCACGATTCCAACAAGGTCCGGGTCATCGCGTTCAGGATGAAGTCCTTCACCTCCATCCCGTAATGCGTCGTCTGCGCAGGTTCCGAAATGTCCCGGGGGGCCGCCGCGGGTTCGCCGCCGCTTCGGGAACCGCCGGCAGCGGGCAGCACCCCCGCCGCATCCGCATAGAAGTTCCGCCGCCGCACCTCTGCCGGGTCGAGCCGCAGCGCATGGGCCACATGGTCCATCACCCGCTCGATCCCGAGCATCCCCTGCGGCCCGCCGAAGCCGCGGAAGGCGGTCGCGCTCTGGGTGTTCGTCTTCAGGCGGTGGCTTTCGATCCGCATCGCCGGGATCGCATAGGCATTGTCGGCGTGCAGCATCGCCCGGTCGCAGACCGGCAGGCTCAGGTCCTGGCTCCAGCCGCAGCGGGCGAGGTGGCGGAACTTGACGCCCAGAAGCCGCCCGTCCCCGGTCACGCCGGCCCGGTACTCGATCCGGAAATCGTGGCGCTTGCCGGTGATTGTCATGTCGTCGTCGCGGTCGTAGCGCATCTTGCAGGCGCGCCCCGTGGCCCGCGCCATGACCGCGCAGGCGACCGCCAGGGCATTGCCCTGGCTTTCCTTTCCGCCGAACCCGCCGCCCATCCGCCGCACCTCGACGCGGACGGCGTTCATCGGCAGGCCGAGCGCCTCGGCGACCTTGTGCTGGATTTCCGTCGGATGCTGGGTCGAGGACAGGACATGCATCCCGTCCTCGAGCGGCAGCGCCAGCGCCACCTGGCCCTCCAGATAGAAGTGCTCCTGCCCCCCCATCTCGATCCGGCCCTCGATCACCTTCGGCGCGGCGTCGATGGCGGCGCGGGCATCGCCCCGCTCCCACACCACCGGACCGCCCTCGAACCGGCTTCCGGCTGCCATGGCCTCGTCGATGGTCAGGATCGGCGGCTCTTCCACGATGTCGAATGCCGCCATCCGCGCGGCCTTCCGCGCGGCGGGGTGCGAGGCGGCCGCCACCACGAAGACCGGCTGGCCGACATAGTGGAGCGTCCCGTCCGACAGAAGCGGCTCGTCGTGGATCGACGGCGAGACGTCGTTGGCGAAGGGCAGGTCGGCGGCGGTCATCACCGCCAGGACGTCTGGCGCGGCCCTGACGGCGGACAGGTCCAGGGCCTTGATCCGCCCCTTCGCCACCGGCGAGGTGCCGAAGGCGAGGTGCAGGGTTCCCGCCGGCACAGGCAGGTCGTCGATGTAGCGCGCCGCGCCGGTGACATGCAGCGGCGCCGAGTCGTGGGGCAGGGGGCTCGCCACGCTCATGGCGCGACGCTCAGCACGTCGACCGCCGTTCCCGTGCGTTCCGCGAAATATCGGCGCAGCATGTTCGCAGCCGTGGTCAGCCGGTACGACGCGCTCGCCCGCATGTCGGACATGGGGGTGAAATCCCTGGCGAAAGCGGGGATCGCGGCTTCGATCGTCGCCTCGGACCAGGCCTTGCCCGCGAGCGCCGCCTCGACCTCTGCCGCCCGCCTCGGAACGCCCGCCATCCCGCCGAAGGCGATGCGGGCGGACACCACGCGCCCGCCCTTCACGCCGATGTTGAAGCAGCCGCAGACCGCCGAGATGTCCTGATCGAACCGCTTCGAGAGCTTGTAGCAGGCGAGGTCCGGCGCGCGGGCCGGGAACGTCACGGCCTCGACGAATTCTCCCGGCCGACGGTCCTGCCTGCGATAGTCGAGAAAGAACGCCTCGAGCGGCATCTCCCGCCGCGCGGCTCCCCGGCGCAGGTGCAGCACCGCCCCCATCGCGATCAGCGCGGGCGGGCTGTCGCCGATGGGCGAGCCGTTGGCGATGTTGCCACCGATGGTCGCCGCGTTGCGGATCTGCTCCGAGGCATAGCGGCGCAGGAGTTCGGCGAAGGACGGGTGGCTTTCCGCCAGTGCCCGCCGGAGCGCGGCGATGGTGACGCCCGCGCCGACGCGGAGCGTGTCGCCGCGCCGCTCGATCCGCTGCAAGTCCCTGCACCGGTTCAGGAATGCGACCGGCGCGAGGTCGCGCAGGCCTTTCGTGACCCAGAGCCCCACATCGGTCGCGCCGGCGATCAGGGTCGCCTCGGGGTGGGCGAGGTACCAGTCCGCCAGATCGTCGGCCGTCTCGGGCGCGACGGCCGCCCCGCGCAGGGCCGGGGCCGCAAGCCCTGCGGGGTCGTCCCGCATCCAGTCCGGAACGGGCCCGCCCGCCGCGGCCCGGGCCGCCCGGACGATCGGCGCGTACCCGGTGCAGCGGCAGAGGTTTCCCGCAAGCTGATCGTCGTGGTCCGTGGCGCCGTTCAGATGGGACGCCGCCATCTGGACGACGAAGCCCGGCGTGCAGAATCCGCATTGCGACCCGTGATGGTCGATCATCGCCCTCTGGACAGGGTGGAGCGTGCCTCCGGGGCCGGAAATCCCCTCGACCGTCCGGACGGCGCGGCCGTGAAGCTGCGGCAGGAACAGAAGGCAGGCATTGAGCGTGCGCGCCCCGTCCGCGTCCGTGACCATGACGGTGCAGGCCCCGCAATCGCCTTCGTTGCAGCCTTCCTTGGTGCCCGTCAGGCCCCTGTCCTCGCGCAGCCAGTCGAGAAGCGTGCGCGTGGCGGGCTGGCCCGCGACATGCACGGGCGCTCCGTTCAGGAGGAAGACGATCTCGTCCATGGTCCGGCCGTTCCCTGAATAGCCGCTGCCCCGTCGTCCGCGGGGAATTGGGGCGCGCTGCCGCCCGGCAGCCAGCAAATCCCCTTTCGCGGGGCTTGGCAACCGGTGCAAGGCCGCGCCCGCGGCTGAAAGTCCTTAGCCTTCCGCACGACAATGCGTCCGGGTGACCGCGACCGGATCGGGACAACGGCGGTTTTCGGCAGAGGCAGACGGTGCGCCGACCCATGATGTCGTGACTGAACTTCAGTCGCACGCTAGACTCGCGGGATCGGCTGCGGGATGTCGCGGTCCGTGTCCCGGTTCGAGAACAGGTGAACAGGCCGTCTCATGGAAATCGCGATCAACGCGCTGATCCTCGGGGTACTCGGCCTCGCCGCGATGCAGCTGCTCGCGAGCCGGGGCTTCCGGGCCAGGATGCTGTCGTTCGGGGCGAAGCTCCGCGCCGCGCCGCCCGTCACCGACGTTTCGGCAACGCTTCCGCCGCTCGTGCGTGATTTCGCCCTGAGATCCGGCGCCGAACCGGGGTCGGGCCTGCGGACGGCCAGCTTCACGCAGTCCGGCACGTTCCGGATGAAGAGGGGCGGGGCGATGGCGCCGCTCTCGGCCTGGCAGGTCGTTTCCCTGGGGGCGCCCGGCTTCACCTGGGACGGGCGGATCGAGGGGGGAACGCTGCGACAGGTGCGGGTGCTCGACGCGTTCGTGGACGGTGCCGGCATGCTCGAGGCGCGGCTTCTCGGCTCGCTGCGGCTCGCGCGGTCCGAAGGGGCCGAGGCGACGCTCGGCGAGGCCTACCGCTACCTTGCCGAGTTGCCCTGGGTTCCGGACGCGATCCTCGGCAACCCTTCCGTCCTCTGGCGCATGGTCGGGCCGCGCCGGGCCGAAGCCGCGATGGAGACGGCGGCGGGGCGCGCGGTGGTTGCCTTCGACTTCGACGATGCGGGCGACATCGTCCAGATGACAGCCTCGGGCCGCCCGTCGCGGGACGAAAAGGGACAGTTCGTGAACCGCGACTGGCGGGGGCGGTTCTCGGACTATGCGCAGATCGGCCCGCGCCGTGTGCCGGGCGCGGGCGAGGTGGGGTATGTCCATCCCGACGGCTACGAGATGTATTTCCGCGCCCGGATCGCCGATTACCGCCTGACGGCCTGAGCCGTCACAGCGTCCGGCACAGGTCCTCGAGCTGGGTCGCCGCAGTGCCCCAGCCGTCGTGAAAGCCCATCTCCTCGTGCGTCCTGCGCGTCTCCGGCGTGCCGTGGAAGGCGCGGGCGGTGTAGAGCGTCCCGTCGCCGTCGGGCTCGATCACCACCTCTGCCGTCATCCGAAGCATCGGGTTCGCTGCCGGACGGAAGCCTTCGGTCAGGCATTCGGTGAAGACGAGCCGCCGCTTCGGCTCGACAAGCAGGACGCAGCCTTCGTTCGGATACTCGCTGCCGTCGGGCATGACCATCAGCACGTGGAACCGCCCGCCCGGCCGGAGGTCGAGCACCACCTCCCTGGTGACGACCGGCTTCGGGGTGAACCACTGCCTGATGAGGTCCGGCTCGGTCCAGGCGCGCCAGACGCGGTCGGGCGCGACGGACATGCGGCGCGTCAGGGCAAGGTCGAGGTCGGGCATCGCGTGTCTCCTTGTTCGGACGTGTTCAGGCATCGAGGTCGCGCCCGGAGTCAAGAAAGTCCTGCAGGCGGCCGGTCTCGGCCTCGATCCTGCGGCGCTGGCGGGACAGCCAGTCCTCGGCCGCCGCCGTGGCCCCCGGCGGGACGCGGCAGAGCCGAACCCGGCCGACCTTCTCCGTCACGATCAGTCCGGCATCTTCCAGCACCGACAGATGCTGCAGGAACGACGGCATTGCCATTCCGAACGGCTCGGCCAGTGTCGAGGCGGACAACGGCCCGCCGGCCAGCCGGGCGATCACCGCCCGACGGGTGGAATCGGAGAGGGCCTGGAAGCAGGCGTCGAGCGGGTCGCTATGCTTAGGCATATGCCTAAGTAACACCGCGTCCGCTCGGTGTCGAGACCCGCCGTGCCGGCCTCCGCGCCGGCCGGACGGCTGGATCATGGCAAAGGCGGCGGGTCGGGGCTAGTCTGCCGGCCATGCCGAATCCGCGCTTCATCCATCTCCGCGTCCATTCCGAGTACTCGCTTCTGGAAGGGGCGGTGCCGGTGAAGAAGCTGGTCGCGGCCTGCGAGAAGATGCGGATGCCGGCGGTCGCGCTGACCGACACGAACGCGATGTTCGCGGCGCTGGAATTCTCGGCGCTCGCAAAGGGTGCAGGGGTCCAGCCGATCGTCGGCTGCCAGGTGTCGGTGACCTTCGAGGAGACGCGTCCGGGCGACCGCCCGCGCCTGCCCGCCCCGGTCGTCCTGCTCGCGCAGTCCGAGACGGGCTACCGCAACCTGCTGAAACTCTCGACCTGCCTCTACATCGGCAAGAGCGGGCAGCTTCCCCAGGTGACGGTCGGGGAACTGGCGGCCCATGCCGACGGCCTCGTCTGCCTCACCGGCGGGGCCGAGGGGCCGGTCGGGCGGCTGATCCGGCAGGGGCAGGGGGCCAGGGCCGGGGACCTGCTGCGCCGGCTTGCGGCAATCTATCCGGGCCGCCTCTACGTCGAGCTTCAGCGTCATCCGGGCGAAGGCCGGCAGACGACGGAAGGCGAGCGCGCGACCGAGCGCCCCTTCGTCGAGATGGCCCATGCGATGGGCCTGCCGCTCGTCGCGACGAACGACGTCCATTTCACCGCGCCCGACATGTACGAAGCGCACGATGCGCTGATCTGCATCGCCGAGGGCGCCTATGTCGACCAGCAGGAGCCGCGGCGGAGGCTGACGCCGCAGCACTACCTGAAGTCCCCCGAGGAAATGGCCGCGCTCTTCGCGGACCTGCCCGAGGCGGTCGAGAACACGGTCGAGATCGCGCAGCGCTGCGCCTTCGCCGTCTCGAAGCGCAGTCCGATCCTGCCGCGCTTCGCCGAGGACGAGGTCGAGGAGCTTCGCCGCCAGGCGCGCGAGGGGCTGGGCGCGCGGCTTGCCGTCATTCCGCATTCGGCGACGGCCGAGGAGTACCGGGAACGGCTCGAATTCGAGCTGAAGATCATCGAGCAGATGGGATTCCCCGGCTACTTCCTGATCGTCGCGGACTTCATCAAATGGGCCAAGAAGCAGGGAATCCCGGTCGGGCCGGGGCGTGGCTCGGGCGCGGGCTCGCTTGTTGCCTATGCGCTGACGATCACCGACCTCGATCCCCTGCGCTACCAGCTTCTCTTCGAACGCTTCCTGAACCCCGAACGCGTGTCGATGCCCGACTTCGACATCGACTTCTGCATGGACCGCCGCGAGGACGTGATCCGCTACGTGCAGGACCGCTACGGGCGCGACCGGGTGGGCCAGATCATCACCTTCGGCGCGCTCCTGTCCAAGGCGGCCGTGCGCGACGTCGGGCGCGTGCTGCAGATGCCCTACGGGCAGGTGGACCGGCTGTCGAAGCTGATCCCCGTCGAAGGGGTGAAGCCCGTGAGCATCGAGAAGGCGCTGGCCGACGAACCCCGCCTGCGCGAGGCGGCGCGGAGCGAGGAAGTGGTCGCGCGGCTTCTCGACATCGCGGGCAAGATCGAGGGGCTTCTCCGCAATGCCTCGACCCACGCGGCGGGCGTCGTCATCGGCGACCGCCCGCTCGACGAGCTTGTGCCGCTCTACCAGGATCCCCGGTCCGACATGCCGGCCACCCAGTTCAACATGAAGTGGGTGGAGGCGGCGGGGCTCGTGAAGTTCGACTTCCTCGGGCTGAAGACCCTCACCGTCATCCAGAACGCCGTGGACCTGATCCGCCGCTCGGGCCGCGACCTGACGCGGAACGCGGCCGGCGACAAGCTCTACGAGGCCGCCCCCGGCTACGAGTTCGACATCGGCGCGATCCCCCTCGACGACCCGAAGTCCTACGAGCTTTACGCCGGCGCGAGAACCGTCGCCGTGTTCCAGGTGGAAAGCTCGGGGATGATGGATGCGCTGCGGCGCATGAAGCCCACCTGCATCGAGGACATCGTGGCGCTGGTGGCGCTCTACCGCCCGGGCCCGATGGAGAACATCCCGGCCTACTGCGAGGTGAAGAACGGCCTCCGCGGGATCGAGTCGATCCATCCGACCATCGACCACATCCTGAGAGAGACGCAAGGAATCATCGTCTATCAGGAACAGGTGATGCAGATCGCGCAGGTCATGGCAGGCTACAGCCTTGGCGGCGCCGACCTCTTGCGCCGCGCGATGGGCAAGAAGATCCCCGAGGAGATGGCCAAGGAGCGCCCGAAATTCATCGAGGGCGCCGAGGCCACCCACGGGATCGACGCGAGGAAGGCGGGCGAGGTCTTCGACCTTCTGGAGAAATTCGCCAATTACGGCTTCAACAAGTCCCACGCCGCCGCCTATGCCGTGGTCAGCTATCAGACCGCCTGGCTCAAGGCCAATCACCCGGTCGAATTCATGGCCGCCGTGATGAACTGCGACATCCACCTGACCGACAAGCTGTCGGTCTACGCCGAGGAGGTCCGGCGCGGCCTGGGGCTGGGCATCGTCGCGCCCTGCGTGAACCGGTCCGAGGCGACGTTCTGCGTGGCCGACGGGAAGATCGTCTATGCGCTCGGGGCCCTGAAGAACGTGGGCGTCGAGGCGATGCGGATGATCGCCGGGGCGCGGGGCGCGCGGCCCTTCGTCACGCTCTTCGACCTTGCCCGGCGCGTTGACCTGAAGCGGCTGGGCAGGCGGCCCCTGGAGATGCTCGCCCGGGCCGGGGCCTTCGACATGCTGGAGCCGAACCGGCGGCGGGTGTTCGAGGGGCTCGACGCGCTCGTCGCCTATTCGGGCGCCGTCCACGACCAGGCCGCATCGTCCCAGGTCTCGCTCTTCGGCGAGGCGGGCGACGACCTGCCCGAGCCGCGCCTGCCGGCGGTGGAGGACTGGCTGCCGGGCGAGCGGCTGGCCGAAGAGCATCAGGCGGTCGGCTTCTACCTGACCGGCCACCCGCTCGACGACTACGCACCCGCGCTGAAGCGCAAGGGGCTGGTGACGCTCGTCGAACTGCAGCGGAAGTTCGAGCGCGAGGGGATGGCGGCGGGCCGGGTCGGGGTTCTGGTCTCGGGCCTGCAGGAGCGCAAGTCGGCACGCGGCACGCGGTACTTCCGCATGCACATCTCGGATCCGACGGGACAGGTCGCCGGCATGGCGCTGTTCCCCGAGGATTTCGAGAGCGTCCGCAAGGTCTTCGAACGCACCCAGATGGTCGTCATGTCGCTCGAGGTGAAGGGCGCCGAGGGGCAGTTCGACCCGGTCGCGCGCGGGGCGCAGCCGCTCGACGACGTGGTGGCGACCGCCGGAGCGAGCGGCCTGCGCATCCACATCGCCGAGGCGGCGGCGGCCGGGGCGGTCCGGAAGCTGCTCGACCGGATGGCCGCCGAGGCCAGGCCGGCCGTGCGCGGGCCGGTCCGCTTCTGCATCGCCGACCCGGTGGCGGGCGTCGAGGTCGAGGTGGACACGGGCGAGGACTTCCCCGTCTCGCCGCAGATCCGGGGCGCGATCCGGACGATGTTCGGCGTGCTGATGGTGGAAGAGATCTGAGGGCGCCGGGGGTATTTCCTGCCCAGGCGGGCAAGGGACGGCCCGCGGTCGCCCCCCCCCGCCCTCAATAATGCGGGGGCCGCTCGTCGCCGATCACCACCGCCGCGCCCGCCTCCGCCTCCCGCGCGGCCTCGCGCTCGGTCAGAAGCGCCACCCGCCGCGTGAGAAGCGCGATCTCGCGCGACTGGCCTGCGACCATCTCGGACAGGTCGTCCACCGTGCGGATCAGATGCGCGATCCGCTCTTCCGCCGCCGTCAGCCGGTCGTCCATCCTGCTCTCCCGTTTCTTGCCCCCCGCGCGCCCATCCGCTACACCGCCGCGCGACAGCGAAAGGCATCAGAGATGGCAGACGGCAAGG
The DNA here is from genome assembly GCA_049323795.1 of Pseudomonadota bacterium. Classification (GTDB taxonomy): domain Bacteria; phylum Pseudomonadota; class Alphaproteobacteria; order Rhodobacterales; family Rhodobacteraceae; genus JAOADN01. The sequence continues at coordinate 18,176 of JBMOOH010000062.1, forward strand.
CCCCCCGACGCCCCCGGGCCGAGACCCCCAAGGGCTTCCGCGACTATTTCGGCGCAGAGGTCACGATGCGCAAGGCCATGCTCGACACCATCGCCTCGGTCTATCACCGCTACGGCTTCGATCCGCTGGAAACCTCCGCCGTCGAGACCGTCGAGGCGCTGGGCAAGTTCCTGCCCGACGTGGACCGCCCGAACGAGGGCGTCTTTGCCTGGAAGGACGAGGACGCCGGCGACAGGGGCGACTGGCTGGCGCTGCGCTACGACCTGACCGCGCCGCTGGCACGGGTCGCGGCCCAGTACCGCAACGACCTGCCGATCCCCTATCGCCGCTATGCGACGGGCCCGGTCTGGCGGAACGAGAAGCCGGGGCCGGGGCGGTTCCGGCAGTTCTATCAGTGCGACGCGGATACGGTCGGGTCGGCGAGCGTGGCGGCGGATGCGGAGATCTGCGCGATGCTGGCCGACTGCCTCGAGGAGGTCGGCATTCCGCGCGGCGACTATGTGGTGAAGGTGAACAACCGCAAGGTGCTGAACGGGGTTCTGGAGGTGGCGGGCCTTGCCGGGGAGGAGAAGGCCGAGGAGCGCGCGATCGTGCTGAGGGCCATCGACAAGATGGACCGGTTGGGCGAGGCGGGGGTGCGGGCGCTGCTGGGTGCCGGCCGCAAGGACGAGAGCGGGGATTTCACCAAGGGGGCCGGGCTGAGTGAGGCGCAGGCGAACACCATACTTGAGTTTCTTCGGGCGACTGCTTCGGTACAGACACGCCTTCTTAAAGAAGTTGGAAGTGATCCCATTGAAGCGGACTATCTGCGGCGAGGTGCGGCTTCGCAGACCATAACAGTTGGAGCGGTCTCGGAGGTGCGCCGCCAAGACTTCGGCGCCGTTTGGAACGCCAGTGTACTAAACCACCTATCCGATTTAGTTCAAGGTTCAACTATCGGCTTTGATGGCGTGCAAGAGCTTGAAACCATTGCATCTCTCCTTGATGCGCAGGGCTACGGCCCCGACCGTATCGTGATCGACCCCTCGGTCGTGCGGGGCCTCGGGTACTACACCGGCCCGGTCTATGAGGTGGAGCTGACCTTCGGGATTCTCGACGACAACGGCCGCCCCCGGCAGTTCGGGTCGGTCGCGGGGGGCGGGCGCTATGACGATCTGGTCAAGCGCTTCACCGGGCAGGCGGTGCCGGCGACGGGGGTGTCGATCGGGGTGGACCGGCTGCTCGCGGCGCTCCGTGCCAAGGGGCGGACCTCCGGCACCGAACGGGGCCCGGTCGTCATCACCGTGATGGATCGCGACAGGATGGCCGACTACCAGGCGATGGCGGGCGAGCTGCGCCGCGCGGGCATCCGGGCCGAGGTCTATCTCGGCAATCCGAAGAACTTCGGCAACCAGTTGAAATACGCCGACAAGCGTGCCTCGCCCGTCGCCGTCATCCAGGGCGGCGACGAGGCGGTCAAGGGCACGGTCATCCTCAAGGACCTGGTCCTCGGTGCGAAGATCGCCGAGAGTGCGAGCCTCGAGGAATGGAAGGCGCGGCCCGCTCAGGTGGAAGTCCCGCGCGGCGAACTGGTCGCCGCCGTCCGGAAGATGCTCGGGCAGCCCTGATGGCGACGAAGCAGGACGCCCGCGCCGCGGCCGAGACGATCCTCGCCGCCTTCCTTGGCCAGGGCGCCGTCCCGGTCGAGACCGACATCCTGCAACCCGCCGGCACCCTCCTCGACCTCTATGGCGAGGACATCCGCGCCCGCGCCTATGTCACCTCGGACCCGATCCGGGGCGAGATGATGCTGCGCCCCGACTTCACCGTGCCGGTCGTGCAGATGCACATGGCGCAGGGCGCCGACCCCGCGCGCTATGCCTACCTGGGCGAGGTCTTCCGCAAGCAGGACAGGCCCGGCCCCCGCCGCCCGGAATACATCCAGGTCGGCTACGAGGTCTTCGGCCGCGACGATCCCACCGGCGCCGATGCCGAGGTCTTCGCGCTTTTCGCCGGGCTTCTCGAACCGCTCTGCCTGCGTCCCGTCACCGGCGACCTCGGCATCCTCATGGCCGCCGTCCGCGGCCTGAACACGCTTCCCGCCCGCAAGGCCGCGCTCCTCCGCCACGTCTGGCGTCCCGCGCGGTTCAAGGCGCTTCTCGACCGCTACGGCGGGCAGACGCCGGTGCCCGAGACGCGCCGGGCGCTTCTGGATGGCGCGGCGCGGTTCGACGCCCCCCTCATCGGGCTGCGCAGCGAAGAGGAAATCGCCGCCCGCATCGCCGCGCTCCGCGAGGACGCCGCCGCGCCGCCGATCTCGGCAGAGGAAGTCGCCCTCCTCGACCGCCTGATGGACCTGAGCGCGACCGCGCCCGAAGCCCTCACCGAGCTTCAGGACATCGCCCGCGCGCTTCCCGCCATCGTCCCCGCCGTTGCCCGCATGGCCGGGCGCCTCTCCGCGCTCGACGGCCGGGGGGTCGACGTGACCGGCCTCGCCTTCGAGGCGAGCCACGGCCGCACCACGCTCGAATACTACGACGGCTTCGTCTTTTCCTTCCACGCCGCCGACCCCGCGCTTCCTCCCGTCGCCAGCGGCGGCCGCTACGACGCGCTGACCGCCGTGCTCGGCGCGGGGCGCTCGATCCCGGCCGTCGGCGGCATCATCCGACCCGGGCTCGTCACCGATCTTGGGGGACTCGGGGGGGGGATCACATGACCCTCCGCCTCGGCATCCCGTCCAAGGGCCGGCTCATGGACCAGACCGCCGACTGGTTCGCCGCGCGCGGCCTCACCGTCAGCCGCTCCGGGGCCGATCGCGAATACGCCGCCCGGATTGACGGAATCGAGGGCGTCGAAGTCATTCTCCTCTCGGCGGGAGAAATCGCGGGCGAACTGGCCGCGGGCCGCATCCACCTCGGCGTCACCGGCATGGACGTGGTCCGCGAGACGCTCCCCGGCTGGGACGCCATCGTTGCCGAGGTCGCCCCCCTGGGCTTCGGCCGGGCCGACCTGATGATCGCGGTCCCCGCCGCCTGGATCGACGTCGACACGCTCGACGATCTCGACGCCGCCGCCGCCGCCTTCCGCCGCGCGCATGGCCACCGGTTGCGCATCGCCACCAAATACCACCGCCTGACCCGCGACTTCCTGACCCGGGTGGGGGTGGCCGACTACCGCCTCGTCGACAGCCAGGGCGCGACGGAAGGAACCGTGAAGAACGGCACCGCCGAGGCTGTCTCGGACATTACCACCACGGGCGAGACGCTGAGGGCGAACCACCTCAAGCCCCTCGCCGACGGGCTGATCCTGCGGTCCGAGGCCGTCCTCTACGCGTCGAGAGGCGCGGACTGGGGCGCTGCCGAGCACACCGCCCTCGCGGATCTGGCCGCCCGCATCGGTGCGCCCGGACCGCGACTCTAGGTGTTCAGTCCCGGCAAGTGGCGGATCGGCCCGGCGTTGCTGCAGAACTCGCGCCTGAGGCGTGGCCTCTCCTTTCCCCGCCGGTGTCAGGCGACGCGGATCTGGATCTCGGCGGTCTGGCGGTCCATGCTTGCGGGCCTGCCACCCGCCATCGCCGGGGAACGTGATGCCGGTGCTGTCCATCAGCAGGTTGAGCGGACCATCGGCACGGCGGCAGGGGCTCCGCTCATGCGGCGCGACGCGGCCGGACCAGTCCGTGGTGCGGTAGCCGGGCGGGCGGGGCGTGCCCATACGGCCTCGTCTGACCGCAGGGATTCACGATGTGCCCCCCCCTCGGGAAGGCTGTGCAACGACGCCGGCGGCAGAGCCCCCGGCGCCTGAACTTTCCGCCCTCACCTCAGCCCGATCTCCGCGAGCGCGCTGACCAGCTTCGGCGGCAGCGGCTCGGCGGTCATCCGGCCGGCCTTCAGGTCGCGCGGCGCGTCCTTCGGCTCCAGATACCGCCAGCCCTGGAAGGCCCGCCTCGGCTGCGCCTCGGTCCGGATCATCTCGGGGTCGAGCACCAGCCCGCAGCGCAGGATGCCGTCCGCGCCCCGCCGCTCCTCGAGCCCGACGATCCGCTGGCGGCAGAGGACGAACCCCTTGACGACCCAGTAGAGCGAGCCCCCGTCCAGCACCTCGGCCTCGCGCTTGGGCCACATGCGGGTGACGTGCACCGGGTTCCGCCCGCCGAAATGCGCGCGCTGCCAGCTTTCGTGGTCCTCCACGCTCTCCGACCCGACGCTGAGCTTGAGAAGGTGAATCACCGCTTGACGCCCCCGATCCCTCGCGATCCTAGAGGGCGGGGGCGCAAGATCAAGGCGGTCCGGCGGTGAGACAGCCTGACAGCGGGGGGCTACCAGAACGGCGCGGGCGGGGGCAGGTCGGCCCCGCAGCGGCAGGGCGCCCCCGGTTCCGGGCTCCGCGTCATCTTCCCGCAGGACGAGCAGCGGACGAGCGCCCCGTTGTCGCGTTCGAGAACCCAGACCGAGGTGCGCCCGGCGTCGGCCAGCTCGCCGCTCAGCATGCCCTTCATCGCCTGCGCATGCGCGCCCTCGCGCATCACCCGGCGCGCGCTGTCGGCGTCCTTCCATGCGGTGATCGTGACCATCCGGTTGCCGGCCGTGCTGGTCGTCGCGCCGATGAACCCGTCCATCTTCAGCATGTCGATCAGGGTCGCGCGGGTGTCTGCCCGCACCTTCAGGATTTCCTCCGGCCCCCGTGCCTCCAGATGGGTCAGAGACACCGCACCCGGCACGTCGCGCTTTCCGGTCTGCACGACGGTCGAGATGCCGAACCTGAACGGCCCGACCTGCGACGGCTGGACGATCACGTCGAGCCCGATCTGCCGCGGCACGGCGGCGCTGTCGAAGTAGCCGGTGACCGAGGCGATGCGGCCGTCCCGGAACGCGAAGAAGTCCGCGCCCCGCACCTCGACCGTCCTGCCGGTCGGCGGCGCCCCCCGCATCGGCCCGGTGTTCGTCCCCCGCATGACCCACTGCGCGGCCGAGGTCGAGGGGCCGGTCGCCGCGTGGCTTTCGATCCGGAAGGTCAGGTCGGGGAAGGCCGACCAGAGGCCCGTCACATAGGCCCGGAACGCCTCGCCCTTGATGGGGCCGCCCGTGCCGGGGTCTTCGTAGGTGCCCTCCGGCCCCAGCGTCGAAAGGATCGCATCCGCGTCATGGGCGATCCAGGCGGCGAAATAGGCCTCGGCCAGAGCTTCGTTCGACATCGGTCCCCCCGTTCTGCGCCCTCTGGGGCGCCGACCCGTTGGCAGCTAAGCGCCGTTCCGTACTGCAATCAACGGGAAAGTGCCGGCGTGCTGCCCGGCCGACTGGACCCGATGCCGTCCACGATGTATTGTGGTCGTCCCTCCCTGAGACCACCAAGGCGTCCCCATGACCCGCTTCGCCGCGCCCATCTCCGAGTCCGTCTGGGACATGAAGTACCGCCTGAAAGAGGCGGACGGCACGCCCTTGGACGTGACGGTCGAGGATACGTGGCGGCGCATCGCGCGGGCGCTGGCGGCGGTCGAGAGGAACCCCGATGACTGGGAAGTCCACTTCTACGCGGCGCTGGAGGATTTCAAGTATCTGCCCGCGGGCCGCATCGTGGCGGGGGCGGGGACGGGCCGGTCGGTCACGCTCTTCAACTGCTTCGTCATGGGCACGATCCCCGACAGCATGGCCGGCATCTTCGAGGCGCTGAAGGAAGCGGCCCTGACCATGCAGCAGGGCGGCGGGATCGGCTACGACTTCTCGACCATCCGGCCGAAGGGCGCACTCGTCCACGGGGTCGCGGCGGATGCCTCGGGGCCGCTCTCGTTCATGGACGTCTGGGACGCGATGTGCCGCACGATCATGTCGGCCGGCTCGCGCCGCGGCGCGATGATGGCGGTGATGCGCTGCGACCACCCCGACATCGAGGCCTTCATCGCGGCCAAGCAGGATTCGGCGCGGCTTCGCATGTTCAACCTCTCGGTCCTCGTCACCGACCCGTTCATGGCGGCGGTCAAGGCGGACGGGCCGTGGGACCTGATCTTCGACGGCAAGGTCTACCGCACCGTGCAGGCCGCCGACCTCTGGAACCGCATCATGCGGGCAACCTACGACTATGCCGAGCCGGGGGTCATCTTCATCGACCGCATCAACGCGATGAACAACCTCTGGTATGCCGAGACCATCGCCGCGACCAACCCCTGCGGCGAACAGCCCCTGCCGCCCTACGGGGCCTGCCTGCTCGGGTCGGTGAACCTGTCGCGGCTGGTGATCGACCCGTTCGGAAAGAAGGCGCGGCTGGACCCCAGGGCGCTGGACGATCTGGTGCGCATCGCGGTCCGGATGATGGACAATACCGTCGATGCCAGCCGCTTCCCCTTGCCGCAGCAGGAAGCCGAGGCACGGGCGAAACGGCGGATCGGACTGGGCGTGACGGGTCTGGCCGATGCGCTCTTGATGCTCGGCCTGCGCTACGGGTCCGACGAGGCCGCCCGGCAGACGGAAATCTGGATGCACAAGATCGCCTGCTCGGCCTATCTGGCCAGCGTCGATCTGGCGCGCGAAAAGGGGGCGTTTCCGCTGTTTGACGCCGAGAAATTCCTCGCCTCGGGCAATATGGCGAACATGGATGGTTTCGTGCGCGACGCGGTGCGCCAGCATGGCATCCGCAATGCGCTGCTGACCTCGATCGCGCCGACCGGCACCATCAGCCTCTATGCGGGCAATGTGTCGTCGGGGATCGAGCCGGTCTTTGCCTATGAATACACCCGGAAGGTGCTGCAGAAGGATGGCAGCCGCACCGAGGAAGCGGTGGTGGATTATGCCGTGCAGATGTGGCGGCAGATGCATGGCGACGCCGACCTGCCGGGCTATTTCGTCAACGCCCAGACCCTGCCGCCGCTCGACCATGTGAAGATGCAGGCGGCGGCGCAGAAATGGGTGGATTCGTCGATCTCCAAGACCATCAACTGCCCGGCGGACATTTCCTTTGACGATTTCAAGGGCGTCTACATGGCCGCCTGGGACCAGGGCTGCAAGGGCTGCACCACCTATCGCCCGAACGCGGTGACGGGGTCGGTGCTGACGGTCAGCGAGGCGGCAGCCCCCGTGGCGGCGCAGGCCGTGGCGGCGGCAAAGGACGGCGAGGTGATCTATCTGTCCGAGCCGCTCGACCGGCCGTCATCGCTGGAGGGTGCGACCTACAAGGTCAAGTGGCCCGACAGCGAGCACGCGCTCTACATCACGATCAACGACATCGTGCAGGGCGGGCACCGGCGTCCGTTCGAGATCTTCATCAACTCCAAGAACATGGAGCATTTCGCCTGGACAGTGGCGCTGACCCGGATGATCTCGGCGGTGTTCCGGCGGGGCGGTGATGTCAGCTTCGTCGTCGAGGAACTGAAGGCCGTGTTCGACCCGCGCGGCGGCGCGTGGATGGAGGGGCGCTACATCCCCTCGATCCTGGCCGCCATCGGCGGGGTGATCGAGCGGCACATGATCGCGATCGGGTTCCTGAGCGCGGAGGGCGCGGGGCTGAAGTCGGACCCGAAGGCCGATCTGCGGGCGGGGCGCATCGCCGTCAACGACGGCGGCCGCGGACCCGCCTGCCCGAGCTGCGGGCAGTTCGGGATGGTCATGGTCGAAGGCTGCCTGACCTGCCCGAACTGCGGCTATTCGAAGTGCTCGTGAAGCGGGGCCGGGCCACCGTCCTGCGCCACCGTCCTGCGCCGCCATCTTGCACGCGGAGGTGAAGCGCGCTCTCTTCGGCCCGGACACGCAGGAGACCGCCCGATGACCGAGCTTCACACCATCCCCGCCCGCCGCGGCCGCGCCGCGCGGCTGACCGCGGGGCAGGCGATCCAGATCGTCAACACGCATGGCCACCAGGTCGTCGATACCTGGGCCTTCTCGTCCGAGGACCTGGGCGAGTTCCTGTCGATGGAGCACCTCCGCCCGACCATCGGGACGATCCTTCCGACGAAGGGCCACGCGCTCGTCACCAACCGCCGCCGTCCGATCCTGCTGTGGGAAGAGGATACCTCGCCCGGCATCCACGACACGATCATCGCGGCCTGCGACGACTACCGCTACGGGCTTCTCGGCTGCACCGACTACCACGACAACTGCACCGACAACCTCCATGCGGCGCTGAGGGCGATCGGGCTGAAGGCGCCCGAGACGCCGAGCCCCCTGAACCTCTGGATGAACATCCCCGTCGGCCCCGATGGAAAGATCCAGTGGGGCGAGCCGCGGTCGAAGCCGGGGGATCACGTGATCCTGCGGGCGGTGATGGACTGCGTCGTCGTCATGTCGGCCTGCCCGCAGGACATCCTGCCGATCAACGGCCTCAACCCCGTCGAGGCGCATTACCGCGTCCTCGGCTGACCCGGGGCGCCGCCCCCTCGGCTTTCCTGCCACGCCTCCTGATGGCCGGGGGCGCGGAATCCGGGGCGTGATGCAGCCGCGCCACTTCCGGTCGCGGAAGCCGCATGTTACGGTTCCCGCAAGAGGGCCGGAAGGCCCGACAAGAACATCAGGGCGGTTGCAGGGATGCAGGCGGGCTACCGGGGCACGTTCGTCATATCGTGGGCGCAGACCGAGATCGACGGAGCGGTGGCGGCACCCACCGAGGCGCTCTGCGTGGGCGCGATCTGGCGCTGGACGGGCAGGTCCGTCCGCGTCGACGGCCCGGCCGAGTTGCTGCTTCTGTGCGACAGCGAAGGCGAGGCCGAGCGCCGGAGGCGGGCCGCGAGGATCGTCCGCCGGCTGATGGGGGCGGCCGTGGCCGGCCGGAATCCGGCCGCGCTCCGCGAGGACGAGGTTGCGCCGCAGCACGGTTTCGTCGTGACGGACGGCCGCCGGAGCTTTGCAGTCAGCCTGATCGAGGTTCCTGCAAGCCGGGCGCGCCTCCTGATGTTCTCGGGCGCCGAGCCGCCGCGCGATACCGATCTCTGGGTCGTGGGACGGACCGTCGAGACCCCGGCGCGGTCGGCGGCCTCGGGCGGGGTCATCTGCTTCACGCCCGGCACGGCGATCTCGACGCCCTCGGGCGACCGGCCGATCGACACCCTGCGTCCCGGCGATCTGCTGGCGACCAGGGACGGCGGCCCGCAGGAAATCCTGTGGACGGGCCGCCGCCGGCTGACCGGCGCCAGGCTCTTCGCGATGCCCGAGCTTCGCCCCGTCCGCATCCGCGCGGGCTCGATCGGCGCGGGCTGCCCGAGGTCGGACCTTGTCGTCTCTCCCGATCACCGGATGCTGGTGCGCGGGTCGGCGGCGCGCGCGCTCTTCAATGCCGACGAGGTGCTCGTCGCCGCCCGCGACCTGGTGGACGGGGCTGCGGTGAAGTTCGAGACCCGGCTGACCGAGGTGACCTACATCCACCTTCTGACCGAGCGCCACGAGGTGATCCGGGCCAACGGTGCCGAGACCGAGACCTTCCATCCCGCCGCATCCCGGCTCGACCAGGTCGAGCCCGGCCAGCGCGCGGCCCTGTTCGCGCTGATGCCGGACCTCGAGCGCGATCCCTTCGCCTACGGCGCCTTCGCCCGCCGCAACCTGACCGCCCCGGAAGCGGCGATCCTGCGCCACCGGGCGGCCTGAACGGGCGCAGGAACGGGCGCATGCCCGGGTGGCGCGGCGGCGGCCAGCCTGGCCGGTCCCGCGCAGGGCCATCTGCCGAGGCCGCGGCGCCGAGCCCGCCGGACGGCCGGTTGACTCCGCCATTCCCGCCTGTATAAGCCGCCCGTCCCGGGTCCAGGCCCGGGCACATCCATTGGTGTTGGCGGACCCCGCAAGGGGAAGCCTGTCGTCCCGCGAGGGAAGAAGGACAACGCCCTTCAAGCGCCCGGAAGGGCCTGAACCTGAAGGAGATCAGCGGTGACCAAGCGCACCTCTGCCAAGTACAAGATCGACCGCCGGATGGGCCAGAACATCTGGGGCCGTCCGAAATCGCCGGTCAACAAGCGCGAATACGGCCCCGGCCAGCACGGCCAGCGCCGCAAGAACAAGCTTTCCGACTTCGGCACGCAGCTCCGCGCCAAGCAGAAGCTCAAGGGCTACTACGGCGACCTGACCGACAAGCAGTTCCGCAAGATCTACGTCGAGGCCGCCCGCGTGACGGGCGATACGGGCGAGAACCTGATCGGGCTTCTCGAGCGCCGTCTCGATGCGGTCGTCTATCGCGCCAAGTTCGTGCCCACCATCTTTGCCGCCCGCCAGTTCGTGAACCACGGCCACGTCACGGTGAACGGCGCGCGCGTCAACATCGCCTCGTACCGGGTGAAGGAGGGCGACGTGGTCGCCGTCCGCGACAGGTCGCGGCAGATGGCGCTGGTGCTCGAGGCCGTGGGCCTGACCGAGCGCGACGTGCCGGACTATCTCGAGGTCGATCATCACAAGCTGACCGCGACCTTTGTCCGCACCCCGGGTCTGGGCGACGTGCCCTATCCGGTGGTGATGGAACCGAACCTCGTCGTCGAATACTTCGCCAAGAACTGATCCGGCCGGAGCCGGGTCCAGGGGGCCGTCCGGGCGACCGGGCGGCCCTTCGCTTGCGCGCAGCCCGGCGGGCGGCGGGCACCGCCCGGTCCCGCCCGATGTTCGGGACGATGCGGAGGGCGGGGCGGTGCACCCCTGCCGCGGTCCGCAAGCAACCGCGGACATGCGGCTGGAATTGCAGCGGATTGCACGATAAGAAGCGCGCGAGCCGGGGTTTGCCGCCCGGCGGGGGGATGCGCCGTGACCGATCCGATCCGTCCTCAGCCGGGGATACTCGACATCGTCCTCTACGAAGGGGGCGCCGCGCAGGTCGCGGGGCTGTCCGACGCGGTGAAGCTCAGCTCGAACGAGAACCCGTTCGGTCCGTCGGACAAGGCCAAGGAAGCCTTCGCGCGCACGGTCCACAGGCTGCACCGCTATCCCTCGACCAGCCATGAGGCGCTTCGGCAGGCGATCGGCGAGGTGCACGGCCTCGACCCGGCGCGGATCATCTGCGGGGCGGGGTCGGACGAGATCATCCACCTGCTCTGCCAGTGCTACGCCGGCCCCCGCACGGAAGTCGTCTTCACCGAGCACGGGTTCCTCATGTACCGGGTCTCGGCGCTGGCGGCCGGGGCCAGGCCGGTCGCCGTGCCCGAGCGCGAGCGGACCACCGATGTCGATGCGGTCCTTGCCGCCTGCGGACCGAGGACGAAGCTTGTCTTCCTCGCGAACCCCAACAACCCGACCGGCACGATGATCGGCCTGCCCGAGCTCGAGCGTCTGGCGAACGGCCTGCCGCCGCAGGTGATCCTCGTCATCGACGGGGCCTATGCGGAGTATGTGAAGGGCTACGACGGCGGGGCGCAGCTCGCCAGCGGACGGCCGAACGTGTTCATGACCCGCACCTTCTCGAAGATATACGGTCTCGCCGGGCTCAGGATCGGCTGGGGCTACGGCCCGAAGGCCGTCGTCGATGTGCTGAACCGCGTGCGCGGGCCGTTCAACCTTTCGAACGCGCAGCTCGACACGGCCGAGGCGGCGGTGCGCGATCGCGAGCATGTCGAGCATTGCCGCGAAGAGAACACCCGGATGCGCGCCTGGCTCGCCAAGGCCCTGGCCGAGCGGGGGGTGCCGTCCGACACCTCGACCGCGAACTTCATCCTCGCCCGCTTCGCCGACCAGGCCGAGGCCGAGGCCTGCGATTCGTTCCTCCAGTCGAAGGGCCTGATCGTGCGGCGGGTAGCCGGATACGGGCTGCCCAACTGCCTCAGGATCACCGTGGGCGACGAGGCATCGTGCCGGCGCGTCGCCCATGCGGTCGGACAGTTCAAGGGCCTCGTCTGATGCCCGTCCTCTACGAGCGGGTGGCGCTGATCGGGCTCGGGCTGATCGCGTCGTCGATGGCCCATGCGATGAAGCAGGCCGGGCTCGCCGGCCATATCGCGGGCCATGCAAAGACCGCCGAGACGCGCGCGGCGGCGCTCGAGATCGGATTCTGCGACAGCGTTCGCGCGACGGCGGCCGAGGCCGTGCACGATGCCGACCTCGTGGTGCTCGCGGTGCCCGTGGGCGCGATGGGGGCCGTCGCCGCCGAGATCGGGCCGCACCTGAAGCCGGGCGCGACCGTCACCGATGTCGGCTCGGTCAAGCAGGCGGTGATCGACGCCGTGGCCCCGCACATGCCGCCCGGCATCCATTTCGTCCCCGGCCACCCCCTCGCGGGGACCGAGTATTCGGGCCCCCGGTCGGGCTTCGCCACGCTTTTCCAGAACCGCTGGTGGCTGCTCACGCCGCTTGCCGAGGCGGACATGGGCGCGGTGGCAAAACTCCGGCTTCTCTTCGGGAAGATGGGCGCGCTGGTGGACGAGATGGACGCGGCGCACCATGATCTCGTACTCGCGGTGGTCTCGCATACCCCGCACCTCATCGCCTACACGATGGTGGGCGTGGCCGACGATCTGGGCCGGGTGACGGAAAGCGAGGTCATCAAATACTCGGCCAGCGGTTTCCGCGACTTCACGCGGATCGCCGCCTCGGACCCGACCATGTGGCGCGACGTGTTCCTGACCAACAGGGCGGCAACGCTCGAGATCCTCGGGCGCTTCACCGAAGAGTTGTTCGCGCTGCAGCGGGCGATCCGGCTGGGCGACGGGCAGCACCTGTTCGACTATTTCACCCGGACCCGCGCCATCCGCCGCGGGATCATCGAGGCGGGGCAGGACACGGCGGCCCCGGACTTCGGGCGGGGCAAGGCGGGCGGCGCGTGAGGGCGGGCCCTCTGGTTCTGGCCGCGCTTGCCCTCTGGCCGATGACGGCGGTCGCCCGGGCGGATGCCCTGTCGCAGTCCCACCGTTCCGCCCCGCGTCCGCTGGCCGCGGCCGACGCCCCGCCGCCCGCCGGTCCCGGGGCTGCGAGTCCCGGTGCGGCGGCCCGACCGGGCGGTGCGATCTGCGGCGACCCCGGGCTGGTGGGCAGAACGATCCCCGCGATCGTCGGCCGGATCCGCGGCTGCGGACTGGCCGGAGGCGTGGAGCTGCGCGAGGTTTCGGGCGTTGCGCTGTCCACCCCGGTCATCGTCGATTGCCGGACCGCCCTCTCGCTGCGGGCCTGGGTGGACGAGGGGCTGAAGCCCGCGGTCGGGAACCGCGGCGGCGGCGTCCGGCAGATCGACGTGAGGGGAAGCTATGCCTGCCGGCCGGTGAACAACAGGCCCGGCAACCGGATCAGCGAGCACGGCCGCGGCAAGGCGGTGGACATCGGCGGATTCGTCCTGAACGACGGCGAGGTGCTGAACGTCCTCTGGCACTGGGGCAGGGGCGCCCGGGGACGGATACTGCAGGCCGTCCAGTGGACGGCCTGCCAGAGTTTCGGAACGGTCGTCGGTCCGGCGGCGGACCGGGCCCACCGCGACCACTTCCACGTCGACACGGCCCGCAAGACCCAGGGCTACTGCCGGTAGCCCGGCAGGACCGGGGCCGGGCCGAGGGGCAGCGGCCCGAGGAACACGAGACCCGACCGGAAATCGACCGGAATGCGGATCTCGTCGGGGTTGGGTGTCCCGCGCGACAGGGTCTCGAGCACGTTCCCGACGGTGGGGGCGATCTCCGGGCGGATCAGCCGGAAGGCTTCTGCCGCCTCGAGGGCAGTGCGCCAGCCGGCAATGGTGACGTCGATGCGGCCTTCGGGCCGGCCGGCCGGCGTCACCGACACCTCGCCCGTGGCCCTGCCCGTCACCGCCCCCCAGGCGATCGTGGCCGCGGCCAGCGACAGCCGGGTGAGCGGGGGCAGCCCGTCGAGCGCCGTCCGGTCGACCGGTGCGGCGAAGGCGGCGACAGCGTCGAGGCTGATCGCTGCCGGCACCGCTTGGAGCGCCGCCGGCAGGCGGTCCCCCGGCAGCCGCAGCCCGGTGACGGCCAGGCCCAGACGGTGGGCGTTCGCCGGGGCCCCCGGCGCGGCGGGCACGCGCGCCGTGGCGAAGCGGAGTTCGTCCGCCGCGACCGAACCCCCGGCCCAGGCGGCGCGCGGCGCCTGTCCGACAAGGGTGAGCCGGTCGAGCGGAAGCGCGGTCGAGGCGCCGACCGTCACGCTCGCCCGGAGATCCTCGGTCGTCAGCCCCACCGTCGCGGATCCGACCGTGAGGGTCTGGTCGTCCGGCCAGACGACGACCATCTGGTTCGGGCGATAGGAAAGCGCCAGAACCTGCAGAAAGGGTGCCGACCATGCGAGGCCGCTCGCCCGGTCCGTCAGCCGCGGCTCGCTGATCGTCAGGTCGAAGCGCGACGGGAACCCTGCGATCGTGACCGACGCGAAGTCGGCCCGTCCCGCGCCGCGCAGTTCGACCAGGGCGGCTTCGGCACCCGATCTGGCAGCCCGGGAGCCGACGACCCAGTAGCCGGAATAGGCGACGAACAGCACGGCGGTGAGCCAGACGACGAAACGCAAGATGGCGGCCTTTCCTCGGGAACCCGGATGCTGTCTATAGGCGCTTGCGGCGGCAAGGGCAAAGCGGCGTGACGGCAGACCTGTGGGTGTTCGGATACGGTTCGCTGATCTGGGAGCCGGGGTTCACGTTCGAGGAGCGGGCCGTGGCGCGGCTCGGCGGCTGGCACCGGTCGTTCTGCATGCGCTCGATCCATCACCGCGGGACCGTGGACGAACCGGGCCTCGTCCTTGCGCTCGACCGGGCGGCCGGGTCACACTGCGACGGTGTCGCGTTCCGGGTCGCCGCGGGCTCTGCGCGGTCCACGATCGCCTATCTGCGCGACCGCGAACTGATCTCTTCGGCCTATCTCGAGGAACGCCACGCGGTGCGGCTGCGCGACGGGCGCCGCGTCGAGGCGGTGACCTACGTGATCGACCGGAACCATCCCCAGTATTGCGGCGGCCTGTCCCTGGAAGAGCAGGCGCAGATCATCCAGCACTCGTCCGGCGGTCGCGGCCCGAACCGGGACTATCTCTGGAACACGGCCGCGCATCTGTCCGAACTCGGCCTGCCCGACCCCGATCTCGACTGGCTCGCCGAGCGGGTCCGGGCGCTCGCCGCCGCCCGGACGGACCCGCGGGACTTGTGACACCGGGTGGCCTTGCCTATTGTCGCGCGCAAGAGCAGATGGGGTGGGAACGGGCATGACCAGACCCGCGCGCGCGGCCGAGCCGACCTTTTCGCAGCCCGTGCGGCAGATCCTGATGATGGTCATCGTCGTCGTGCTGGTCGGCGCGGGGGCCTACCTCGCGTTTTCCAGGATCTTCCCGATCTTCCTGTCGAACCTCTGGCTGAACGGCACCATCATCGCCGTGTTCGCCATAGGGGTCGTGTCCTGCTTCTGGCAGGTCGTCACCCTTGTCCATTCGGTGAACTGGATCGAGGCCTTTGCAAGCCAGCGCCCGGGCCTCGATACCGCTGCCGCACCGTCGCTCCTTGCCCCGCTCGCGGCGCTTCTGCGGTCGCGCGGGCAACGCGGCCAGATCTCGAACTCGTCGGCACGGTCGATTCTCGAGTCCGTGGGCAGCCGGATCGAGGAGCTGCGCGACATCACGCGCTACCTTTCGAGCCTGCTGATCTTCCTCGGGCTGCTCGGTACCTTCTTCGGACTTGCCACCACCGTGCCCGGCGTCGTGGACACGATCCGCGCGCTCGCCCCGCAGGAGGGCCAGAGCGCCACCGACGTGTTCGAGAACCTGATGGCGGGTCTCGGCACCCAGCTTTCCGGGATGGGCACCGCGTTTTCCTCGTCGCTTCTGGGGCTGGCCGGATCGCTGGTCGTGGGGCTGCTCGAACTCTTCGTCACCCACGGGCAGAACCGCTTCTACCGCGAGCTCGAGGAATGGGTGTCGTCGTTCACCCGGCTGAGCTTTTCCCCGGACACCGATGCGGGCGGAGACCAGAACGTCTTCGCCGGGCTTCTCGACCAGATGGTCGAGCAGATGGAGACCCTGCAGACCGTGGTGGCCGAGGCCGAGACGCGGCGGCTGGCAACAGACGAGCGGATGGGCCGCCTTGCCCAGGCTCTCGAACGCCTGACGCAGAGGATGGCCCAGCCGCCCGACGGCGACGCCGCGGCAAGGCTTCTCGGGCGGATCGCCGAAAGCCAGGCGCAGATGGTGCGCATCATGGAAACGAACGCGGCCGACGCAGGCGTGGACGGGGGCGACGCCGAGAGCCGGATGCGGCTGCGGTCGATCGACGTGCAGCTTCTGCGGCTGCTCGAGGAGGTCGCGGCCGGCCGCCAGGAGAGCATGGCCGAGCTTCGCGCCGACATCGCCCAGCTGACACGGGCGGTCCGCGCGCTGGGCCGTTCGGCCGAGACGACCCAGCCGGCGTCGGGGCGGAGGGTCTGAGCCGTGGCACTGTCCGGCCGCGGCGCGCAGAGATTCCAGTCCAACATCTGGCCGGGCTTCGTCGATGCGATGACGACGCTCCTCCTGATCCTGATGTTCGTGCTCTCGGTCTTCATGATCGTCCAGTACACGCTTCAGGAAAAGATCGACACGCAGGGCAACGAACTTGCGGACCTCTCGCAGCAGCTTTCCGGGCTGGCCGACGCGCTGGGGCTCGAACGGGCCAGGACGGCGGATCTGTCCGGTCGGGTGGCCGGACTGTCGGGCGACCTCGCCGCGGCGAAGGCCGAGGCCGACCGGCAGTCCGCCCTCATCGTCACGCTGACGAGCCAGATCGAGGGGCAGGCGACGGCCCTCGCGGAGCGCGATGCGAGGATCACGACCTTCGAGGCGCAGGTCGCATCCCTGATCGCCGAACGCGACAGGGCGCGCGGCGAGGCGACGGCGCTGTCGGCCGACAAGGCCCGCCTGCTCTCGGACAAGGAGGCGCTGGACCTCGCGCTCGCCTCGGCGCGGGCCGAGATCGATGCGCGGGCCGAGGAGGCGCGTCTGGCGGCGGCGCGGCGCGAGGCGCTCGATGCGCTGGTGGCGGACCTCAGGTCGAGGAATGCGGCCGAGGCGCAGCGCGCGGCAGCCGCGGAGAAGGGCCTGACCGAGGCCGAGGCAGCGCGGGTCGTCGAGGCCGAGGCCGCACGGCTTCTGCGCGAGAAGCTCAAGGCGTCCGAGGACGAACTCACCGCGATGACTCTGGCGCTGGAGCAGGAGCGGAAGAAGGCCGAGGACACGCTGACGCTTCTTGCCGCGGCCGAGGCGGCGCGGAAGGACCTCGACGCCAGGCTCGCCGCGGCGCTGCTGGCGCAGACCTCGACGGCCGCGGAGCTTGCGGCGGCCCGGGCAGCGGCGGAAGCGGCGAGGGCCGCCGGCGACAGCGACCTTCAGGCGATCCGCGACCAGCTCGCCGCCGCCCTTGCCGCGAAGCTCGCCGCCGAGGTCAAGGTGCAGGCGACGGCGACCGAGGCCGAGCGGCAGGCCGCGCTCCTGGCGGCCGCGCGCACCGAACTCGCCACCCAGAAGGCGGCGGGCGAGGAGGCGGCGCGCAAGGTCGCGCTTCTGAACCAGCAGATCACCGCGCTGCGCGGCCAACTCGGCGCGCTTCAGAACCTGCTCGATGCCTCCGCGGCCAAGGACGCCGATGCGAAGGTGCAGATCGACTCCCTCGGCACGCGGCTCAACTCGGCCCTCGCGCAGGTTGCGGCCGAGCAGAAGCGGCGGGCGGAACTCGAAGCGGCCGAACGCCTGCGCGCCGAGGCCGACGCCGCCAGTGCGCGCGCCGAGGCGGCGCAGGCCAAGGACCAGACGAAGGAACTGGCCGCCTACCGCTCCGAGTTCTTCGGGCGCCTGAGCCGGCTGCTCGCCGGGCGGGAAGGTGTGCGGGTCGTCGGCGACCGTTTCGTGTTCTCGTCGGAGGTCCTGTTCGCGCCGGGGTCGGCGGACCTGTCGCCGGAGGGGCGGGCGCAGATCGCGGGGGTGGTGAAGATCCTCGACGAGGTGCGCGCCGCAATCCCGCCGGAGATCGACTGGATCGTCCGGGTGGACGGTCACACCGACAAGAGGCCGCTGTCGGGGACCGGCAAATACGCCGACAACTGGGAACTGAGCCAGGCCCGCGCGCTGTCGGTGGTGCGCTACATGCAGCACGATCTCGGCTTCCCGCCCGAGCGGCTGGCCGCCACGGGCTTTGGCGAATACCGCCCCGTGGCCCAGGGAGACAGCCCCGAGGCGCTGGCGGCGAACCGGCGGATCGAACTGAAGCTGACCGAACGGTAGCGGCGGTCAGCCGCCGGCAAAGGGCAGCCCGAACGCGCGGATCGCCTGGTCACGCACATGCGGGAGGCACGTGAACGCTCCCGGTTCGGCTTCGGTGGCGGCCGCAGGCGGGTCCGTCGCGGCCGCAAACCTGCGCTCACCGGTCATCGGCAGGGTCCTCGAGGTCCTGACCATGCTTGTCCGATGGCGATGCCGGCCGCCAGTCCGTCCGTTCGTAGCGGGTGTCGAGGCCGGCCCCAACGATGTGATCCGGGAGAAGCGCGGGGGCAGCGTGCAGGGACCGTTCGTCCTCATGGGCATTCCGGCCGAGCCACCACTGGCCCGCGAAGGCCGGAAGGAAAAGGATCGCGGTCATGATCGTGCATCCGTGACGCCGCGGGAAGCCCGCTTCCTTCAGCGAGGCCCCGCCGATGTGCATGGGCGAGCGGGATGTTTCAGGTCTCCTTGGTCTGCCCGGTGAAAACCCGCGGCGTGGCCGGAAGTGCCCGGAATGAACAAGGACCCGCGCAGCGTTGCGCGGGCCCCTTGGTCCGATGCCCTTGGCCGGGTCCTTTTCGGGGGCCCGTCGGGTACCCGGCGGCGCTCAGTCCGCCGTCAGAAGCGGCGGCTTCGCCCCGGCGAGGCGCGGCGTCTCGGCGGGCATCACCTGAAGGTCGATCGCATTGTCCTTCACGCCCACCCGCACCACGCCGCCCTTGGTGAGCTTGCCGAAGAGAAGCTCCTCGGCCAGCGGCTTCTTGATGTGCTCCTGGATGACGCGGGCGAGCGGCCGCGCGCCCATCCGGTCGTCATAGCCCTTGTCCGCGAGCCAGTCGGCGGCCTCGGGCGTCAGGTCGATGTGGACGTTGCGGTCCATGAGCTGCGCCTCGAGCTGGAGGACGAACTTGTCCACGACCTGCAGGATCACCTCGCGCGGCAGCGGCGCGAACGAGATCACGGCGTCCAGACGGTTGCGGAACTCGGGCGTGAAGGTCCGCTCGATTGCGGCGGTGTCCTCGCCCTCGCGCCGCGCGCGGCCGAAGCCGATGGCCGACTTCGCCTGTTCGACGGCGCCCGCGTTCGTCGTCAGGATCAGGATCACGTTGCGGAAATCCACCTGCCGGCCGTTGTGGTCGGTCAGCTTGCCGTGGTCCATCACCTGCAGAAGGATGTTGTAGACATCCGGGTGCGCCTTCTCGATCTCGTCCAGCAGCAGCACGCAATGCGGATGCTGGTCCACGCCGTCCGTCAGCATGCCGCCCTGGTCGAAGCCGACATAGCCGGGCGGCGCGCCGATCAGGCGGCTGACCGCGTGTTTCTCCATGTATTCCGACATGTCGAAGCGCAGCAGTTCGACCCCGAGCGTGCTCGCAAGCTGCTTGGCCACCTCGGTCTTGCCGACGCCGGTCGGCCCCGCGAAGAGGTAGTTGCCGATGGGCTTTTCGGGCTCGCGCAGGCCTGCGCGCGCCAGCTTGATCGCCGACGACAGCGCGGTGATCGCGGCATCCTGACCGAAGACGACGCGCCTGAGGGTCTTCTCCAGATCCTTCAGCACCTCGGCGTCGTCCTTGGAGACGTTCTTCGGCGGGATGCGGGCGATCTTGGCCACCACGGCCTCGATCTCGCGCGGGCCGATGGTCTTGCGGCGCTTCGATTCCGCGAGGAGGTGCTGCGCGGCCCCGGCCTCGTCGATCACGTCGATGGCCTTGTCGGGCAGCTTGCGGTCATGGATGTAGCGGGCCGACAGCTCCACCGCCGACTTGATCGCGTCATGGGTGTAGCGCAGGTCGTGGTGCTTTTCGAAATAGGGCTTGAGGCCCATCAGGATCTTGACCGTGTCGTCCACCGTCGGTTCGTTCACGTCGATCTTCTGGAAGCGCCGCGACAGGGCGCGGTCCTTTTCGAAGTGCTGGCGGAATTCCTTGTAGGTGGTCGACCCCATGCAGCGCAGCTTGCCGCCCTGCAGTGCCGGTTTCAGCAGGTTCGAGGCGTCCATCGCCCCGCCGGACGTGGCACCGGCACCGATGACGGTGTGAATCTCGTCGATGAACAGGATGGCGTCGGGGTGATCCTCAAGTTCCTTGACCACGGCCTTCAGGCGTTCCTCGAAGTCGCCGCGATAGCGGGTGCCGGCCAAGAGCGCGCCCATGTCGAGCGAGAAGATGGTCGATTTCGACAGGATTTCAGGCGTCTCGCCCCGCACGATCTTGAGCGCGAGCCCCTCGGCGATGGCCGTCTTGCCCACGCCGGGGTCGCCGACCAGCAAGGGGTTGTTCTTGCGGCGGCGGCAGAGGACCTGGATGCAGCGTTCCACCTCGGCGTCGCGGCCGATCAGGGGATCGACATCGCCCTTGCGCGACTTCTGGTTCAGATCGACGCAATACTTCGACAGGGCGCTTTCCTTTGCCTCTCCGGCGTCGCTCGGCGCAGCCTGCGCCTCCTCGTTCCCGGTGGCGCCGGTGACCGGCCGCGTCTCGCCGAAGGACGGATCCTTGGCCACGCCGTGCGCGATGAAGTTGACGGCGTCATAGCGCGTCATGTCCTGTTCCTGCAGGAAATAGGCCGCGTTCGATTCACGTTCGGCGAAGATGGCAACGAGGACGTTCGCCCCCGTGACCTCGGTCCGGCCCGAGGACTGGACGTGGATCGCGGCGCGCTGGATCACGCGCTGAAACGCGGCGGTCGGCACCGCCTCCGAGCCCTCGACGTCGGTGACGAGGGTGGACAGGTCGTCGTCGATGAAGTCGGTCAGGGTCTTGCGGAGCTCGCCCAGGTCGACCGAGCAGGCCTTCATCACCTTCGCCGCGTCAGGCTCGTCGATGAGCGCGAGCAGCAGGTGTTCGAGCGTCGCAAGCTCGTGGCGGCGCGCATTCGCAAGGGCGAGCGCGGCATGGATGGCCTGTTCCAGCGTGTTCGAGAATGACGGCACGTTCCGTGCTCCTCTCCACAGGGACGGACCCGGGCACGGGACCCTGGGTCCACCCTTTGCCTCATACCATTAAACTTCGGTGGAATTCGGGCGGCTTCAAGGGCTTTGTGCAGGGATTTGCACTGTTGCGCGCCCGCCGCACAAAATGTGATCGGGGTGCCGCGCGTTCAAGGGCCGGGCTCAGAAGCGGTCCTTCCGTTGACGGATCTCGGCGAAAGCCTCGGCGTCGGTCGCATCCGGCAGTCCGACCAGCGCCTTGACCGACGGCAGCCGCGCCCGGAGGAACGGGTTCGTCGCCAGTTCCAGCGACAGAAGCGACGGCACGGTGGGCCTGTCCGCCGCCCGCGCCGTCTCGATCGCGGCGATGCGCGCCGCCAGGTCGGGGTTGCCCGGCTCGATCGAACTGGCGAAGCGCGCGTTGGAGGCGGTGTATTCGTGGCCCGAATACACCGCCGTGTCGGGGGGCAGGGCGGCGAGCTTCGACAGGCTCTCCCACATCTGCGGGAAGGTTCCCTCGAATACGCGGCCGCAGCCGCAGGCCATCAGGCTGTCGGCGGTGAAGACGGCCTTCGACGCGGGGAAGTGGAACGCGATGTGCCCGACGGTGTGACCGGACACGTCGATCACCGTGCCCTCCTCGCCGCCGACGCGCACCCGGTCGCCTTCCTTCACCCGGACATCGAGCGGCGGCAGCCGGTGCGCATCGGCCGCCGCGCCGACGACCTTGGCCCCCGTCGCCGCGACCAGCGCGGGCACCCCGTCGATGTGGTCGGCGTGATGATGCGTGACGAGGATCACGCTCGCCTTCCAGCCCCGTCCAGCAAGTGCTGCAAGGATCGGCCCGTGTTCGGGAACGTCGACGACCGCCGTTTCCCCCGTCACCCCGTCGTGGGCCAGGAAGGCATAGTTGTCCCTGAGGCAGGGAACCGTGACGATTTCCAGAGACATGGCTTTCCCGGTGCGTTTTCCCGTATGGTCGCCGGCAACACTTGCCGAACGGCCCGCGATCCGCAATGCACCTCGACGTTCTCGACCTGCGGAACTTCTACTACCGCACGCAGCTCGGTCGTGTGGCGCAGCGCGCCATCCGCGACCGGCTCGTGGAACTCTGGCCCGAGGCGCAGGGCCAGACCGTGGTGGGCTTCGGCTTTGCCGTGCCGCTCCTGCGTCCCTATCTTGCCGAAGCGAGGCGCGTCATCGGACTCATGCCCGGTCCGCAGGGGGTGATGCCGTGGCCTCCTGGCGAGGAAAACGTCTCGGTGCTCTGCGAAGAGATGAACTGGCCCCTGGATACCGGATCGGTGGACCGGCTCGTGGTGATGCACGGGCTCGAGACCTCGGACAATCCGGTCCCGCTTCTCGACGAATGCTGGCGCGTCCTCGGGCCCGGCGGACGCGCGATCTTCGTGGTGCCGAACCGCGCCGGCCTCTGGTCGCGGCGGGAACGGACGCCCTTCGGCTATGGACGGCCCTATTCGATGGGCCAGCTCGACACCCAGCTCCGCCGCCACAACTTCACCCCCGAACGCAGCCGCGCCGCGCTCTACTCGCCCCCGAGCGAAGCGCGATTCTGGCTGCGCACCGCCCAGATGTGGGAACGCGCCGGCAGCCGGATCACGACGGCGCTCGCCGGGGGGGTTCTGATGCTCGAGGTGTCCAAGCAGGTCCATTCGCCGCAGCGCGGGCTGAAGGCCGCCGTGAAGCGCCCGCTGCGGGGGCTCGACGTTCTCCAGGCACCGTCGGCCGAGCCGATATGAGCCGTGATTTTCAGGCGTCCGGGCGGGCCGGAGCGGCCTGACGAAGACCCTCACCGGGCGCGCCGCGGCGAACGCCCGGGGTGGGGTCCGGACTGGCTGGACTGGCCGGGCGGGGCGCGGCAACCGGCCCCGATCCTTTCCCCGGAAGGCGGTTGCGAGGTAGCCGATGCTCTGCTATGGACGCCGCAAATTCGGCGGGCGGGCCTTGTGCGCGCACAGCCGTGCCTCGGCAAAAACGCCGGATTGCCGGGCAAGAAAACGACGGAAAGGGTGGACGTGTCGGAACCAGCTTCGATTTCCGCAGGGATCGCCGGACGCTATGCGACGGCCGTGTTCGAACTCGTCGCCGAGACCGGCGACATGACGGGACTCGAAGCCGACGTGGAAGCGCTGTCGGCCGCGCTCGCCGACAGCGCCGACCTGCGCGCCCTGATCTCGTCGCCGCTCTACTCGCGCGAGGATCAGAGCAGGGCGGTTGCGGCCCTCGCCAGGGCGATGGGCCTCAGCGCCACCTTCGCCGGCACGCTCGGCCTGATGGCCGAACGCCGCCGCCTCTTTGTCCTGCCGCAGCTCGTCAAGGCGCTCCGCGCCCGGATCGCCGAGGCGAAGGGCGAGGTGACGGCGGACGTGACCGCCGCCGCGCCGCTCACGCCTTCGCAGTCGAAGGCGCTCGCGGACAGCCTGTCGAAGTCGGTCGGCAAGACCGTCAAGCTGAATGTCGCCGTCGATGAGGGTCTCATCGGCGGTCTCGTCGTCAAGGTCGGCTCGAAGATGATCGACACCTCGATCCGCGCGAAGCTCGCCTCCCTCCAGAACGCCATGAAAGAGGTCGGATAAATGGGTATCCAAGCCGCCGAGATCTCCAAGATCCTCAAGGAGCAGATCAGGAATTTCGGCAAGGAAGCCGAAGTCGCCGAGGTTGGCACCGTGCTCAGCGTCGGCGACGGCATCGCCCGCGTCCACGGCCTCGACAACGTCCAGGCGGGCGAGATGGTCGAGTTCCCCGGCGGCATCCGCGGCATGGCGCTGAACCTCGAGGTCGACAATGTCGGCATCGTGATCTTCGGCGACGACCGCTCGATCAAGGAAGGCGACACCGTCAAGCGCACCAGGGCCATCGTGGACGTGCCGGTGGGCGACGCCCTTCTCGGCCGCGTCGTCGACGCGCTCGGCAATCCGATCGACGGCAAGGGGCCGATCAAGTCGAAGGAACGCCGCGTCGCGGACGTCAAGGCGCCGGGCATCATTCCGCGGCGCGGCGTGCATGAGCCGATGGCGACCGGCCTGAAGTCGATCGACGCGATGACGCCGATCGGCCGCGGCCAGCGCGAACTCATCATCGGCGACCGCCAGACCGGCAAGACCGCGGTGGCGCTCGACGCGATCCTGAACCAGAAGTCCTACAACGAGGCCGCGGGTTCGGACGAATCGAAGAAGCTCTACTGCGTTTATGTCGCGATCGGGCAGAAGCGGTCGACGGTGGCCCAGCTTGTCCGCAAGCTCGAGGAGAGCGGGGCGCTTTCCTATTCGATCATCGTCGCCGCGACCGCCTCGGACCCGGCGCCGATGCAGTTCCTCGCGCCCTACTCGGCGACCGCCATCGGCGAGTATTTCCGCGACAACGGCCGCCACGCGCTGATGATCTACGACGACCTCTCGAAGCAGGCCGTCGCCTACCGCCAGATGTCGCTCCTCCTCCGCCGCCCGCCGGGGCGCGAGGCCTATCCGGGCGACGTGTTCTACCTGCACTCGCGCCTTCTGGAACGTTCGGCGAAGCTGAACAAGGACCACGGCGCGGGGTCGCTGACGGCGCTCCCCATCGTCGAGACGCAGGCGGGCGACATCTCGGCCTACATCCCGACGAACGTGATCTCGATCACCGACGGCCAGATCTTCCTCGAAAGCGAGCTCTTCTATCAGGGCATCCGCCCGGCCGTGAACACCGGCCTGTCGGTGTCCCGCGTGGGGTCGGCCGCCCAGACCTCGGCGATGAAGTCGATCGCCGGTCCCCTCAAGCTCGAACTCGCCCAGTACCGCGAGATGGCGGCCTTCGCGCAGTTCGGCTCCGACCTCGACGCGGCGACGCAGAGGCTCCTGAACCGCGGCGCGCGCCTGACGGAGCTGATGAAGCAGCCGCAGTATGCGCCGCTGACGAACGCCGAGCAGGTCTGCATCATCTTCGCCGGCACCAGGGGCTATCTCGACAGCATCGCCGTCAAGGATGTCGGGCGCTTTGAATCGGGCCTGCTCAGGCACCTGCGGACGAACTGCAAGGCGCTCCTCGAGGATATCACCGTGAACGACCGCAAGGTTGCCGGCGACCTCGAAAAGGCGATCCGCGCGGCGATCGAAGCCTTCGCCAAGACCTTCGCCTGAGCGCGAGGGGAGGGACAGGGGAATGCCCAGCCTGAAGGCGCTGAAGAACCGGATCGCGTCGGTCAAGTCGACGCGCAAGATCACCAAGGCCATGCAGATGGTGGCCGCCGCCAAGCTGCGCCGCGCGCAGGAGGCGGCGGAAGCCGCACGCCCCTATGCCGAGCGCATGGCGACGGTCGTGTCCGGCCTCGCCGGCGGCGCGGCGGGATCCGACAGCGCCCCCCGGCTTCTGGCCGGGACGGGCAGCGACAAGGTCCACCTGCTGGTGGTGATGACCTCCGAACGCGGCCTCTGCGGCGGCTTCAACACGGCCATCGTGCGCCTCGCCCGCGCCCGCATCATCGAGCTTCTGGGTCAGGGCAGGACGGTCAGGATCCTGACCGTCGGCAAGAAGGGCCGCGAGCAGCTCAAGCGCGACTACGCGAAGCTCTTCATCGGCCACCATGACCTGAGCGACGTGAAGAAGATGGGCTACGACGTGGCCCAGAAGGTCGCGACCGACGTGCTGAGCCGCTTCACGGCGGGCGAATTCGACGTCGCCACGATCTTCTACAACCGCTTCCAGTCGGTCATCAGCCAGATCCCGACCGCGCGGCAGGTCATTCCGGCCGTGTTCGAGGCCGAGGGGGCGGGCGGCGGCGCCT
Source organism: Pseudomonadota bacterium (assembly GCA_049323795.1). Taxonomy (GTDB): domain Bacteria; phylum Pseudomonadota; class Alphaproteobacteria; order Rhodobacterales; family Rhodobacteraceae; genus JAOADN01. The sequence continues at coordinate 43,944 of JBMOOH010000062.1, forward strand.
CGGCGCTCTACGACTACGAGCCCTCCGAGGAAGGCATCCTCGCCGACCTTCTGCCGCGCGCGGTCGCGACGCAGATCTTCACGGCGCTTCTCGAAAACGGCGCGTCCGAGCAGGGCGCGCGGATGTCGGCGATGGACAACGCGACGCGCAACGCGGGCGACATGATCGACCGCCTGACCATCGTCTACAACCGGTCGCGTCAGGCCGCGATCACCAAGGAACTCATCGAAATCATTTCGGGCGCCGAGGCGCTCTGACGGCTAGCGGAGAGAAAGAATGGCAAGAGCACCGAAGGCGGCCGCGGCCGCTGGCGCATCCGGCAAGGTCACGCAGGTCATCGGCGCCGTCGTGGACGTCCAGTTCGGCGATACGCTGCCCGCGATCCTGAACGCGCTCGAGACGGAAAACCACGGCAAGCGTCTGGTCCTCGAAGTGGCCCAGCACCTCGGCGAGAACAGCGTCCGCTGCATCGCCATGGACGCGACCGAGGGTCTGGTGCGCGGTCAGCCGGTGACGGACATGGGCGGGCCGATCAGCGTGCCGGTGGGGGACGCCACCCTGGGCCGGATCATGAACGTCGTCGGCGAGCCCATCGACGAGAAGGGCCCCGTCGCCTCGACGACGCTGCGCGCCATCCACCAGCCGGCCCCGGACTTCGCCTCGCAGTCGACCGAGGCGCAGATCCTCGTCACCGGCATCAAGGTCATCGACCTGCTGGCCCCTTACGCCAAGGGCGGCAAGATCGGCCTCTTCGGCGGCGCCGGCGTCGGCAAGACGGTTCTCATCCAGGAACTCATCAACAACGTCGCCAAGGTGCATTCGGGCTATTCGGTGTTCGCCGGCGTCGGCGAGCGGACCCGCGAGGGCAACGATCTCTACCACGAATTCATCGAATCGGGCGTCATCAACATGGACGACCTGACGAAGTCCAAGGTGGCGCTCGTCTACGGCCAGATGAACGAACCGCCGGGGGCCCGTGCCCGCGTGGCGCTGACCGGCCTCACCGTCGCCGAGCAGTTCCGCGACCAGTCGGGAACGGACGTTCTGTTCTTCGTGGACAACATCTTCCGCTTCACCCAGGCCGGGTCCGAAGTGTCGGCCCTTCTGGGCCGCATCCCGTCGGCCGTGGGTTATCAGCCGACGCTCGCGACCGACATGGGCGCGCTGCAGGAACGCATCACCTCGACCAAGGCGGGCTCGATCACGAGCGTCCAGGCCATCTACGTTCCGGCCGACGACCTGACCGACCCCGCGCCCGCGACCTCGTTCGCGCACCTCGACGCGACGACCGTTCTCAGCCGCGCGATCTCGGAGCTCGGGATCTACCCGGCCGTGGACCCGCTCGATTCCACCTCGCGCCTGATGGACCCGATGATCGTCGGCGAAGAGCACTACAACGTCGCCCGTGCGGTGCAGGGAACCCTCCAGCGCTACAAGTCGCTTCAGGACATCATCGCCATCCTCGGGATGGACGAGTTGTCCGAAGAGGACAAGCTGACCGTGGCCCGTGCGCGCAAGATCCAGCGATTCCTGTCGCAGCCCTTCGACGTGGCACAGGTCTTCACCGGCTCGCCCGGCGTGCAGGTGCCGCTCGACAAGACCATCGCGTCCTTCAAGGCGGTCGTGAACGGCGAATACGACCACCTGCCGGAAGCGGCCTTCTACATGGTCGGCGACATCGAGGAAGTGAAAGCCAAGGCGCAGCGTCTCGCCGCCGAAGCGGCGTAAGGGGTTCGATATGGCCGATACGCTCCACTTCGACCTCGTGTCGCCCGAACGCCGTCTGGTGTCGGTCGACGCGCGCGAGGTCGGCATTCCGGGCGCCGACGGCGACCTGACGGTGATGGCGGGCCACGCGCCGGTCATCACCACGCTCCGGCCCGGCATCCTCCGCGTCGTCAGCGACAAGGGCGAGACGGACTACACCGTGACCGGCGGCTTTGCCGAGGTGACGGGCACGACCTGCACGGTTCTGGCCGAGCGGTCGCACCCGGTCAGCGAGATGAACCAGTCGATCTTCGACGAGATGATGGCCGAGCTGCGTGCCCGTCACGACGCGGCGAAGTCCGCGAACCTGCCGGGTCCGACCGACGAGGTCGTCAAGCTCATGGCCGACATGGTCGCGATGGGCTCGCGCATCGGGCTCGAACCCCGCGCCTGACGGGGCCGCCGCCGCGACCGCCTCGCCGGCACGTGCCTTGCCCGGCAGCTTGCGGTGCAGGCGCACTGCCGCCTCCGTCGCATCGGGAACCCCGGACCCCTCCGCGATACCGGGGCGGGTCGGGCAGCCCGCCGTCATCCTGCGCCGCGCTTCGCTTCGACCGGGTCATCTTCTTTCCATAATCCTCCACTAACTGCGTTGATTGCAGCGTCGGAGCGAAACGATGAACCGCGTAAGTGCCAGTCTTCTGGGGGTCGAGCAGGGTTCACTGGTCCTGTTTTCCGATTTCCAGGATGGCGGCACGATGTGGACGGGGCAGGGTCCCCGCGAACTGAGGCGGGCGGTGATCTTCAGCGAGGCCTTCGCAGCCGACCCGGCCGTACAGGTCACCCTGTCGATGTGGGACATGGACCAGAAGACGAACCAGCGGGCGGACATATCGGCCGAGATGGTCAACCCCGAAGGCTTCGTGATCGTGTTCCGGACCTGGGGGGATACGCGCGTGGCGCGCGTCCGCGCCGACTGGCTGGCGATTGGCGAGTTGCGGGGCGAGGACGACTGGGAGATCGGCTAGAGCGTGATGACGCTTGAGTGAATCGTTTGGGGATTCCCATGCGTTGGGATTTCTGGTTCACGATGGGGTCTGGGTGTGGAGGCCAGCCCTCATGACGAAACCCCTTTCGATGGACATTCG